>JAKVKH010000060.1 GCA_022486625.1 Butyrivibrio sp. | reverse complement strand
AAAAAAGGGGCTGTTGCAAAATAACTGAGATTTGAAATCAGTTATGGAACAACGGCTCCTTTTTTGTCTGAATACTGTAAAAGGCAGGCGCTAAAGCGCCTGCCAGTAGTATAATTAACTCATGACTAGTAAGATAATCAACCATAAAAATTATACTCAATTTCAGGATTCATATCAACTGGTTTTGCCATTAAATCTGGAAGGCCTTATTCCGGATGATGACTCGGTTCGTCTGCTAAGCCATGTATTGGAGGGACTTGATTATACAGAACTGTATGCGGCTTACTCTTCCAAAGGAAGAAAACCTGCCCTCGAACCGATAACCATGTTTAAGATCCTCGTCTACGCCTATTCAGAGAACATCTATTCAAGCCGGGAGGTTGAAAAATCCTGCCGCCGTGATATCAACTTCCGGTGGCTCCTTGCAGGTGCCCCTGCCCCGGACCATTCCACTATTGACCGTTTCAGACATATTTATGCTGCAGCTGCCATAGAAGGGCTTTTCTATCAGCTGGTGAATGCCCTGCATTCTGCAGGGGAAGTCAGCTATAAAAATGTCTTTATTGATGGGACAAAAATTGAAGCAAACGCAAACCGTTACAGCTTTGTATGGAAGAAAGCGGTCCTGAAAAACGAGGCAAAAATGCACGATAAGGCCATGACGCTGATCGATGCGGTCAACCATGATTACATGCAGGAGTTCACGTTCAATGCCGAAACAGCAGGGCATGATCTTGATGCCGTGTTCTCATTCCTTGGGGCGGAATGTATAAGGCAGGGCATCACATTTGTATATGGAAGCGGCCACCGCCCGTGCAAGCTCCAGAAGCAGCATGACGAGGCCAAAGCATATGTTGAACGTCAGCATAATTATGACCTTTCCAGGAGCAGGTTTGAAGGGAGAAACAGCTATTCAAAAACTGACACGGATGCGACTTTCATGCACATGAAGGAAGACCATATGATGAACGGGCAGCTCAAGCCGGGGTACAACCTGCAGATCGGGGTTGAGTCTGAGTACATTACCGGGGTCGGGGTGTTTTCAGACCGTAACGACCTCCATACATTAAAGCCCATGCTGGAGAACATGAAGGAACGGAGCGGCCATAAATATCAAAGTGTCACGGCTGATTCAGGATATGAAAGTGAAGAAGGTTATGTTTATCTGGATGATAACGGGCAGAAAGCATATATAAAACCCCAGACGTATGAGAAATGGAAGAAGAAAAGCTTCCGGAACGACATAGGCAGACGTGAAAACATGCCCTATGATGCTGAAAAGGATGAATATACCTGCCACTTTGGCAGAAAACTGACATTCAGATATACAGGAAGAAGCAAAAGCAGCAGCGGGTTCGTATCCGAAACGAGCCATTACGAGTGTGAAGGCTGCAGCGGATGCCCTTTTAAGGGGAAGTGTACAAAAAGTTCCGGCAACCGGAAGATATGCGTCTCAAAAGAATTTATAAGATACCGACAGCAGTCATATGAAAACATCATGTCAGAAACAGGAACACTGTTGAGGATGAACCGTTCGATTCAGGTTGAAGGGGCCTTTGGTGTACTGAAAAGTGATTATCAGTACAAAAGATTCCTTACACGTGGCAAAACCAATGTAAAAACTGAATTTCTCTTTCTGGTGATAGGCTATGACATAAACAAACTGCATTCCAGGATTCAGGGTGACAGGTTGAAAGAATCACTTCATCCGCTGAAAAAGACAGCCTGAGACAATGAAACCTGTGCAGGCTTATTAAGGTTACACCTGATACACATCACTACGAAAAAGAATAATAGATTTATTCAAAAAACATTTATAAATGTAAAAAAGAAAGGGAGTGTTGTCCGATGATTAAAAATCAATCATTTTGCAACACTCCCTTTTGAATGACGGAACATGCGAAGCGTGCTCAATTGAAATGAACTGCCATTGCGGTTCATTTCAATTGGGAAACCTGTAATTTATTTCTCGTACAGAAATTCTTCCGGCAGAGTGACATGGAAGTCCTTTGCAAGATTTCTGAAGTCATCCGGCGTAATGGTCTGACGCTTGACGCCGCCCATGGACATTACCTTGACCAGAATTTCAGCAGATTTTTCAATGGTATGGAACAGGCCGAAGGTCAGGTCGAAATCTTCGCCGGCTGCAAACAGACCGTGATGAGCCCATACGGCTGCATCGTATTTTTCCATCAGTTTGCTGGTGGCAACGGCAATATCACGTCCGCCGGGAACCATCCACGGAACCACACCAAGGCCGTCCGGGAATACAACGGGACATTCTGTAGCCATTTCCCACAGTTCTCTTGTGAAGACTTTATCTTCAAGCGGCAGAACAAAAGTCAGAGCGATCAGGTTGGCCGGATGACCGTGATAGATAACGCGGTATTTACCGTTTGTCCGGACCTTTTTCACCTCATGATTCATCAGGTGGCTCGGAAGCTCACTGGTCGGGCGCCCGCCGTTTACAAGTCCCCACATGATGCGATAGTTTTCACCTCTGTCATCAATTTCGATGATACAGATGGAATCTTCCGGTTTGATCATCACATTTCTGAAATACTTGCCGCTGCCGGTTACGAGGAAAAATTCTCCGGCAAGCTTCGGAACGCTGGTTCCGATCGGCTGCCATTCCTTAGGGGTAAAATAACTTTTTACCGCTTCCGCTTCTTCCGGCTTCATACGATAGGAAAGATTACCGCCATTACGCTCATGCCAGCCCTGCTGAAAACCGTCATCAGCCATTCTCATAAAGCCCTGCATAAACTCATTATCATAGATTGTACTCATTTCTTATTCTCCATTCTGTCTGTACCTGCAGACTGCTTCGACAGACATATCATTTTTATTCAGATCAGATTTTCTGTTTATACTCTTTTAGCAAGGACATCCTTTTCATATTTTTCCACTTCGTCATACCATGCCTCACGAACGGGCACATTTTCGGATTCACAGTAGTGGTCCCAGATAGCACCGAACGGATAGGATTTCATTTCTTCGGAGAGCATCATCAGCTTTGAAAATTCTCCATTATCCTGCAGCTGTTTCATCTGTGCATTTGGAAGAAGCAGTGCATACAGAAGAGCTTTTTCAGCGTTACGAAGGCCAACGGTCCAGGCACTGATCCGGTTGATGCTGGCATCAAAGAAATCAAGGCCGAGTTTTACGCGGTCCATGGCATCGTTGCGGACAATTTCCTTTGCAATTTCTTTTGTTTCATCATCAAAGAGAACCACATGATCGGAATCCCATCTGACAGGACGTGTCAGGTGCAGCGCGATCTGATCATTGAAGAGCAGCATGGAAGGAATCTTGTCGGAAACGGTTTCTGTCGGGTGATAATGTCCGTTGTCCATCAGGGGAAGGATACCTTTATGAGCTGCATAGCTGATTGTGAATTCGGAAGAGCCTACAGTGTAGGATTCCATACCGATACCGAATACCTTGGATTCAAGGCATACAAGCACCTTGCTCTTGTCATAGGGAATATCCAGAATCTGATCCAGGCTGTCCTTGAAACGTGCTCTGGGGCCGAGACGGTCAGCGGGAACGTCTTTATAGCCATCGGGGATCCAGATATTCATCAGGCAGGGTGCGCCCAGTTCCGTGGCAAAGTATTCAGAGATGCGGATGCAGGCCTGCGTATGACGGATCCAGAAATCTCTGACATTCTTGTCGGGGCTTGAAAGTGTAAGATTATCTTTTACCATCCGGTGGGAAAAAAGTGTCGGATTAAAATCCAGCCCGATATTTCTCTTTTTGGCGAATTCAACCCACTTGGCAAAGTGCTTTGGCTGAAGAGCATCGCGGTCGACCCATTCTCCGGGTTCGAAGATGGCATAGCTTGCATGAAGGTTGACTCTTTTCAGACCGGGGGCGAGAGAGAAGACTTTGTCAATATCATCCATCAGTTCCTGTGGAGTGCGAGCTTTTCCCGGATAGTTACCTGTTGTCTGGATGCCGCCGGTCAGCGGACCATCAGCATCAAAACCGTGAACATCATCGCCCTGCCAGCAGTGCAGAGAAATCGGGAAGGACTTCAGCTTTGCAATGGCACCTTCTGCGTCAACTCCTGCAGCGGCATAAATCTTTTTTGCTTCTTCATAAGCGGTGGATACTGTACTCATATGATTCTCCATTTCTGTGTTTTTTACACGTGGTTTAAATTCAGTTTTTTACTGATCGGTGATGGCACCGTCCGGTTCATATCTTCTGACACCGAAACTGTCATAAATACATTTTCTGGCGGCAGTCAGATCATTGAAAATGCCGTCATGCAGCATCTGTGCGGTCAGATTGCCAATGGCAGTTGCTTCTCCGGGACCTGCCAGAACCGTACGCCCGCTCTTGACTGCTGTCAGGGAATTGAGGAAAGGACTCTTGGAGCCGCCGCCCACGATACTGATGGTATCTACTTTTTTGCCGGAGAGAAGTTCAATTTCATCGGCAGTTCGCGCATAATCCCCTGCAAGAGACTGGTAGACAACAGAAGCAACTTCGCCGACTGTTTCCGGAACTTCCTGTGAAGTACGCCTGCAGTAATCGCGGATTTCTTCGGTCATATTGACGGGAGAAAGAAAGCATCTGTGATCCACTTCCACACGGGAAGGAAAAGAGAGGGCTTCATGTGCCATACGGGTCAGATCTGTCCAGTTGTAACGATCATCTGTGTCATGACGGACATTCTGGATCATCCACAGTCCCATAATGTTTTTCAGGCACCGGAATCTGTAATCATAGCCGCCCTCATTGGTAAAGTTTGCATTCAGACTTTCTCTGGAGATCACCGGTTCTTTTGTTTCAATGCCCATGAGCGACCAGGTGCCGGAACTGATATAGGAACCATGTGCACTGACGGATGGAACTGCCATGACAGCAGCACCGGTATCATGTGTGGCAGGAATGGTCACCTGGGCATCGAAGCCGACCTGCGCCTGAACCTCCGGGGTAAATCCTCCAAGAAAGGAACCCGGCATCTTCAGTTCATGGAAAATGGAAATGGGAAAACCGAGCTTTTCGATCAGTTCATCATCCCAGGTCTTGGTTACAGGGCTTACGAGCTGCGTGGTGGAAGCATTGGTGTATTCATTGGAGTACATTCCGGTGAGCAGAAAATGGAAATAATCCGGAATCATCAGAAAATGTGCGGCGCGCTCAAGATCCTGCGGTGCCTGCTTTTTCAGTGCAGACAGCTGGTAAATGGTATTGAAAATCTGTTTCTGAATGCCGGTACGCAGATACAGATCCTCTTCGGAAATGATCCGGTATACATCCTGATCTGCGCTGTCAGTGCGGTCATCCCGGTAGCAATAGGATTTTCCGATTTTATGTCCGTCTGCATCCGTCAGGACATAGTCAACGCCCCAGGTATCGATTCCGACGCTGACGGGAATCTTACCGGCCGACTTGCATGCCCTCAGACCGGACAGTATTTCAGAGAAAATGTGGTCTGTATCCCAGAGCAGTTCACCATCATTTCTGACTGCTCCGTTATCAAAACGGTAGATTTCTTCAGTGACCATCAGGCCGTTTTCCATATGTCCGAGAATATGACGACCACCGGATGCACCGATGTCAATTGCAAGGTAATACTTCATGCTGATCCTCCATGCTGCGTCCATACAGACGTGCAGCGCAGTCTTTATCTTTTATGAGCTTACAATATCACAGACACGAAAAGGGAATAAGGTCGTTAATCATCAAAAACAGAGACTTTATTTGCAGATAAAACCATGATACGATATACGATATGAGAAAAGACGAAAAGAACCTGAATATGATCGTAAATATGCGCAGGTAGGCATGGAAAGGAAAAAAGCTGAATAGAGAACTGCTTGATTTCTTAAAGAAGATCACACCGGAGGAACGGTCAATTCTTGATGGGTGTTCCGCGGTGGATATGAAGATTTATAATGAAGGCGGGACGTCCGTAATTGATGCGGGAAGGTTACTGGAGAAGGGGAGACTGATTGATATCCGCGTCAATACCCGTTTTGTCCATTTTCCGCGTCATACACACAATTATGTGGAAATGGTCTATATGGTGCAGGGCAGTACGACGCACATCATCAATGATACAGAAAAGGTAGTACTGCAGGCAGGGGATCTTCTGCTTCTGAATCAGTATGTGGCACAGGAGCTGCTTCCTGCGGGAAGTGATGATATTGCGGTAAACTTTATCATTTTGCCGGAATTTTTCACAGGAACACTCAGTATGATGCAGGAAGAGAGTGCGCTGAAGGATTTTATTACCATGTCTCTTTCTGATATGAACATGCCCGGATATCTGCATTTTGAGTCACATGGACTTTTACCGGTACAGAATCTGATTGAAAATATGATCTGGACGCTTGCAGGACGTAAAAAGGGTGTGGATGCCATTAATATGGATACCATGGGACTTCTTTTCCTGAATCTGATGCGTTTTGCACCTACGGCACAGACACTGAATCCGGCGGTTGCGGAACAGAATCTTGTATATGAAATGGTACGCTATATTGATGTGCATTACAGAAATGCACAGCTTGGAATCTTTGCGGGGAAGCAGGCAGAGAGTATTTCCTATCTGAGCAGACTGTTGAAAAAAAATACCGGACATAATTTCAAGGAACTTTTAAAAACAAGAAAGCTTCGGGAGGCGGCACGTTTTTTGAATACGACAGAGCTTCCTGTGGATGTCATTATGGACAAAGTCGGCTATGACAACAGCAGCTTTTTCTACAGACAGTTCCGGAAACAGTATGGGATGTCGCCATCTGAATATCGTATGGGGAGGAAAAGAGAAGGATAAATATGCTGCATGATTTCGGCATAAATCCGATATAAAAAATTAAGAATACTTAAATCTGAATGACAGCAATGGACTTCCTTGATAAATCGCATTAAAATGTGAATAAATCAAAAACGTGAGGTGTAAATGACAAAAGAAGAGTATATCAGAGAAATTGATGAAGCACTTGCGGCAGGAAGAAGCGCGATGGGTGCGCTGGATGAAGCGGACGGCTGTCTTAAGTCGGCCAGAAACTGGGGGATTTTTGATATCCTTGGCGGAGGGATGATCAGCAGTTTTATCAAGCATGAACGCCTTTCCAGAGCACAGGACCTGGTACAGCAGGCAGGGAAAGAACTGCAGAGATTTAATAAGGAACTGTCCGATATTCAGATGCAGAATGACGTACGGATCAGGTGTGATGGTCTGACACAGGCAATTGATATTTTTTTTGATAATGTACTTGTAGATGTCATGGTACAGTCCAAAATTGCAGATCTTCAGCGCCAGATGGCAGTTTCAAAACAGCAGGTGCAAAGTACGATCGAACGTCTGGAGCAGATGAAACGTCAGGCATGAAATATCATAAAATATAAAGAAGGCTTATATGGAACAGGATGGATTCATACTTCGAAAACTTGAACAGGGAGATATAGAAGAATTTGATGAGCTGTTCAGGTATGCATTTCAGGTAACGGATAAGGAAATGGAGCGTACCGGCTGGACAAATCCGGCAATGAAGCGTTCCAAGGCTCCGGTTTTTGACTCATCTTACGTCCTCGGGTGGTTTTTTGAAGGACATCTGGCATCACAGATAGTTGTATATCCGATGAAGATCAATATTCATGGCAAAATATATGATATGGGCGGTGTAACCGGTGTTGCAACCTATCCGGAATATACAGGTCATGGCCTGATGCATTCGCTGATCCGTAAATCACTTGAACACATGCGGCTGCAGCATCAGAGCATCTCGTTTCTGTGCCCTTATTCGATTCCTTTTTACAGAAAGCAGGGCTGGGAAGTCTGTTCGGATAAACTGACGTTTACGGTCAAGGATACACAGCTTCCGGACCGGAAAGATGTCGGTGGTATGATCCGCAGGGTAGATCCGCATGATGATGAGGATGTGCTGAAGGTATGGAAATATTTTGCACTGCAGCATCATGGCGCGCTTCTTCGAGGAAAGCTGGAATGGCAGGAATACTGGCGCTGGGAAACAGATGATGTGATGGGTGCGGTATATTATGATGCCAAAAACAAGCCGATCGGATTTATTGTTTATTATATTGAAGATGATATTTTCAAAATCAAGGAAGTGGTATACCTCAGTATGGAAGCCAAGAACGGGCTCTGGAATTTCATCAGCGCGCATTTTTCCATGGTGGATAAGGTCATCGGGGACAATTATTCAGGTGAACCGATCGCCTTTCAGTTTGAAGATTCAGAGATTACGGAGACGATTGAACCGTATATCATGGCAAGAATTGTAGATGCAGAGAGCTTCATGCGCCAGTATCCGTTCCGGCTGACCGGTGAACATACCGATTTCTATTTCCAGATTACGGATCATGATGCAGGGTGGAATCAGGGGACTTTTTATGTCGGAATTACACCGGAGGACGGCAGACAGATCTGCAGAAAAGTGGAGGACAGGGAAGCAGATCCCAAGCGTCTTGTGAAGCTGGACATCGGGACACTGACGGCCATGCTGATGGGGTATAAACGTCCCATGTACCTGTATAATAATGAGCGTATTCATATGAATTACAATCTTTTAAAAGAACTGGAACAGGCAATACCGGGCGAAAAACCGTATTTTTCGGATTATTTCTGATGAACGGGAATGGATTACAGAAAGTTAATACTGGAGGAAAAAGAGATGAAATGGAACCGACTGGTTATGGCAGGAATTACGGCAGCGGTACTGGTAACAACCGCAGGATGCGGAACGGCAGCTACAGATACTTCAGATACAGCAGCGACATCGGCGGCATCTGAAGCTGCCACATCAGCTTTGCAGGAGAGCGCTTCAGATGCCAGCACAGCTGCGACAACATCTGATTCGGCAGTAGCTGCGGATTCGGTACCGGAGGGAATGTACCGGAGTGAACTGACAAACGAACCAATTGATGATGCACTGAAAGACCAGAGACCGATTGCAGTCATGGTAGATAATGAACAGACTGCGCTTCCGCATTACGGAACGGCAGATGCGGATGTTGTCTATGAACTGATGAACAGTACCATGAATAACCGGATTACCAGACTGATGTGTCTGTATAAGGACTGGGAGAAGATTACGCAGGTCGGAAGTGTCAGAAGTACGAGACCTACCAACATTCTGCTGGCTTCTGAATGGAATGCGGTGCTGTGTCATGACGGCGGGCCGTATTATAATGACCAGTATTTCAAGAAGGATTACGCGGCACATTTCTCCGGCGGATTCTCCAGAGTAAACAACGGAAAGTCCAGAGAATTTACGGAATATATCAAGTCAGGAGACCTCGACAAGAAATTCAAGGCTTCAAAATATTCAACAACATACAATGAATACAGACCGGACGATGATTCACACTTCAACTTTTCGGCCAATACCGATGCGAAACTGTCAGATACCTATAAGTCAGTTCTGAGTGCGACGGATATCAGACTTCCGTTTAAACATAACGGCTCCGAACTGAAATATAATGAGAAGACGCAGACCTATGATTATTATGAATACGGAAAGGTTCATAAGGATGCGGATACCGGAAAGATCCTGACGTTCAAGAATGTCATTCTGCAGGATTGCACCTTCAATCAGCTTGATGAGCACGGATATCTGATTTATAACTGTATCGATACCGGGAAGGCCGGATTTTATCTGACAAACGGTCAGGCCAAGAATATCAGCTGGGTCAAGGCAAATGAAACGGATCCGACCAGATATTATGACGAGAACGGAGATGAGGTTGCCATAAATACAGGGAAGACCTATATCGCACTGGTACCGGATGATACATGGAGCAAGGTAGCAATTAAATAAGAAAAAATAACACAGGCAGGAAACAGGTACATCTTGTATCAGTTTCCTGCCTGTGTTAAAATACCGTTGTCTGTTTTTATGCAGATCAGTAGATGAACAGGGAGGAATTGGTTATGAATAAAAAGTTTGGAATTAAAGAGGTTGTTGCAACCGGTATTGGTACGGCGATTTTCGTGGCATTGACAGAAATACAGATTCCGATTGGATTTATCCCGAATACATCTCTTCAGCCAAGAGCTGCGTTTCTTGCATTTTTTGCTGCAGTGTTCGGACCGGTTGTCGGAGGAATCATCGGACTTCTGGGACATGCACTTGGTGATGCTCTTTTCTATGGCAGTGTATGGTGGAGCTGGGTATTCCCGGATGCATTGTTCGGCGTTTGATATGTACCCTCTTTACTGGACAACCAGTAAGGAGGGTATTTTTATGCGTTATAGTTACGAATATAAAAGGAAATGTGTCGAGTTATATCGGCAGGGAAAGTGGCCTGATTGCCCGCCAGGAACT
>JAKVKH010000059.1 GCA_022486625.1 Butyrivibrio sp. | reverse complement strand
CTTGTGAAATCCATGTACCCGGAAAAAGCGAAGCTGTTCAAGGAGAATGATCTGCATATTCACGTACCGGAAGGCGCAGTACCCAAGGACGGACCGTCTGCAGGGGTAACGCTTACGACGGCAATCGCGTCGCTGGTAACCGGCAGAGCGGTTTCTCCGGAAATCGCAATGACAGGTGAAGTATCCCTTCGGGGAGCAGTTACGCCGATCGGCGGGCTTCCGGAGAAGCTGATGGCAGCACAGCGCGCGGGTGTGAAGAAAGTCTTCATTCCGCAGGAAAATGTGGATGATCTGGAGGATGTGGCAAAGGAAGTACGTGAGAGCCTTGAGATTGTCCCGGTTTCGGAAGTGACAGAGATTCTGATGGAAACAGGGGCAGTCGTGAATACCGTGGCTGAAAATGCATCCTGAGAGAAGAAACACAGGCTGCAGGAAGCATTCAGGGGAATAATAGCGCAATCGGGCAGTGAACCTGCCCGATTGTTCATTTATCAGGCAAGTCGTATAATCAGATATAGAAATTCTGCCCGGTATGACCGGAACAGAAATATGCAGCAGAATGAGGAGAAAACGCGTATGAGATACAGGGAACTTGGCAGTACAGGGTTAAGGGTCAGTGAAATTGCCATGGGGTGTGAAGGCTTTATGGAAGATGAGTACCGGATGACCGGAAAACTTCTGGATCTTGCGGAGCGGAACGGCATCAATTATTTTGACCTGTATGCTTCAGATCCGCAGATGCGGGCAGCTGTAGGCAGAGCGCTGAAGGGCAGAAGAGACAGTTTCATCATACAGTCCCATATCTGTTCGGTCTGGAAAAACGGTCAGTATCTCCGGACAAGAGAACTTCCGGAAGTAAAGGCAGGATTTGAAGAAATGATGTCCCTTCTGGGCACAGATCATATTGAAGTCGGAATGATCCATTACTGTGATTCTCTGAAGGACTGGCAGAAAATTATTGATAATGGCGTACTGGATTATGCAGGACAGCTGAAAAAAGAAGGCAGAATTCTGCATATCGGTTTATCCAGTCATAATCCGGAGGTTGCACTCAAGGCAGTGGAGAGCGGCGCCATCGAGGTACTGATGTTTTCCGTGAACCCATGCTATGATCTGCAGCCGGCGTCGGAGAATGTGGAGGATCTGTGGGCAGATCAGGCGTATGAACATCAGCTGACCAATATGGATCCGCAGAGACAGCGGCTTTACGAAGTGTGTCAGGAGAAAGGCATCGGCATTACGGTGATGAAGCCTTTTGGCGGCGGAGATCTGCTCGACGCTGCACTTTCACCCGCAGGAGCGGCAATGACCGTGAATCAGTGTATCCATTACTGTCTGACAAGACCTGCGGTGGCCTGTGTCAACTGCGGCGCACATAGTCCGCAGCAGCTTCTGGAATGCATTGCCTATGAAGATGCATCGGACAGTGACAGGGATTATGCGCAGGTACTGTCTTCTTTTAACGGAATCAGATGGGAAGGACACTGCATGTACTGCAATCACTGTCTGCCGTGTGTTTCCCATATCAATATTGCAGATGTGACCAGATTCCTGAATCTGACGAAAACAGGGAATGGTGTTCCGGAAACTGTACGTGAGCATTACAGGGTGCTCGAACAGCATGCATCAGATTGCATACAGTGCGGTGCATGTGAAAACAGATGTCCGTTCCATGTGCAGATCAGGCAGAATATGCAGGAAGCAGTGAAGGTGTTCGGATACTGATGCAGACTGTTATCTGAGCAGTTTTCCGGTCAGGATCAGGAACGTCAGCAGGGTAACTGTTGTGGCGGTGATGTCGGCAACGGGCTCTGCAAGGAATACAGCAAATACCTGATTGCGTATAAGAGCAGGCAGAATATAGATGAGCGGAATGAGCAGAATCAGTTTGCGAAGACAGGCCAGGAACAGGGATACCTTTGCCTGACCGAGCGCAACAAAGGACTGCTGACAGGCCATCTGCGCACCTAATATGAACATCCCAGCGCAGTACAGGCGGAGTGCCCATGAGGCCATGGAGACAAGCTCCGGTTTACTGTTGAAGATGCGGATAAAAGGAACCGGGAACAGTTCAATCAGGAAACACATGGCACAGGTAAAAAGAAGGCATATTGCCAGCTGAAGCTTCAGCGCTTTTTTTACCCGGGCCTTGTTCCCGGCACCGTAATTGAAGCTGATGATGGGCTGCGCTCCCTGCGTGATGCCCTGAAGCGGCAGAATAATGAGCTGGCTGATAGAAGACAGAATTGTCATGGTGCCGACAGCAAGATCTCCGCCATAGCGCTGCAGAGAACTGTTAAAGCAGATGTTCAGGAGGCTTTCCGTTGCCAGCATAATGAACGGGGCGAGGCCGAGCGCAAGGACGGGCAGCAGGATATCCCGATGAAGGCGCAGCTGCGAAACGCAGATTTTCAGCGTTGTTTTCTGACCGGTCAGAAAATGCAGCACCCATATGGCGGAGACTGCCTGTGAAAGAACTGTGGCAGCGGCAGCACCCTGTACCCCCATTCCGAATACGAAGATAAAAACGGGATCGAGTATTGTATTGAGGATGGCACCGATCAGTACAGTGATCATTGCTTTTGTGGCAAAGCCCTGGGTCGTTATGAACATGTTAAGGCCAAGTGCGATCTGGACGAAAACAGTGCCGCAGACGTAGATCTGCAGATAATGCCAGGCATATCCGATGGTACCCGTGCTGGCACCAAAGAGCAGAAGAAGAGGACGACCGAAGAACAGGAAGAAAACAGTCAGAACAGCGGAGGTCAGGATCAGTGCAGTGGTGCAGTTCCCAAGAATCTGCTCAGCCCTTCTGTGATTGCCCTGCCCCATGGCAATGGCGGCAAGCGGCGCACCGCCCATGCCGAAGAGGGCTGCAAAGGCAGAAATGAGCATGATAATCGGGAAGCAGAGTCCGAGACCTGTCAGCGCGGCGACACCGTTTTCAGGCATATGGCCGATATAGACCCGGTCGACAACGTTGTACAGCATATTTACGAGCTGACTGATGACTGCAGGCAGGGCCAGCTTCAACAGCAGCTTTCCGATGCCTTCGGTTCCAAGAATATTCTGATCTGATCTGTTCATGACGTTTGTCTTCTTTCTGTATTGCTGTCTTGCAGGCTGTGCAGCAGCTTTTCATTTATTTTTTCATAGCAGTCCAGTTCCTGCGGGGTAAGATCTGCGCATAACTGTTGATGGAACGTATCCTGCATCCGGTTTCCGATTTCTGTGATTTCATGTGATTTCGCTGTCAGCTTCAGATGCTGAATGCGTCTGTCAGCCGTATCGGCAACCCGTTCCAGATATCCGGCTCTTGATAATTGTTCCACTTTGACAGAAGTCATTGCTTTTTTGATCCCGCGTTTCTCTTCAATCTGCCATGCCGTGTCATACTGCGGATTGTTGTTCAGGAAGATCAGAATATCAAAGCAGGTATGGTTCAGACCGTATTCCTGACAGGTTTTTGTTACCGTCTGATTGTATGAAGCCAGTATCCTGGCATAGATCTGCAGATATTCAAAAGATTTCATGTATTCCTCCGGACAGACATAAAGTTTAAAGATAAATAGTTTAATATTAAACTATCAGATCATGGACAACTTGTCAATGACAGATTATGGTCAGATCGGATTCCGCATATCCTTTTCCTGAAGCGGAATTTGAGCGGGGCGGTTATGCCGGCAGGATCAGGAAAATAAAAAGTCAGAACAGGTTGTAATCTGCAGGCCGCATTGATTATACTGGTAGATGAATCATGTGAAATATGCTGCAGGGAGGCCTTTTGATGGAAAACATGTCACTTGCACAGTCAATAGAGAAGCTTGGTGCCGATTTTCCGAATCTCCACTGGGATTTTCAGGAGCACAGAATCGGAAACCGGACAGAACTGATTTCCCAGTGGCTTGGTGATCCTGATGAGGACATTATGGTCTGCGCTTTTAAGGGAAAAGAGATTCATGAGAAGTTTCACCGGCAGGATTTCTTCTTTCTGAACTACGCATATAGCGGAGCGTATGGTGCACAGAGTGACCGGTTTGATCATCATGTGACGATACAGGAAAATGAGTGCTATATCGGTCAGCCGTTTTCCGGATACGCATTATACGGGTCCGGAGAAAAAGATATTGTGATTATCGGTGTGCTGATCAGAAAAGAAATTTTTTACCGGACATTTCTGCAGACGATATCTGCCGATCGCAGACTTCTGCATTTTTTCCTTGATCCGAAGATCAACAGTTATTCGGATGAATTCATTCATCTTACGGATTTAAAGGATGGGGCCATACGGACACAGGTCGAACTGATGGCGACCGAGTATGCAAACAGGAAGGCGGATACACAGGATCTGTTAAAACCGATGACACTCACGCTGATCATGATGCTGGCGCGCCAGTTCAGAGTCTCGCAGGAAGAGGGCGCAGACGAGACGGTCATGGAGAGGATGATCCGGTTTATGGATGAACATCTTGATCATGTGACACTTTCCATGCTTTCTGCAGAGTTCGGGTATCACCCGGCATATATTTCCGCTCAGTTCTCAGAAAAAGAAGGCAGGACATTTTCACAGATTCTGCTGTCACAGAGAATGGAACGTGCGGTGTTTCTGATGCAGCATACGGATCTGTCAATCGAGGAGATCACGCCGATGATCGGATATACCGATAAGAGTAATTTTTATAAGGCATTCCGGGAATACTGCGGCAAAACGCCACGTCAGTTTATACAGAAAGAAGCATAAAGATTTACCACTGAATAACATAAGATTAACCACTGAAATCAGAGCGATTCTCCCTTAAAATGAAGTCAGAAACAAAAGAACAGTGACTTTCATTTTAAAGGAGGATGCCATGAAGAATATGAACTGTCTGAAGAAGAGAGAAAATCAGGAACGGGAAGAAAAATTCGTGCAGAATATTTCCAGAATGATGCAGGGGTCAGATCCTTCATGTTACGCTTATATCTGCGGCATATCCGTTCCTGTAAGACGATAATCTTTTTTGCATGAATAGAAAAAGCAGGCGGTGTTCCCGCCCGCATTCTGAGGCAGCAGGCACCACAGCATGGGATGCGGATATGAGCTGACTTCTTTATGAAAAGTATGGCTTTACAGATATGAAATGAAAAACGGATAAAGGCTTGCTTTATTTCTGCAGTTAAGATATAGTACTTAAGTCTTAACTGCAGGAAAAAGCAGGCCTTTTTTTGCAAATGTATTGCAGCATTCTGCTGCAGACATATTCCGGCCGGTTCGGCCAAAAATTCAGACAGGTGGTACAGAATATTTTTTTTACAGGAAGGGTTTAATGCATGGAAGAAACAAAGGCAACGGGTAACAGGGTCAATTTAAAGTATAAGGACCGTCTGTTCAAACTGATTTTTCAGAGAAAGGAGGATATGCTGCAGCTGTATAATGCGGTAAACGGTACAGATTATCAGAATCCGGATGAGATTGAGTTCAATACGCTTGACGATGCAATTTACATGGGGATGAAAAATGATGTGTCCTATCTGATGCAGGATGTGATGAATCTGTATGAGCACCAGAGCACTTTCAGCCCGAATCTGCCGCTGCGTGGATTATTGTATTTCTCGGATCTGTACAGAAAGATCATAGAAGGCAATCATGATATCTACAGCAGTAAACGGATTCCGCTTGAATATCCCCAGTTTCTGGTATTTTACAATGGTACGCAGCAGGAGCCGGAACAGCAGATTATGTTCCTGAGCGATGCCTATCCGGAACGATACGACAAAAAGAAAGCGGCACTTGAATGTAAAGCAGTCGTATTAAATATTAATCTGGGTTATAATAAAAATATCATGAACCGGTGCAGGAAGCTGAAAGAATATGCGACATTCATTGCCTGCATCAGGAAATATCAGAATGAGGAAAAGGATATCCGCACGGCAATAGATCTTGCAGTGGAAGAATGCATTGAAATGAACTGCAATGGCAGTTCATTTCAAAAGAGGTTGCTTCGCAACCTCTGCCACTGAAAGGAGTCTCCTGGCAGATATTTTAAGGGATCAGAGACAGGAGGTAACGGATATGCTGCTGACTGAATATAATGAACAGGCGCATCTGCAGAGCGAGCGCGAGATTGCAATTGAAGAAGGAAAGCAGATCGGAGCAAACCAGCTTGGAAAGCTGATTTCCGCATTGCTTTCAGAAGGCAGAACGGAAGATGCGGCCAGAGCGGCTACAGATGAAGCGTTCAGAGAACAGATGTATCAGGAATACGGGATAAAAAACTGATCACTGATTGAATATGGAAGGCGATGCCACATAAAAACAAACTGTTTTTATGTGGCATCGCTTTTTTTATTTCTATGGAATAAAAACATAGATGTAACAGTTGACATTACAACTAAAACATGCTATCTT
This sequence comes from Butyrivibrio sp., assembly GCA_022486625.1. Lineage (GTDB taxonomy): Bacteria > Bacillota > Clostridia > Lachnospirales > Lachnospiraceae > Butyrivibrio. Next base: position 6,565 of record JAKVKH010000059.1, on the reverse strand, counting down.
CCAATTGTAATAAAAAGAATTACAACGAAGCAAACATGCAGAAGGGCAGGCCGTATGGAACAGGAAGACAGACGCATTTATCTGATCAGAAGGCTTCTTGAGGAAAAAGAGGAATACAGTGACGTGGAGATTCCGCAGGATGAAGACGGACAAAAACGTCTTCTCCGCGGACTCATGAATGTCAGAATGCCGAAAGAAGCAGGTGATGAATTCCTGCGGATTCAGGACGAATATCTTCAGGAAGAGCAGAAGCGCAAGGGTATTGTGGATGTTGCGGCGTTCATTCCGCTGGAAAAGGGGATATGTCTCTGGAAAGGTGACATCACCAGGCTGAATGCGGATGCTGTTGTCAATGCGGCCAACAGCGGTATGACCGGGTGCTACAGACCAGGTCACACCTGTATTGATAACTGCATTCATACGTTTGCCGGAATCCAGATGCGAAAAAAATGTGCGGAGATCATGCAGATACAGGGGCATGAAGAGGAGACCGGACAGGCGAAAATCACGCCGGGGTACAACCTGCCCTGCAGGTATGTGATTCATACGGTGGGTCCGGTTGTGCAGGGAACGCTGACACCGCGGCATGAACAGCTCCTTTCCTCATGCTATCAGTCCTGCCTGGAACTGGCGGCGGAGTACGGACTGGAAAGCATAGCGTTCTGCTGCATTTCAACCGGAGTATTTATGTTCCCGGGAAAACGGGCAGCGGAAATTGCGGTGCAAACGGTACGTGAATTTCTGAAAAGAAATACATCGGTAAGGAGGGTGATATTCAATGTTTTCAAAGATCAGGACGAACAGATCTACCGGGAACTGCTCGGGTAATCCTATAGAACAGCTTCGGAAGGCACTGTCTGAAGCGGATGCAGTTGTGATCGGAGCAGGTTCCGGCCTGTCAACTGCCGCTGGTTTTACATATTCCGGCGAAAGATTCCGGAAGTATTTCTCTGATTTTGCAGACAGGTACGGGATCCGTGATATGTATTCAGGGGGATTCTATCCGTTTGAAACAGCAGGTGAGCGCTGGGCATGGTGGAGCAGGCATATCTGGCTGAACCGTTATGTACAGATACCCAATGATACCTATGACAGACTTTTTACACTGATAAAGGATAAAGACTATTTTGTCCTTACTACCAATGTCGATCATTGTTTCCAGAAAGCGGGTTTTGACAAACAGAGGCTTTTTTATACACAGGGAGATTACGGACTGTTTCAGTGCGGGGATTCCTGTCTGCCGAAGACTTATGACAACGAGGATGCCGTCAGAAAGATGATTCGGGCACAGGGCTTTGTTATTGCAAAAGACGGGAGCCTGACGATTCCGGAAGGCACTGAGCTGAAAATAACAGTGCCTGCAGAGCTGATCCCCGTATGTCCGGCCTGCGGGGCGGAGATGACGATGAATCTGCGGGCGGATGCTTCCTTTACAGAAGACGACGGCTGGCATGCGGCTTCCGGGCGGTATTCAGAATTTATCAGTCGGCATGCGGATCTTAATGTACTGTATCTGGAACTTGGGGTCGGAATGAATACGCCCGGGATCATCAAATATCCGTTCTGGCGTATGACAGGTGCAAATCAGAATGCAGTCTATGCCTGCCTGAACCGGAGTGAAGCATTTGCACCGGATGAGATTGCAGACAGATCGATCTGTATTGACGGGGATATTGCGGATATTATTTCTGCGCTTTCATAAGTTACAGAAACATATGAGTTGCCCGACAAATGAGCATATATTTTATACCCATTTGTCGGGCAACTCATACATATTGACAACGATCTATATGTATGCTATATATAGATCAACATCAATATATGGAGGCAGAAATGACAAGAGAAGAAACGGCAGAGATCTGCAAGGCGCTTTCTGACAGTAACCGGCTCAGAATTGTGCAGATGCTGACAGGAGGCGAGCTGTGTGCCTGTGAACTGAATGAAGACCTGAATATCACTCAGCCGACGCTTTCACATCACATGAAGGTACTTGGAGACTGCGGGCTTGTAACATCCAGAAAAGAAGGCAAATGGATGCATTACGAGCTGAACTGCGCAAAATTCAGGCAGTTCAAGGAATTTATCGGCACGCTGGAATGCAGTTGCAGCACGGAGCGTGAATCCGGGAAAGAAGCAGTAAAAGAAAGCAGCAGGTTCTGCTGTACACAGAAAGCGGGGGATGAGTCATGATCTGGAATTTCATACAGAATCAGATCCTCGGGATGAAATGGCTAAACGCCCTGATCGGAAGCCTTCTGCAGAAGACGGGACTGGATACCGCCAGCCGTATGGGCGGAAGTGTTCAGTTCTTTTTCTACGATGTGATCAAGATTACGATTCTTCTGTGCACGCTGATCTTTCTGATCAGTTATATTCAGAGCTATTTTCCGCCGGAGCGCAGTAAGAAGATTCTGGGCAGGTTCCACGGAATTTTTGCAAACTGTATCGCAGCGCTTCTGGGGACGGTGACACCGTTCTGCTCCTGTTCCTCGATTCCGCTCTTTATCGGCTTTACCAGTGCGGGACTTCCGGTCGGAGTGACCTTTTCCTTCCTGATTTCTTCACCGATGGTGGATCTGGGAAGCCTGGTGCTCCTGATGAGCATTTTCGGTGTGAAGGTGGCAGTCACCTATGTGATCTTCGGACTGATCGTGGCAGTCATCGGAGGAACACTGATTGAAAAACTCCGGATGGAGCGTTATGTGGAGGATTTTATCCGGAACGCGGGCACAGTCAGCATTGATTCACCGGAGATAACGCAAAGGGACCGTCTCGTCTATGCGAAGGATCAGGTGGTCAGCACATTCAAAAAAGTATTTCCGTACATTCTGGTCGGTGTCGGTATCGGGGCAGTGATTCATAACTGGATTCCGGAATCTGTTGTGGAAACAGTTCTGGGCGGTAATAATCCGTTTGGCGTGATCCTGGCAACACTGATCGGTGTACCGATGTATGCAGATATTTTCGGAACGATTCCGATTGCGGAGGCACTTTTGTATAAGGGAGCACAGCTGGGAACAGTACTGGCCTTCATGATGGCGGTTACAACGCTGTCTCTGCCATCCCTGATCATGCTCAGGAAGGCAGTAAAGCCAAAGCTGCTGGCGCTTTTTATCGTGATCTGTACGATCGGGATAATTCTGGCAGGTTATGCGTTTAATCTGCTGCAGGCTTTTTTGCTCTGAAGCAGATAAAAAATAAATCATCAGGAGAGTGTGAAAAATGGCTGAAAAATGGTATCCGGTAATTGATTATTCAAAATGCGTGGAGTGCGGCACCTGTGTAGGGTTCTGCGGACATGGTGTGTATGATGTGAGCAAGGCACCGACACCGGTTGTGGTATATCCGGCAGGCTGTGTGGATCATTGCCATGGCTGCGGGGTGAAGTGTCCTGTCGGGGCAATTTCCTATGTCGGTGATGAAGGTGCCAGAGGAGAAAACGGCAGCTGCGGATGCGGCTGCGCGGATTAACAGAAATATGGAGGTAAAAAATGGGACTTTTTAATCTGGGTAAAAAAAAGGAAGAAAATAATTCAGCAGAATGTGCATGCAGCTGCAGCTGCAGTACACAGAACAGTGCCGGGACACAGGAAAAACAGGCGCCTGCGGCTTCAGCAAATGCGAATGAGCTTCAGAGCGTCAAAGTACTGGGCAGCGGTTGCAGAAACTGCCATACACTGCTGGAAAATACCAATGCAGCACTGAAAAATATGTCTGTACCTTTTGAAGCGGAATATATCACCGACATGGAAAAGGTCATGACCTATGGCGCGATGTCGATGCCGGTACTGGTAGTCAATGAAAGAGTCGTTTCCATGGGCAAGGTCCCTGGCAGCGCGGAGATCGAGAAGCTGCTTCACAAGATCGGATATTAAACATGATAAAGGTTGCATTCATCTGTACACACAATTCCTGCCGCAGCCAGATTGCGGAGGCGCTTGGCAGGAAATATGCAAAAGATGTATTTGAATCCTATTCCGCAGGAACACAGATCAAGGACCATATCAATCCGGACGCAGTCCGGCTGATGAAGCAAAGATACGGTATCGACATGGAAGAGACACAGAAGCCAAAACTCCTGCAGGAGCTTCCGGAAGTCGATATTGTGGTTACCATGGGATGCGGTGTACAGTGCCCGTACCTGCCATGCAGAGAGCGGCAGGACTGGGGACTGGAAGACCCGACCGGAGAAAGTGATGATGTATTTTACCGGGTGATGGATCAGATTGAGGAAAAGATACAGAAGCTGAAGCAGCAGATTCAGATAAAGTAAGGCGGTTTTCCACCTTACTTTTTTTGCGGGGTGACCTGCGGCTTCTGACCGTTTGGGATAATCCTGTGTTATACTTGAGAAAGAAGTATTAAGTGCTGAGGATATCTTACCGCTGAATGGAGGAAAGTCTATTGAAGGCAGAATGGGATATTGTCTTCCGCAAACGTATGGAAGCGCATTTCGATGAGATGAAATGGCTGTATGGGGAACTGTATCATAATGACAGCAGGGCTTTCTCATATTTCTGTACAACGCTTTATCAGTACTATCAGAGCAGGAGCGGAGAGCTGAAGGCGCTGGACAGAAAACGGCTGGAAAAACCGGACTGGTATAAGGATAATGACATGCTGGGCATGCTGATGTATACCAGTGCATTTGCAGAAACGCTGCAGGGCGTGAAAAAGCACATTGCGTATCTGCAGGAGTGCGGGGTGAATTATGTGCACCTGATGCCGCTGCTGCAGAGCCCGAAAGGCCGGAGCGACGGCGGGTATGCAGTATCGGATTTCCGGACGGTGCAGCCGGAACTGGGAACGATGGAGGATCTGACGGAACTTTCAGCGGAATGTCATCGCCGCGGCATGAGCGTGTGTCTGGACTTTGTCATGAACCATACCAGCGAAGATCATGAGTGGGCCAGACGTGCCAGAGCGGGGGAAAAGGAATTCCAGGACCGCTATTTCTTTTTTGATAACTGGAATATTCCAAAGCAGTTTGAAGAGACAGTCCCGCAGGTATTTCCGCAGACTGCACCTGGAAACTTTTCGTGGTGCGAGGAAACCGGGAAAGTGGTTATGACAACCTTCTACCCCTATCAGTGGGACCTGAATTATGCGAATCCGACGGTATTTAATGATATGACAGCAAATATGCTGTATCTGTGCAATCAGGGTGTGGATATCATCCGTCTGGATGCAGTCCCCTATATCTGGAAAAGACTACGTACAAACTGCCGGAACCTGCCGGAGGTACATACATTGGTGCGCCTGATGCGCATGGCGGTCGAAGTGGTATGCCCCGGGACACTGCTTCTTGGTGAAGTAGTGATGGAACCTTCCAGAGTGGTGCCGTATTTCGGTACACTGGATAAGCCGGAGTGCTACATGCTGTACAATGTAACGACAATGGCCAGCACCTGGCATACTGTGGCAACAAGAGATGTACGTCTGCTGAAGCATCAGTTGGAAGCAGTTTTTGCGCTGCCGCACCAGTATACATTTCTGAACTATCTGCGATGCCATGACGACATCGGCTGGGGACTTGATTATGATTTTCTGGGACAGTTCGGAACGGATCAGGTAAAACATAAGAAGTTTCTGAATGATTATCTGACCGGAAAATGGTGGGGAAGCGATTCGCGCGGCGAACTGTATAATGATGACCCGAGGCTTGGAGATGCGCGTCTGTGCGGTACAACAGCGTCTCTTTGCGGAATTGATGCTGCAGAATGTGAAAAAAATTCATGGAAGCTGGATCATTCCATTCGCCTGGATATCATGTTGCATGCGTTTCTTCTGGTACAGAGCGGGATTCCGGTGCTGTACAGCGGAGATGAAATCGGACAGCTCAATGACTATTCCTACCATGAGGACCCGCTGAAGGCATCTGACAGCCGGTATCTTCACAGGGGAAATCTGAACTGGAAGGAAGTTGCAGAGCGGAAAAAGACAGACAGCCGCCCGGGCAGAATCTTCCGTGCACTCAGAAAGCTGGAAAAACTGCGGGCAGAGCATGACCTGTTCAAGACTGATGCGGACACCTGGACGCTGGAAACCATGAATGATCATATTCTGGGAATCGGCAGATATTATCATGAGGAAAAGCTGCTGGCACTGTTCAATTTCAGTGAGGAAGAGCAGACTGCCAGAACCGGGGAGCGGGAGGAGTACATCAACCTGTTGACCGGAAAGAAGTGCAGCGCAGATGATGTTACGTTGCAGGGGCATGATTTTATCTGGTTGTACCATACATATCAGAAGCAGACAGAAAAGAAAAACAAAAGGAGGACATTGCGATGAAACTGATGTTTATCGGTGCCGATCATGAAGTAACGGGAAGCTGTCACTGTATACAGGCCTGTGGAAAAACGATTCTGGTGGATTACGGTATGGAGCAGGGGAAGAATTTTTTTGAGAACGTTCCGCTCCCGGTCAATGAGGCACAGGTTGATTATGTACTGCTGACACATGCGCATGTCGATCATTCGGGACTGTTACCGCTTCTGTATGCAAGAGGCTTCAGAGGACAGATTTTTACCACGGAAGCGACAGCGGATCTGTGCAATATCATGCT
>JAKVKH010000058.1 GCA_022486625.1 Butyrivibrio sp. | reverse complement strand
TCGTAATATTTTTTAAGTTTTTGACGAAAAAAAACAGTGGCTCTCTCTGAAAGAAAACCACTGGATTTTAATTTGAAATTGGTTAACTAAATGACATTGTGTAATCATTATTGGAAGAAAGGGCGGCTTCAAATATAGTTTCTGCATCCTTTGCTGCCTGAACAGCTTCATCATAGTCAGCCTGCAATGTACTCTTGTTGCTGCCGGTTGCACTATCAAGCGCTGCCTTCGCACTCTGAACTGCAGCCTCTGCTGTATTTCTGGTACTTCTGAGTGAATCCAGATCCTTCAGTTTGCCCTCAAGCGTACTGATCTGTGAAGTCAGATCAGTAATTGTCGTATTGGTGTTGGTTGTATTGGTTTTTATCTTAGTCAGTTCATAGGTAATATCTGCCGCTGATTCTGCATTATATCCTGCGCCGGAAGAAGCCGTACCTGCAGAAGATGATGCCCCGGAAGAAGCCGTGCTGCTTCCCGTTCCTCCTGAAATCAGCGCCTGCGCATATGCCTGCTCATATTTGATCAGATCCAGCTTTGCCTGGGCAATCGCATCATCTTTTGTTGCAGACACATACTGATCATTGATTTCCCTGAGTTTTTTCTGATAGGCATCCAGGGAATCTGTGTTCCCGCTTCTGACCTTCGTGATCACGGAATCATTAATATCTCCGCTCAAAAGTGCCTGTTCATATGCCAGCTGCAACTTTTCAAGATTATCCTGCGCATCCGTCAGTTCCGTAGACTCCTGATCTTCCAGGCTGTAAATGACCGCACCCTTTTTTACCTCGTCCCCGACTTTGACCGCTACACTGGCAATTTTACGGGTCTCAGATACCGTCACATTATACGGATCATCTGCCGAAACAGTGCCCGTGCCACGGATCTGCGGAGAGATGGAGCCGGACTGCACTGCCTGTGTTGCCACCTCCGGCAGGGAATAGTTCATAATCGTATTGGAAAAGAACGTCAGCACCAGCATGATTGCAAGAAACGCAATTGCAATATTTTTGATCGTATCCTTCCGTTTATCTGCTTTTTTTTCATTCATCGTAGTTTCAGCCACTTTTTTCCTCCGTCCCCGTATTCCGTACGCTTAACCTTTGATACCGCCCTGATAGGTAATGCCCTCCACCAGATACTCTTCTCCGTATAAAAAGACCAGAAGCGGCGGCACCATATATATTACTGCAACTGCAAATGCAAGACTGATTTCTCCCGCATTGATCTTGGACAGGAACACCGAGAGCGGGTGCAGCTGATCATCTGTCAAAAGGATCAGCGGCTGTTCTACCATGTTCCAGTAGTCAATAAAGATCAGAATCGCAATGGAAATGATTCCTCCCTTACACAACGGCATACAGATCTGGGAAAAGATCTGCCATTCACCTGCGCCGTCGATTTCAGACGCTTCAATCACAGAAGCCGGTATTCTCCTGATAAATTTGGTCAGAAGAAACACTGCAAACGGTGAAAAAATTCCGGGCAGCCAGATCGCCCATCTCGTATTTAAGATTCCAAGCCATGAAGATACCAGGAAGTTCGGCACCAGCGTTACCTGATAAGGCATCAGCATGACAATGACGTAGATAAAAAATATAATGTCCTTTACCTTTCCTCTGTATCTGGCAAATCCATAAGAAGCAAGTGCTGCAACGAACAACTGAAATCCGACAATCGGAACCACATAGATTACAGAGTTCCAGAACTTTAAGAGATACTGCGGACTTTTCAGCAAAACGGTGAAATACTGGCTGAAGGATACAATATCCGGAATGAACTTCAGTGTTACGGTCTTTGCAATATATACCTTGCCGCCGGTACTTGTCGTCTGAAAAACAGCACCATAGTCGGCACTGATTTCCGACGAAGACATAAACGAATTGGTGATCGTCAGGATGATCGGCATCAGGAACAGAATTGCGAAAAAGGCACAGACCACAGTTCCGATTCCGATCTGTATTTTTTCCACTCTGCGTTTTCTGTGAGAAGCACTGACAAGCTGCCTGTATCTGCGGCTGTCCTTTTTCTGTTCTTTTTCAGAAAGAGGCGGACTGATTTGCTCCTGTACTGCCGGGTCATGGAGCCTTCGCACTTCTTCCGCTTCATCCAGCCATCTGTTCTCCGGTGCCCGTTCAATAATGCACTCCCGGTACTCTCCGGCATTTCGGCCATTTCTCCACATAGATTTTTTACTCCTCCACGTCTCTGCCAAACCGGTCTTCTGCAAGGAACATGATACCAACCAGTACAATGATGACAAGAGACATGATAATGGCTGCAGCAGACAGTTTCTGATAATCCAGTGACTGGAATGTGTTGTTCATGAAATGCTGCAGCATGTATAGCGAATCATAAGGATAATCTCCGGTCAGGAGGTACACCTCACGGAATACCTTAAATGAATTGATCAGCGACATAATGGTAACGAACAGAATCGTCGAGGACAGATACCTGAGCTTGATCTTCCAGAAGATCTGCGACTCTGATGCACTTTCCAGCCTTGCAACCTCCAGAATATCTTTGGGTACGCTTGAAAGCGCCGCCATGAACAGAATCATGTTATAACCAAGATTCTTCCATAGAAACAGAATGACAATGACGACCTGCGCCTGATTTGATTTAAGCCAGTCGATCTTATCATGCCCGAATGCCATCAGCACTTCATTTACGAGTCCGTTATAATGAAACAGCACCTGCCAGATCAGTACGACAGACGCAATCGGAACCATCATGGGACTTAAGAAAAAAGTTCTGAACTGGCTCTTGAACGGAATTCTGCTCTCCATAACAACCGCCAGAAACAAAGACAGGATTACTGCAAGCGGAACTGCTACAAATGAGAACTTCAGTGTATTACCCGCCGCAAGCTGGAATGCCCCGTTATTCCATACACGGATAAAATTATGAAAACCGACAAAGATATGCTGAACCGGATTATTCACAAGGGAATAATAAATGACCACGCAGAACGGCAGTCCGAAAAAGAGGAGGACACCTGCGATACTCGGTGTCAGAAACATCCACGATTTGGCTCTGCCTCTCTGCGACCTTGTCATCTTCTGGCCGGAAGCGTTTTTTCGAAGGAATCTGTTCAGTTTGTTTCCTGCCTGCAACAGGCTTTGCTTTCCCTTACTTTCCATGATTTATCCTTCTGCCACCGTGCTGCTATTTTGCAGTATCTTCCTTTACAAATTTCGGAATTTCTCCCGTCTTAAAACCATAACTGGAGGAATCATAATTCTGTCCGCTTGCCACTTCAACAGAATACTGACTGTTATAATAGCTGTCCGGCAGCCATCCGTCTGTAATCTGATAGCTGACCACATGCTTCATGATCTCGGCTACTTTCCCCGGATCCGTGTACTCCTTTGATTTGGAGTTCATATATGTAATATTGGACATATCTTCTTTTTCCGCATCATGCCCCGGGTAATAATTGGTTACCTTGACGGAACGGATCTGTGAAACCGGGATCTCCTCCTGCAGGTAGATATTATTTTTTTTCAGGAAGGCAATGGTATTGGTGAACTCCGGATAGACATAATAATTCACATCCAGATTGCTGTTATCTGAAAAATCCTGTATCTCTACTACTGCCGTACATGGCTGTGTACTGGCCATGGAGAAGCTGAATTTCTCAAGGTCATTCAGATAGCACTTTCGAAGCTCGCTGTACAGATTGCCTGGTGCAAACACCGACGCATAGCCGGAACGGATCACCAGCTGCATGTTATCGGACGCATCCTGTAAAATGGCATCGTCATTGTATACCTGAAAATAACCTTTTCTGAATTCACTGCCTGCAAAGACGCGGTCCATGAGCTTCTTATTGATATCTGACGGGATCTTGATCTTCCGATAGACTCTGCGGCCATCCGTCATACGATACAGTACGGTTGCCTGATAATAATCAGTCCGGGAATCATCCCATTTCTTCATATAATCCATGCTCTCAAGAACAATATCTTCTACATCCTGAACATCTGTGAGGACCATATGTCTTTCATAATATTCATTTGTATCCACAGATCTGGACAGGTTGTCTTCATAATAGCTGTCCCCGTTATTGGAAAGATAAAGTGCGCAGCTGGAGACACTGCTGATTTTCGGAAGATACTGATCATAACCAAACGTATCTGCACGGTAGCAGTTAAAGATCAGAAACGCAACAATTACGGTAACCGGTATCTGCCATGCTTTTCTCAGTGCAGCCCTGATATTATAATTCAGAACTGCTTCAAATATGAGACAGGATAAAATGCCGACACAGGTCATTGTCACCGGCATTCCGATTCTGGCAATCATCCCGGTACTGTCAGTGTTATAAAATGCATAAAGGAAAAGCCCGCCGGAAAGTGAAGCCAGTACCGTAACCAGAAGCTTCACGATAGCTCTGACCGGCTGAAAGACGATCGCCTTTCCTGCCCATTCCGCTTTTCTCTGATGATAGCATTTTGAAGCAATCAGATAACAGATAACGGCAACTGCAAGTGTAATCAGATCACCAGGCAGACAGGTTCTGATCATCTGCCCCAGTGTTTTCATACTGATGGTGTAATTTTCTGCAGTCACAAGATCCGCCGTATTTCTGGCACTGTTTACTGCGTGATAGACAGGGGATCCCCAGGCAAACGCTCTTGAAGTATCATCACTGAAGGTTTTGAAAAAGATTCTGGCATAATACCGCAGCACAAAGGCGTACATATACTCTATTCCCATGAAAAATGCCGCCATGATGATTGCAATCGGAAGGCTTCCGCTCAGCATGACCGCCAGCACCGTAACGCTGTAGGCTGCCAGAAATACAATAATGATCCGAAGGTATTCATACAGAATCTCCATCAGAAGTTCCATACTCATCACACCAAACAATGCGGAAACCACGGTGGTAATCAGCAGCGTGACTGCTGAAAGCAGTGTGAAAATCAGAATCCCGTTCTGAAAGATCATGTGAAAGCGCTGTTTTCTGGACATGGGCTGACTTTCATAGAAGTCCAGCTGCACGCGATGAAACAGGAAGTCAAACCCCTGCAGTGCCAGAATGGCTGCCAGAATCATGACCAGTACAAACCCCTGCTGCTGTATCCCGATCTGATTTCTGACTGCCTGTGCGCACATACGCTGCATTTCAACATCCGTTACATAACCATAGGAATGTGTTCTCGTGACCAGAACAAAAACGCCGATCGGATAATAGATCAGAAGAGAAAGTGCCGTAACCACAATGACCCAGATTCTTCTTGCGGTCAGCTCCTTCTGCTGCTTTCTGTATTCAGCTGAGAATAAATTTACGGACATCATATCCAACTACCTCCGTTTCACTGATGAATATTTCCTCCAGCGAAAGTGCAAGAATCTCAAAGAACACAGTGTCCACCCCGCGGAAAATCACTTCAATGTCGCTCCGTTTGCCGCGGACTGTGTATGTATGAAGTCTTCCTCTTGTTTCATGCACCATAATATCCATCTGATCTTCCGCCTTATGCTGATCCTGCTCAGAAGCAAACACACACTGCACCTTCTGCAGCTCCAGCTTCATATCTTCGATATTTTCAGACAGAAGCACACCGCCTTTATGCAAAAGTCCGACGTGATCACAGATGTCCTCCAGTTCTCTGAGGTTATGCGATGCGATTACCGGCGTAAGCCCGCGATCCGCCATTTCTCCTGCAAACAGGCTCTTTACGCCCTGGCGAACGACAGGATCAAGTCCGTCAAATGTCTCGTCACACAACAGATATTTCGTTCCGGAACAGATTCCCAGCAGAATAGACAGCTGCTTTTTCATCCCCTTGGAATAATCTGCAACCTTTCTCGTCACATCCAGTTCGAAGCCTCCGCAGAGCTTCTGAAATCTCTCAGTATCAAAGCATGGGTAAATTCTGCTGTAATACTGCATCATATCCATCGCCGTACTGTTTGGGAAAAAGTATGCATCATCCGCAATAAAAAAAAGATCTCTCTTCACTTCCGGATTATCATATACCGGGCGCTGGTCCAGGCAGACCGTCCCATGATCCGGAATCAGAACTCCCGCCATCATGCGCAGCAATGTACTTTTGCCTGCGCCATTGGTTCCGACAAGTCCAAACACTTCTGCATCCTGTATTTTCAGAGTGACGCCGTTCACAGCTTTCACCCGGTCAAATGTCTTTTCCACATTCAATGCTTCTATCATGACATTCCTTTCTGTGGAATACTCTTAATCAGCTCCATTCTGCTGATGCCAAGGTCCTCCGCTTCCAGAAAGAGTTTTTCAAGTCTCTCTGCCAGCTCTTTTTTGCGTGCTTCCTTCAATGTCTGATCGCCGCTGACAAAATTACCTCTCCCTTTAACCGTATAGATGAAACCCTGACTTTCAAGTACTGCATAGGCTTTCTGTATGGTATTGGGATTTGTCGACAGTTCCATCGCCAGATTTCTGACAGAAGGCATCTGCTCATCCGGCTGCAGTATTCCTTTTAATATCTGCAATTTGAAATTTTCTACAATCTGTTCATAGATCGGTCTGGCATCCTGATAATCAATCAGTTCCATCTGTCTCAAACCGCAAGGTCTCTTTGTATCATTCATCCAAAGATCCCTGCCGGATCCTCCTCTCCTCTGGTGTATACCATGTGTACTAGTTCAAGTAATACACATGAATCAAGCATAACATTCACATATGCCACTGTCAATAAAAAACCGAAAGATACTATGCATATCTTTCGGTTTTTATCACTTACTCTATTCCATTCTTCCGCCGGTTAAGTTACCCTGCCTCAGTTTTTAAAGCTGTGGATCGGTGCCGGGATTCGTCCCGTGCGGCCTACAAATGCATCACAGGAGAACTGATTGACCGGCATGATCGGCGCGTAGCCGAAGAGTCCGCCAAATTCAACCTTGTCACCTACCGTTTTTCCGATCGCAGGAATCAGACGAACTGCCGTTGTCTTCTGATTGATCATACCGATTGCCATCTCATCCGCAATAATTCCGGAAATCGTTGTTGCTTTCGTATCCCCGGGAATTGCGATCATATCAAGGCCTACTGAACATACACAGGTCATTGCTTCCAGCTTCTCCAGTGTCAGTGCACCGGCTTCCACCGCATCAATCATTCCCTGATCCTCACTGACAGGAATAAATGCACCGGAAAGTCCGCCGACATAAGAGCTGGCCATGATGCCGCCCTTTTTCACCTGATCATTCAGAAGTGCAAGTGCTGCCGTGGTTCCCGGAGCTCCCGCATGCTCCAGACCGATCTCACACAGAATATCCGCAACGGAATCTCCGATTGCCGGTGTCGGTGCAAGCGACAGATCTACAATGCCGAACGGAACACCAAGCCTCTGAGAAGCTTCTTTTGCCACCAGCTGTCCGACACGCGTTACCTTGAACGCAGTCTTCTTGATCGTCTCACACAGTACCTCGAAGCTCTCGCCGCGTACCTTTTCCAGTGCAGTCTTTACCACACCGGGACCGCTGACACCGACATTGATGATCTCATCTGCTTCTGTTACGCCATGAAATGCGCCTGCCATAAACGGATTGTCATCCGGTGCATTGCAGAAGACAACAAACTTCATACAGCCGACAGAATCACGTTCTTTGGTTCTCTCTGCCGTTTCCAGAATGATCTGTCCGATCAGACGTACTGCATCCATATTGATCCCGGTCTTGGTGGATCCGACATTCACACTGCTGCAGACACGCTCTGTTTCTGCAAGCGCCTGCGGAATCGAACGGATGAGGAGTTCATCCGCTGCGGTCATTCCCTTGGACACCAGTGCAGAATAGCCACCGATCAGGTTTACGCCGACATCCTTGGCTGCTCTGTCCATGGTATGTGCCAGTGTTACAAAATCTTCCGGTTTCCTGCATGCCGCACTGCCGATCATCGCAATCGGTGTCACGGAAATTCTTTTATTTACAATCGGAATACCATATTCTCTGGAAATATCCTCACCGGTCTTTACCAGATCCTTTGCGGCTGTTGTAATCCGCTTATATACATTTGCATTCAAACGGTCCAGATCAGAATCAATACAGGAAAAAAGGCTGATACCCATCGTAATGGTACGCACATCCAGATTTTCCTTTTCAATCATATCATTGGTTTCTTCCACTTCACTGATATTAATCATCTTATCGTCATTCTCCATTTCATGTACAGTTATAGGATTGCCTTCCCCATAGAAGGTGTGCCGAAACGCCTTTTAAATTCTGTGCATGGAATCAAAGATGTCTTCGCGCTGGCACTTTACGATAACGCCGATCTGTGTTCCGGTCTTTTCAAGACTGTCTGCAATCTTCTCAAAATTTTCGCTGCAGCCGGAAAGATCTACGATCATCATCATATTAAAGTATCCGGAAACAATCGTCTGTGAAATGTCGAGGATATTGATTTTTTCCTCTGCCAGATAGGTACAGATCTTTGCAATAATGCCGACGGTGTCCTGACCTACAACGGTAATAATAGCCTTCTTCATAATACTCCTCCTGTGAATGCGTTTCTTTATATGATTAGATTTCTATTACTGACGACATGTTCTTTCTGTCCGCAACCATCAGCGGAATATCTGTTCCGTGATACGGGTTGTCTCCCATTTCAATCTCCACACGGACGGTCTCATAGGCCAGTTCCGGCAGATTGTTCTGTTCACTTAAATGACCGAGGATAATGGCCTTCATATGATCATTGAGAAGTCTGCACAGCAGCTCTCCTGATTTTTCATTGGACAGATGTCCGCGATCTCCCAGAATGCGCCTCTTAAGCTGATACGGGTACGGTCCGACCTGCAGCATATGCACGTCATGATTGGCCTCAAGTAAAAGTGCATCCATATTCTGAAGACATTCTACCGTGTAATCGTTGTAACAGCCAAGGTCAGTTGCAATACCGACCCGGTGTTCTCCATAACGAAATCTGTAGGCCACCGGTTCATTTGCATCATGCGAAATTTTCATGGGTGCAACGGTCATATCCTTTACCGTCAGCTTTTCATCCGCACGGATGATCCTGAAATCAGCATCATCCATTTCATGCTTTTTATCACTGTCATGGATTCCCTGTATGGTTCCTGCTGTAGCATAAACCGGGATATCATATTTTTTCAGAATTGTATGAAGTCCCGCAATATGATCCGAGTGCTCATGTGTGACAAATACTGCGTCCACATCCTGAAGGCTCAGCTGCAGTGCATTTAAGCCTTCTTCGATTTTTTTCTTACTGGTGCCAGTATCAACAAGAATATGTGTCGATTCGGAACCGACATAAATACAATTGCCGCTGCTGCCACTTGCTATGCTGGCAAGTCTCATTTATCTGTTCTCTTTCCAATAAACTTCAATTCTGTCTCCCTCGTGCAGCTGCTGCATGTAATCCGGCGTATCGCCGTTGAGCTGCGTCACAATGGAACGGCCGTTTGGCTGTGACAGATCAAAATCAATATAATCAAATACATCTACGAAAATATATTCTGTCTTGCCATGCATGGTAACCGGTCTGTCATTGACCGTCACATGAAGATCATGAACCAGAATATTCTTAATTACCGCAGCAGGTGCCGGATCCGCCTCCGGTGAATCTGCAGCTGCAGTATCTTCTGCATTTTCAAATGCCTCGGCATTCTCATCCTCTACGGCAATCTCATCTGCATTCGGAAAATCCTTATAGGAATCCATGATATCATCTTCCTTTAAGGCATACTCCACCTTGAAATTCTCATATACAGGCGTCTCTCCGTCCGCTTTTTCATTATTGACGCGGATCACGGTATCCGGTGTCAGCTCAATGTCCATCAGCTTTGCAATCTGTGCCGCCGTATCATAGTCAAGAACACGTACATCATCTCCCGGCTGGATCTCATAGAAAGCTGTCTGTGGCTGTCCGTTTACAGTTGCAAATCTGGATGCCTGAATGTCTTTGCCGTTTACGACCACGTGGAAAGAAGACTTGAACTCCGGAAGTGCCTCAATCATTGCTTCTGCAGGTTCTCCTGCCGTGGACTGCTGCACGTCGATCATGTCATTGCCATGAATTCTGGTATGAATATCTGCCGGTTTGCCGTTTAAGGTAATCACCGCTGCCTCTCCGGGTTCTCCGCGTACAATACGCTGTTCTCCGTTTACCAGGAAGGTCAGCTCCTGCCCTCTCTTCGGGAACAGATCTTCATTCGGGAAAGAAGCCTGCATGGCAGCATCCACAATGGCAAGACGTCCGTTATCATACAGTTTCGTCTGCTGTCCGTTAAAGGATACAAATACGAAGTTGTTGCATTCCTCATAGAAACTGATGCAGATACCAAGAGGTGTTACCATCAGAGAATCTCTCTCGATGCCGT
The DNA here is from genome assembly GCA_022486625.1 of Butyrivibrio sp. GTDB lineage: Bacteria > Bacillota > Clostridia > Lachnospirales > Lachnospiraceae > Butyrivibrio. Next base: position 3,337 of record JAKVKH010000058.1, on the reverse strand, counting down.
CATCCTGCAGGAAGACGATATCCTTCATTACCTCTTCGCCTCTTAAGGCAACACGCTCTTCGGCAATGCCCATATCCTTTGAAATCTGCTTTGTATACTCCGGAATACGTCCGCCGCCGCCGACAACAAAGATTGCACTGACCGGCTTATCTCCGTTCAGTTTTTTAATCTGCTCCGTAACCTGCTGCGCCATGGACTCCACAAGCGGTCTGATAATCTTCTGTACCTCTTTGGAGGATATGGTCTTTTTAAGCCCCATAATGTCCGTATATTCCACTTTGTCCATATGGCTGGCATCAATCTTGATCTGATCTGCCGTATTAAAATCCACAAGGCAGTGCTGCGCAATCATTTCCGTCAGATGATCACCCGCAACAGGGATCATTCCATATGCGGTAATCGTTCCATCATCCGTAATACAGATATCAGAAGTACCCGCGCCAACATCAATCAGTGCCAGATTCAGCATCCGGAACTTCTCCGGAATTGCCACCATGATTGCTGCAATCGGCTCGAGTGTGAGGTTTGCGACCTGAAGATCAGCTCTTTCACATGCCTTATAAAGTCCGTCCACAACATCATCCGGCAGAAATGTTGCAATAAGATCCACAGAAACCTTTCCGGCCTTATGTCCTTCCAGATTTGCAATCTGATATCCATTCAGATAGTAATGCATTGTGGAATATCCGACCAGATAAAATTTCATATCCGAAGTGTTTTTTTCCAGGAACTGTGCATACGCTTTCTGTACCGCTCTGGAATCCAGATTATAGATGTCTTCATCTGTAACCTCATGACCTTCCGGATATTCCTCGTCATATGTCGTCTGTACTGTATGCAGTACACGTCCTGCCGCTGCAATACATACGTCCGTCAGATGAATGTCCGTTTCCTGCTCCAGCATATCTTTAACGCTGCGGATGGTCATTCCGACCTTTCCGATATCATGAATCTGTCCGTCCAGCATGGCTCTTGTTTCATGCTTCTGCACCTTCTGTGCAATGACATGAAATTTACCGTCCTTCATATAACCCACGGTTCCTACAACGCTTCGGGTACCGATATCCAGTCCAAAAACAACTCCCTCTTTACTTTGTTCCAGGCTCGCCACCGATCCTTCCCTCCAATTCCTTATCAATCTGAAGATAAGCATGTTCAAGATCCGCACCGTTATCAATCACCACATCACAGTGTGCCCTGAATTCATCTTCTGAAAGCTGTCTCTCCAGTATCTTTGTTATTTTTTCATCCGAATAACCGCGGCTTTCCTTCAGCCGCTTTCTGCGGATTTCATCCGGTGCATAAATATACCACATCCGGTCCACAACATGCTCATAGCCGGATTCAATCAGAAGCGCTGCTTCAATAAAAAGATAATCCGTCTCATTTTTTTCGCGCTCTTCCGCTATCGCATCCATAATAAAGGTATTTACCGCAGGATGCAGGATTTCATTGACCTTTACAAGAAGTGATCTGTCTGCAAAGATTCTGGCCGCCATCTTATTTCTGTTAATCTCTCCATCTGTATCAAGAACACTCTTTCCAAGGAGTTCCACAATGGCATCATAACATGCCGTACCCTTCTCCTTGACTTCATTTGCGACCTGATCCGACAGAATGATTCTGCACCTGTAATGTGCACTGATATAGGACAGCAGTTCACTTTTGCCTGCACCGATTCCTCCGGTAATCCCGATTACCTTCATGATACATTAATCCCCTGCTTTTATGTGACTTTTTCTGTAAAAAAATATTTTTTTCGTGTTTCAGGTTTTTTCAGCCCTTGGCTTCGAACCAGTCGCTTCCGCTGTGACAGTCGACATCAAGCGGAACTGCAAGATCTGCGGCACCTGTCATTTCCTGCGTCAGAATATCCTCAATCTGTTTCAGCTCATCCGGTGCCGTCTCGACAACCAGTTCATCGTGAATCTGCAGGATCAGCCTGGAATGCAGCTTTTCCTTACGGATTCTGCGAAAGACGCGGAGCATCCCGATCTTCATGATGTCTGCCGCTGTACCCTGAATCGGTGCATTCATGGCGACACGCTCTCCGAACTGCCTCTGCATGAAGTTCGATGCCTTGAGTTCCGGCATGGGACGCCTTCTGCCGAACATGGTAATCGCATAGCCCCGTTCCTTGGCAAGTGCTACCGCTTCCTCCTGATATTTTTTCACTCCGGGATAGGTCTTCAGATACTGATCCATGTACTCCTTCGCTTCTGACCTTGAAATATTCAGGTCATTGCTGAGTCCGAAGGCACTGATTCCGTAGACGATTCCGAAATTAACCGCCTTGGCGTTTCTCCTCTGCAGCGGTGTAACCTCTGCAAACGGCGTATGGAACACCTTGGAGGCAGTGATTCTGTGAATATCCCGGCCCTCATGGTATGCCGCAATCAGTTCTTTGTCTCCGGACATATGTGCCAGAATTCTCAGCTCGATCTGTGAATAATCCGCATCAGAGAAAAGATATCCTTCCTGCGGGACAAATACCTTCCGGATCATTCTGCCCAGCTCCGTGCGCATGGGAATGTTCTGCAGATTCGGATCTGTGGAACTGATTCTGCCGGTCGCCGTAATTGTCTGATGATATGTCGTATGAATCCGGTTATCGCTGCCGATATAATCTGCAAGTCCGTCTGCATAAGTGGACTTCAGTTTGGTCAGTCCCCTGTACTCCAGAATATCTGCCACAAACGGATAATCCGGTGCCAGCTTCTCCAGTACATCCGCTGCCGTGGAATATCCCGATTTGGTCTTCTTGCCGCCAGGGATCTGCATCTGCCCGAACAGAACTTCTCCCAGCTGCTTCGGCGAATTGATATTGAAATCAGAGCCTGCTTCCTCATGGATATGCTGTTCAAGTTCTCCGATTCTGCCGGTCAGCTGATCGCCGTATTCCTTCAGCTCATCTCTCCTGACAATAATGCCGACACGCTGCATGTCATAGAGCACATATGTCAGCGGCATTTCAATCCGGCGCATAAGTGTGAGCATTTCTTCATCCGCAAGCTTTTTCTCCAGAACAGGCGCTGCCTTAAGGCAGACCTGCGACAGCTCCCCGGCATAAGCCAGGACTTCTTTTGGATCACTGCCTTTTAAGCTGTTTTTACCAAAGCGCTGCGCTCTGCCCTTCATCGTCAGTTTCAGGTGCTCAGCCGCAATATCTTCAGGATCATAATCATTCTTCAGCGGATTGAGCAGATACGCCGCCAGCAGAATATCAAAGGAAGACGTCCACTCTTCCTGATGATCCACTTCATATGGTGTATACAGATGGTAGCTGTTCTTGATATCACACGCACTCAGCCTGCAACTGGCGGAAAGCTTCTGAAGC
>JAKVKH010000057.1 GCA_022486625.1 Butyrivibrio sp. | reverse complement strand
TAGGCACGCCGCCAGCGTTCATCCTGAGCCAGGATCGAACTCTCAGTTTATTATCATTCGATCCGGCCAGATTCATTGCTGACTCTGTCCGTTAATTTACTTCTTTACTCATATGTGCCCGGCTAAGAATACATATAAGCTGTTTTTTGTTCTGAATTATTCTCTCAGTCTTTCGACTGCTTCTGGAATTTTTCAGGGTTGCATTACTGTTTATTTTTCAAGGTGCATCTTCAGGTTCGATTGTTCTGAACCCCGCTCCTGATCAGCTTTCCGAAGCTTTGCCGGTGCTGCATCAGCAACGAATACTAATCTACCACCACATGTGCCTCTTGTCAAACACTTTTTTGAAATTTCTTGATTTATTTTTTTCATGACAGAATTAATGTCTTTAATCAGTCAGCTTATATATTTTATAACGTCTTTTTTCAATCAATCAGATCGTTCTGAAACCTTGACAGATGCTCATACGGAAGGATCAGTCGGCCCCGGTACAACCCGCAGCCATCATTGATCAGAGAATTGTTGGCGGCCGAAAACATATTTACATCCAGTCTGGATAATTCAAGCTGCTGCAGAAGCATCCCTCTTTCATAGGCTTCATCAAAATAAATGCATTCGCCTTCAGGAATCTTATTTCTTCTGGCGCGTTCACTTTCCTGGCGCTTCTCATAACCGAGATGATTGGCCGGACCGATTTCTGCATCGTCATCCATTTCCTTCGTGCGCAATTGTACTTCGATATAACAGCGGGCAAGGTTATCATAGAAGGTAATGTGCAGTGAACGATAACCCTGCTCTTTCAGATTGCTGATATAATCTTTGTAATATGAACGCACAGCTTCTTTAAGCATCGGAGAATTATTTTCTGCCGCATTTCCTGCTTCCTGTGCAGTAAATCCGCGCTCTTCAAGAAATTCCGGAAGCTCTCCTGCAATCTCATACAGATATCTGATCTCCTGTTTCTCACGGTTCTCGCCTTCTTTCAGATGACATCTGGGTAATGAAATCACAATTCTGTACGCAATCAGATCATGGAAACCGTTCAATCTGTTTTTCAGTTCCGTTATCGGCGGATAATCATGATGTTCTGAATAATAATCTGAAATGTAACTGACAATATATCCGTTAAATTTCTCCTCTGAGCGGATCAGCGACTTGATCCGACCCTTGAATGTAAATGCCAGGAACGGATATTCACCTGCCATAAATTTATAAAATTCACGGATCCGCTGTGACTCAGATGTCAAAAAGTCGTTATGCTGCAGCATCTCTGCAATATGAAGCAGAAAATTACAGTGTACCAAATCAATCTGGTTATGTGATTCAATTGCTGATTTTTTCAGATCTGCAGAATATCTCTGTATGATCTTGAGCACAGTATCCCCTTCATATAAATAATCATTGAGTTTTATCATTCTTTTTTCCATGAATTCGCAAAATGTTTGCCGGATTCATTCCTTCCTGTGATCAAGTATAGTCCGGAATGCAATATTTGTCTCGACTGATGCAACATCTGCGTTTGTCATATGATATAATAACTTCAGGCGCAATAGCACCTGAAGTTAACGAGGATTGCTTCGCAACCTCGACAAATCATCCAGATGCAATAGCACCTGAAGTTAACGAGGATTGCTTCGCAACCTCGACAAATCATCCAGATGCAATAGCACCTGAAGTTAACGAGGATTGCTTCGCAACCTCGACAAATCATTCAGGCGCAATAGCACCTGAAGTTAACAAAGATTGCATCCTAAACATCAGCCCCGGCAGGATACTCCATCATGAAAAGTTCAGGTGATTCAGGAAATAAATACATACTGATTTATATTATTACTCTGGTTCTTATGATTCCGATTCTGATTATGGCACATATGGCAGGCCGTAATACGAACGCTGATAAGAATCCTTATGAACTGCAGTCTTTAGACAGCGGCTGGTTCGCCCGGGATGCCGCCGGTAACTCCGGATCCGTTACATTACCCTTAAACAGTCCGAAATTTTACGGCAGGACGCTGACTCTCTGCCGAAAGCTTTCTGCTGCAGACTGTCAGGGCAGCCGGTATCTGATGTTTCTTGCCTATCATTCCTCTGTTGTCATCTGTATCGACCAGACACCCTTGTATACCTTCGGCACTTCCGGATCTGTTTTTTCACTTGCTCCTTCTGCCTATCACTTTTTCAGACTGGATGACAGCTATATTGGAAAAGAGCTGACAATCACGCTCAGTTCCGCATCTTCAAAATTTCAGGGAACTGCGGAAAAGATCTATATCGGAGACAGAGCTTCTGAACTTGCAGCGCTGATCCGTCAGAATATTGATGCAATTTTTTCCTATACGCTTCTTCTGGCTGTTGCGATTGTATTCCTGATCATCTGGATCTATATGTCATTTTCCTCCAAAAAATATCAGAATAACAGTCTCCTGTATCTTGCTCTGCTCTCTCTGTTCATGTTCATCGGCGGCATCATTGATACCAAGGTCCCACAGTTTTTTTTCCACAATATTGAGGCACTGTGCATTCTCAGCTATGAATCCATCATCTTTACAGAAATGTTTGTCATTGCCTATTTTCTATGCAGCAAAAACGCATATATCGTAAAAATGACCAGGAAGATTGCCTTTATCCCGGTAGTTAATTTTATTCTGAGCAATCTTCTTTTTTTACTGCGCATTGAAGATCTTGAGGACAGTCTGCTGATTACGCATATCAGTATCCTTATCCTCGCAGTCTGTGAAGTAAGTTTCACAATAAAGTCAAAACTGGTCGAACGTTCCAGGACCGGTAAAAAGGGTCTGCTGCATCTGTCCCCCGAGGCAGTCGGTTTTCTTTTTATGGCGCTTACGGTATGCATCGATATCGTCCGCTATTATAGCGGCACCAAAGGAGACTATGCTGCCGCTTCCAGGCTTGGCATAATTGTCTTTATCATGCTTCTGGGCATTCAATCCCTGCAAGGGCACATGGATATTCTGGCCGTCGAGCTGCAGTCCCAGGTCTATAAACAGCTGGCACTGCACGACAGCCTCACAAACCTGAGCAACCGTACTGCATATGAAAAAAATCTGAATGACCTGAATAACAGTTCCACCGGCCATCTGAAAGCGATTGTGGCAATGTTTGATCTGAATGATCTGAAGAAAATAAATGATGAACAGGGTCATGAAGCAGGAGATCTTTATATTAAAAACTGTGCCTACTTCATTAACGGATTTTTCAGAGATTTCTCCACCCTTTTCCGAATCGGCGGTGATGAATTTGCCCTGATCTGTTCCTTGGATGATAAAAAGAAATTTTATACTGCTTATGAAGAAATGGTTCGCAGATATAACGAGGCTGACAAATCACAGATCAATTTTGCCTATGGCTATGCCGAATTTGACCCTGTCTGTGATCACAATCTGTATGATACGGCAAAACGTGCTGATCAGGTAATGTATATCTGCAAAACACGGATGAAAAAAAATATCATTCCCAGATAAGTAAAGAGGTGCAGATTTCAGTTCTGCACCTTTTTTACCTTGCGTACTTTTCCCTTGACGGGTTTTGACTGCAGCTCTTCATATACGATTGAACCTTTGTGATTAAGAATTTCCACATATGTAATGCTGTCACGGACATCAATGATTCCGATATCCTCCTGCCCGACACCCTCCACTGCACAGATTGCCCCGACAACATCGCCCGCGCGCAGCTTGGACTTCCTGCCGCCTCCGATGGACAGCTTCTGAATATCTTTATCAAAGACAGCGCCTTTGGCCTGTCTGATGACCACCTTTTCCTTCTGTCTGCGCTGAAATTCCTGCTGCTTATCCACAAGACTTCCTGATTCGGGCAGCGTTTTCCACGGAATCGTAGTACCGATATACGCTTCCACCGCCTGTTTATAGTGCAGTTCCTCTCTGCTGACAAAGCTGAATGCCTTGCCTGTATGACCGTTTCTCCCGGTTCTGCCGATTCTGTGGACATAGTTCTCCCGTTTGGTCGGGAAGTCATAGTTAATGACATGGGTAATATCTGAAAGATCAATTCCACGTGCTGCCACATCCGTTGTGATCAGGTAATGATAAATACCTTTCCGAAAATCAGAAATGGCATACAGTCTGTCTTTCTGCTCCATTCCGCCATGCAGCATGCCACAGCGGATTTTTTTCCTACGCAGCTTCTGAAACAGTGTATTGACCATTTCTCTGGTATCACAGAAAATAATGGCATTATCCGGATTTTCCATGACCATAAGATCAAGAAGCGCACCGAACTTCTCTTCCGGCTCTGTCTGGAAGCAGCTCTGCTCAATGCCTTCTGCCGTCTTCTGATCATTCTCCAAAATAATCCGCTTCGGATCATGCATATACTGATCCACCAGATGATCGATGTGCGGTTCCATGGTTGCAGAAAAGAGCATGAGCTGCGGTTTTCTGCCATCTCCTGCCTGTGAAACAATATACTCCACGTCATCCATGAATCCCATGTCCAGCATCAGATCCGCTTCATCAATCACCAGAAATCTCACCTGATCCAGTATGAGATTTCCTCTCTTCATATGATCAATGACTCTTCCCGGTGTTCCGACGACGATATGACTCCTCTGCCTTATGGTAACCGCCTGCTTTTCCACCGGCATTCCGCCGAATACCACAGGTACCTTCAGCCGCTTCTTTCTGCTGATATCAAAAATTTCCTCCTGCACCTGTACCGCCAGTTCTCTTGTCGGCTCCAGTACCAGTGCCTGCGGCAGGACCTCATCCCATCTGACTTCATTACAGATCGGAATGGCAAAAGCCGCAGTTTTACCGCTTCCTGTCTGCGACTGTGCCACAATGTCTCTTCCCATCAGTGCAAACGGAAGCACCGCCTGCTGGACCGGGGTTGGCTGCTGATAACCCAGAAGCTTTAATGCTTCTGCAATATCTTCAGAAATCGGATACTCTGAAAATGTATTTTCTGATTCTTTCCTTACTGCCATGTGTTTCTCACTCTTCCTCTTTGGAACCTTTTTTCTGCGATCTCAATCCACCGTTTCTGAAAAAAAACGAAGTTCATCCCAGTATACTGCATAAACAGGATGCTGAAAAGTGAATCATTCACAGCGCACGGATCGCTGATTCCGATAATTCCACATGAATCCGCCTGAAACGTCCCTGCCTGATCTGCAAGGCAATCTCTGACGGCAGAATTTTTTCCGTATATACGGTTTCCTGTCCTTCCACGTCCGTCAGGCGGTATTCTCTGCAGGTATATGTATCCGGAAGAATATCTCCTTCAAAGTTCGCATGATAGATCACCTGCGTCCGTCCCAGGAAAACAGCGCTCACTTCTTTTGTCTCCGGAATCAGAAATGCCGGTATGAACGGTGTAAACCTGATCCGCAGCGCACTTTTCTCATCACAGAAAAAGTTGTCTTTCCCAAAGAACATCAGTTTCCAGATCTCCGTAAATTCTGCTGTAGACCCGGAAAGCCTTGCCACAAAGCCTCTTCCATGCACTGCAGAATTCGGATTGGCCGAAGAAGCAATAAAGGAAACATTTTCAAGTGTACTGCGCCCGTATACCGCCGGATTCATAAATGGAACCGCTGCCTGATGAAATGCCTCTGCAAACTGCTTGTACAGACCACTTCTTAAAAGTTCCAGCAGATATTTATATTCCATATGAAGCCAGACAGACTCATTTTCCAGCCACCCCGGCGTAAATGCCAGTGCTCTTCCTGCTTCATAGGTTACACCCGCCAGAGACTCATTTACCTTGTACATTTCCAGTTTCCGGTCATACAGACCACTTTTCCGGATCTTCTGTACCATTTTTTCCTTATCCTGTATTCCATGATCCAGCTTCAGCCAGTGAACCGGGCCTTCCAGAAACAGTGGGAACGGCTCACAGGTAAGTTTCCCCGGCATCAGTCCCTGTGCATTTTCCGTTACATCCTCCGCTGCATATGCAAAGTAAGTCGGGCAGATGCCATTGCCGATTCTGACGGCTCTTTCAATTCCATTTTCCAGTGCCTTTCTGAAAAGCTGCATCGTCTCTGCCGCTTCTCTGCAGCTGATGCTGGCCTTTCTGCCGGATACTCCGTTCAATGTCTGTTCCCGATAACATTCCTTCGCCGTGTTGGCCGCATCCCAGCGTTCAAACGCACTGCCGGATTCCTGATACGCTGCTCTGACTGCATACAGAAGTTCTGTCATTTCTTCATAAAGTGATATATTGCCGTCTTCCTGCAACAGTGCTTTTTCCAGGAATCCAAGCGTTCTGACCAGCTCACAGGTTTCCGCCATAGAAGAGCCCAACAGCCCCGGAAGACCATTCAGCGCATCATACCAGCCCGGCTTCCCGCCTTCCATTTCGATACCCATTCCTGCTGCATCTGCCGTTGCCGCCTTTAATGTACAGAGCACCACCATTTTTTCCGCAAGAGAGCTGCATGCGGTTTCTCCGGAAACTGTCTGCATCCATCTGACACCGGAAGTATGTTTCCTGTTCATGTCCAGCGCATGATACTGGCGAAGTCCGTTCTCTGTCTTCTCATAGCGCTTTCTGCGCGGATTTACAAACGCTCGTGTCTCATACCATCTGAGATTTTCCTCCGCAAACAGAAGTGATTTCTTCTCTTCCGGATAGAGTTCCAGATACTGATTAATCAGATCCTGCAGATAGGTCCAGTGATCACTCCAGTAGCCTTCGCCGAAATCTGCATTGGGATCGCACTGCGCCTTTCCGAGGCACAGATCCATGAACTCACGGTTTTCTTCCTCATCCAGACCGCAGTCCTGTGCAAACATCGCAAGTCTGCCCGGCGTAAACTCCTCTGTCAGAAGAATTACTGCCTTTTCCCTGTCTTTCTTCGGCAGTTTCATGCTGCAGTCCTTCGCATCCTTCGGCTTCATTCTGAAGGTGCTGAACGTCATTACCAGCGGATTATATCCGTCACTCTGGATCAGTTCAAAGAAAGTTCTGATACCGAAATCCTTCAGCTGCGGATAGAAAAAGACATCACACCTTCTGTTCTGACATACATCGCGGAAATTGCCGTTTCCCTGCGCATAATATTCATCTCCGAGTGAAAACGCATTATATTCGCGTTCCGGATCTCCATGCTTACGGGAGTACATATAGAACGGCATTTTCGGTTCATTCTTTCCGAAAAAGACCGGCGTACCTCCACGTAAAAGATTATCCAGATAAGTCTGTCTGCAATAACCATCGAATATCTCATTTGCTGTCTTTGTATCAATTACGTCCGTCAGGTTTCTGACCAGTTCTCCTGCCTGTCTTCTTTTCTCCATAAACCAATCCGGCGTGTTCACCGGTGCCGTCAGTGCTTCAATTTCACTCTTTTCCTCTGTCTGTCCGAACAGCGACAGAATCTGTATGCTGTCCCCGGGCATCAGGATCCTGCTGCCTGCAAAAAAGCAGCATGGGAATTCATTTTCCGTTACCTGATGTATCCTGCAGAGTTCTTCCGATGTTTTCGTCAGATACCCGTCCGGTCTTTCCAGTGCGGTATCTTCACCAAAAATCAGTTCCGGCTGCACAATCACAGGCAGTTTTCTGCCGGTTTCATCCATTCCGAATGCAAAATTTCCACCCCTGACCTTCGTCACCTGCGCAGTATCCGCCATTGAAGCTCTGACGCAGAAGCAGGGCGTACCGGAACCCGGATTTTCCACCTGCATCCATGCCTTTGACAGCTGTGTCATCATCTTAAGGCTTTCATTATTAACCCCATATGGTACCACTGCCGGAAGCCCGTCAAGCACATCCAGCTCCACTGCCGCATCCGAAGTATTCTGCACAGTCAGGATTCTTGCCAGCATACCGGCACGTTCTCCAGGTACTCCGAAATACAGCGCCGATGCCCTCAGCTGATCCGACTGCCATCTGATTTCCAGTTCTCCTGCCAGAATATGCATATCACATCTGCCTCGAAATGCCTCCTGAAACTGACCGTTTACCTTCAGAAATGTCCGGAATCCTGTTCTGACATTATTCTGATATGCCATATGTGCCGGACAGAATTCCAGAATGGCATGATCTCTATCCTGCACGCCAAAGCTGCAGACGCCCTGTCCTCTGTTGTTGTAATATACCCACGCCGGGATTCCCATTCTGCCTGCAATTCCCGGAAGGAAACTGGAAAACGGTGCCTTATGCTGATAATCCTCCATAAAAAATCCGTCCCTGCCGCTGTTTCCCCTGCTGCCCTTTTTTTCCATCATATTGCCTCCAGTTCCACTGTAATTCTGTTCACTTCATTATCCGGTATGTTCAGCTGTTCCTGCGTCAGATGCAGCTGATTCTCACAGACACTGTTTTCCTGACCGTTCACATACGCTCTGCCGATCCGGTATTCTTTCCATTCCAGCTTCTTCGGATTCTGATAAGTTACCTCAAGACGTTTTCCTGCAAATCCGCAGGTAATGGAAGCGTTTCCTTCCCCGTCGAACTGATCTGCCATCAGCTTTGGCTCCAGCACCAGCTGTCCCTTCTGTCCCCGGATGCCGAAAATCTGTGTCCGCAGTGTCAGCACATACCAGCTGGCTGCACCGGTCAGATAAGGATACATTCCGCGGCCCGCCGCATCAAAATACTCCGGTATCCCCGGCAGCACCATGCTGCGATTAAATTCCATGCTCTGCAGATACAGCTGTCTGAGTGCCTTACGCCCCTGCATGACAAATCCTCTGCTGTACAGCGCATATGCAAACATCACTGCCATATGGCAGAACACTGCTCCGTTCTCCTTACTGCCATAAGCAAACCCGAACATACGCCCCAGATCAAGCTTTACCTCTCCAAAATCCGTATTCAGACAGTATCCTCCGCGCGCAGGATCATAAAGATACCGGTCCGCCGCACGGATCATTTTTTCCGCCTGTTCCTGCGAAGCGGTTCCTGACAGGAGTGTGAATACCTGTCCGGTCAGCATCATTCTGATGCGATCACCGCAAACTCCGTCTGTCTGCTGTCCGTGATTGTCATAATAGCTGTTAAACCACTCCTGCCCTGCATGGTCTCCCGTCCATTCCTGACTGCGGATATGCTCTCTGATCCAGGCTGACATTTTCTGCAGTTTCTCTGCCAGTTTCTCTGTGCCAACCTGTTCCTGAGACATATCTGCATATACAGCTTCACAGTATTTCTCAAGTGCAGCCGTCATCAGTGCCGGCGTCCCGTATGATTTAGGTGCAAACTGCATCAGCTGCCATAACGCGCCAGCGATCTTTATTTCCTTCCTGCCGTCCTTTTCTGCCTGTTCCAGCATTTCGGAAAGAAGTTCCAGTCCATACGCATATGCAGCGGTAAATGCAACGCTTTCTCCCTTTTCTGCCGCCATATCCAGACCATCATTCCAGTCGGCTCCCCGCAGACGGATATTCCCGTGCTCTCCCACATCAAAAAATGCGGTTACCGTTTCAATGAGCAGATGTTCAAAAACAGTTCCATGATACTCTTCCTGTGTTCTGGCAGGTCTTACTCCTTCTCCTCTGATTGCAAACTGATCATTGAAATAGCTCTGTTCCTGCCACAGAAAATCAGGATCCCCGCTCTCCTCGAGATATAACGAAGTCGTCAGAAGCGGCCAGAATCCGTGATCCATCCAGACACGCGGAATATTGTTCCGGTCTGCCTTGAATTCTCCGGGTCTTGCGCCGATAATGGTCGCATTGGTTCCGTCAGGCCGGACTCCTGCAAAATAGCTGAGCATATCTGTGCGAACCGCAGACGGATCATTCAGAAGCAGTGCAAGGCTGTCCTGCCACAGATCTCTCCAGCCTCTTCCTCCTCTTCCGTAATCATGATGCGGAAGGAAACTGCAGCCGCAGATCCTCCTTAAAACCGGCTGCACGCTGACCCATTTCATCCACTGCGTAAATTCCGGCAGGCCAGTACTGAATCTGTCCTGCGTCATCTTCTGCCAGTACTGCCTGGTTCTCTCAAATGCCTGTGCTGTTCCTTCTGCGCTCAGATAGGGTGCCGGATCATCATTAATCGTAAGAACGGTCTGGTAACTTCTGCTCTGCCCGGGTTCAAGCGTCACTGTATCAAAGAACAGTCCGGCAACCATTTCTCCGCCCTGTGCGTGACCTTTCTCCGTCACACGTCCTGCCGCTGTATCCGGGCAGACCACAGCCTGCGGCCAGTCCAGCGTACCGGCGCCGACAAAGTCTGACAACAGCGGAATCATATAGGCCGGTGCTTCTCCCGTATCGGAGGAGGCCCATACACGATAGGTCACGCTGCCGGGTCTGTGTCCACGTTCATCAAAGGTAAGTGTCGGATGAAGACATACACCGTAATGCTCTGCCTCCACTCTCTGCAGAAGACTCGTTACATGGCGATGATCTCTGATGTTATCTGCACTTCTGCCGTACAGCGGTATGGCAACGACGCACCGGAATGTCAGTTTCCGGTCGCCCTCATTTTTCAGTACTGTCTGCATGATCTCCGCTTTTACCGGATCTGCCGGCACAAAGCTGAGTATTTCCGCATGAAGTCCGTTTTCTGCATTGGTTCTGCTGACGCTCTGCCACAATAGCCCACCCTTAAGGGTGCAGTTTTCTTCCTGCGTAAACCGTTTCGTCATCTGCTCTGCACTCTGACCGCAGGCTGACCATGGGGTTCCCTCTTCCGGAATGATCCAGAAATTACGTGATGCACGGTTTTCCGTCAATGTCTGTTCTGAAGCCGGTTCAAGCAGAAAAGTATTCTGATCAGCCTTGCAGTCTCCCGTAAGAAGAGGCGTAATGCTTGACATCATGCCTTTCTCATTTACCAGAGGCATATAGACCGATGGTGCCTTCTGTGCTTCTTCCAGTATAAAATCTCCATCTTCGTTAATGAATCTGATACTCTGCATATTGCATTCCCTCCGGATTTCCTACCTCGATTGTAAGATGCTGACATGGGTTCAAAAAGCTGTCATATTTTATTCAGGTGTCATTATTTTATAGAGGCGGCAGAATTTTGGAATCTCTTTTTTTCCGCACTCGGGCTGATTATTTTTTTCTCATATTCTATTATAAATTACCTTTCAAACGAAATACAGTAGAAAAGCAATGATGTCGAATAAAAAAGCGAAGGAAACCGTTCCTGCTGTCAGGTCAGTTTGCTTCGCTTTATCTTTGATTCATTTCTCTGTTTACAGGCGGTCAATGCTGCGTGATCTTCACACTGCTGCCATCCGTTACAATAGTCACTGTTCCTTTCCTTGTCAGGTATACTTCTGCACCGTCGTGCTCCAGCAGATCCATGGTCTCCTGATCTTCCTTCACTGCTCCTGATGAAGTGATCACTGCATATTCCGGTGATACATATTTTACAAAATCTGTCAGACCATCCTGCCAGTGACCATGATACGGCACCTTCAGCACTGTGCTTTCAAGCCCCGGTGTGGCAACAAGTTCCTTTATCCGCTCATTCTCCGCATCCCCCGTAAACAACATGGAAAAAGAGCCATAGCTTACCCTGACCGCCAGCGAAGAATTATTGCTTTCATCTGTATCATAGGCATTCTGTTCCGGCGGATAAATCGCATAGGTAACACCGTCCAGTGTAAAAGAAGTGTCTTCCTGTGTTGTCCCGATTCCCAGCTTTTTCGCAGAAAGTGCATTGCAGAATTCCGTAATTTCATCTGAATCCTTTGACTGCCAGGTCGTATAGACCTTGCCGATCTGATAATCCATGACCAGTGCTGCCGCACCTCCTACATGATCCTTGTCAAAATGCGTCACAATCAGATCATCAATTTTTGTAATCTGCTGCTCATTAAGAAAATCTTCCAGGTCTGCACTGTTTTCCTTCAGTCCTGTATCAATCATGGCCGTGCCACTGGATGTGGTTAGTGCAAATGCATCTGCCTTTCCCGCTTTGAAGCAGGTGATGGTTAGTTCTTTCCCGGTATTCATATTACCCCCGTTTTGCATGCTGCAGCCCGCTGCCACTCCTGCCAGTAAAACCAGCACTGCCGCCGCTGACATAACTCTCCATGTTCGGTTCATTTCAGTCACACTTTCTCTTAATATAAGAGTATATCATTGAAATGAACTGCAAAGGCATTTTATTTCAAAAGAACCCTTTTCGCAGGTTCCGCATTTAACCGTTCAGTTTTCTCTGAGTTTTCTTTCCTCCTCAAGATCTTCTGCTGTAATTTCTCTATCCTTATAATAATACTTTCTGTCTTTCTCATTGATCGGTCTGATGACACGGCACGGATTTCCTGCTGCAACTGAATCTGCAGGAATATCATGCACAACCACACTGCCGGCACCGATCACTGTATTATCGCCGATGGTCACACCCGGGCAGATCACCACGCCTGCACCGATCCAGCAGTTATTACCGATCTTTACCGGATCTGTGTACATATATCCTCTCATGTCCGGGTTAATCGGATGTCCAACTGTTGCAATTGTAACTGCAGGCCCGAACATGACTTTCTGCCCGATTGTGATTTTGCCGTCATCCACAAAATTGCAATTGAAATTGATATAAGTACCGTCGCCGATGTCGATATGTGTCCCATAGCAGCAGTAAAACGGCGGTTCAATCCATGCCTTTACTTCTTTTCCGAACAGTCTGCCCAGAATGGCAAACCTTCCGGGAATATCCTCCGGAGAAGATGCATTGAATGCAATCATATTCTTTTTGCAGTCCGTTCTCTCCGCGGGCATTCCCTCACAGTCATCTGTAAACAGCTTTCCGGAAAAAATTCTTTCTTTCATTGTCATGATCATACGCTCCTTATCTTGTCAGATTCCTGACCCACTTATATTTTCGGTAGTTATGGAACACTGCCGGAAGTTTCACAAATTCATCCAGATTCAATATAAAATATACCGCCAGTACCGGAAGGTGCAGTACAAATGCTGCAATCAGCCCCGCCGGAATAATTACAGCCCACATCGTAACAGTATCACACAGGAATCCGAATTTCGTATCTCCTCCTGCACAGAAAATCCCGCCTACCGTTGTGGCATTGATTGCTTTACCGATCATATAATAAGAACAGATCAGAAGCATTACCCGAAGATCATCATGTGCCGTCTCCGTCAGATTCCCGACATGACCCAGAATAAACGGTGTCAGACACAAAATGACTGCGCCCGAAGCTGCGCCTGATATGATCGCCAGCCGGATCAGACGGTTTCCGTCACTTCTGGCCAGTTCCAGTTCGCCGTTTCCCAGTTCATTTCCGATAATGATTCCGCTGCCTGCTCCGATGCCCAGACAGAAGCAGGAAATCAGATTTTTAACAATATTGGCATAGGAATTGGCTGCAACCGCATCACTTCCAAGGTGTCCCATAATTACCGTAAACATCGTAAATCCGCAGCCCCAGACCAGCTCATTGGCCATGACAGGACTCGTATAATGAATAAAATCTCCGGCCAGTACCCGGTCCGTCCGGATCAGGTTTGAAACGCTCAGCCGGACCACTTCTTTTTTCCGGTTCTCCAGCAGCACCAGCAGAAGTTCCACTGCCCTTGCAATTACCGTGGCAATTGCCGCGCCTGCGATTCCATATGCCGGAGCCCCCAGAAGTCCGAAAATAAATATTGCATTCAGTACAATGTTCAGACACATGGACACCATGCTGAAGACTGTACTTCTGAGTGTTCTTCCGCTGTTCTTCATGATACACAGATATATCTGTGAAACCGCCTGACACAGATAAGACCAGCTGACAATCCGAAGATATACGCTACCTGACCGGATCAGCGACTGATCCGAAGTGAAGATCAGCATCAGAAATTCCGGCGCCAGTAACGCCAGCAGGAAAAACACCGTCGATATTGCCAGGGAAAGCCTGACGGAGAATCCCAGAATGTGCTCTACGGCAGGTTGATCTCCTTTTCCCCAGTACTGCGCCGCCAGAATTGTCGTACCGATCGTCAATGCAGCAAAAAACAGGCTCAGAACAAACTGAATCTGCGTTGCCAGTGATACTGCAGACAGTGATGCCTGATTCAGCATTCCCAGCATGATGGCATCAGATGCGCTCACAAGTGCCGAGATCAGGTTCTGAAGTGCAATCGGAATGACAATATGAAACAGATTATGATAGAATCTGTCTTTATTATCCGCCTCAGTCATCTCTGCGTCTCATTTCTGCCTGCGCATCCTGTTCGGTAATCACAGGAACCATATTGTTACCAACCCATGCGTAGCAGGACGCTCTCTCATATGGGAAAAACGCATTGATCCTGCTGAAGGACTCATCTTCATGCTGCTGTCTTCTGAGCTTCTCTGTGTACTGTGAAACAGTTTCCTCTCTTTGTATATGCATCGCTGCCTCCCTTTATGATTGTCTGTTCATCTCTATATTGTTATAATATTCTATGAAATTCAGTACCGATATAAGAATATTACACTGTTTTTATCACAATATTATTTTTCATGAGGCAGACAGGATGAATTGCAAGCCGAGAGTCCCGTTTGTAAAACGAAAAGCCACACTTTGTAAGCGAGATGCATATTTGTAAAACGAGAATCCCGTTTTGTAAGCGAGATGCATATTTGTA
>JAKVKH010000056.1 GCA_022486625.1 Butyrivibrio sp. | reverse complement strand
CTGATGAATTCCAAGCCGGTTGTCGGTAAGGATGTAGATCGTCTGTATTCGATTCCGGGACAGGTTCCCAACCCGATCAATATGCCGGATTACTGCTATTTCAGAGACCGCTGCGAAATGCAGACCGAGGGGTGTGACGGTGCATATCCGGATCTGTATAAAGTGTCGGATACGCATTATGTGAGCTGTTACCGCTGCGCCGGATGTCCTGTTGCAGTAAAGTATGACGGCAGTGTGGAGGCGGATTATGAGTAAAGAAACAATGGAAAATAAAGCAAATGAGCCGCTGACGACTGCAGAGCATCTGGTGCATAAGGATGAAAATATTCTGGAAGTCAGCCATCTGAAAAAATATTTCCCGATCGGAGGGAATGTACTTGGCAAGTCAAAGGGATATGTAAAGGCTGTCGATGATGTCAGCTTCAGCATTAAGCGTGGTACGACAATGGGACTGGTCGGAGAGTCAGGCTGTGGGAAGTCAACTACAGGCAGAACGATTCTGAGACTGATCCAGAAGACTGATGGTGAAGTTCTGTTTAACGGTGTTGATGTGAATCAGCTGGACCGTAAGGCCATGAATGATATGCGTACGAAAATGCAGATCATTTTTCAGGATCCGTATTCCAGCCTTTCTCCAAGACTTCCTGTCGGTGAAATCATCGGGGAAGCAGTAAGAGAGCACCATCTTGTTCCGAAAAAGGAACTGGATGATTATGTGACCCGGATTATGAACAACTGCGGACTTCAGGAATATCACAAGGATCGTTACCCGCATGAATTCTCCGGCGGACAGAGACAGAGAATCTGTATCGCCAGAGCACTGGCACTTAATCCTGAATTTATCGTATGTGATGAACCGGTATCCGCACTGGATGTCTCCATTCAGGCGCAGATCATTAATCTGCTGAAGGATCTTCAGACGGAGCATAATCTGACATATCTGTTTATTTCACATGATCTGTCAGTTGTTGAACATATTTCAGATACGATTGGTGTCATGTACCTGGGCAGCCTTGTGGAGACAGGAACCAAGGAGGATATCTTTGCAAAGCCCCTTCATCCGTATACGCAGGCACTGTTCAGCGCGATTCCGATCCCGGATCCGGATGCAAGAATGAACCGGATTATCCTTGAAGGTAGTATTCCTTCACCAGCCAATCCGCCACAGGGATGTAAGTTCCATACACGTTGCAGCAAATGCATGGAGATCTGCAAGCATGCCGTTCCGGAAACAAAGGATATGGGGAACGGTCATCATGTCCGCTGTCATCTGTATGATGATGTGAAATCGGATAATAAATAAGAAGTTTTTTATTTACCAAAAAGGGTATGCAGTAAAATGCATACTCTTTTTTTATGAAAAAATTAGTCTGAGATTATTTTTTTTATGAATATGATATAATATATCATGAATAAAAATGCAGTTAACATAAAGCATATAACGAATTGATCTATTTTATTCATATATTGATGAATAATAATACAAAAAGATGAAAATTTAACAAAAGTGGAAACTGAAAAGTCAGCAACAGGTATCTTGACAGATTTATACTGGCACTATAAAATGGTAAATCATCAAGATAATACGTGTATACAAAGAGACATCTACTTTGATAATTGAGATGTAATACCGGTGCAATGTGGCGCAGGTGCCAGCACCGGTTTCTTATTTACATAACACGTTAAAAGACTAAAGTGTTGTAGCGTTGACGCGCCGACGTTCTAACAGAACAGTTCAGGCTGCTACAAGACTGCAAAGGAGTGAATCGTTTTGACAAAGTACGTAGTAAAAAGAGTTCTGCTGGCAGTCGTAACATTATTTCTGATCTGCCTGATCACATTCTTTGCAATGAATGCGATCCCCGGAGGCCCGTTCAACGGCGAGAAAGCCAAATCAGCGGCCGTAATGAAAGTATTAAATGAAAGGTATAATCTGGACAAACCTGTAATTGTGCAGTTCGGATATTACATGAAGAATCTTCTTCATGGTGATTTCGGTGTTTCCTTAAAAACCGGTCGTGATATCCGCCAGACGATTAATGAGTCGTTTGCGATTTCTGCAAGAATCGGTGCAATGGCCATGGTGATTGCAATTATTGTCGGTATTGTACTGGGAAGTATTGCAGCACTGATGAGAAACAAATGGCCGGACAGAGTGATTGTATTCTTCGCCACACTGGCAACGGCAATGCCCAGCTTCGTTCTGGCATCTCTGTTGCTGCTTCTGTTCTGCATCAAGCTGAAGTGGATTCCGGTATGGAGTTCTACGAGCCACAATTATATTCTGCCGGTGCTGTCCCTGTCGCTGTATCCGATGGCTTATATCACCCGTCTGACAAAGACCAGTATGCTGGATGTACTCGGACAGGATTATATCAGGACAGCAAGAGCAAAGGGTGTTGCAGGCTGGAAGGTTATTTTCAAACATGCACTCCGTAATGCACTGATCCCTGTTATTACCTATGTAGGACCGATGACAGCATCCATCCTGACAGGAAGTCTTGTAATAGAGAAGATTTTCACCATCGGTGGTCTTGGTTCCAAATTTGTTGACTGTATCACCAACAGAGATTACACCATGATCATGGGCACGACGATCTTCCTGGCAACACTTATGGTTATCATGAACCTGTTAAGTGATCTGGTTTACAAACTGGTAGATCCGCGTATCAAACTGGAGTAAGCAGCAGGACAGTACCTGAAAGAGCTTTCAGAACCTATAATGAATCGTTAGGAGTATATATAATGGCTACAGAAAATAACGTAAATGATCTGCCGCTGCCGAAAAAGAATCCGCTCAGTCTGCAGATTGATTTATCCAAATTTGAAAAAGCAACGGATGAAGAGAAAAAGCAGCAGGATGTCATGAGTGAGTCAACGACCTTCTTTAAAGACGGTATGCGCAAACTGATGAAGAATCCGCTGGCTGTCGGAAGTATTATTGTTCTGATTCTGATCATTCTGATGATGATCGTTACACCGCATGTCGTACCATATACCTATTCACAGATTATTACGGTAGACGGCAAGCGTGATACCGGCGCCAAGAATCTCAAGCCGTTCCAGTATTCCAAAATGGAGCAGGCATATATTGCGAAAGGCGGAAAGGTTTTCCCGCATGTCATGGGAACCGATGAACTTTCCAGAGATTATTTTGTCCGTGTTGTATATGGTACCAGAGTATCTTTCATGGTTGGTGTGTTTGCAAGTCTGATTGTTGGGATTATCGGGGTCCTGTATGGATCTATTTCAGGATATTCCGGTGGTAAGACAGACATGATCATGATGCGTATTGTAGATATCATTTATTCATTGCCTGATTTGCTGGTCATTATCCTGCTGTCTGTTGTATTCAAGGAAACGCTCGACTTCAGCAAGGTTCCGATCCTGCAGAAGCTTGGTGCAAATATGGTTTCCATGTTCCTGGTATTCGGACTTCTGTACTGGGTCGGCATGGCCAGACTGGTAAGAGGTCAGATTCTTACCATCAAGGAAAATGAATATGTACTTGCAGCGCGTGCAATCGGGGCAAGACCGAATAGAATCATCTGGCATCATATCCTGCCGAACTGCATCAGTGTCATTATCATTTCAATTGCACTGGAAATTCCTTCTGCGATTTTCACAGAAAGTTACCTGAGTTTCATCGGCCTTGGTGTTGCACTTCCGATGCCTTCACTTGGTGCACTTGCAAGTGATGCCCGTTCCGGAATGCAGTCTTATCCACTGAAGTTGGTCTTCCCGGCGCTGATGATCGTTCTCATCGTACTGGCATTCAACCTGCTCGGTGACGGTCTTCGTGATGCATTTGATCCTAAGCTCAGAAAGTAATTGAAAGTAGTACTGATGAAAGGTATGGATATCAAAAATGGATATTTCAACTATAGATGTTGAAGAAAAAGTCAAAAAAAATGAAGAAGACAGCGTTCTTCGTGTAAAAAATCTGCATACCTCCTTTTTCACTGATTCAGGAGAGGTAAAAGCTGTTAATGGAGTTTCCTTCAACCTGACCAAGGGAAAGATTCTCGGTATTGTAGGAGAATCCGGATCCGGGAAGAGTGTAACAGCATATTCCATTATGCAGATTCTTGCAGATACAGGACGTGTTGTAGAAGGAGAGATCCTTTATAAAGGGAAAAATGTTCTGAACTTCGGAAAAAAGGAAATGCATGATTTCCGTGGAGATAAATGCAGTATCATCTTCCAGGATCCCATGACCAGCCTTAATCCGACATTTACCATCGGTTCGCAGATGAATGAGGCAATTATGCTTCATACAGATAAAAAGCATAAGAAGGAAGCAACAGCGCGTTCCATTGAACTGCTGCAGATGGTTGGAGTCAATGAACCGGAAAAGAGAATCAAACAGTATCCTCATGAACTGTCAGGCGGTATGAGACAGCGTGTCATGATCGCCATGGCACTTGCCTGTGAACCGGACATCCTGATTGCCGATGAACCGACAACCGCTCTGGATGTGACTATTCAGGCACAGATTCTGGAACTGATGAAAGAACTTCAGCATAAGATGGGAATGGCCATCATTCTGGTTACACATGACCTTGGTGTAATTGCTTCCATGTGCGATGAGATTATTGTCATGTATGGCGGGCGTGTATGCGAAAGAGGAACTGCAGAAGATATTTTCTACAGACCAAGTCATGAATATACAAAGGGACTTCTTCGTTCCATCCCGAATATCAGTAATATGAAAGAGCGACTCGTCCCGATCGCCGGCAGTCCGATCAATCTTCTGAACATGCCGAAGGGATGTGCATTCTGTGCTCGTTGTGAAAATGCCCTGAAAATCTGCCTGGAGCAGGTACCGGATGAAATGCAGATGCCGGATGGACATTATGCATCCTGCTGGCTGAATGTAAAGAAACAGCTCGAGGAGGAAAAAGCTAATGGCGAGCAGTGAATACTTAGTTGAAGTAAAAGATTTAAAAGAATATTTTCCGATTAAAACCGGATTTTTTGGTACAACGCCTTTGAAGGCAGTTGATGGTGTCAGCTTTAATATCAAACCGGGTGAAACACTTGGACTTGTGGGTGAATCAGGTTGTGGCAAGACTACTGTAGGAAGAACGCTTTTAAGATTATATAAGCCGACCAGCGGTGAGTTTTATTTTGACGGACAGCTTGTAGATGACAAAAACATTACGGATCTTCGCAGACAGATGCAGATGATTTTCCAGGATCCGTATTCATCCTTAAATCCCCGTATGACAGTTGAGGATATCATCGGAGAGCCTTTGGATGTACATAAGCTTTACAGTAACAGAGCAGAGCGTCGTGAAAAGATTCTGCATCTGATGGAACTGGTAGGACTGAATGCAGAACATGCAACACGTTATGCACATGAGTTTTCCGGTGGTCAGAGACAGCGAATCGGAATTGCAAGAGCACTTGCCGTAAATCCGAAGTTTATTGTCTGTGATGAACCTGTCAGTGCACTGGATGTTTCCATTCAGGCACAGGTAATCAATATGTTTGAAGATCTGCAGGAAAAACTGGGAGTTGCATATCTGTTTATCGCTCACGATCTTCTTGTAGTTCATCATATTTCTCAGAGAATTGCAGTAATGTATCTTGGCAGAATTGTGGAGATTGCAGATGCAGATGAACTCAATACACATCCGATTCATCCATATACACTTTCATTACTGTCAGCGGTTCCGATTCCGGATCCGAAGATTGCAAAGGAAAGCAAGCGTATCATTCTGGATGGTGATGTTCCAAGTCCGATGCATATGCCGACGGGGTGTCCTTTCCGAACCAGATGCAGGTATGCAACAGAACACTGCGCACAGGAATGTCCGAGTCTTACAGACCGGGGTAACGGACATATGGTAGCCTGCTTCGAGAAGTAAATTTTTATTATGATAGTTCCGGAACCGCATGGTGCGGTTCCGAAATTAAATAGAAAACCTTAGGTACACAAGGAGGGAAAGTTTATGAAGAAGTTTACAGCAATGCTGCTTGTCGGTGTTATGACCGCAGGTATGCTGGCTGGCTGTGGTTCATCCACAGGTAGCACAGCTACATCGGCTACATCAGGTGCAAGCGAAGCAACAGCAACAGATTCAGCAGCAAGTGATGCATCTGCAACACAGACAGCATCTGCATCCGCACCGGACTGGTCAGGGTATGATTCACTGATCAAGGAGATCAAGTCTGACACAGATCTGGTTGATCGTGAAGCCAAAATGCATCAGGCAGAAGACATGCTGATGGCAACAGGCGCAGTTCTGCCGATCTATTATTACAACGATCTGTATATGCAGAAAACAGATGTAGATGGAATCTATTCTACAATCTTCGGAACCAAGTTCTTCATGTATGCAACAAAGAAGAGCGGAGACAAGACATTGAAGCTTTGTCTTGCAAGTGAACCTGATCATCTTGATCCGGCTCTGAACTCTTCTGTTGATGGTGCATGCCTTGCATCCAACTCTTTTGTAGGTCTGTATGTATCTGATAAAGATGGTAAATATCAGCCTGCACTTGCTGATGGCGAACCAAAGGTCAGCGATGATGGTCTTACCTACACAGTTACTTTAAAAGATGGTCTTAAGTGGAGCGATGGCTCTGCTTTGACAGCCAAGGATTTTGAGTATTCATGGAAGAGAGCTGCAAACCCGGATACAGCATGTGATTATGCATACCTGTTTGATGGTTTTGCAAAAGATGGTGATTCCATCGATGTAAAGGCAAGCGATGATGGAAAGACTCTGACATGGAAGCTCGCAGCTCCCTGCCCGTACATGATGAGCCTTCTTGCATTCCCTGTATTTATGCCGGTTCCGCAGGCTTCTGTAGAAGCAGCATCTGATTATCAGAGCAACCCTGGTTCATGGGCAAGCGAAGCAGGATTTGTAACTGATGGTGCTTATACACTTAAAACATGGAACCACAATGAATCCATGGTTTATGTAAAGAACCCCAACTACTATGATGCAGCAAATGTTACCATGGATGAACTGGACTTCATGCTCAGCTCTGATGATACAGCAATGCTTGCAGCATACAACGCAGGAGATCTTGATTACATCGATTCCGTACCGAACGATGAAATCGCAACACTTAAGTCTCAGCCTGATTTCCATGTAGCAGATAACCTTGGAACATACTATGTAGGTTTCAATGTCAACAGTTCTCTGTTCGATGGCAAGACACCTGAGCAGGCAGATGATATGCGTCTGGCTCTGAGCTACCTTGTAGATCGTCAGTCTATCGTTGATAATATCGGTCAGACCAATCAGGAAGTTGCTACATCCTTCATTCCTACAGGCATGAGCGATGGTCACGGCGGAATCTTCAAGACTGATGATGACGCTTACAAATATCCTGTAAACGGCGGATATTATGATCCGGCTGTAAATGTAGACAAGGCTGTTGAACTTCTGAAGAAGGCAGGCTATACATTTGACGACAACAACATGCTGTCAGCTGATACGCCGATCAACATCACATACCTTACAAATGATGGCACAGGTCATGTTGCAATCGCACAGCAGATCCAGCAGGATTTCGCTCAGATCGGTATCACAATGGATATTCAGCAGGAAGACTGGCAGACATTCCTGAACGATCGTAAGTCAGGCAATTTTGACGTCGCTCGTGAAGGCTGGCTTGCAGATTATGATGATCCGGTCAACATGCTTGAGATGTTCACATCTGAGTCCGGCAATAATGATTGCCAGCTTGGTAAGTAATTCGCAGAACTGATTTGAATTAAGCAGAGGTGCAATAATATCTTTGTTTAGAGGAACCGGTCACATAGAAACAGTGATTAACCTGTTTTTATGCTGACCGGTTTTTTATTGCGAAGTATTTGTATTGTCAATATGAATACTTCGTTATTGAAAAAAAAACTATTCTATGTTAAACTAACATAGATTTGTGTGTTAGGATAATTGCGCTTCGGTGAAAGCCGTGGCTGAAGAAATAAAGACTATAGAAAAGCAGAGGTATCGTTATGAGTTCTACTGTTATTGGTTATATTTTTGCAGGTGTGTATACTGTTATTTCTCTTATTCTGGTGACCATCATACTGATGCAGCAGGGTAAGCCACAGGGACTGGGAGCAATTACCGGGAGCGCGGTAGAAACATATTGGACCAAGAACAAGGGCCGTTCAAAGGAAGGAATGCAAAGAAAAATCACAGTTGTTTTATCCGTACTGTTTTTTATTCTTTCACTTCTGATTGATATGAAACTGTTCTGATCTATACTGGATTCTATGGGCACTCTGATGAAGAGTGCCTTTTTTCACGTAAGTTAATAAGGAGAATATGACGAAAAAAAAGAACAATGAAAAACTGAATGTAAAAAAGACAGCTTCTTTTGAAGTCTCGGCAGACCGGAAAAAGATGGTCAGTGATCTGATCAATGATCCGATGTATGTTCCTATGAAAGAAAAGGAAATTGCCATTTTTTTACAGGTAGAAAAAGAGGATCGTGATCAGCTGAAAGAGATTTTGCTGGAGCTTGAGGATGAACACGAAATTGAGTGTACACCAAGGGGCAGATATGTAAAGGCAGAAGGTGGCCTGGTCGGACAGTATATCAGTAATGCCAAAGGCTTTGGCTTTGTGGCGATCGAAGGACGTGACGAGGATATTTTTATCCCTGAAGATGCGACGGGCGGCGCTTTCCTGATGGACACTGTTGAAGTGGAATTAAAGGAAGAAAAGGCCGGTAGAAGAACGGAAGGCAGGGTACGCCGGATTATTACCAGGGGGATGACGGAAGTTGTCGGAACCTGGCAGAACAGCCGTAATTATGGCTTTGTGATTCCGGATAACAACAAGATTCCGAGTGATATCTTTGTACCGACAGAGCGTAGTAAGGGTGCAGTGGAGGGCGACAAGGTCGTTGTGACCATCACCGACTACGGTAATCCTAATGACGGACGTAAGCCGGAAGGCAGGGTAACCGAGATCATTGGCAATATCAATGATCCGGGTGTAGACATTCTGTCCGTGGTAAAGGGCTATGATCTGCCGCTGGAATTTCCGGAACGTGTGATGAATCAGGCAGAGCGTACACCGGACAGTGTATCGGATGCCGACAGGGAAGGACGTATGGACCTTCGCGGCATTCAGATGGTGACCATAGATGGTGAGGATGCCAAGGACCTTGATGATGCAGTCAGTCTGCGCGTGGAAAATGGTCTTTATCATCTGGGCGTACATATTGCGGATGTTTCCAATTATGTACAGGAAAATTCTGCACTGGACCGTGAAGCACTTAAGCGCGGAACAAGTGTGTATCTGGTAGATCGGGTAATTCCCATGCTGCCGCATAAGCTTTCAAACGGAATCTGTTCTCTTAATCACGGCGAGGATCGACTGTCAATGAGCTGTCTGATGACAATCAATCAGTGCGGAGATGTGATTGATCACCAGATTACGGAGTCTGTCATTAACGTAGATGAGCGGATGACCTATACGAGTGTGGCAAAGATACTGGATGAGCATGATCCGGCAGAATGCATCCGCTATGAGCGTCTGGTTCCGATGTTTGAACAGATGCGGGAACTTGCGGATATTCTGCATCAGAAGCGTATGGAGAGGGGATCAATTGATTTTGATTTTCCGGAAACCAAAATTATGCTTGATAAAGACGGAAACCCGACAGAAATAAGGCCATATGAGAGAAATACAGCAACGAATCTGATTGAAGATTTCATGCTGATTGCAAATGAAACGGTGGCACAGCATTTTTTCTGGTTGGAAATCCCGTTTGTATACCGTACGCATGAACAGCCGGATCCGGATAAGATTACCAATCTGACAGCGTTTATCCGTAATTTCGGGTATCATCTGAAGACCCAGAAGGATGAAATCCATCCCAAGGAAATTCAGAAACTGCTGGCAAATATTCAGGGAAGCAGTGAAGAGGCCATCATAAGCAGACTGGCGCTTCGCAGTATGATGCAGGCAAAATATACAACAGAATGTACCGGACATTTCGGACTGGCAACAGAGTATTACTGTCATTTCACATCACCAATCCGCCGTTATCCTGATCTGCAGATTCATCGGATCATCAAGGATCAGCTGAGAGGACGTATGAATGAAGAAAGAATTGCACATTATAAGGAGATTCTGCCGGAAGTTGCAAAACATGCTTCTGAAACAGAGCGCCGCGCCGATGAGGCGGAACGTGAGACAGATAAGCTTAAGAAAGCACAGTTTATGGAGACGCATGTCGGAGAGGTATACGAAGGAGTTGTATCCGGAGTTACCGGATGGGGCATGTTCGTGGAACTTGAGAATACGTGTGAGGGACTGATCCGTGCAGCTTCCATGGAAGATGATTTCTATATTTTTGATGAAGGCAGCTACAGTCTGGTCGGGGAGTCTACAGGTAAGACTTATAAACTCGGGCAGCGTGTGAAAGTAAAGGTAGTCGGTGCAGACCGTATGACCAGAACGATTGATTTTAAACTGTATGAGGATGCAGATCCTGATGCGGATGATCTGTCCGGAATGCCGGAAGTCGGTCGGCGCAGGAAAAAACGTGTTGTAATTGCAGGAGATCCCGGAGAACTGAAGAAGAAAAAAGTTCGTAAGATCAGAGAGAATGCAGAGAACAGAAGTGCAGAAAGCAGGATTTCGGAGGAACAGGGTTCTTCGGATGAAAGCGAGCGTAACAGAGAAATTCTGGAAAATTACGTTCCGGATTCCAGAACCGGAGAACTGCAGCCTAAGCATGCGAAGCATGCCAAAGGCCATGGTGGCAGGAATTTTGGCAGCAGTCATGCACACAGAAAGGATGAGGGTGGTTCTGAAAAGTCTTACGGCAGAAAAGTGACCGGAAAGGGCGCAGGGAAGAAGTCATCAGGAAAAAAGCTGACCGGACACAGCAGATCTGAGAAGACAGAAGATGGTGAAAATTCTGAAAAGAAGGGACGCAAGGTTTATAAGGTTCATAAATATAAGAAATCCGCAACCTCAAGAGCAGCCAGAAGCGCACAGGGCAAAAGGAACTGACAGATATGACAGAAGAAAAAATCAAACTGGTAACCAATAATAAAAAAGCCTATCATGATTATTTTATTGAAGAAAAGCATGAGGCAGGGATTTCACTTGTGGGAACAGAAGTGAAATCTATCCGTATGGGGAAATGCAGCATCAAGGAAGCGTTTATTATTTTTCAGGGAAACGAAGCAATGATCTGCGGAATGAACATCAGCCCGTATGAGAAAGGAAATATTTTCAACAAGGATCCGCTCCGGGTCAGAAAGCTTCTGATGCATAAAGATGAAATCAGAAATCTGGAACAACAGATCAAGATAAAAGGCTATACGCTGGTGCCGCTTGAAGTCTATTTTAAGCACGGCCGTGTAAAGGTAGAGATTGGTCTTGCCAAAGGTAAGAAGCTTTATGACAAACGGGAAGATATGGCGAAAAAGGATCAGCAGAGAGCAGCAGAAAAAGAATTTAAGGTGCGGCTCAGATAAAGTGATTTAATATATTTTTAACAGATTTTATACCGACAGGCACTTGCCATGCAGTTGTCTGTCGAATATAATTAAACACAGATGCGGTGGCATCTGCATTAAAAGAGGTTGCTTTGCAGCCTCTGCATATAATTTCATAAGGGCTAGTAAAGGTTTCGACAGGGGTTTTGAAACTGGAGAAGCTATCCGCAGGACGGTGCGATAAACCTCAAATTAAAATTAAACGCTGAAGATAATTTAGCAATCGCAGCCTGACGGCTGCCGTCAGCCTTGATGCACCTACATATTAAGTAACTGACGTCAAACTTGTAGGAAACGACACAGCTTAAGCTTTGCGGCTGCGGGCGTATGATGAAGCTACCAAACGGACATGGGCGTAAGCTTCCGTATCCGGGCGGGAACAGGGGAGCAGATCCTCACAATAGCTTACTATGATAGTAGAAGGACAGCGGATGGGCTTTTGGACACGGGTTCGACTCCCGTCTAGTCCATAACAATCAGTTTATGGACAATAAAAACGTATCAGGAATAGCAATCAGCTTTTCATGATACGTTTTTTATGTCTGCTTTTAAGTTGCTGTTGGCGTTTCTCTGTCAAGTTCGTCCTGAATGGCAAGTGCTGCAATGCGACAGTAGTTTGCTTTCTGAAGAGATGCCCGGTCTGTAGCACGGGCGAGGACGAGTTCGGATTGTTTGAAATAGTCAAGTGCCAGACGCATATCCATATTATCCATTTGCTGACCACAGAGATTGCAGTATAAGGTTCCGGTGGAAGCATCATAAATTTTTGTCGTATTGTCCTTTGCATCCGGAAGATAATCTCCGGTGACTGCAGAGCGCAGTTGTTTGATCAGCGATTCTTTGTCCATAGTACATACCCCTTAAATGATTCAATTTTGTTAACAATAGTAAAATATAAAACAGAAGCCGGAAAATGGAAATTATGGTTTTCCATATTCTGATTTACAGAAGCGGCTTTATTTCCTGGTATTTCATAATGGCTGCAGCGCGATTGGATACGCCGAGTTTTTTGTACAGTGCAGACAGATTCTTTTCAATGGTGATGCGGGCAAGATGAAGGTTTTCACTGATCTGCACATTGGTTTTACCATCAGCAACCAGTTCCAGAATTTCCTTCTCCCGATCAGACAATGTGATCAGGGATTCAGCCGGCAGAACATTCACCACCTCCCGTCCATATTGCTCACAGCGGGCAATCAGGTCAGCAGAAAAAGCAGTTTTTCTGATCAGCTGCAGGATCGGGATGATGCGGCTGCCATACTCAGCAAAAGTCATGCAGATACGATCCGGCATTGCAAGGTCAACTGCGGCCTGCATCTGTTTGACGGCACCGTTCTGGTCAGCCTCGTTCCAAAGACACAGAGACTGGAAAATGTGCCCGTGAATCTGACGGAAAATAAACGTGCCGAGTTCACTTTTTTCCAGCATACGTTCTGCAATAAAATGCAGCTGGTCGTACTGATGCGTCTGAATGCAGTACAGTCCCATGGCTTTTTCAAATGCACCGGATTCAAGACACAGTGCTGCAGCTTCCGGAATCTCAAAATGTGCGATCCATTCCGGTGCACCGATGGCGCCATCAATCAGTGCCATAAGGCAGGATGCAGCCAGCTGATAATCCAGCAGAAGTGAATTGCCGGGCTGGTCAGAAGGGAGTGTGTCCGGTTTGGGAATAATACGCAGAATCTGGCTGGCCTGTCCGTTATAGATCATGCATTTCGCAAGGATCAGGAAAGCAGAGATCGAAATTTCATTCTCGCTTTTCCATGAGGAGAGCGTATATGCATTGCGGGAGAGTTCGGTTGCCTTGCGTATATCGCCGGTCTGATAACAGAACTCTGCATTCAGAAGCTCCGGCCACCCCAGATGAATGCCCTGGGTAGAAGCAAGGGTCTGGCCGATACTCTGACTGATAAAATGAAGTGTCTTCTCGTATTGCCCGGGAGTGTGATGAAAGATGGTCATCACTTCCGGGATATCAAACATGCAATGCAGCGTCTGACGTTTCTGAAGCGGCATTGTTTTGAAAATATCGATAAAAAGAACCGGAGAAGAGGTGATCATATTAATGGCATCCTGTCTGTTTAAAAGACGGACAATATCATCATAACTGTTTCCTGCAGCGTAATTGCGGATGGCGGGGATCAGATCCTGGAGGCTTTCATACCACTGGGCATTTTTCAGAAAAACTGCTTCACGGTTATGACCGCTGTGAATATAGGAAGCAACAGCAGCCTCCTGCAGCAGTGTACTGATTTCAATCACCTGATCATCCCGGACGGTAATAAAGCCGTATTGTGAGGCAATCCGCATGAGAATATCTCCGGCAGCCGGTTCATCGGTCAGATAGGCAGCCTGCTCCGGGAGAAAACTCTTAATTACAGCAAGCTGCTCAAGAAGATCCTTCTCCTGGGGGCTAAGTTTATCCAGAATGCTGCTGCGGATCAGTTCACGGATGCTCATGGAATGTGTCATATGTCCGGTTTGGCGATATTCATTCAGCACAAGGCAGATGGCGCTGCCCCAGCCGCCGGAGTATTCCAGGCACCAGTTAAGCTGCTGTGCAGATAATGTAATATGATTCAGTGTGGCAAGCGCTGCTGTTTCGTCTCTGGTAAACAGAAGATCCTGCTGATCGATGATCAGACAGGAAGCTTTCAAGGCAAGCTCTTCATAGGGAATGGAAGGAAATGTTCTGCCAATAACCACCAGATGCAGAAGCGGAATACGGGCATAGGCCATTGCCTCCAGAACACGATTCAGAATCGGAGAATCACATTCATGATAATCATCGATGATGCAGACCGACTCTTTTTTGACAAGTTCCCGGATGACATTAAGATAGTGCAGAATCTCAGATTCAGACTGCGGAAAAGAAAGCTGTTCCAGCAGCGGACGCAGCTCCGGGTTACTGCTGATGACCATTTCATTGAAACGATTCCAGAACCAGACATCATCATTTTCTTTTTCACGAAAAGTAAAAGATTTGGAAAAAATATCTTTTTTCTGTGAAAGGAAATGCTGAAGAGAGGTACTTTTGCCAAAACCGACAGGAGCGGTAATCAGGGTAACACTGTTATGAAAAATATTTTCAAGCATCAGATCGATGCGTTCGCGGTTCAGATAGAGAAGACTTATGTTTCCACCATGCATGGATGATGTCCTTTCCTTACACTTTATATCCATATTATAATATTTTAGCAGATAAAAATATAGCGCTATATTATGAGAATATGCAGTCAGAACAGGAAAGAGCATCAGAACCATGGAACTGTGGCAGAAAAAAGGCCGGTACAGATGAGAAACACGTACCGGCCGGAAAAGCTGAGTCTGCTATGGAAGAAATGCCTGCAGGTCAGGCAACGGTTGCCTGAAGGGAAGGTTCCTGACTTGGAGAGCCAGGCAGAATGGTACCTTTGGCTGAAGTACGCGTTCTGACACTTTTCACCATGGCATCCATTTCAACAGATTCTGCCTGAAGCTCCTCGGAAGAAGCTGATGCTTCTTCTGAAAGACCGGCATTCTGCTGCAGAGATTCTGCAAGTGAATTTGTACCTGCAGAGGCCTGTTCTACGGCAGCAGCCTGTTGTTCACAGGCGTCTGCAAGCTGTGCGATATGCTCGGCATTTTCTGTATTTGCGTTAACAAAGGTATCCATCATGGCAAGGGAGGTATCCACATGCTGCTTGCCTTCATATACGGAAGCCAGGTTTTCTTCGATCAGGCGATGGGTTTCAAGTACCGCTTTGGAGGACTGATCTGCAAGTGCACCGATTTCCTGTGCAACAACGGCAAAGCCCTTTCCGAAATCTCCGGCATGTGCGGCTTCAATGGTTGCATTGAGAGAAAGAAGATTTGTCTGAGATGCAATTTCATTGATGGTTGTCATAACGCTCTGAATGGCAGTGGACTTTCTGACAATTTCTTCCATTGCGGTTTGAAGTGCGCTCATGCTGGCCTGTCCGGCTTTGATTCCTTCCAGAGAAGATTTGGTGTTGGCGTCCATTTTATGAGCGGAGGCAGCGGTCTGTGTAACATGTGCGGCGATGTCGTTCATACTGGCTGACAGTTCTTCAACCGTTGCTGCCTGTTCGGAACTGGATTCTGCAAGCGCCTGGGATACAGCGGCAACCTGCCCGGCAGCACTGGAAATGGTGCCGGAAGAAGAACTGATCTGTGCCATCATTTCATTCAGACGATCAATGATTTTATTGATGGAGATTTTCATCTGCGCAAAATCGCCGATAAATTCTGTCTCGATTTTCAGAGTATAATCATTGTT
>JAKVKH010000055.1 GCA_022486625.1 Butyrivibrio sp. | reverse complement strand
GAATGAGAGTACAATACCGTATGAAGAAGTAAAGATCAACTGTGCAGGGGTAAACGCTACTGATATTCAGAACGGTGGAATTTACAAATTCATTTCAGGCATAGCAGAAGATTTCATGATTCCGGTGCAAAGCTGGCCATATTGTGCTAAAATAAATAAGATTATGTTCAGCCGGATGAGGGATGACCCGAATCCGTATGAAATGCAGTAACAGACAGGATGGATCATACATGAAGAATGAGTACCGGATCTTACCAGAAACTCCATATCCGCTCGGATGCCTGCAGCAGGGAAATGACCTTCATTTCAGTGCTGTATATCATGGAGGCAGCGAATGCGGGATCTGTCTGTATAAAAGAAAGACCAGCCGCAGACAGCTGATCCTGCTTGACGAGCGAAACAGGTCCGGCAGCATATACAGCGCACTGATCAGAGATGGTGCTGCAGATTTTGACAGTTATATGATATATGAGGATGGCGTGCTTCGATGCGATCCATACGCACAACGGATCTATGGTCTGGAGAAATGGGGCCGTGCAGTAGCGGAAGAAGATCTGAGATGCGGCTTTGGTACAGAACCTCTCCGCCCTCTGCACCGGCGCATGTACATTCCGTATGAGAAGAGCTTTATATATTGTCTGCATGTCAGAGGCTATAGCAAAAGCCCTTCCTCAGGTATTCCGGAATCTTTCCGCGGAACCTTCCGCGGCCTGGAAGAAAAAATTCCGTATCTGAAATCGCTTGGTGTGACAGCTGCCGAACTGATGCCTGTTTATGAAATGCAGTCAGTAGATCAGTCCAGACGCGCAGGGCTCCCTGATGATAAAGCTTCAGCCGGAACACCTTCACTTTCAGAAAAAGATGCAGCGACTTATCTGATCAGTGAAAACGGCAGTATCCGTTCTTCGGAAAATATGAAGAAAAAAATCAATTTCTGGGGTTATGCCGGAGGCTTTTATTTTGCACCAAGAGCTGCTTTCTGTGCTGAGCCACAGAATCCTTCCGCAGAATTTCTGCATATGGTAAATGCCTTTCATGATGCAGGACTGGAAGTAATTCTGCAGTTTTATTTTCCGGAGGAAATTACGCCACAGTATATAATGGATGTTCTCAGATTCTGGGTCAGCCGTTATGAAATTGACGGTATACATCTGAAAGGGGCACAGATTCCCGATCAGATGATTGCTCAGGATCCGCTGCTGTCAGACATCAAGATCATGGATTACGGGTTTGACTATGACCGCATCTACGGACGAAATCACAGTGCGCCGCTTTCCAGAACGCTTGCGGAATACCGGGATGATTTCCTTTATATTGCCAGAAGATTCTTAAAGGGTGATGACAATACCCTGAATGCATTTTTAAGTGCCATGCATCTGAATGCAGCTGATCACGGCACCATAAATTATGTCTGCAATTATGACGGACTGCGCCTTGCAGATCTTGTTTCCTATGAGCACAAGCATAATGAACCAAACGGGGAAAGCAATAATGACGGGCTTGACGATAACTGCAGCTGGAACTGTGGTACAGAAGGCCCCAGCAGGAAAAGAAGTATCTGCCAGCTCAGAAGCAGACAGATACGTAACATTCTGACCATGCTGTTTTTATCGCAGGGAACACCGATGCTCTTTGGCGGAGACGAATTCGGCAATTCGCAAAACGGCAATAATAATCCCTACTGTCAGGACAATGCAACAGGCTGGATCGACTGGAATGCTGTAAAACAGCATGAAGAGCTTCTTTCCTATGTACGTTTTCTGTCAGGTTTGAGAAGTAACTACCCGCTATTTCATCAGGCGAAGCCGTTCCGGCTGATGGACTATAAGGCATGTGGTTATCCTGATTTTTCCTATCACGGCATGGAAGCCTGGCGCCCGGATCTGTCAAATTACAGTCACAGTATCGGCATGTTGTATTGCGGCTTTTATACACAGGAAACAGAAGATCATTCATTCTTTTATGTTGCATACAATATGCACTGGAAGCCGGTCACTTTCGCACTGCCAAGGCTGCCTGAAGGAATGAAGTGGTACCTTCTTTCAGACACAGCCGCTGCACAGCAGGAAGAATCCCCGCTCCTTCTGCAGCACCAGGGACAGGTATTCTGCGATGCCAGAACGGTATGTATCTATATCGGAAAAGGCAGCTGCAAAATGCCGGAACTCAAAGCACGTCAGTCATTTTAATTACCGGGAGGTCTTTACGGCGTTCCGGTTTTATACAGGAAAGAACTATGGAACAGAAAAACAGAGAAAAAATACCACCACTGAAATTTCAGAATATTATCGGCCATTTCAGAACCATCACACATCATAAGAAACTGGTTCGCCGCGGCTGCTTTAAAATGGGACTTTACTGGCAGGGCATGACACATGACCTGTCCAAATATTCCCCCGTAGAATTCTGGTCCGGCTGCAGATATTATCAGGGCACAAGAAGCCCGAATGCAAAAGAACGGGAAGTTCTTGGCTACAGCATGGCTTGGCTTCATCACAAAGGACGCAACCGTCATCATTTCGAATACTGGGTGGATTTCAGCACCAGGAATTCAGATGCCCCGTTCGGCGTTATGCCCGCCAGAATGCCGGACCGCTATATTGCCGAAATGATTGCCGATCGCGTTGCCGCCAGCAAGACCTACCGCGGAACTCAGTATCAGGAGTCAGATCCGCTGAAATACTATATGCAGGCAAAGCAGAAGCTTCCGCTGCATCCCTATACGCAGGAAAAGCTTGAGCAGTTCCTGCACATGCTCGCTGATGAAGGAGAAGAAAAAACCTTTTCCTATATCCGGCATGATTTCCTGCACCGATAAACGGAGAATCCATGGATAATTTTCAGCAGAGACAGGAGGACTTTCAGAAGTCCATCCATAAATACCTGTATGAAGGACAGGATAAAAAGGCTCATGAGCCGGACAGTATCGGACTTTTGAAGGAAAAGACGCTGCATACGGTCGTGAAAGATTTTTATGCACCGAATGATTCCTGCAAGGAAATTCCGGTCAACCATTATGTTGCAGATATCTGCTACGGAGATCAGATCATCGAGATTCAGAACGGCAACTTTTATAAAATGCGGGATAAACTGCTGTCTTTTCTGCCGGATTATCAGGTCACCGTGGTTTATCCCATGCCATATCACAAATGGACGCTCTGGATTGACCCGGAGTCCGGAGAACTTTCTAAGAGGAACCGTTCTCCCGTGGCCGCGAGTCCGTTCCGGGCGTTCAAGGAACTTTACCGGATCAAGACATTCCTGAATCATCCGCATCTGAAGATAGTTCTGATGATGATTGATTTTGAAGAATACCGTATGCTGGACGGCTGGAGCAGTAATCGAAAGAGAGGTTCGCATCGTCATGACCGCATTCCGCTGAGTCTGGAAGCCGAGTATGTGCTGGATACGCCGGCGGACTACTGTGCGCTGATTCCGGACATGCTTCCTGAACCTTTTACGGCAAAAGAACTGGCAAAAGAAGTAAAGATCCCGCCATCTCTTGGTTCAACCGTAATGAATATTCTGCTTGGCATGGGAGCTGTCCTTAAGGAAGGACAACAGGGCAGAGCTTATACCTATATCCGCAGCCGTGACGCCCTGCGGGGGAAAAAGGGAAACTTAAGTCCTGAGAACGCAGATGTTTACCGGATGCTTGAAGGTCTTCATGTAAAGACAAAGCCTCTTTTACACCCGGATTATCATAAAACAGGTTTAACAAATCAAAAAGGAGCAGTAACCGAAATGAAAAAGAAAACACAGAATGAAACTGTCATCGACAGATTTTTACGTTATGTAGAGGTGGATACACAGTCCAGCGAAAGCAGCAATACATCCCCATCGACCATGAAGCAGCACGATCTGGCCGTTATTCTGTCCAGAGAACTGACGGAAATCGGTGCACAGGATGTTTTTTACGATAAGGAGCACTGCTATATTTATGCCACCATTCCTTCCACACTGACGGAGAAAAACAGAAAGACACCGGTAATCGGCTTCATTGCGCATATGGATACATCAGATGCGGTAAGCGGAAAAGATGTAAAGCCGAGAATCGTGGAAAATTACGACGGGAAAGATATACAGCTGAATCAGAAGGAAAATATTGTACTGTCTCCTTCTGCATTTCCGGAACTGTTAAATCATACGGGTGAAGACCTGATCGTTACGGATGGCACGACACTTCTGGGTGCGGACGATAAGGCCGGCGTTTCCGAAATTATGACCATGGCCGCAGAACTTTTGCAGCATCCGGAAATAAAGCACGGAGAACTCAGAATCTGCTTTACGCCTGATGAAGAAGTTGGCGAAGGCACCAGATATTTTGATCTGGAGCGTTTCCATGCTGATTTTGCCTATACTGTCGACGGCGGTAAACTCGGCGAACTTGAATATGAGAATTTCAATGCCGCAGAGGCAGAACTGATCATCCACGGCAGAAGCGTTCATCCTGGAGATGCCAAGGGTAAGATGTTAAATGCCACGCTGATCGCCTATGAATTCCAGTCCATGCTGCCGGTATTTGACAACCCGATGTATACGGAAGGCCGCGAAGGCTTCTATCATCTGACACTGATGAAGGGAACCTGCGATATGGCGGTCGTATACTATATCATCCGTGATCACGACCTGACGAAGTTCGGCCGGAAAAAAGACCGTTTCAGAAAGATCGTGGACTATCTGAATGATAAATACGGACAGGGCACCATTGAGCTGACCATGGAAGATTCCTACTTTAATATGATTGAAAAGATCCGTCCGCATATGCACCTGATTGAGAATGCCAGAAAGGCGATGGCGCAGGCAGATGTCACACCGATTGAAAATCCGATCCGCGGAGGCACAGACGGTGCAGCGTTGTCCTTTAAAGGCCTTCCCTGCCCGAATCTCTGCACCGGCGGTTACAATTATCATGGCAAATATGAATATGCATCCATTCCTGAAATGGAGAAGGTTGTAGAAATTCTGCTGGGTCTTGCACAGATCTATGGCAGCTTTGAAGTCCCGAAGGCCCAAAAGACAGGGAAGAAAACGGCTGCCGCAAAGACGACGAAGAAGGCAAAGACTGTAAAAACGGCCGCAAAGACAGCAAAGGCGGCAAAAGCAGCCACAAAGACGACAAAAACAAGTGCTAAGAAAACCATAAGAAAATCTTCTGCAAAAAAATCGAAATAAAATATTATGCTTGTAACAGCTTCAGAAAGGTAACCTATTTTTTATGACAGACAGAAATGATATCGAAACTCTGATTGCGGCTGCAGATCTGACAAGACCTGCACCTGCAGAAGAGCCTGCAAGACAGTACTACTATATTAAAAAAGCAAGACAGCTGGTAAAAGAGCAGAGTGAAGAGCGTGGAAGACCGTTAACCGCGTGTTCGGTATGCTTCGGGTGTCAGATGAATGCCCGGGACTCTGAGAAACTCATGGGCATCTTAAAAGATGTCGGATATGAGGAAAGTGAAGACGAAGATTCCGACTTTGTCATCTATAATACCTGCACTGTCCGTGACAATGCGGATCAGAGACTATACGGCAGACTCGGGTTTGCCGGCGGGATCAAAAAGCATAAGCCCTGGATGAAGATTGCCGTCTGCGGTTGTATGATGCAGGAGCAGGCATCCCTTGATAAACTGAGGGCCAGCTACCGGTTTGTGGATCTGATCTTTGGTACGCACAATATCTTCAAGTTTGCGGAGCTTCTCTGCACAATGTTTGAATCCGATCGTATGGTGGTAGATATCTGGAAAGATACCAATCAGATCGTGGAGGATCTGCCGGTCAGCAGAAAATATGCCTTCAAGTCCGGCGTCAATATTATGTTCGGCTGTAATAATTTCTGCAGCTACTGTATTGTTCCGTATGTCAGAGGCAGAGAGCGCAGCAGAGCCCCGAAGGATGTTCTGCGTGAAATTGAAGGGCTGGCGGCAGATGGCGTAAAAGAAGTCATGCTGCTGGGGCAGAATGTGAATTCCTATGGAAAAGGGCTGGAAGACCCAATGTCTTTTGCTGAACTGTTGTCTGAAGTATGCAGGATTGACGGCATCGAACGCGTGAGGTTCATGACTTCGCATCCGAAGGATCTCTCACCGGAGCTGATCAATGTGGTAAGAGATGAGCCGAAGGTCGCAAAACATATCCACCTGCCGCTGCAGTCAGGATCTGACCGGATTCTGGCACAGATGAACCGTAAATATACACGGGAATCCTATCTGGCACTTGCAGAAAGAATCCGCAGAGAGATTCCGGACGCTGCCATCACAACGGATATTATTGTCGGATTCCCCGGCGAAACGGATGCCGATGTGGATGATACCATTGACATCATCCGCAGAGTGCAGTATGACAATGCTTTTACCTTTATCTATTCCAAGCGTACCGGAACACCTGCTGCCGCAATGACCAATCAGGTACCGGAGGCGGATGTGAAACGGAATTTTGACCGTCTGCTCAAGGTCGTACAGGAAACCGCCAGAATGCGGACTGCCATCTGGGCAGGACGGGATGAGCATGTTCTCGTGGAGTCTGTGAATGAGCAGAATCCGGAACTGATGACTGCCAGAATGAGCAATAACACGCTGGTTCATTTCCCCGGAGATGCTTCTCTGATCGGACAGTTTGTGAATGTACATCTGGATGAATGTC
Organism: Butyrivibrio sp.; assembly: GCA_022486625.1. GTDB lineage: Bacteria > Bacillota > Clostridia > Lachnospirales > Lachnospiraceae > Butyrivibrio. The sequence continues at coordinate 11,046 of JAKVKH010000055.1, read as the reverse complement.
ATGGCTTTTATTATATGGGTACCATGCTGAATTGAAATGAACTGCAATGGCAGTTCATTTCAATAGAGCCCGCTTCGCGGGTTCCGTAATTAAATTAACTGTAAGGACAGTTCTTTTAATTGGAGCCTGCCTTGCAGGTTACGCAATTAAGTACAGGGGCCATTGCTCCTGCATCAGGACAGAAGTGAGGAAGAGTACAAGTGGAATCAAAAGTAACGGAGCCGAATATTGAAGACGTATCTCCGATGATGCAGCATTATCTGAAAACCAAGGAAGAAAATAAGGACTGCCTGCTTTTTTACAGACTTGGAGATTTTTATGAAATGTTCTTCCATGACGCGGAAATTGCATCAAAAGAACTGGAGCTGACCCTTACCGGGAAAGCCTGCGGTCTTGAGGAAAGAGCTCCCATGTGCGGAATCCCCTATCATGCGGTGGACGGGTACCTGAATAAACTGGTATCCAAAGGCTACAAGGTGGCCATCTGTGAACAGATGGAGGACCCAAAGTTTGCAAAGGGAATTGTAAAAAGAGAGGTCATTCGGATCGTTACTCCGGGAACCAATTTAAATATCCAGTCACTGGAAGAAACCAAAAACAATTATCTGATGTGTATTTTCTACGGAGATGACCGGAGCGGCATCTCCATTGCGGATGTTTCGACCGGAGATTTTTTCCTGACAGAAGCGGAAAATCTGCGCGGAATCATGGATGAAATCACCAAATACAGTCCCTCGGAAATCATCTGCAATGATGCCTTTACTCTGAGCGGAGTGAACCTGGAGGATCTTAAGGGACGTCTTGGAATCACTGTATATCCGCTGGATGCACACTATTTCGATGAAGATACGGATCGTAATGTACTGATGAAGCAGTTTAAGGTCAATTCGCTGATCGGCCTTGGCATTGATGATTTTCCGCTCGGCAGCGTTGCTGCAGGATCCCTCCTTCAGTATCTTCATGATATGCAGAAATCCGATCTTGCCAACATCACACATATCAGTCCCTACCTGACCAGCAAGTACATGCTGCTGGACAGTTCCACGAGACGTAATCTCGAACTTGCGGAGACGATGCGTGATAAACAGAAGCGTGGTACCCTTTTATGGGTTCTTGATAAGACGAAGACCGCGATGGGTGCACGTATGCTGCGAAGTTTTATTGAGCAGCCTCTGATTGATATTGATGAAATGAAAAAGCGTCAGGACGCAGTAGATTCTCTCGTCACAAAGCCGGTTTCAAGAGATGAACTCAGAGAGTACTTAAATCCGATCTATGATCTGGAACGTCTGATGTCCAAGATCAGTTACAAGTCAGCAAATCCGAGGGATCTGCTGGCATTTAGAAATTCACTGAGGATGCTTCCCGCAATTCGGATCGCACTGGAAGATTTCAAGGGCAATGCGGAAATGGATCATATTTATACCGACATTGATCCGCTGGAGGACATTTACAGATTAATTGACAGTTCCATCGTTGAAGAGCCGCCGCTGATCATCCGTGAAGGCGGAATCATCAAGGACGGTTTTGATTCCGATGTGGATCATTTCAGAGAGGCCAGAACCAATGGTAAAAACTGGCTGGCTCAACTTGAAGATGAAACAAGAGATCGTACGGGAATCCGGAACCTGCGGATCAAATACAGCAATGTGTTCGGATATTCCTTTGAAGTGACCAATTCCTTCAAGGATAAAGTCCCTGAGGACTTTATTCGTAAGCAGACGCTTACAAACTGTGAACGATATTCTACGCCGCGCCTTAAGGAACTCGAAGATGAGATTCTGAATGCGGAAGAAAAGCTGAATACACTGGAATATGACGTGTTCTGCAAAATCCGTGATTCTATCGCACAGGAAATCGAACGGATTCAGAAGACTGCCAAGGCAGTGGCACTTTTGGATGTTTACTGTTCTCTTGCATATGTTGCGGAGCGTAATCACTATGTAAAACCGGGACTAAATGACAGAGGTGTCATTGATATCCGTGAGGGACGTCATCCGGTGGTAGAACAGATGATGGATACCACGGATATGTTTATTTCAAATGATACCTATCTGGATAACAAAAAGCACAGTATTGCCATCATCACAGGCCCCAACATGGCCGGTAAATCTACCTATATGAGACAGAGCGCACTGATTGTCCTGATGGCGCAGATTGGAAGCTTTGTTCCGGCAAAGAGCGCTGATATCGGTATTGTAGACCGGATATTCACCAGAGTCGGAGCGTCTGATGATCTTGGCAGCGGTCAGTCCACTTTCATGGTAGAGATGAATGAGGTTGCCAATATTCTGCGTAACGCGACTTCGAAGAGTCTTCTGATTCTCGATGAAATCGGAAGAGGAACGTCCACCTATGACGGACTGTCTATTGCATGGGCCGTCATTGAACATATCAGTAACCGGAAGTTTCTTGGTGCCAAGACACTTTTTGCCACACACTATCATGAGTTGACAGAACTGGAAGGCAAGATTGACAACGTCAACAATTACTGTATCGCCGTAAAGGAAAACGGAGATGATATTGTTTTTCTCCGTAAAATCATCAAGGGCGGTGCAGATAAGAGCTATGGAATTCAGGTCGCACGTCTTGCCGGTATTCCTGATATGGTTATCGACCGTGCCAAGGAAATTGTATCAGAGCTTTCTGACAATGACATTACGGAAAAGGTACAGAATATCACCGTAGATCCTGCACGCGGTGATAAGAAGCCTGTGAAGCATTATGATGCTGTGGATATTGATCAGATGTCTCTTTTCGATGCGGTAAAGGATGAAGATATTCTGAAAGAACTTGAAAATATTGATATCACCAACCTGACACCGATGGATGCACTCAATACACTCTACAAACTTCAGAATGAACTGAAGAACCGCTGGAAAAATGAAGCATTGTCCGGCTGATAACCGGAGAAAGTGTGGTAGCTGCAATGGCAGAAATTCATGAGCTTGATAAAAATACGATTGATCAGATCGCTGCCGGCGAAGTGGTGGAACGACCCGCAAGTGTGGTAAAGGAGCTTGTGGAAAATGCCATTGATTCCGGTGCGGATGCGGTCACCGTGGAAATTCGCGGTGGCGGTATCGACATGATCCGCGTGACGGATAACGGAACCGGGATTGAGAAAAGTCAGATCCGAAAAGCCTTCAAGCGTCATGCAACCAGTAAGATCGAGCGGATTGAAGATCTTTTCACCATTCATTCCCTTGGTTTCCGCGGTGAGGCGCTTTCCAGTATCTCTGCCGTGGCGCAGGTGGACCTGATCACCAAGACCGCACAGGATCTGACCGGAATCCGTTATACCATAAATGGCGGAGAAGAGGCCGGTTTTGAAGAAATCGGTGCGCCGCAGGGCACTACAATCATCATGCGCAATCTCTTTTTCAATACGCCTGCCAGAAAGAAATTTTTAAAGCAGCCGCAAACGGAGGGCAGCTATATCGGTGATCTGATGGAGCATATGGCACTTGATAATCCTTCGGTTTCTTTCCATTTTATCAATAATAAGGATGACCGTTTTCATACCACAGGAAACGGGGATCTGAAGGAACTGATCTACCGGATCTACGGGCGCGATATTGCATGCTCGCTTGTCCCGATTCGTGCAGAGGAAAACGGTCTGGTCATGGAAGGATATCTCGGAGAGCCTGTCATCAACAGATCCAACCGCAATTTCGAGACTTTTTTTGTCAACGGAAGATATATTAAGGACAAGGTCATTTCCAGAGCACTTGAAGAAGGCTATCGGCAGTACCTCATGCAGCACAAGTTTCCTTTCGTCGTACTGCATATCCGGATGGATCCCGATATGGTGGACATTAACGTGCATCCCTCCAAGATGGAGGTACATTTTACGCATCAGCAGCTCTTATATGATTTTATTGTAAGTCATGTATTTCAGGTGCTGCATGATCATGAAATGATTCCGGATGCGTTGATGGATGAAGCTGCAGACCGGAAGGAATCTGCTGCGCAGAAGGCCGCGGCAGCACCGAAGGCTTCTGAGACAATGGTTTCTAAGGCAAAGGCTTCTGAGGCAAAGCCTTCCGAAGCAAAACCTTCCGAAGCAAAGACTGTAACAGAGATCCGGGATGTGGACACCCGCAGGATCGCCGGTACTTTTTCCAGTGAAGCGGCAGCTGTCATTTCCGAGAAAGAAACGGAAACTGTTCCGGAACCTTTTGAAACAAAGAGGATGAAAGAGCAGAAGCTTCGCGAAGAAGTTCCGGTCTATGCCGAAGGCATTACAGAAAAGCCGGTGATTATTTCAGATCAGGCAGCCGGCAAAACCGCATCACCTGTATGGTCAAGAGTTATCGGGGATACCTCCGGCACACAGGCGAATACTGCAGCGGGGCTTCAACATTCACCGATCATCAAGGCAGACGAACAGATTATTGTAGAAAAAAATGTCCAGCTTGATATGTTTGAAGAGAAGATGCTGACCAGAGAACACCGTGAAGAATATGAAATTCTCGGTCAGATCTTTGATACTTACTGGATTCTTGCTTTTAAGGATAAAATTTTCCTGGTGGATCAGCATGCTGCACATGAAAAGGTTAACTATGAGCGTATGCTCAGACGTTTCCATGAAAACGATATTGCCAGTCAGATGATCAATCCGCCGGTCATTCTGACGCTCAGCGCACAGGAGGAAGATCTGTTTATCGCCTACAGATCCTATTTTGAGAAACTGGGTTTCCAGATTGATGATTTCGGCGGGCATGAATATGCCATGCGGGAAATTCCGATTGATCTGTATGGCTGTGAAAATGCAAAGGAAATGTTCATGGAAATCATGGATGAACTGTCCCATGAAACAGGCTCCAAAGATCCGGAGGTCATTACGGCAAAACTTGCAAGCATGGCCTGCAAGGCTTCTGTCAAAGGCAACACACACATGACCAGAGAAGAGATGTCAGCGCTGATTGATGAACTGCTGACGCTGGATAACCCCTACAACTGTCCTCATGGAAGACCTACTATTGTATCCATGAGCAAATATGAAATCGATAAGAAATTCAAACGGATTGTTTAAATGATGAATAAACTGATCATTCTGACCGGCCCGACGGCGGTCGGCAAAACAAAATTATCCATTGCCCTTGCAAAAGAAATCGGCGGAGAAATCATTTCCGCTGATTCCATGCAGGTATACCGGCATATGAATATCGGTACTGATAAAATTACAGAAGAAGCGATGGATGGTGTTCCCCATCATATGATTGATATTCTGGAACCCACGCAGGAATTCAATGTCTGTATTTTTCAGCACATGGTACAGGAACTTATAACGGGCATTTATGAGCGCGGACATATTCCCATTATCGTCGGCGGAACAGGCTTTTATATTCAGGCTGTGTTGTACGGAATTAATTTCACGCAGACAGATTCTGATGAAACGCTGCGCCGCAGTCTTGAACAGGAAGCGCTGGAAAAGGGGACAGAGGTACTTCATGAACGCCTTCAACTGATTGACCCGGCGTCCGCTAATGCCATTCATGCCAACAATGTCAAGCGTGTCATCCGCGCAATTGAGTTTTATGAAAAAACAGGTCTTCGTATTTCAGAACATAATGAAGAAGAACATGCCCGTTCATCTGCCTATGATTTCCGCTATTTTGTCTTGACAGATCAGCGTGAAGTGCTGTACGCTCGCATAGATGCCCGTGTGGATCAGATGATTGAAAACGGGCTGGAAAATGAAGTACGGAATCTTAAAACCATGGGCGTGACAAAAGAAATGACCTCCATGCAGGGACTTGGCTACCGCGAAATGCTGGGTTATCTGGATGGTGAATACGATCTGGAACGTGCCGTTTATCTGATCAAACGCAACACAAGACATTTCGCCAAACGGCAGCTGACATGGTTTCGCAGGGAACGTGATGTGATCTGGATTGATAAATCCGCCTGTGACCGAGATGAGCAGAGAATTCTGCAGCAGCTTCTGGAGCGGTGTGCAGTAAATGAATGAAAGGCAAGGAAAGCAAAATGAATCAGTCAAATCAGGAAATGTTCAGACAACTTGGAATTTCCGAAGAAGTATATAAAATGGGAGAGCGGGTCTGTGAATCGCTGAAGGAACGTTTTGAAAAGATTGACCGGACTGCGGAATACAATCAGCTCAAAATTGTAAAAGCCATGCAGGACAATAAGGTCGGAGAGGCATGTCTTCTTGGAACTACAGGCTATGGCTATAATGACCTTGGAAGAGATACTCTTGAAGCAGTATATTCCTCCGTATTTCATACCGAGGATGCACTTGTGCGCCCGCAGATCACCTGCGGTACACATGCACTGGCACTGGCACTGATGAGTAACCTCCGTCCGGGAGATGAACTTCTTTCACCTGTCGGCAAGCCTTATGATACGCTGGAAGAAGTCATCGGTATCCGTCCTTCAAAAGGATCTCTTGCTGAGTATGGTGTATCGTACCGTCAGGTGGATCTGTTGCCGGATGGCGGTTTTGATTATGAAAATATTGAAAAGGCCATCAACGAAAAGACACATCTGGTGACCATCCAGCGTTCCAAGGGCTATCAGACACGTCCGACGCTGTCAGTTGAACGGATCGGAGAACTGATCGCATTCATCAAAAAGGTAAAGCCGGATGTTCTGTGCATGGTTGATAACTGCTACGGAGAATTCGTAGAGACCATCGAGCCTTCCGATGTCGGTGCGGATATGGTCGTCGGATCCCTCATCAAAAACCCGGGCGGCGGTCTTGCGCCGATTGGCGGATATATTGCCGGCAGAAAAGAATGCGTGGAAAATGCAGCATATCGTCTGACTTCCCCTGGGCTTGGCAAGGAGGTCGGTGCTTCTCTCGGAATACTGACGCAGTTCTATCAGGGACTGTTCCTGTCACCGACAGTAACGGCCGCTGCACTCAAAGGAGCCATTTTTGCTGCAAATCTTTATGAAAAATTCGGTTATTCCGTACTGCCGGACAGCACAGAAGAGCGTTTTGATATTATTCAGGCGATTACTTTCGGCAAGCCGGAGGGTATCATTGCATTCTGTCAGGGAATTCAGGCTGCTGCGCCGGTAGATTCCTATGTAACACCGGAGCCATGGGATATGCCCGGTTATGATGCCAAGGTCATTATGGCGGCAGGCGCCTTTGTATCAGGCTCTTCCATAGAGCTTTCTGCTGATGGTCCGATCAAACCGCCATACTCTGTTTATTTTCAGGGAGGACTGACCTGGCCGCATGCCAAACTGGGTATTCTGAAAACCGTTCAGTTCATGGCGGATCGAGGATTAATTGACCAAAAATCTATACACTGAAAAATTTTTGTAGTAAAATGAATGAGATTGAGCATTGTATGAGTTTGCATTTTGCAGATTCATGCAGGTTATTTCTGGAGGTTATACATGAGTAAGAGTTACGGTGCCGGTAAAAATTCCTGGTCCTGTTTCCTGCTGATTCTGGCAGGCATTGTTATCGGAGGCTTTATCGGAAGTCTTTTCCCATCTACCTTTCTGAACTATGGAAAGGAATTCGGGCTGACGCAGCCGCTGTATCTGGATCTCGGAATTCTGGTCATCACGTTCGGATTAACCATCAAGATTACAATTGCCAGTATCATCGGCATTGCAGTCGGGCTGATCATATACAGAATGCTGTAAACAGCATAAACACAGTTATTTACCTTCAAACGCCCGGAGAGCCGATGGAGGAGACATGGATCATGGAACATCATTAAAGAAAAAGTTACAGGAAAATGAAAGTTATCGGAGCTCGCTTCCCTATGAGCGCTTTATGCTCGGCGGGGCGAAATCGCTGACAGAAGAAGAGCTTCTGGCTATTATTATCCGTACCGGAACCAGAAACGCAACTCCCATGGAGATTGCACAGAAGGTTCTGACCATCAGCAGTTCTCAGGAACATGGACTGAACAGTCTTTACCATGTTTCACTGCGTGACCTGATGAAAATTGAAGGAATCGGAGAGGTAAAGGCGGTCAAGCTCAAATGTATCGCAGAGCTTTCCCGAAGGATGGCTTCGGATAAAACCATGCGGCAGCTTTCCTTTACTGAGCCGGAGACAATTGCTGCACATTATATGGAGCAGCTGCGGCATGAAGAAAAGGAAAAAGTAATGCTGATCTCATTGAACAACCGCATGAAGCTTATCGATGAGAAAGTCATTTCAATCGGAACAGTGAACAGTACGCTACTTTCCTCAAGAGATATTTACATTCATGCACTTAAGCAGGGCGCAGTAAATATTCTGATTCTGCATAATCATCCGGGCGGCGATCCTTCGCCAAGCGGAGCGGATCTGTGCATCACAGACAAGATCCGGAAAGCAGGACAGCTGCTTGATATCAAATTGCTGGACCACATCATTATCGGTGATCATTCATATGTCAGTTTTAAGGAAAAGAAACTTTTATAGGAGGAAATTCCATTTTGAGTAATAATGTATTCGGAATTGATTTAGGAACAAGCAGTATCAAGATCTACAATAAGGCAACGGACAGTATTATGGTGGAAAAGAACATGATTGCCATTCAGAATAAAACTTCCGTATTTGCATACGGTGATTCTGCTTACGAGATGTATGAGAAGGCACCTAATACCATCAAGATTTCCAGTCCTTTGAATAACGGTGTAATTGCAGATATCAACCACATGGAGACACTGGTGAAGCTGTTTATTACCGACCAGATGAAGGGAAACTTAAAGCCGGTGGATTTTTATATTGCCGTGCCGACAGATGTCACTCAGGTCGAAAAGAGAGCATTTAACGATCTGATCCGTGAAAGCAATGTCAAAGCCAAGAAAATCATGGTTGTTGAGAAGGCAATTGCAGACGGACTCGGTATGGACGTGGATGTCATGAATTCTCAGGGCGTTCTGGTCGTTAATGTCGGCTACGATACCACAGAGATTTCCATTCTGTCTCTTCGCGGAATCGTACTGAGCAAACTGATCAAGGTCGGCGGACGCAAATTTGATGATTCCATCCGTTCACAGATCCGTAAGGAATTCAGTCTGATCGTAGGGAACAAAACAGCAGAAAATGTAAAGATCGCACTTCGTGACCTTGAAAAGGAAAACCGCGGCGCACTTGTCTATGGACGTGATATTGTTACCGGCCTTCCGGTAGAACGCGAAATCCCGACAGACATTATCAACAATGCGCTTGTTGAAAGCTTTGATACTATTCTTGACAACATCAAGGCAACGCTGGAACGTACACCTCCGGAACTTGCCGCTGATATTTACAAGCATGGTCTTTACCTGACCGGTGGTGCTTCTCAGGTATGTCACCTTGCGCAGAGACTCAGTAACGGAGTCGGTCTGAATGTAAATATTTCCGAAAATCCGGTTAATTCTGTTGCGATCGGTCTGTCCAAGATTATCAAGGATGACCAGTACAAAACACTTGCCTACGACATTGAAGGAATGAGTAAATGAGTCCTGTGATAAGAAGGAGGGGAGATAAGTTTACCATACCAGGTAAGTATCTCCTCTTTATTTTGACATTGGTCAGCATTGGACTGATCATTATTACATTTAATACAAATCTTTTTTCCGGTGCAGCTGATTCTGTAGCGGGTGTCTTTGTCATACCGTTTCAGAAGGGAATCACCTCTGCCGGAACATGGCTGACAGACCGTTCCAAAGATCTGGCAAATATCCGTGAACTTCAGTCAGAAAACACAGCGCTGCAGCAGAAGGTGGATGATCTGACAACAGAGAATACGAACCTGCAGCAGGAAAAATATGAACTGTCCAATCTGCGTAAGCTTTACGACCTGGATTCCCAGTATTCACAGTATGATAAAATCGGTGCAAGAGTCATTGCAAAGGATGCAGGCAACTGGTATCACAGCTTTGTCATTGACAAGGGCACTGATGAAGGACTGGATGTAGATATGAATATTATTGCCGGCAGCGGTCTTGTCGGCAGAATTACCTCAGTAGGGCCTGACTGGGCAAAAGTAGAAACGATTATTGCAGACAATTCTTCCGTCAGCGGTATGGTACTGTCTTCCTCTGATAATCTGATCGTAACGGGAGATCTGGAGACCTATGCCAAAGGTGCGATCCGTTTTTCCAAACTGGTTGATGAGGCTGACAAGGTTACAATCGGTGATAAGGTTGTGACATCAAATATCAGTGACAAGTATCTGCCGGGTATTCTGATCGGCTATATCAATACCCTGGATTCAGATTCCAATAATCTGACGAAGTCAGGTCTGCTGACACCTGCAGTTGACTTTGATCATCTGGATGAAGTACTGGTTATTCTGCAGAAGAAGCAGAATGTAAATACTTCAGATACCGCCTCTTCTTCAGCATCTGCATCTGAAAGTGCGTCTGACAATGCAGGGCAGGAGAGCAGTGCAGGTGCTTCTTCCTCCGCAGGTGTTACGACCGCAGATGGGAACTGATGTATGAGAAAATTTATTGTGACTTTTCTGATGATAATTGCATGCTTTCTCCTGCAGACGACCATTTTCAGGTATTTTGATTTCGGTGGAATCGTACCGAATCTGCTGATTATTCTGACTGCCTCGACAGGTATCATGCGCGGAGAGAAAGAAGGTCTTGTGACCGGATTTATCTGCGGGCTGTTTATTGATATCTTTTTTGGAAGTTATATCGGATTTTATGCACTGATATACATGTACATCGGTTTTGTGGATGGAATATTCAATAAGATCTTTTTTCCGGAAAATATTATTCTCCCGCTTGGAATTATTCTGTCAAGTGACTTTGTATATGGATTTATATGTTATGTCCTGATGTTCCTGATGCGTACAAGATTCGATATCGGCTATTACATGATGCATGTGATTATTCCGGAAATTGTCTATACCGCGGTAGTTTCGCTCTTCCTGTATCCGCTGATTCTGAAGATCAACACGAAACTGGATGAGATCGTGCAAAGGAGTGCTAAGAAATTTGTTTAGTAGTGTAAAAGATACCATTCTGAAATTTATTACATCACGTATGACGGTCATTGTCCTCCTTCTTGTTGTATGCGCTGGGGCACTTGTATACCGTCTTTTTGACCTGCAGATT
>JAKVKH010000054.1 GCA_022486625.1 Butyrivibrio sp. | reverse complement strand
TGTGGATAATATTTGACAAAATATATATCGGATCGGGGTAAGTTGTTTTTTATATGCTCTGAAACATCAGTAAAATCAAGGCCTATGAATTATGAAATTCTCTCATTTATAATTGAACATATTTATATAAATATCATATGCCGAAGAACATTCTTCTTCGGGTAACCCCGTTTCATTAACAAGATAAGATATAGCTTCTTTTTTATTCCCAAATCTTTGTAACAACAAAGCTATTTCCGAAAATCTTTTTAATGAATTATGAAATTCATCAAAAGTTATCTCTTTTGAAGATGCATCATATAATCTATGCTCCAACAAAATAAGAAGATTATCGTCTGCAACATTTTTATAATTTTCACTACAAATAAATTCTCCAGCAAATAATTCGTTGATAGATATTTGTAGTATATCGCAAAGTAATCTATATAAGCTTGCATCAGGTAAGCAAACACCATTTTCCCAATTTGAAACAGAACGGTCTGTTACTCCCAATTTTTCAGCCAGTTCCAATTGTGTCAGTTTTTTTCTTTTCCTGCACTCTGCAATAAATGCTCCTATCTTCTTTTGATTCATATTTCATCAACTCCTCTAATCGTAATTATATACTAAAAAGTTGATATAAATACGAAACGGAACTTGAGTAAGGGATTAACAAATTCCAATTTATTTCATTTCTTTCAGATTTTTAAGGGCATCCGGACTGTTTTCAATTACCATTTTGACCGTTTGACAGTGTTCCAGTTCTGCGCAGTCACCGCAGGTGTCGAGCCCCTTTTTACCTGCACATTTCCGAATTTCGCACAGCCTGTCACAGAAAGGTGTTTTCACACCGTCTACGCGGCAGCCCATGCAATTGATCATCTCTTTTGTGATAGGCACCTGGTTCATCTCACTCCAAAGTTCGGCCGTTTTTTCACGCAGAACATCGTCATTATTGACAGTGGCAACGCGAGCATCACATTTTTCGCAGTCCAGCCCGCAATAGGCAATCAGTTCTTTCATTCCTCATTTCCTCCTGAATAATAATTCCTGCCTGCTAAAAGCAAAGGCGCATTCACTTCTCATTTCAAAGGCACAATGTCATACATTCTTCAGATGCCCGGAAGCCCAACTGCTCATACAACGGTCTTCCCATTGAAGTTGCATCTAAACTCACTTCCGTAACACCTTTTTTCCTGGCATCTTCAATCAGCATCCCCGCCATTTCTGCTGCCATCCCCATCCTGCGATAGTGTTCGCGCACGTATACATTCATAAGGTGTGCCCGTTTTCCCGTAGGATGTGAAAAAGTGGGCATAACCGCGATGTAACTCATTGTCGCACATCCGATCACTTCATTCTCCTCATCCATGGCAAGAACGGTCACCTGGTTTCCGTTAATAAAATAATCCCTGCATGCAGAAATAAACCCCTCGTCATATTCATAATCTGCCGGAAGCCCATTTACCACTTTCAGCATCTCAAGCCGGATATTCAGTGCTCCTGCTATCATAGTCTTATCTGCAAACGTATAATTCATTCGATTTTTCTCCCTGCTCAGTTGATTAAAAGCATCGGTGCCTTAAGGTTCGCTCTGTATCCTATAATACATTCTATCCGTGTATAAGATGATACCCTTTTTCACATACTTCATCTATTTCGTTCTTCTTGCTTTCAATCAAAGGCTGTATCTTTTCTTCACTTCTGGCCCTGATTTTTTTGAATACAAAATATGGTGTAATCCAGCCAATAATGCCCGGTATCGCCAAAAGGACACAAAGCCAGATAATCGGTGGATTTGCAGTAACTGCAAAGACAGCGCCTGCCATAAATGCGGTTCCGATGATTCCTGCCGACAGCGCTGCAATTGTTGCATTCTGATTTTTTTTCTGTTCCAGTATCTTAATCTGTGTCATACAATCTTCATAATGCTGCTGCAGTCTGGTAAGTTCCATTTTATTCAGGATCTTCCGGTCTCTCTTTAAATGCAGTTCCGTAATTTCGCCTTCATTATTCTCCGTCCGGTTTTCATCCATACTCCATCCAAAACATTCATAGCCATCCAGATACATGGAAATCCGGCTGTTCTCAACCTTCACATCTTTGTATTCATATCCGATATAATTCTGCCGCATCATATCTGCTTCACTCATCCCTTATTCACCTCTGTCCTTATTGGATAGATTCAATGTCACAATAATAGTGGTACCTTTTCCGGACGCACTGTTTACTTTGATCTTGCCATTCGAAATCTGTAAAATACGAAATACAAGTGCCATGCCCAGACCATTTCCTTCCGTCGCATGGCTGGTATCTCCCTGATAAAATTTCTCGAAAATCCGGTTCTTCGTTTCCTCTGTCATACCACATCCTGTATCCGTTACTTCAATCTCGATTGAATCCTTCTGTAAATGTTCCGAAACATGAACCGTACCACCCTTTTCTGTGAATTTCAGTGCGTTGGACAGGAGGTTATTCCATACCAGTTCCATAAGACCCGGATCTGCCTCAATATAAGCCCTGTCATCAATCTCCGCTTCCAGATTTATCTCTTTTTCATTCCACCTGTTCTCAAACTGAAGTACACAGTCGCAAAGCTGTTCACACACATCATACTTTACCGGTTCTGCCTGAATTGTCTGTTTTTCCAGACGGTTCAGCTTCAATATATTGGTAATCAGATCCGCAAGTCTTCCGGCGGATGACCGGATCGTTTCCACTTGTTCCAGCTGCGTTTCTGTGAGTGCTTTATCTGTCTTCATATTTTCTGCCGTATACGTTATAACAGAAAGCGGAGTCTTGATCTCATGAGAAACATTTGAAAAGAAATCTGTCTTTAAGGTTTCAATGCTCCCCAGTTCTTCTACCATTTTATTAAAGCCCATCAGCATCACATCCATATAATCCAGCCGATCTGCTGTATGAAGCGGCGCAATATAAACAGAAAAATCTCCATTGGCAACTTTATCGGTTGCTTCTGCAAGCTTTTTCATTGGTTCTTCATAGCTTTTTTTCATTTCCGCCCTGATAAACAGTGTCACCCCCAATGCGATCAGTGCCCAATATATTATCATGATCATCGGGGCAATCACCGGTCCCGGATTCCATTTCAGATCAAAAAAGACATTAATTCCTGTATGAATGCCCGCCACCAGTAACATGATTAAAAATATTTCAGCAAACATTCCGATGGGGAAATGCGTATTTCTGACATTCTGTTTCATGGGCTCACCTCAATTATTCAATACAGCCTTATAGCCAAGGCCTCTTACCGTAACAATTTTAAAGCCATCGCAATCAGCAAATTTCTGCCTGAGATTTGTCACATATACATCTACAGCACGGAGGCTCGTCTCTGTATCTACACCCCAGAACTCATCCATGAGCTGCGCCCTTCCAAACGTTTTATTCGGATAGGAAAGCAGTTTATAAAGGATATTAAACTCTCTCGTCGTTGTCGGAAGTTCTGTCCCGTTTACCGTTGCCGTCATGGCGTCCGCATCCATGACCAGATTTCCCACTGTAACTTTCCGTTTCATTTCTACATTCGCCCTGCGGAGCAGTGCCCTGACACGAAGTAAAAGTTCATCCAGTTCTACGGGTTTTACCATGTAATCATCAATTCCAAGCTGAAATCCCTTCTGTTTGGAAGACAGATCATCTTTTGCCGACATAAAAAGAATCGGTATCCTCTTATTGATCTGTCTTACCATCCCTGCAAGTTCAAATCCATCCATTCCGGGCATCATAATGTCGGAGATAATCAGCTCAAATAATCTGTTATACATAGCATCCAGTGCATCTTCTCCGGAAAGTACACCTGTGGCAGCAAATCCGCTGTTATTCAGATAGGAACAGACCTGTTTATTCATATTGGCATCATCTTCGACAACTAATATATTGATCATATCTATCCATTTTTCCTTTCGCATTTATTATGCATTTTATCATAGGAATGTTTGAAAATTGTTTGCGTCCTGCCTCATTTTTTATATTATGCTTTTTCTATATAGAAATACAGACCAGGGTATTGATTATCCTGGTCTGTGCTGCAGATATTTATGGTTCAATCCGGCTGGATGGCACTGTAACTGCACGCTGCACAGTTTCCGGAACACGAAGAGATACTCTCTTCATCTGCACTGCCCGGATGTGATTTCTTCCAGAGTCTGTCTGCCACAGGTGCCCATTTTTCCGCAGTTTCCACGCATTTATCAGAGAATTCTTTTGCCGATTCCAGATTCTGATAGTCCGTGCTTTTTGCTCCGCTGCTTTCCACAATTTCCGTCAGCCTTCCCGGATTGTCTAATACCGGACATGGACGGAGCATGTTATCGTTCCATGGCTGATTATTGTGGTATCCCATAAACAGCGGAGACTGATACGCTTCCAGCAATGTTTTCTCCCGGATATTGGAATCCGAATAATGCATGAATGCACACGGTTCAATATCTCCATTGGCATTGATATGCAGATAGCTTCTTCCTCCTGCAATACATCCGCCTACATATTCTCCGTCATTCCAGAAATCCACCGTAAAGATCGGCTTGGTTCTGCGATACTCCCGGATTTTATGATACATCATTTCACGCTGTGCTGCGGTAGCCATCAGTTCTTTTACCGCACCTTTTCCGACCGGCATGTAGGTAAAAAACCATGCAAATTTTGCGCCCATATCCACCATCCGGTCAAAATATTCTTCACTGCCGATCACCTCTGCATTTGCACTGGTATAACAGCATGAAATACCAAACGGAAGCTTCTTTTCCTTTAAAATATTCATGGCGCACATGATCTTCCGATAAGTTCCATGTCCCCGTCTGCCATCTGTCGCTTCTTCAAAACCTTCAATGCTGATTGCCGGAATAAAATTCTTTACTCTCAGCATTTCATCTGCAAAGGCTCCGTCAATCAGTGTTCCATTGGTAAAAGCGGAAAAAATACAGTCCGGATGATCTTCACAGAGATGAATAATATCCTTTTTGCGAACCATCGGTTCTCCGCCGGTAAACAGATATACATAGGTTCCGAGTTCGGTTCCCTGCTTTACGATATTATCCATTTCTTCATAGGACAGATTCAGCTGATTGCCATATTCAGCCGCCCAGCAGCCGGTACATTTCAAGTTGCAGGCACTTGTAGGATCCATAAGAATTGCCCATGGTATATTGCAATTATATTTTTCTTTATTCTGACCCTGTTTCTGGTAGCCGATCAGGGAACCATTGATAATAAAGTTCTCCAGCAGCCTGTTTCTGACACCCGGATCAATGTCCTGCCAGAGGCTCATGATCAGCTTATACCAGTTATTGTTCCTGTCCCCGATCACGCTTCTGACTGCATCACGCTGTCTGCTTAACGTTCCTTTTACGTCAAATCTGTCAAACCATTCCATCAGTTTGGGTAGATTGGTTTCCGGATCTTTATCCAGATATGCTAACGCTTTCTTTACCGCTACTGTCTTTGCCGTATCTTTTAAATTCATTGGTTTACTTTTCCCTTCCGGTTTTCTCTTTCTGTTTTTTCTTTTGTAAGCCGTTCTTTTGCTTCTTCAATGTTTTCCTCATCCTGTGTCAGAAACTCATCCACAAATTTATCACTTATCTTCTGGAAGCCGGATACTGCACCATTCTCAATTTTTTTGTAGCCGCCTACAACCCCTTCTTCAATCTGCCTGTAGCCGCCTGTGACTGCTTTTTCAATTTTCTTATTTGCTGCAATTAATTTTGATTTTGCCATTTTCATTCTCCTTCATTTTCTTCAAAGTATGTATCTCTGTAGCTGTCTGTAACCTTTTTCTTTATTACAGCAGTTATCTTAAGTTATGAATGTTTGTGTTTTGTCCGATTTATGTTTGAGAATTATTAATTTCACTTTTTAAAGAAATCGTGATTCAATAACCGCTGCCTCCTGTAATTTCATTACTTCCGTTCCATTCCGCAGACAATTTGTTGTAATCAGCAGTTCACTTCAATAGAGCCCGCTTCGCGGGTTCCGCCAGTAAAAAAACTGCCGTTCTGCATCAGATGATGTAAAACGACAGTTTCTGTTTATTCTTATTATGACTTTTGTAAGGACGTCCCCTGACCTTATGCTGTCTCTCTGTCCTTTTTTGTAACCCTGACATTGGCTGTATAAACATTTTGATATTTATAAATGCTTAAGATAATCCCAGTAATTGCGTAACTTAGAATTATATTGCTTCTTCCGGCTGAAAAAAACGGCATAAATGAAGATGTATTAGGAATCAGCCCCAGAGTTATACCTGCATTCATAAGCAGATTCATACATAAAAGCATTCCACAGCCAAATCCCATGATATTACCCAACTGATTCTTTTGCCTGATTGAAATACCGATAATCCAGACAATCAATATGGCAAGAATTGCAATAATTCCTATTCCGGCAAGAATACCAAAATGATTCATAACATACGCAAGAATATAGTCTGAATTACAATCTGGTATATCATTCAAGATATTCTTTTCACTTGAGCCGATCATCTGAGCCTCACTTAAATACGACCTGATGGTATTTCCAATATAATTACTTTCCTGATTGTGATCAAAGATGGCTCTAATTCTTGCAGCCTGATACTCCGGTACAGAAGGAAGAAACAGGATTCCACAAATACTGCCGGACAATGCCAAAAAAGAAACTGACCATAAACCCACATTCACCGGAATTTTTTTAACTGCAAACCAGCTCTTTGAAACAGCATAGGAAAGCTCACATAATAAAGTAATATACATAATACCGGCCAGCATAGGATTGGGTATACGCATTGAGATTAATACCGGTATGATCAGCAGCAACAATGCCCAGACAATGTTTATTTTTTCACCTCCACGTAGTTGATATAGCAAACCTCCAAAAACAGGAACATAAAACATCATAAAAGCAGATAAAGCTACTCTCAGACTTCCTATCCCGACATAATAAAGAAATCCATTTACCCTTGGTGAAACAAAACTGCTGATCAAAATAACGGCAAGCATAAATACACCTGCCGGCTTCGCATATTCAGCTATCACTGTATAATCCATTTTATATACAGCAAACATAACCACTGATCCTATGATTATGCTCACATAGTAGTTGGCACTATTATGCAGACTCTGGCTTGTATTCCAGGCTTCTGAACCTGCCTGTAAACAGATTAATCCATGAATCAGAATACCGATTGCACTGATAATTCCCACGAGAAGAACCATTTTCCATGCAAGTTCTGGCCTGTGAACAGAATCAAGCTTAATTCCGGTTTCTATTGGATCACCCATATCTTCAATCGCTGCCTTTATTGCTTCATCCTCTGTCATTCCTGCTTCTTTATTGTCTTCTATTTGATCCTCAATATGCATCTTTATCTCATTTTCAATAAACGGCCAGGCTTTTTTACATCTGATCTGAGATGCGACTTTATCCAAATACTCTTTCATCTCTCATACCCCCATCACCAATACATTTGCTACTGCACTCTGATATTCATTCCATTCATTCTGCTTCTGCGCTAATAATACTTTACCTTCTTTCGTAATACTGTAATACTTCCTTATTTTTCCAAGATGTTCCTGCTCATATACTTTTAACATTCCCTTTTCTTCCAGGCCATGCAGAAGCGGATATAATGTGCCGGCCTTTAACTCAAAAATATTCTGCGATTTTTTCCTTAATGTATCAATCATTTCATATCCATACATATCCTTCTCGTTAAGAAGTCTTAATATCAGCATTGTCATACTCCCTGAAACAAGTGATTTATCAATTGCCATAATTACCTCCTTTTGTGTAGCTCGCCTATATATCGGTTATCTATATAATATATCGATCATCTATATATGTCAATCTCCTTTTTTTCATAAAAAAGCATCTCACTTGTGTGATCCAAAGCGGCGCGTTTTGATATAACAGAACGCACTTCCCTATGCAAAAAGGCCACACAGCATTACACTGTGTGACCCGATTCCATTAAGACAGATTTTATCAGTAAACTCATTACGCTTTCTTTGTGTAAAACCGTCATTCAGGATTTTTGCTGCACGCGTTCTGATAACGTCCGTGAGTAAATCAGCATTGCCGTAAAACATACCGCCGCGCCGATGAAATAAACGCCTCTGTAACCGATGATGCTGGTCAGGATTCCGGATATCGTGCTCCCGAGTGCCAGACCCAGATCACAGGCTCCGTTGAATGCCGCAGTTGCTGTTCCCCGGCGTTCTTCTGAACACCTTGAAATGCAGAATACATTGATCTGCGGATTGTATCCGCCCACGCACAGCCCCAGAATCACCATCGCCGCATACAGACACGGCTCGTTCGGACAGAGTGCAATCATTACAAGCGCGGTAATTCCCATGATATAGGCCGGATACATGACATAATCAGCTCCGCGTCTGTCACTGATTTTTCCGGCAATCAGTCTTGACGACAGAAGCCCCGCCGCATACATGGTAAAGGCAAAACCTACATTCTTCCAGCCTTTTGTAAGCCCGTAAGCTGTCAGATAGACAATCACCGGTGCATAGGAAAAAGACATCATAAAACTGATCAGTGTCGGAAGCAGAACGCCCTTTTCAAAACCAAGAAACGTCCGCGGCAGATCTGCCGCATCAGATGCAGCACCGCTTTTCTCTCCAATGGCCGGACGGGCGGTACCATTTGGTTTCATCAGCAGCACGAGAACTACGGCAACCCCGCAGATCACTGCTGCAATGCAAAAGAGCTGATGGAACTGCACTCTGCTCTCTTCTGACACAATCGAAAGGGCAATCGCAGGGCCCAGTGCCATTGCCAGCACATTACCGATGGTGTAATATCCCATTCCTTCCGCAATTCGCTTCGGCGGTACAATATAAGAAGCGGCTGTTCCACTGGCCGTAGAGAAAACAGAATAACCGATCCCATGTATGATTCTGAAAATAACAAGCACCAGTATCGTACCCGCAAAATTATGCGCCATGCATGCAGAAAAGCATAGCACAGCGCCAATCAGCATCAGCCTTCTGGCTCCGTATTTCTGAACCAGTGTCCCGTTGACGAGCCGCATCGCCACCGAGCCAAAGTAAAAGGAAGATGTCAGAAGTCCTGCATAAACGCCGGACGAGCTGATCAGCTTTGCATAGACTGCGATAGACGATGCAAAAAAATAATTTGCGCAGGAAATCAACAGCAGTCCGATCATCAGGAACGTAAAATCTCTTGTCCAGATCTTTTCCTTCACTGTGCATCACCCGGAACATCTGAAGTGACGCTCGCCTCTTTCAGTGCAGACAGACACGCACTGATCAGCATATCATAACTGTCATCTGCAGAGATTGACTTATCCCGCATGAAGCCTTCGGATTCCAGCATGATAAAACCGTGCATGGCGCTCCGGACAAATCTCTGGAAATTGATGGAAGGCGCACCCGCCGGGACAAAATTTTCAATTGCCGCCCGCATCGGACGGATCGTCTTCTGCTCATCTTCCTTCAGCTGTGTTTCACTGGCACCGGGAAGTGCCATAATCGCTTTATACAGTTCCGGATTCTCATGTGCAAAGTTCCGGTAAGCATGTGCCATAGCGATAAACGCTTCCTCGCGATTTTCTTTCTCTATCGCTTTTTCAAGTGTCCGGCTAAGCTGTGCGATGGCATTTTTTCCTACTGCAACGCTGATCTCCGCCGCATTTTTCACATGGCTGTAAAGTGAAGCCGGCTGTACGTCCAGCCGCCCGGCCAGTTCTCTGACGGAAAACCTGTCATAGCCCTTTTCAATGATCAGCTGCGTTGCCTCCTGATAGATTTTCTCCGGTGTGATTCCCTTTTTCTGCAAAAAACAACATCTCTTTTCTCATTTGATTTGATCATGCTGATTTTATCCTAACAGTGTTAGGTTGTCAAGAAGGCAGATCGGTTACCTCATTCCAGACCGGCAACCCAGTTCTCAATCTCCTTTCCTGCATGATTCACGCTACCGCCGCGCAGTGCAAGTCCCCGCTCCAGTCTGCTTTCCGGGCAGAGACTCCTGATGTCCTTCTCGCTGTGTCCCATCCCGCTGCCTTCATTCGTACAGAACGGGCAGATCTTTTTGCCTGACAGATCATGGCTTTCGAGGAATGTGAATACGGCCATCGGCATTGTCCCCCACCAGTTCGGGAACCCTAAACAGATTACATCATAATCATCCATGTTTTCGACGTCTGTCTTAAGTTCCGGTCTTGCCTTTGCCCGCAGTTCCTCCTGTGCCTCCTGCGTACAACGCGTATAATCCGGATCGTACTGTTTCACCGTCTCAATTTCAAAAAGATCACCGCCTGTAAGTTCCTGTATTTTTTCCGCCACGATCTCTGTATTTCCCTTCGGAAGGCTGACAATATCCCCGCTTACATAATTGTTTCCTTTTCTTGAAAAATATGCGATTAAAATTCTGCTCATATGTTTTTCTCCTTTTTCAATCAGACCTCAAAATCTTTTATTTATTCGCTGTATTTTTTTTAATCAGGCGGGCTGGATTACCTACTGCAATATTGTTATCCGGGATGTACCTGATTACTGCTTTTCCGGCTGAAGAGATCCATAATAATAGGATGCTGTTGCACCTCCGTCCGCCAGGAATGTGGAACCGGTTATAAACGCCCCTCTTTCACTCATCAGAAGCTCTGCAATATTGGCCATTTCATCCGCAGTTCCCGGGCGTCCGGCAGGACATTTTGCAAACATATTCTTATAGAATTCACCCCGGATGCCATTAAATTCATCGATTGCAAGCGGTGTAACAATAATGCCCGGTGCTATGTCATTGATCCTCGCGCCACGCTCACCCCAGCGCACGGCTTCATACATAACCCTTTTTTCATTGGCACGTTTTGACAGCTGGTAGGCATGAAGTGTATCTTTAATATTTTCCGGCTGCAGGAAATCAAGCGACAGCAGTTCTTCTGCCGGTGTCATGGCAAGCGCCCTGTCCTGCTCCGGTGTCAGTGCCGGCATACGAAAGCCGGACTGACTGGAGATCTGAATACCCGATCCGCCCTCAGCAATCACTTTTCCTGCCTCTTCCATCAAAACAGCACTTCCGTACAGATCGACTTTCAGGATGGCTTCAACGGAAGCCTGACTTGGTGACATACCGGCAGCGTTGATCAGCATTTTTATCTCTCCATACTGCTGACCTTTCCGGATCATTCCGACAATGGATTCTCTTGAAGACAGATCCATCTCCACAGCTTCTGTATCAAATCCGGAATTCTTCATCGTTTCCGAAATTGCTTCCGCATTCGCAAGATTTTTGTCACCTACCATAATCTTCATTCCATATCCCATGCGGCGGGCAATCGCCATACCGATCTGACCGGCACCTGTAAGCAGCATTACATTTTTACTCATAGTATATTTCTCCTTTTCACATTTACATGCCTCATTGATACGCTTCAACACATTCCAGATCTTTGACTACATAGTAATTTTTTTCCGTATTCCCGACAATTTCAATTCGTAATGGATTTCATAAGTAAAACTTATGTGATAAAATGTGAATCAGAAAGTGAGGTCAGAGCCATGCTAATGCGTCAGATGAATTATTTTGTGCGTGTCGTTGAATGCAACAGTTTCACAGAGGCTGCAGAACAATGCTATATATCACAATCTGCGATTTCGCAGCAGATCCGGGCACTTGAAACCGAGCTTGGCATAAAGCTGATCATCCGTGAAAACAGGAAATTTCATCTGACTCCTGCCGGCGATTATTTCTACTGGCACAGTAAGGAACTTCTCTCAGAAATAGAGAAAATGGAAGCCGAGACAAAGCGTCTCGGCTCGGATAATGAATTGCAGCTTACCATCGGCTATTTAAGCGGTTACAATGGTCAGGAGCTGCATCAGGCCATTGCACAGTTTACCGAAAAATATCCCGAAGTGTCCATTAACATCATAAACGGAACACATGAACGCCTTTATGAGCTTCTGCGAAATGGTACGGTTGATATGGTTCTGAACGATCAGCGACGTGCTTTTTCTGATGAGTATGTAAATGATGAACTGATCGAATGTGAGTGTTATGTTGAAATATCCGCCAAAAATCCGCTGGCTTCCAATGATCATCTCACACTTGATGAGCTGAAGCGCATGCCATGTATTCTGATCACATCTCAGGAACAGCGTCATACAGAGCAGGATTACTATGAGAATACACTTGGCTTTGGCGGCAATTTCATATTTGCCGAAAATCTTGATGAAGGGCATCTGCTTGTCTTAAGCGGGCGCGGCTTTTTGCCCATTGAAAGTATAGGTTCACTTCCTGCTGCAGGAAGCGGAATCAGACGTCTTGCCCTTTTTCGCGGCAAATCACAGCTCAAACGCAAATACTGTCTTTTCTGGAAAAAAGAAAACGCAACCTATTACGTTGAAGAATTTGCCCAAAGTCTTCATGCACAGTTATGATGGCGACTGCTCCCGCTCCCGCAAGATCAATGACCGGAAAATTTCCATTTAGTCTGCCGGCTTGTATGCTCCGAGCGTCCGCTCCATCTCATCCAGAGACATATTGAAGAAACGCTGTCCGTTATCCAGTGCTTCAATCTGCTTCATTTCATCTGCCGTCAGTTCAAAATCAAAAATATTGAAATTGTCTTTGATATGCTGCGGGTTAGTGCTCTTCGGGAAGATGATATTGCCTTCCTGGATATGCCAGCGCAGGATGATCTGCACATTGCTCCTGCCATACTTCCTGCCAAGTTCTCTAAATACGGCTTCCTGAATCAGTTCTTTACTGCCGTGTCCGATCGGATACCAGCTTTCCAGAACTGTCCCATATTTTTCCAGTCTCTTTTTCAGCGCATTCTGCTGATAATACGGATGGAGTTCCACCTGATTGACCGCCGGCCTGATCTCTGCCGTTTCACAGATCTTCTCAAGTCTGTCAGACTCAAAGTTGGAAATTCCGATGGAACGTACCTTTCCTGCCCTGACCGCCTTTTCCATGTCTCTCCACGCACCCATGTAATCGCCGAAGGACTGATGTAAAAGCAGAAGATCAAGATGATCCGTATCCAGTCTTTTCAGCATTTTATCGATTCCTGCAGCTGTCGCCCCTTCGCCATATTCTGACGGCCACAGCTTTGATGTGATCCAGATCTCGTTTCTTGAAACGCCGGACTCTTTTACCGCTTTCCCAACGCTTCTCTCATTCTGATAGGCATGCGCGGTATCAATGTGGCGCACACCCAGCTGCAGTGCCGTCTTTACTGAATTCACCGTTTCCGGTCCTTCCGGCACCATATAGACACCAATCCCGTACTGCGGAATCTTATTGCCATCGTTTAATGTAATATAGGTCTGTTCATTCATATGTTTTTGTCTCCTTATCATTTATTCAGGACTGCTGCCCATAAGTTCATGTGTTTCCGAAAGAAGGAAGATTGTTCTTCTCTTTTTCAGATACCATTTTCCTTCTGATTTCTGATACAGATCGGTGTAACGTACATCATTGACTGTAACCATGTACTTACTGTCTTTTTCATTGACAAGCGTTGCCACACAATAGGCAGTTCCAGTCGCTTCCTCACCATGAAGCCGGATCACATGCTGCCCGTTCATATGGTAAACTGTCTTGCACGGATTGATGGTAGCTGCAAAGGCTTTTACCAGTGCCTCTCTTCCGACAATATTCTGAATTGCACCTTCTGTTCCCCTCTGAAATTCCAGTACGCCGTCCGGAAGAAAAAGTTCTCCCTGCCCTTTTGCATCCTTCACATCTGCAAGGTTTGCAAATGCATCAGCAAGTTCTCTGATTTCTCTTTCATCGTTCATCTGTTCCAGTGTTATCATTTTTTATTCTCCTTTCGCTTTATACGTTCTTTTTGACCCGGTCAACGCTTTCTGTTTAAAGCTGTTTCAATACTTTTGCCGGACATCCTCCTGCAACCGTGTTATCCGGAACATCCTTCGTTACAACGGCGCCGCCTGCAATAATTGCATTTTCACCAACTGTGACTCCCGGCATGATCACTGCCCTTGCACCGATCCACGCATTGTTTTTAATCGTGACCTTTTTGCAATGCAGCACATACCGTTTGTCCGGATCATGATTATCTGTAACAATCGTGACCTGCGGCCCGATCTGAACATTGTCACCAATGTCGATACCGCCGATTGCCATGACCGTCAGACTGTGATTGATAAAAACATTTTTCCCGATTTTCAGATTCCTTCCAAAATCAATCTGAACCGGCGTAAAAATATCCGTATGCTCATGCAACGGCTCTGTCAGCAATTCTTCCAAAAGTGCTTTTCTTCTGTCCCTGTCAAGAGGGGATAGCTGATTCAGACGAAAGCTGAGTTCGTTACTCCTGTTCAGTTCCTTAATTGCCTCCCCATATTCTTCTGACATCATATCCACCGGCTCTCCACGCTTCAGTTTTTCAAATAGTTCTGCCATCGTTCTGCACTCCTTTCATGCTGTCATCCGCACGGTGTATGAAAAAGCAGGACTGTAATTTCTGTTTTATGTTTTATGTAACTTCAGTTGCTTTTCTGTTTTACCTGCATTATAGTAAGATCATCCGGGCAGGACAACGGGCACTTTTTCCGGAAAAGTTACAAAAGTAACCCGTTTGATAAAACCGTTGCTTTTTCAGCCGAAAGGGGATTATATTCATGATTCTTACAGGTTCTGAGGATATTCGTGTCAGAAAGACCATCACATCCATCCGAAGCGCTTTCTGTGAAATGATCTGCGGGATGGACTATGAGGATATGACAGTAAAAGAGCTCTGTGAAAGGGCTCTGATCAATAAAAAGACATTTTATGTTTACTATGAAACGCTGGATGATCTGCTGCGTGAAGTGCAGGAATCCTATTCCGCATCCTACATCAGAGAAATTGGCGAAATAAAGCTCCCGGAAGATATCGGAAGACTCATCCGCCGGTTTTTTGAATTCTCCGCAAGACAGGATGAAGCCTATGAGAAGATCACGTGTGCTGCCTCTTACCATGCCATACGTGGTGCCATGATTTCAAAAGTCATAGGACAGACTCTCATTTCGGGCGGTTCTGATCTTCCTGCCCCTGCTGCGGAAATTCCATCCGTCTCACCCGGATTCTCACCGTTTCAGAACAGAATCACGTATCGCTTCTGGACAGAAACTGTCCTGATGATCTACACCGAATGGATCCGGGAGGGAAAGTACACACCGCTTGAAGATGTGATTGACTATGCAACCGGACTGATTCTGAACGGGATTGATGATTTCATTATAAAAAAGGCCTGATAATAACGCTCTGTTTCAAACCTTCTTGCTTTCAGGATATAAACATGCTATATTGATTAAGTTAATAGTTAATTAAGTATAGTCTTAATCATATGTGTGAGGAAAACTATGGACGATGTGAAACTGATCCACGTTATGACAGATGAAACAAGGTTCCGTCTGCTGCAGTTACTGTTGAAACACCATTACTGCGTAAAAGCGCTTTCCAAAAAGCTCGGCATCAGCGAACCCGCCGTCTCACAGCAGATCCGGATATTAAAACAGTATCAGCTGATCACAGGCGTCAAGATCGGCTATCAGATGCATTACGATGTGAATTCGGATTTTATCTCATCGGCAATGACTCGTTTTTCAAAGCAGATGATGATGTACCCCGCATTACCGGATCTTGTCCATGATGCAGACTGTACCTGTGAATTTGAAGCTGAATGTATGAAACGGGACGCAAAGCTTCTGGAGAAACAAAAGAATGAACGATGATTATCTGATTCAGAAGAAGCCTTTTCATGCTCTCCTGATTTTTTCACTGCCGATTATCATAGGGAACCTGTTCCAGCAGACTTATACGATGGCAGATTCTGCAATTGCAGGACGCTTTGTCGGAGAGCGTGCACTGGCGGCAATCGGCGCTTCTTATTCTCTGACCAATATTTTTATCTGTGTCGCAATCGGAGGCGGAATCGGAGCCTCTGTCATGATCAGTCAGTATTTCGGTGCCAGAAACTTTGCGAAGATGAAGACCGCGATCTATACCGCCCTGATTACTTTCCTCATAATCAGTATTCTTTTGGGCGCCGTCGGTCTGCTCCTGAGCCGAAGCATTATGACTGTGCTGAATACACCGGATGATACGCTGGATATGGCAGTTGAATATCTGAATATCTATTTTATCGGCCTGCCGTTTCTCTTTATGTACAATGTACTCTCATCCATCTTCAATGCACTCGGAAAATCCAGGATTCCTCTGGCTTTTTTAATTTTTTCATCCCTGTTTAATATTCTTCTGGACTGGATTTCCGTTACGACATTTCAAATGGGAATTGCAGGCGTGGCATGGGCAACACTGGTTGCACAGGGAATCTCCGCGCTTCTGTCTTTTGCTGTTCTGAAGGCTCAACTCAGGAAAATCGCCGGCAGTAATCATGTCTTTTCCGGAAAAGAGCTGTTACCCATGGCGAAGATCGCATTGCCTTCCATTCTGCAGCAATCTACGGTTTCCATCGGGATGATGCTGGTACAGTCTGTCATAAACCGGTTCGGCTCGGAACCGCTTGCCGGCTTCTCGGCTGCCATGCGGATCGAGTCCATGTGTATTGTCCCGATGATCGGCATCGGCAATGCCTTATCCTCTTATACCGCCCAGAATATCGGTGCCGGCAGAAACGATCGTGTTGTCCGGGGCTACCATGCTGCAACCTTAATGGTCATCAGCTGCGCGATAATCATCTGCGCTGTGCTTGAGGCCTTCCACAGGCCGATCATTGAATTATTTCTCGGTAAATCCGGCCATGCAGCTGCTCTGGAAACAGGAAACAGTTACCTTATGTTCATGGGATGGTTTTTCTGTCTGATCGGTTTCAAGATGACAGTTGATGGTCTGCTGCGCGGAGCAGGCGATATGAAAATGTTTACGATAGCAAACCTTGTAAACCTGACAATCCGTGTCGTACTTGCAATGACTCTCGCTCCGCGCTTTGGAATCGCATTTGTATGGTATGCGGTACCGCTCGGATGGTTTGCAAACTGGATGATCTCCTTTTTCTGGTACAGAACCGGAAAATGGCAATCAAAAAGCATTATTTCCCCTTTATTTCTCTGATTTCATTCTCCGATAACCCAATCTGCAGCATGTAATTCTCAGCGCTCCGGTATTTCTTTTCAAACAGATCAAGGAATGTATTCATATATTCTTCATGCGGGATCACAATATCCATATCAAGTTCCGGATGCCTGTTGTGAATCTGTTCAAAACGCTCTTTGTTATTTTCCTTTGTCAGCATATAGTCTTTCACAATATCGTCTCTGCCCGCTCCGGCCAGGAGCAGCAGAATCGCCGCAACTGTCCCGGAACGGTCTTTTCCTGCCGAACAGTGAAACAATACGCCTTCCCTTGCCTGCGCAATTGTGCGAAAAACCTCCGGCATACTCTGTGCCTGTGCAATCCGCAGATAACTGCAAGGGACATCTTCTGTTGATTCCGGTATGGCGTCACCTTCCCGGATGGGAATATTGTGATAATCAAGCTGATCTGCACACCCGGAGAAACCAGGCATTTCGGCAACGTCTTCTGCAAGACGCATATCAATGACGGTTGTTATTCCGTAACGCTTCAGAAAAGCCAGATCCCGCTTTTCCTGTTCTGAATCTGTCATAAAGACCGGTGCATCGCTGCGCAGCAGCGTCATCTTCTGCGTGTACTTTGCGCTGCCTGCAGAATACCCTTTCAGTTCTCTTGTGTTTTTCGTGCTTTCCAGTAAACTTTTATGGTTTCGGTCTGCCATCCGGTTATACGGATTGATACATGCGCACTCGGCAAAGCGATCCGGCCAGAGAAATTCATTGTAATACCGATAGCTGGTCTCCGCTTCCAGCATGCAATTATCAAACGTCGAATTGCAGAATGCCGGAACAATCATGTGAAATCCTTTTTCAAATCCGGCAATTACTGTCGCGTTAATGCACATATCACTCTGAAGGCCGACCACCATGACCTCTGTCTCCTGCTTTTCCCGCAGATATACATCCAGTCCTGTATTTCTGAACGCACTGTTACAGCATTTTTCAAATACCCGTTCTCCGCTCTCCGGTCTGAACTCATCATAAATTTCAAACCCCGGCATTCCATGCGTCAGTTCCCGGCCTGCGCCATCATCATGGATGACATGGATTACTTCCACATGATTTTTTCTTGCCGCTGCAATCATATCTTTCACGTTCTGAATAAAGAGCTGTTTCCAAAGCAGTTCATCTGTTATCAGTGCCTTCTGACAATCCACCACAAGTAAAACCATTCATGCACCTCTTCCCGTTCATGTTTTTTTCCATATTATGCACGATTTCTCTGTGAATTACCATGGTTTTTCTTACACAGCACAATCCCCATCAGAAGCACTGCCGGGAATACCGCTCCCGCGAGAATTCCCATCTTCAGGTTATCTCCCGCTGCACCGGATACAAAACCGACTACTGTAGG
>JAKVKH010000053.1 GCA_022486625.1 Butyrivibrio sp. | reverse complement strand
AGTGCATTACAAAACGGGAATTTCAGTTACAAAATGTGCAGTGATAGTTACAAAACTGGAGTCTTGAATTACAAACGGGACTCTCGGCTTGCATTTCATCGTTTTTTCCGGCAAATAATAAAAGATACAGAACATATGTTTGCATAAAACCATGAAACGTGTTATAGTAAAGGCATTGGACCATTGAGAAAGTACAGGGCACAGGGGAGGCTGATCATGGCAACAGACAATAAAATACCTGAACTTGTGGGGGTAAGTGATAAGCGAAAAATGATGCAGCTTCTGAAAGAAGCCGGATTTGATGCGGAAATGGATGCCGGTGGTGTACCGACAGCAGTCTGCAGAAGCATATCCGAGATGGATACAATGATTCCCGCAGTCAGGAAAATAGCAAAGAATAACAGATATGAAGGAAGCTTTGGAATCAGAGGACCCAGAAAAACAGATATCGGGAAACTTCCGGAAGAACAGTCGGGGGAACAGGCAGCAGGCTGATTTCACATTCTTTTCGAAAAACGGTCACAGAGTGGTCACAGCATTTTCTTAGCATGGTAGATGTAAAGCAAAGAACCCTGCACAGGATGGTGCGTGTTCATTAAATGGATGACCTACGAGGAGAATGAAAATGACAGAAAAAAAAGACAGAAAAAGAAACAGAGTGAAGGCAGTAATCATGGCAGCAGCGCTCAGCGTCAGTATGATGTTTGCCGTAACCGGATGCGGATCTTCTTCATCAGCAGAAACATCTGCGCAGCAACAGACAAGTACGCAGGATACGACTGCAGCAGTTTCTGACAGCGCCGGCAGTACAGTGGCATCAGCAGTAGCAGATGCGTCCGGTGAGGTGACAGATGGAACATATACAGGAACAATTACCGCGGTTTCAGATACAAGTATTACAGTGTCCGTAATGGGCGACGCAGGGCAGAACCCTCAGAATGGTGCAAAGCCTTCAGATGCTGCACCGGATGGCGGTTCAGGAGCGCAGCCCGGAGATGGAAAAGGCGGTCCTGGAAATGATGCAGGAAAAGGCGGCTCTGGTATGAAACCTGCAGATGGTGCGGGACAGGGCGGATCCGGAATGCAGCCTGGTGCAGGTGCGCCTGGTAATGGAGGGTCCATGGAAGCACCACAGGGTCAGGAGATGACATTTACGGTTACTTCTGATCAGGTTGCAGATTTTGCAAAGGGAGACATGGTGACAGTTACTGTTTCGGGAGGAAGTGTAACCTCTGTGGAAAAGGCACAGATGCCTGATGCTGCTCCGGCAGGTGCGGACGTATCAGATTCAGCAGACAGCGAGTGAGTATATTTACTTTTTCCTTCCTGCTGAAAAGTATCGGTTTCTGACGAAATTCAATTATGCAGAGATTGCGAAGCAAGCTCTTTTAAATGCAGGTGCTATTGCACCTGCATTTAATGATATAATGGAAACCAGATGCAGGCTAATCTGTATAAATTTCAGTAAGGAAGGAAATTTTGATGAAAACAGAACTGTTGGAAAATCAGGATAACTGGTATAAGGGAAATCTGCATATGCATACAACCTGTTCAGATGGACGGGTATCCCCGGAGGAAGCTGAAGAAATATATTATCAGGCAGGATACGATTTTATCGCACTTACAGATCACAGAAAACCCGGAACAGAGGGACATTATAAGGACATGCTTCTGCTGTCCGGAGTGGAATGGGATACCGGAGATGCTCAGACAGCACCGGTTTATCATATCATCGGTGTTGGTATGAAGGAAAAAACAAATCTGTCCTATACCGAAGGAGCGCCTTCACCGCAGCATATTATCGATGTAATAAATGCGGCAGGCGGAATTGCAATTCTGGCTCATCCGCACTGGTCTGTCATGAATCCGGATGAGATGCAGGAACTTCACGGACTTGCAGGAGCGGAAATTTATAATTCTGTTTCCGGACTTCCATTTAATCCGCGCAGAGCAGATTCCTCACTGTATTTTGATTTGTGGGCAGGTAGGGGAATTCTGGTCAGAGCAATGGCGGCGGATGATGCACATTACTATACGGGTGACCAGACCAGATCCTTTATCATGGTGAATGCACCGGAATGTACAGGGGATGCGCTGATTACGGCAATTCAGAAGGGAAATTTCTATGCCAGCCAGGGACCAAAGATATACAGTATAACGATAGAAGATGAATATATTCACATCAAATGCTCACCGGACGTAAAAACAGTTATTTTTAACAGCAATATGCCCTGGGCCGCGGAAAGAGTTCAGGAAGTTACGGATGGAGAAGCTTTTTACAGATACAGTGAACAGGACAGGTATATCCGGATTGAATTGATTGATCAGGAAGGAAGAATGGCCTGGAGTTCACCGTATTCTGTAAATCGTTTTTGATACTGACCTATTTTTGAGATTTCAGTGCTGCCAGTGCATTGGTCATTGCGGCAGCACTTGGAAATCTGCCTTCAGTGATGCCGTATTGCAGATAATGGTTGTAAAGAATCTGAGGATCCGAAGATTTCAGACCGGCGACAACATCTGGATAGGTATTGGCATAAAAAGTGGCATCAAACCATGCTGGAATTGTTGAGGATTCCGATGCAGATACTGTGGAGGTCCCGGCTTTTTTTGAGGATGTTTTTGATTTTGTGCCAGTTTTACCTGTTGTCTGTTTTGAGGATTTAGTGAGTGTCGGTGGATTGCAGACACTGCAGGCAGTATAATTCTGATCGATGGCATCCTGAAGTGAAATAGAGTAACAGCTTCGCTTCAGATAACGACATCCGGCTGAATGATACTTTGAGCCTGTTGCAGTGACATATACTGTAGTATCTCCAGATGCAGCATATGTGGTAAGTGGAATGGTGAAACTGAAGGATACGGTAAAAATAACGAGCAGAGTAGCAAGTTTACGACAAATTTTTTTCATTTTCAGATACCTCCCTTATAAACTTTTTACAGTCAACATTTATATTGTATCATAATTATTGTATATTATCATAAAAAATTCTGTTCATTCGATTTTTATTGTGTTATTATTGTACTGTTATATGAAATCCGGTATCCATGGGAGTATAGCTCAGCCGGGAGAGCGTCCGCCTCACACGCGGGAGGTCACGGGTTCGAGCCCCGTTGCACCCACTATTACAAGACAGCGTATCTATGGTACTTAAGCCGTAGATACGCTGATTTTATATAGCAGGATTGTTTTATGGTATAGTGAACAGTAAAATTCTCATCAAACAGAGTCTGTACGAAAACTTTGGTTCTGATGTATAATTAAAATAAAACGTGGTATACAGGCATCAGGAGAGTGACAGAAAATTGAGTACAATTCGTGAAAATCTTGAATATGTAGAATCCCGCATACAGGCGGCCTGCGACAGAAGCGGCAGGAAGCGTGATGAGGTGACGCTGATTGCAGTCAGCAAAACCAAACCGGTCTCCGACATCCGCGAAGCCATGGACTGTGGCATTACGGTTTTCGGTGAAAACAAAGTACAGGAACTGAAGGACAAAACGGCGGAAATCAAAGAGCCGCTGCACTGGCATATGATCGGACACCTTCAGGTAAATAAAGTAAAATATCTGCCGGGAATGGCAGAAATGATTCATTCGGTAGACAATCTGAAGCTTGCAGAAGAAATTGAAAAGCAGGCAGACAGAAATCACCTGGTGATGGATGTACTCTGTGAAGTCAATATGGCAGGAGAGGACACCAAGTTCGGGCTGGTGCCAGAGAAAACAGAAGGTTTTATTCGTTCCATTTCGAATATGGAGCATATCAGAATCAGAGGACTGATGACCATTGCTCCATATACGGAGAATCCGGAATCCAATCGTGTCTATTTCAGAGATCTGAAGAAACTGATGCAGAAGATCAATGAGGAAAAGATGCTGAAGGAGCCGATGAACACACTTTCCATGGGCATGACAGGAGATTATGAGGTTGCCATTGAAGAAGGTGCAACGTTCGTGCGTGTCGGAACTGGAATTTTCGGGAAAAGAAACTATCAGATCTGAAGAGGTGTTCTTGCAGCAGAGGATAAAGAGCCTATGGTCAGAAAACAGATTTATTTTTATGGAATGGTTCAGGGCGTGGGATTTCGCTATCGGGCGGTACAGGCGGCCAGATTGCTGGGACTGACCGGATCGGTGCGTAACGAATCAGATGGCAGCGTTTCCATGCAGGTACAGGGGAAACAGCAGGACATTGATCAGATGATTGAAATGATCCGACGAGGAACATATGTGGACATAGAACGTATGGAAGTAAAGGAGATGATACCGGAGGAACATGAATCCGGTTTTTATGTATATGATTGAAACCGATAACAGAATCAGAATTACTGATATATTATACTTTCTGAAAGGATTAAGATGGAACAGAGGATAACAGGTCTGGCCAGCAAAATATTTGAAGGGTTTGCTGAAACTTCTGACAACAGCTACCTGTTTATCTGTGACATGGAACAGGATTATTCCAGATGGTCCAAGGATGCTGTGGAATATTTTGATATGCCCGGGGAATACATGTATGGTGCGGGAAAAATATGGGAAGAGCGGATTCATCCGGAAGACCGCCAGATTTTTCATGATAGTCTGGCACTGGTAATGAAGAACAAAGCAGATTTCCATGAGGCAGAATATCGCGTCAGAAACAGAGAAGGACAGTATGTGGTCTGCAGCAGCAAGGGAAAGGTGATCTATGATGATCAGAATAAAAGGACTTATTTTATCGGAATCATAGCCAACCATTCAATTGGAGATGTCTATGATCCGATTACCGGACTCTTCAGCATGAAGCGTTTTCTGAATGTGCTCGACAATTACAGAAGCAGTGGGGAAAAATATATTGTACTGCTGATCGGATTGCAGAATTTTCTGCAGATTAATAATCTGTACGGATTTACTTTCGGTAACAGTGTATTGACCCAGATCGGATTTCTTCTGGTGCGGTATAAGGATAAGGGAATCATTTTCAGAATGGAAGGTGCCAAATTTGCGATTGCGACAACGAAGATCGGACTTAAAGAAGCAATCAGCCTCTACCATGACATTCAGAAACTCCTCAAATATTCACTGGAAGTTGAAAATGTAAAGATTTCGTTGGATACCGGATGCGGAATTGCAGTGGTAGATGATTTTAATGCAGATACCCAGGCAATTTATACCTGTGTCAGATATGCGCTGGACAAATCCAAAAAGCAGAGATATGGGGAACCGGTGATTCTGCAGAATGATTATCTTCATGATAATCGAACAACCATAGAAAAAATCAACAGGATCAGAAACAGCGTTGCTACAGGATGCAGAGAATTTTATCTGTGTTATCAACCGGTTATGTCAGCGGCAACAGGGAAAATGTCAGGGATGGAGGCGCTCCTGAGATGGAAGGGAGAACCATACGGAAATGTTCCGCCAAATGATTTTATTCCATGGCTTGAAGAAGATCCGCTTTTTTACGATCTGGGGAAATGGATTCTATGGCAGGCATTGACAGAAGGAAAACAGATATTGCAGAAATATCCTGATTTTCAGATGCACGTTAATCTTGCCTATGCGCAACTGGACAGAGAGGAATTTTGCACGGATCTTCTGAGTATGCTGGCAGAAACCGGATTCCCTGCAGAAAATCTGTGTCTGGAACTGACAGAAAGATGCAGATTGCTTAAGATGGATTATCTGAGCAAAGAACTGATTTTCTTAAAGGCACATGGGATCAGGATTGCACTTGATGATTTCGGAATCGGATTTTCATCACTTAATCTGCTGAGAATTCTTCCGGTAGACTGTATCAAGGTAGATCGTAGCTTTGTAGAAAATATTGAAAATGATATCACATATCAGTACCTTGTAAAGGCGATTACAGACTGTGCACATAATCTTCAGATCTGCGTCTGTGTAGAAGGTATTGAAGATGCGCGACTCTGTGATTTTATCAGCACGAATTTCTATGTTTCCACGTTGCAGGGATATTTTTATTCAAAACCGGTACCGATGGAGGAATACATCAGATTGCCGGTTTATACGGAAACCAGGTGAGGAATAAATGACAGCAGAGAAACTGCAGAAGAATATCACGATTGATGAACTTAATCATCTGATTGACACAGGGCATGTGTATCGTTTCCCATTTGCAATCAACAGAGAGGTTTATATTATCAGTAACCACAAACCATCCAAGGTTATGGTTACTGATATGTCTGTGAAGGGAATACAGCTGAACGGTCAGTGGTATTCGGAAAAGGAAATTGATGAAATCGGTGGCGTATACGGTTCTGAGTTTGAAGCCCTCAGTGCGGTATCGAGGTGATTGACTTATTCAGAAGTAATGTTGCCCTTTGCGAGGGTATCTTCAACCCACAGGCGCAGTGAATCTACGGAAAGCGAGATCCGGCTGAGCTGTTCCTGAATTTTACGGAAATCAGCCAGTTCATCTGCACCGATCTTGCCATCTGCGGTAATTTCGATCAGCCTGTCCTTACGTTTGTCAATGGTGTTTAATGAAGCCAGCATTTCAAGAACGATCTGAGACAGATCCTTGAGCTTGACTTCAGGAACATATTCACGTCCGATCGGACATTCATGTGAACAGTAGTAATTGCACAGGTTTGGCTTTTTGTATGCATCGGCCATTACCATTACTTCATCCGGGTGCGCAAGAGATTTTTCACTCTCGATTTTTTCTATTCTGTCAGCGGAAATGCAGCCCATAACCTCGCTGGCAGCTTCTCTTGTCAGTTCAAGCTCTTCGCGGCTGAGCTGATAAATGTTCTTATCTTTTTTGATGGATTTTTTTCCCAAAATATTTTCCTCCTTAAGAGATATCAGTTGAATCTGATTATATATTATCAGAGCATATTTTGCTATAATATAAGACAATTCATTTAATTGCGAAATTTGCAAAAGAGCGGGAGGATACAGGCATGAAAACAGCAATCGTATATTATTCAAAACATCACGGAAATACGAAAAAAGTGATCGATAGTATTGTAGAAAATCATGAAGTTGAACTGATTAATGTAACAGACCCGAATGCATGCAAAGACCTTTCTGAATATGACAGGATTGGCATTGCATCCGGTATTTATTATTCATCCTTCGGCAGACCGCTGCTAAAATATATCAGAGAAAATCTGCCGAAAGGTAAGCAGATTTTTCTGATATATACCTGTGGATCAAAAAAGCACAGCAGAAAATATACACAGGAAGTCCGGCAGATTGTGCTGGAAAAAGGCAGTGGCATTTTCGGAAGTTATGGCTGCTACGGGCATGATTCCTTTGGACCGTTAAAACTGGTGGGAGGAATCAGAAAACAGCATCCGGATGACAGGGAACTGAGTGCCGCTGTGAAATTTTATGATGGTCTTATGAAAAATGCAAAAAAATAATCTCAAAACAGTCCGGCGATCAGATGGATCAGAAGACCGCTGGCAACGAGAGCAGCAAGTATGGCGAGTGCAAAACGAAAATCCATTCGTCCCATAGTAAATTCTCCTTAAAAAGCAAATCAGCATAGAACACGAAGCAATCTCTTAATGATACACAGATGCGACGCATCTGTGTATCATTTTAGCACAGGAGGGCAGACAATGGAACTATATGTACGGGCAGATGCAGGGCAGGATGGAGACGGAAGCAGGATGC
Source organism: Butyrivibrio sp. (assembly GCA_022486625.1). Lineage (GTDB taxonomy): Bacteria > Bacillota > Clostridia > Lachnospirales > Lachnospiraceae > Butyrivibrio. The sequence continues at coordinate 15,746 of JAKVKH010000053.1, read as the reverse complement.
GTCCCTTTCGCAGCATATCGGAAGCAGCCGCTGTTGCGGAACCGGGGGATGAAGTGCTGGTAGCTCCCGGTATATATCGTGAAGCAGTAGATCCGGTACATGCAGGCCTTCCGGATCAGCGTATCGTATACAGAGCGCAGAAGCCGGGAACGGCAGTGATTACAGGGGCAGAACCGGTTAAAAACTGGGAAAAAACAGGAAATATCTGGACGGTACGGATTCCCGACAGTGTATTTGGAGATTATAATCCCTATCGTGAAATTGTACATGGAGACTGGTACTGGGCAAAGACTCCTGCACACACGGGAGAAGTATACCTGAACGGCAGGGCATTATATGAAGTGGAAAGCCTTTCAAAAGTGCAGAATCCGGTCAGAAATGATGAATCCTGGGCGCCGGAGGAAACGGTCTATACCTGGTATGCGCAGAGAAGTCAGGACACCGGAGAAACAGTCCTGTGGGCCAATTTTCAGGCACATGATCCCAATCTGGAGAATGCAGAGATCAGTGTACGCAGAAATTGTTTTTATCCATCAAGAGAAGGAATCTCTTATATTACCGTGTCCGGATTTGTGATCCGGCAGGCAGCCACTGGCTGGGCACCGCCGACAGCATATCAGGAAGGCATGATCGGGCCACACTGGTCAAAGGGATGGATCATTGAGAACTGTGAAATATCTGATTCCAAATGCAGCGGCATTTCACTTGGCAAATATCTGCAGCCGGAAAATGAAAATAAATGGACGACAGAATATGTCAAGGACGGGACGCAGACAGAACGTGAAGCTATCTGTCAGGCGCAGCGTGAAGGCTGGACAAAGGAAAAAATCGGGTCGCATATCATTCGCAGATGTGATATTCATGACTGCGGACAGACAGGAATTGTCGGACACCTTGGAGGCGTTTTTTCCCTGATTGAGGACAATCATATTCATCATATCAATAACAGACAGAATCTGGCAGGTGCCGAGATCGGCGGGATCAAGCTTCATGCGGCAATTGATGTGGTGATCCGCAGAAACCGCATTGATCATTGTACAAGAGGACTCTGGCTGGACTGGCAGGCACAGGGAACGAGAGTCACGCAGAACCTGTTTCATGACAATGTGCCGCCGGAAGGAACGAAGATCAGCCAGGGACTGGCACTTGGTGAAGATATCTTTGTGGAGGTGTCACATGGACCGACACTGATTGATCATAATCTGCTGCTGTCAGATTTTGCATGCAGGCTCAGTACGCAGGGAATTGCACTGGTACATAACCTGATCGCCGGCTCCTTTACCTATGTCGGCGCGGGCACGGACAATGGCGGTAAAAAGTTTCCAACACCGAGATACACGCCGTATCATGTGCCACATCGCACTGAAGTTGCGGGTTTCATGACAATACTGCATGGTGATGCAAGGTTCTGTAATAATATTTTTATCCAGAAAAGAGTCAGAGAAGATCTGAAAGCATATACGGAGAACATTCATGAAAACCGCCTGAACGCATATCAGTTTATCTGCGGGACATTGTCGTATGAAGGATATCCTTCGGCCAAGGAATATTATGCACAGTTTGACAGTGGCAGCTATGAGCGATATGACTCGACAGACCGCTATTACGATCATCTCCCTGTATATGCACAGGGAAATGTGTATTATAACGGGGCGAGGCCCTTCAGTACGGAGAACGATGCAATCATAAATTCTACAGATGAGATTCACCTTGAACTGAAGGAACAGGAAAATGGAACGATAATGTTGCAGACAGATCTTGGCAGTCATCTGTCAAAGACTGATACGCAGCTGATTTCCACACAGGTTCTGGGGAAAGCGTTTGAACCGGAGCAGTACTTTGAAAATCCGGATGGGACACCGATTCTGTTTGACCGCGATTATTATGGTAACCATCGCAGCTTCAGGCCTGTGCCGGGACCATTTGAACATATGGAAGAACGATTTAATGTATATGAGAGACATTACTGCATGAAGGATTCTGAAGATGTGCAGGGAGCAGAGGGTACAGCATCGGTGAATGATCTGGAAGAGGCAGCAGAGCCTGCAGGTATATCGGACAGGAGCAGCGGGCAGGAACTGAGTGCATCAGTGGCGCTGACCGGTTGTGAGCAGTTGTGCATGACAGAGGATGGAAGAGATCACTTTGTACAGGAAATTTTCATCCGTGAGAATACTGCGTGGATTCATTTCGTAGGAGAAACGGGAATTTTCGAACTGGACTGTGAATATGGAATCAGCCATTATATCGGGGACTGGACGATGGAAACGGAAGCAGATGCGGATATCCGGCAGACAGCAGGCGGTTATGCGATTGCAGGCTGTATCATTGCATTACTGGAAATATTGCGGAAGAAGAGTCCCAGAAATCCGGAGGAGATATGTCTGTCCATGAGCGGAAAGACAACGCCGATATTGGAAAAGAATGGAATCATTCTGCGCTTCACACCACAGCACCTGAAATTTATTAAAGACAGAAAATTTATTCCGGCAGAGCAGGCAGTGAAAACGGTCTGCCGTACCTCGGCAGAAGTTGTGGCAGAGATACTGGAGTAGTACTGGAGAAGGGTAATGAGCGAAACACTGATCAGGCATCAGACTTTTGAATATAAGGAAAATGAGCCCTTTCAGATCTATAACGTGTATGGAACTACGATGACATATGATACACTACTGGCGCACTGGCACAGTGAACTTGAGGTCGTATATCTTGCGGGGCACAGCAGGCATTATATTGATGGGCACTGTATTGACGGCGGGCCGGGAGATTTTATCGTAACGAACTGTGAAAGTGTGCATAAGATTGAACCGCAGACAACGCAGGAGGAGCTGGACAGAGTTGTTGCGGTGGTGCTGCTGATTCATGACCAGTTTCTGATCCGAAATTTTCCGCAGTTCAAAAGCATTTATTTTACCAATGATCATCTTTCCGCGGGAGTAGAAATTACGGAAATTATGGAAAAATTATCGATGTATGCAGAGAAAAAAACGCATACCGGATATGATTATCTGTATGTCAACGGTCTGATCCTGGAACTTTTATATCACATGTGTGAACGGGGGACAGCCAGCAGAGAAGCGCTTGCAGATGTCAATTATGATAAGAACCTTGAGCGGATCAAGGGCGTTCTGCAATATGTGGAGAATCATTACAGAGAAAATATCACAGAGGCGGGGATTGCGGAGAAGTTCTATTTCAGTCCGGTTTACTTTTCCAGATATTTCAAGCGGTGTACGGGGATGACGTTCATCGCCTATCTGACAGGATACCGCCTGAATAAGGCCAGAAGGCAGCTGCTGTACTCCGAACACAGCATTCTTGATATTGCGCTTGAAAACGGATTTTCCGACAGCAGGCGCCTGTCACTTGCGTTTCAGAAGACATACGGGTGCACACCGAGACAGTATAAAAAAGATGCAAAAACAGGCAAACTGAAATGAAAAACGACATGTAAAAGTCAAAAAACGGTAATTTCAGGCTAAAAAAAGCAATGAAGCAGACACCTTTCTTTTCGTATAATAAGTCCCATCAGATGTGAAGGGGAAGCAATCATTCTGTATGGGAAGAAACGAAAGAGAGGGATTTTGAAATGAGCAGTAAAAAAGTAATTCAGAAGCTGAGTTTTGGAGAAAAATTCTCCTATGGACTTGGTGACTGTGGTGCAAACGTAATTGTAGCCATGTGTTCCACATTCCTGACGGCATATTACACGGATACGGTCGGAATTGCCGCTGCGGCAGTAGGAACCATGATGCTGCTGACACGTATTTTTGACGGAATTACAGATCTGATCATGGGAGCCATTGTGGATAAGACCCATACGAAATGGGGCAAGGCAAGACCATGGATTCTGTGGACAGCTCCTTTTATGGCAATTGCGCTGGTTCTGGTATTCAATGTACCCGGCGGAATGAGTGGTGGCGGTAAGCTTCTGTATGCCTACCTGACCTATATTTTCCAGAACTGTATCGTATACACGGCCAACAACCTTCCGTATAATGCACTGCTCAGCCGCATGACACTGGATGTACAGGACAGAGGAAGCGCAGCGTCCATGCGTTTTGTCATGACGCAGCTGACGACACTGGTGATCAATGCGGTAACGGCAGGACTTCTGGCAAGCGTTGGCTGGCTGTGGCTCTCCATTGTCTATGGTATTGTGGCCATGATCATGCTCATCATCAGCTTTATGGGAACGAGAGAGCATATCGGTGAAGAACTGGACGGCATGGTAAGGGTAGAGAATGTACCTCTGTCCGAGGCACTTCCCGCACTGCTGAAAAACAAGTACTTCTATCTGCAGAGTCTGATGTTCGTATTTCTGTATGTGCAGGTGGTAAGTACCGGTTCCATGACCTACTATTTCTGTAATATCGTACTGGGTAATATCGGCGTACTGACGCTGACCTCTGTTGCAACCACCATTCCGGCAATGATCGTCAATCTCGGAATGCCGCAGCTGATGCGCAGATTTGGTAAGCGGAAACTCATGATGGCAGGGTGTGTTCTGATGATCATCGGCAGCTGCATCGTAGGTGCTGCCGGCAGCAATCTGCCACTGGCAATGCTGGGACTTGTGGTAAAGGGCTTTGGCGTCGGACCGATTATGTCAGGTATCTTTGCCATGACGGCAGATGTGGTTGACTACGGCGAATGGAAGAGCGGCGTACGTTCTGAAGGCCTTGTCAACAGTTGTACCTCTTTTGGCATGAAGGTCGGTATCGGTGTAGGTTCTGCGGTCTGCACATGGATTCTTGCCATCGGTGCCTATGACGGAACGGCTGCAGTTCAGGCGCAGTCCGCAGTCAATGCGATCCGTTTCGGATACGGTTATAACGGAGCGATTCTCGGACTGGTATGTCTGCTGATCTGCTTCCTGATGAACATTGATAAATATATCGCACAGATTCAGAAGGATCTGCAGGCAAAGCACGCAAACGACTAAGACAGAATGAGGCAGAGAGCTGACGGAAAGAAAATCCGGATGGCTCTTTGTTTTTTCAAAACAGGAAAGGAAAATAAAAAATGTCAGAAATGAGTGATCAGATCAGAAAAAGTTTTAAGGAAGGGGACGATATCAGGGACGCCGGACTTACTACGCCGCCGGATGTGGAGCGCTTTGATGATCTTGTATACGGAAGCGATCCGAACTGGCAGGTGCTGGATGTCTATCGTCCGAAGAATCAGAAGGGAAAAATGCTGCCCGTAATTGTCAGTGTCCATGGCGGGGGCTGGGTGTACGGAGATAAGGAGAGGTATCAGTATTATACGATGAGCCTTGCACAGCGCGGATTTGCAGTTGTGAATTTCACCTACCGTCTGGCACCGGAATTTAAGTTCCCTGCGCCTGCGGAGGATACCAATCTGGTCATGCAGTGGATTGTAAAGCATGCAATGGAATACGGAATGGATACGGATCATGTGTTTGCTGTCGGAGATTCTGCAGGAGCGCACCTGCTGGGAATGTACAGCTGTATTCTGACAAACCCCGAATATGCAGCGCAGTTCAGCTTCCGCGCACCGGAAGGATTCTCGCTGAGAGCCATTGCGCTGAACTGCGGTGTATATGAGATGAAGAAGGAGGATCATCCGGACGACATGACGACCGGAGATCTGATGCAGGATTATCTGCCGGGCGGAGGAACAGCCGCAGAATATCGGATGATCAGCATTACAGATCATGTAACGAAAGATTTTCCGCCGACTTTTCTTATGACTGCACCGAAGGATTTTCTCAGAAGTCAGGCACCTGTTATGGCAAAGAGGCTCCAGGCACTGGATGTGACATTCTGTTACCGCTTTTTTGCTGATCCGGAGAAAGAACTCGGACATGTTTTTCACTGCAATATGAAGTCAGAATATGCTAAAATGATTAATGATGAGGAATGCAGTTTTTTCAGAGAATTCTGCGATTAAACCAAAATACACGGAAGATCCACAAGGGAACCTGAAAGGAGCAGCATGCAGATTAATTCATTTCGGCACAACGGCACCAGAAGTCAGGAAGTAACGGAGAGGGAAAAGAAAAACCGTCTCGTGGCAAGACAGGCAGCGCAGGAAGGCATCGTTCTGCTGCAGAATGACGGCGTACTTCCGCTGGCAGAAGGCAGCAGGGTGGCGGTTCTTGGAAGCGGCGCAGGGCATACCATCAAAGGCGGAACAGGCTCAGGAGATGTGAATGAGAGGGAAACGGTTTCCATTTTCCAGGGCATGGTAAATGCCGGATTTCAGATTACCAGCACAGACTGGGTAAAGGATTATAACCGTATATATACACAGGCCAGAGAAGACTGGAAAAAGCGTATTTTCGAACTGGCAGGCGGTGATGCGGGATCTATGAAGTTTTTTGATGCCTATGCATCCAATGCATTTGAGATGCCGGATGGCAGAGAGATCATGGCAGAAGATACGGAAGGCGCAGAGACAGCAGTTTATGTGCTGAGCCGGGTTGCAGGAGAAGGCGCTGACCGCTATGAAAAAGCGGGCGATTATGAGCCCACAGATCATGAAATTGAAGATCTGCATGCACTGGCAGGACTCGTGGAGCATATTGTACTGATTCTGAATGTGGGAGGTCCGGTAGATCTGCAGGAAATCTGCAGAATACCACAGGTTCATGCAATTCTGATGATGGCACAGGCAGGGATGGAAGGCGGAAATGCGGTTGCAGATGTGCTTTGCGGCAAGGTAACACCGAGTGGTAAGCTGACAGATACCTGGGCGCTGGATTACCATGATTATCCGAATGCGGATACCTTCAGCCATCAGAACGGTGATGTGATCAATGAGAAATATGAAGAAGGAATTTACGTCGGCTATCGTTATTTTGACAGCTTTGCAGTGAAAGCTCTTTTCCCGTTCGGGTATGGACTGTCCTATACGACGTTCGATATCCGTGGGCAGTATGTCATGGTCAACACGGAACGCGTACAGGTCGTAACCACAGTGACCAATACCGGAACAGATTATGCAGGAAAAGAAGTGGTTCAGATCTATGCGACCTGCCCGCAGGCGGGAATACCCAAGGAATATAAGAGACTGTGTGCGTTTGCCAAGACAAAGCTGCTGGCACCGGGTGAGAAACAGACACTGACTATTACGTTCCCTGCAAAGGCACTCGCCTCTTTCAGCGAGGAAAAGAGTGCATGGATGACAGAACGCGGACTTTACGGAATCTGGATTGGAAATTCTGCAGATGACATAGAACTGTGCGGGGTACTGTCTGTGGCAGAAGATGCAGTGATCGAAGAGGTGCAGCATATCTGCCCGCTGCAGCAACAGCTGGATGAAATTGTGCGGCCGGATGATGTGGCAAAGCGTATGGAGCAGGCATGGTACAAAATTGCTACGCAGAAGCGGATCAATGCAATACCGTTCAAACCTGCAAAGGAAAAGAAAAAGGAATACCGGATTGATGATATTGACCGGATGGCGAGAGGAAAGGCAGCAGGTCTTACCAGAGAGCAGATGATTCCGATGGTGATCGGAGAGATCAGTCAGGGGCAGGGTGCGCTCGGCGCAGCGGGAATCCGTGTACCGGGAGCGGCAGGAGAGACGAGCAGCAGTCTTTTAAATGAAAATATCGGCGCAGTTTCCATGGCAGATGGTCCTGCAGGACTTCGTCTGGTCAGAGATTATGAAGTAAACAAGGAAACGGATCTGGTATACAGTAACGGTATGGCAGGCAGCCTGGAAGGCGGGTTCTTTGCAGAAAAAACAGAGCATCCGGATGCGGAGCATTACTATCAGAACTGTACTGCATTTCCGGTCGGAACACTTCTGGCGCAGAGCTTTGATACGGCACTCGTAGAAACGGTAGGCAGAGCAGTTGCTGCAGAAATGGAAGAGCTGAATATCGGCTGGTGGCTGGCACCGGGCATGAACATTCATAGAAATCCGCTTTGCGGAAGAAATTTTGAATACTATTCCGAAGATCCGCTGGTCAGCGGAATGATGGCTGCAGCCATGACAAACGGTGTTCAGAGCGGAAAGGGGACAGGTACCACCATCAAGCATTTTGCCTGCAATAATCAGGAAGACAACCGGATGGGCTCTGACAGTATTGTTTCTGAGCGTGCACTGCGGGAGATTTATCTGCGCGGCTTTGAAATTGCAGTAAAGACGGCACAGCCGATGGCAATCATGACCTCCTATAACCGGATCAACGGAGTGCATTCAGCCAATAACAGGGATCTGTGTACGACAGTGGTAAGAGAGGAATGGGGCTTTAAGGGAATCATCATGACAGACTGGACGACAACATTCCCTTATGGAGGAAGCGAGTCCTGGAAATGTGTATGGGCAGGCAATGATCTGATCATGCCGGGCTATCCGGGGGATGCTGAGAATATCAGGCAGGCACTTGCAGATGGCAGGCTGACAGAGGAGGAACTCAGAGAATGTGCGGAACGCATGATCAATGTGATCAGCCGTACGCTGAGCTATCAGGATGCAGTCAGCTATAAGACAAGATTCTGAAAAAATATATTGCAGAAAATGTGATGAAAGAGCTGCAGTATGGGCAAGCACAAACCCATACCGCAGCTCTTTGAAATTGTACGTGATATCTGCGACGCAGCATGGTAAAATAAAAGAAAGTTTTGACATATACGTCATATTATGAAAAAAAGGAAGCGTAAGCAGATGGAGCGTAACAGCAAGTGGTATCAGCTGGACAATGCAGCAAAAATCATCCCATCGACTGCAAGAGGCGGGAATACAAGAGTATTTCGTATCACCTGTGAACTGAAGGAAGAAATCAATCCGCAGATCCTGCAGGAAGCACTGGATCAGACGATTATGGATTTCCCGCATTTTAACTGCGTACTCAGAAAGGGACTGTTCTGGTATTACCTGGATGCCAGAAATATGCGTGCACTCGTAACAGAAGATAATCTGCCGGCCTGCAGCCCGATTTATTTCGAGGGCAGGAAGAATCTGCTGTACAGAGTCAATTACTTTCATAAAAGAATCAATCTGGAAATGTTCCACGTACTGGCAGACGGTACCGGAGCATTTGTCTTTTTCAGAGCACTTGTTACCTGCTATCTGGCTTTGAAGTATGACCTGCAGATACAGAGCGAACCAAAGGAAACCTCATCCAAATCGGAAAAGACAACGGATGCGTTCCGACAGTTTTATCAGAGACAGAAGGGACTCAGGCAGCTGAAGGAAATGTCTGCCAAAAAGGCGTATCATCTTAAGGGTGACTGGGATGAGAATCTGTTGCCGCATCTGATTGAAGGAACGGTTTCTGCCAGAAGATTTGTAGAAGTGGCGCACCAGTATCATACTTCTGTCGGGATTCTTGCGACTTCCATCTATATTGCAGCAGTCATCGACGAAATGTCATTTCGTGACCGGAAGAAGGCAGTGGTGGTCAGTGTCCCGGTAAATCTTCGGAAATATTTTCCTTCAGATACAACGAGAAATTTCTTCGGTGTAATTAATGTGTCTTATGATCCTGCGCATTTTGACGGACAACTGGAAAGCATTCTTTCAGAAGTAAAGGCTTCTTTTCAGAAACAGCTTTCGCAGGACCGGATTTTGCAGACGATGAATTCCTATGCAGCGCTCGAACATAATATTGCAATTCAGATGGTGCCGCTTTTTATCAAGGATCTGGCAATATGGGGACTGAATAACCGCGCGAAGAACGGGGTTACCAGTACCATGTCGAATCTGGGAAATATTGAGATGCCGGAGGAAACGGTTCCTTACATTGACAGATTCTGTGCATTTATGACGGCACCCTCCGAACAGATCTGTGTCTCATCTTTCCAGGACAGAATGGTATTCGGAGAAGTTACTGCATATACCACGCATGAAGTCATGCTGCATTTTTTCAGACGACTGGCAGCGATGGGAATTCCTGTGGAGCTGGCATCGAATGATTATGATACAAAGCCGAAAGAAAAGAGGGCATAGGCATGCAGTATTGTCCAAAATGTAAAATAGAGATCCGTGGAGATAAAAACTGCTGTCCGCTATGTCAGGGACAGCTGACAAGAGAGGCTGAAAACCCGGCATTTCCGACGCTGCGGCGGAGCAAGGTGACGGGTTTTTCCATTATAAAAATGGCAACATTCCTGTTTCTTGTACTGGAGATTGTCATGGTGACCATGGGATATCTTGCAGAGCATGAAATGAATCATCCTCTGCCATGGGTTTCACTTGTGATGATTGGTTCCGTTGTGGCCTGGGTGGACCTGATTCTGGCCATGTACCTGCGCAATAATATCATGAAGATTATTACCTTTGAAGTATATGTGGCAATGGTGATTGATTATGTGATTGACCGGATCACCGGATATCACGGCTGGTCTGTCATATGGATGATTCCTGCGACTTTTTTCGGACTGGCAATCGTAACGGTCTGCATCGGCAAAATCCGGAGGATGAGGCTGGAAGATTATATTTTTTATCTGGCAGTAGATGCGGTTTTATGCATGTTGCAGGTGATCCCGATTCTGCGAGGACATAATGACTTTGAATGGCCGGCAGTGATCTGTATGGCGTGTTACCTGATTCTGGCGGCAGGGGCAGTTGTGTTTCGCTTCCATGATCTTAAAAATGCATCGGCGAAGTACTTTAACGTATGAAAAAAATATCAATTAAAAGCAAAAGCAATAATTTCAATTTAAAACATGGTCTGGCGTTTGCGTATCGTGTCGGGGATTTTTTTGAAAATTCCATCGGGAAAACGATTGCAGATACTTCTCTTGCCGCTCCTGTTCTGGATGGGGAGCCGCAGCCGGGAACCTGGTACCGGATTCTGATTCCGGAGGGAGTATCCGGAGACGGTTCCTGCTATTATATCTATCTGAAGAAAGGAACTTCAGATCATCTTTGCCTGTTCTTTTCCGGAGGAGGAGTTGCCTGGAATGAATACACGGCAGCAAGACCTGTCACGGGCGGTAAAGTTGCAGCGGGCATGCCAAATTACTACTGGAATAATCTGCGGCCCTTTACACAGATCATGAATATTCATATCGGAATTACGGAAGCTGCAAATCCGCTGAATCCGTTTGGTGACTGGAACTTTGTCATTATTACCTATGCGACAGGAGATTTTCATGTCGGCAATCATGATTTCCCTTATGAAGCGGAAGACGGTTCGCAGCAGGTGGTTCATTTTCATGGGTATCGCAATTTTCAGGAGGCCATGAAAGTGGCAAAGGGATTTTTCCCTGCGCCGGATAAGCTGCTGATTGCAGGTGACAGCGCGGGAGCCTTCGCGGTTCCGGCTCTTTCGGACGAGATTCTGCAGAAGAGTTATCCGGCATGCAGCGATGTGACGCTGTTTTCTGACAGTGGACAGCTTCTGTACAGACACTGGAGAAGAACTGCAAAAGAGATCTGGAAGGCAGATGAAAAAATCTGGAAACCACTGCATACACCAAACATTACGATGGACTGGTATCATTGCCTGCATGAAAAATATGGAGACAGAATCCGCTATCTGTATGCAAGTTCCATACATGATTACCTTTTGAGTGCATATTATAACGATGTTACACACAAAAAATATCACACAGACGCAGATGTACAGGATGCTTTCTACCATCAGCTGCAGGAAATGGTACAGGATTTCAAGAAAATGGCACCTTCAAGCGGAATTTTTCTCAATGACTGGAAGAATATGATGGTCATGAAAACAGGACTGCATGGAGGTACGGTACATACTGCAGTGCGGCAGATAAATTTTCACATGAAAACCAGAAGTGGTGTTACAATGGCACAGTGGCTTTTGGATGCAGTAAACGGAAATGTATATGATGTAGGAATGGAATTACTTAAGGAACAGGAGCGAAAGAGCGCTTCGCATGAGGAGAAAAATGAAGAAGAATTATAAATTACTGATCAGTTATGACGGAACAAAATATCAGGGCTGGGAACATCAGCCGACCACTGATCTGACCATTCAGGGCAAAATTGAAACGGTGCTGAGTAAAATGGCGGGGCTGCCGGAAGGAAAGGTCCTGGACGTCATTGCGGCAGGGCGTACGGATGCAGGCGTTCATGCAAAGGGTATGGTAGCAAATGTACAGATTGAGACAGAGATGACTCCGGAACAGATTCAGAGCTATGCCAATCAGTATCTGCCGGAAGACATCTGCATTGATGAAGTCAGAATCGCTGCAGACCGTTTTCATGCCAGATATAATGCGACAGGGAAGACCTATTGCTATACCTGCTACTATGGAGCGGCAAAGCCGGTATTTGATCGTAAATATGTCAATGTGCTGGAAGAAATGCCGGATGTGGAGAAGATGAAAAAGGCTGCAGAATACCTGGTCGGTACGCATGATTATAAGAGCTACTGCAGCAATCCGAGAATGAAGAAATCTACGGTACGCTGTGTGGATTCCATCAGGATCAGCCAGAATGGTCCGTACATTCATCTGTATTTTCATGGAAACGGATTTCTGCAGAATATGGTCAGAATCATGACCGGGACACTTCTGGAAGTCGGATTTGGAAGAATGAAGCCGGAACATGTCGGTGAAATTCTGGAGGCAGGAGACCGTAAGCTTGCAGGACCGACAGCGAAGCCATGTGGGCTGTGTCTGGAGCAGGTGGACTACTGACAGATCCATGACAGAGTAAAAATGTGACAGTCGGAGGTAATGTATGAGACTGAAGGAACTGCTGCAGTTTGATGAGATTACCATACAGTGCCATGATAATCCGGATGCGGATGCCATTGCCTCAGGCTATGGTCTGTACTGTTATTTTGCAGGACAGGGGAAGAAAGTCAGATTCATTTACCGTGGAAAATTTGAGATTGCCAAAAGTAATCTGACACTTATGGTGAAGACGCTGGAGATACCGATTGAATTTGTACCGGAGGTAACAGAAAAGGCTGAACTGTTGCTGATGACAGATTGTCAGTATGGAGAGGGTAATGTGACAGTGACGCCTGCGAAGCAGATTGCGGTCATTGATCATCATCAGATTTCAGGGGCACTTCCGGAGCTTCATGAAGTGCGCTCCAACATGGGCAGCTGCAGCACGATCGTCTGGGATATGCTCAGAGGGGAAGGGTATGAGGTCAACAGAAACCGTAAGCTTGCAACTGCGCTTTATTACGGCCTTTACTCCGATACAAGCGGATTTACGGAAATAAATCATCCGCTGGACCGGGATCTGCAGGATTCTCTGGTTTACGACCGGAATCTGGTGACCAGGATGCATAATTCCAATCTCTCACTTGGAGAGATGAAAATTGCAGGACTTGCAATGCTGGGCTGCGAGTATTATGAAGAAAACCGCTATGCCATTCTGAATACCGATCCATGCGATCCGAATATTCTGGGGCTGATCAGCGATTTTTTCCTGGAAGTGGATACGGTGGACATCTGTCTTGTATACAATATTCTGCCGTTTGGCATCAAATTTTCAGTACGCAGCTGCGAGAAAACCGTGCGTGCAAGTGAACTGGGACAGTTTCTTGCAGATGGAATCGGAAGCGGCGGAGGGCATAAGGATAAGGCCGGAGGTCTGATCAAAACCGATCTTCTGGCAGAAAAATATGAGCGCTATGCATCAGCTGCAGAAAGCCATAAGAACTATGTGGTCGAAGAAATCATGCGTGAGCGTATGGAAGCATATTTTGCAAGCTTTGATGTAATATATGCAGGAGAATGTGAACCACATCCGGCAGATATGCAGATTTACCATAAGCTGCCGCTTCCGGTCGGATTTGTGCGGGTAACAGATCTGTTCCGCAGGGGAGATCCGGCGACTGTGCGTACACTTGAAGAGGATCTGGAGATCACCATAGAAGATAATATTTATCTGATGATCGGTATCCGAGGCGAAGTATATCCGATCATGAGGGATAAATTTGGCAGAAGTTATAAGCCGACAAGGGAGAAATATCAGCCGGTGCTGGAATATGAGCCGACAGTCAGGGATGGCGTTACCGGAGAAATGAAAAGGCTTCTTCCTTATGCAGGAGCCTGTATTCCGGGGGAAGACGTCAGAATTTATGCCAGGAAACTGAACCGCTGTATGAAGGTATTTACGGAATGGGATGAAGACAGATATATGACCGGATACCCGGGAGATTATCTGGCGGTTCGCAGTGATGACTGTCATGATGTTTATATCATCAAAAAAGAGATTTTTAAAAAATGTTATGTGAAAGAGTAAAAAACATATACGCAAAATCGCTTTTATGATAAAATTAATATTACGATATATGAAGGAAAACAGAGGACGGATCAGTGTATCTTTCCTCTGATTTTCTTTTCTGAATGTCGGCGCAAGCCTGAAAACTGAATATGCAGAAAAAGAGTATCCGTTTACAAAAAAAGTTTTTTTCTAATGGAGGGAAAGAAAATGGCTGGAAAGAAGACAGTACAACGGCGCTACAAAAAAAGTATCAGTGGAAGTCTCATGAAGGTGATGATTCCAATTACTGCAGCAGCAATTTTTCTGATTATCATCTTTATTACACAACAGGCAAAATCATCAATCGTGAGTCTTGTGGAGAGCAGTTTGACAGAACAGACATCCGGTAATGCGCAGGAGCTGGGGCGTGAAATTACAGGAATTACATCTTCTTTCGATGCAACGGCAACAACACTGGAAACAGTAAAGTTTGCTGATGATAGCGCAATTCTGAATTATCTTAAAAATACCATGACAGTAAATGAAAATGTATCAGGAGGTGTGTATCTGGGACTGAGTGATGATACACTGTTTATGCCGAACGGCTGGCAGCCTGATGCGGATTACAGAGCAACGCAGCGCAGTTGGTATACAGACGGTCAGAATAATAAGACCTTTACCATCGGCGCACCTTATGTAGATAGTATTACCGGCGGGCTTGTCGTATCTTTTTCCAGAAAGGTGGATCTGGCGGATGGCAGGAGCGGCGTTGCAGCGGCAGATATGTCATTGGATAATATTGTAAAGAAAACGGCAGAATTCAAACCGATGGGAAGCGGAGGCTCGGCACTTCTGAGTGGGGATGTGGTTCTGTCGTATTTTAATAAGGATTTCAATGGAACCAAAGTATCTGATCATGCGGACGATACCTATCTGACTGCCGTTTATGAACTGGCACAGAGCGGTTCGACAGATACAAAGGAAATTGCTTCCGACGGAACCAGGTATTATGTTGCAGCAGCAAATGTTCCGGGAACGGACTGGACACTGATTTCTTCTGTTTCGGCAAGTACAGTGCTGGCAGATGTAAACCGGTTTGAGATGATCTGTTATGTGATTATGGTTGTGGCAATCGGATTTATTGCATTTATTCTTTATTACCTGATTAGCAGGAAAGTAACAAAACCGGTGCGTGCGTTGACGGATAATATTACCAGAATTGCAGACGGAGACTTTACCGTGAAAATTGCTGCAGGCGGCGAAGATGAAATCGGTGTGATGAATAGCTGTATGAAGGAATTTGTCGGCAAGATGAACGGGACACTGCGGGAGATTCAGCAGGTATCTTCAAAACTGGCAGAGGAAGCAGAAAACAGTAAATCGGCATCCGGTAAGCTGAATGTTCAGGCAACAGAGCAGAGCTCTTCCATGGAACAGATCAAGGAAGCAATGGACGGAATGGCTTCTGCAGTATCTGAACTTGCAACGAATGCGACAGAACTGGCAACAGAGGTCAGCGATCTGATGCAGCAGGGCGAATCGGCCAATGCGACAGTCAGTTCACTTGTGGATAAGGCACAGAACGGACAGAAAGACATGGAAAATGTACAGAAAGGCATGCAGAGCAT
>JAKVKH010000052.1 GCA_022486625.1 Butyrivibrio sp. | reverse complement strand
TTGCAAGGGAAAATCCATACCTTTCCCTTAAACTATATATTTACTATTACAGATATCATCTGAGGTAATGAGTATGGAATCTCAGATTACAATTGAGCTGCCGGAAAAAACTTTTTATGACAGGCATCAGTTCTGTTCGATTGTCTGCATGAGGAGAGTTTGCTATAATAGAATTTGGATATCATAACATCTGTTTCAAACAATGCCAACAATCCGGGAGGACTTCATGACAGACATTCTCATACTTGTAATTATTGCCATTACCATATATCTGAGCTATCGTAAAAACAAACTTAAAATGCCCGGCACCAGAGATTCAACGATGCCCCATCATCCGGCAACTCCAAAGGCAAATGTGCCAAGAACCGCTGCTTCTTCGAACTCAAAGGAAAAAACTCCTCAGTATATCGTCCATACGGAACTGGAAGATGGATATATGAACCTGAATGGTGTTCGTGTCAAAATCAAGGACGCGGACAAACTGGAGTGGTAACTGCACCAGATCAGATTCTGCCTGGAAATGAGGATAATCAGATTTTGAAAGATATGCTGACTCTTACACAGGTCTGTCGTGCGCTCTCCATTTCTGCTGCTACAGGCCGTAACTGGGTGCGTCTTGGAAAACTCACGCCTGCCCTTTACAGTACACACAGGACACCATTATTTGCTGCTTCCGACATTTCTGAAATGAAAGCTTCCATTCTTGATGGTTCTGTTCCCGCACTGAAATCCCGTCGTAACAAAAAATATATTTCAGGAAACGGTACTGTTTCTTCTTACCCTGTTACCGATTCTTCCTGTTTTGCTGAAATCAGTTCACTGGTTCAGTCTCTTTCGCGTGTTCCTTCTGATGCGGAATTGCGTCTTTTTCTCTGCGACTGTGCACTTCAGCTGATGGAGCAGGCCGGCATGGTGCTTTCTTCCATGTCCGTCCGGCTGCTGACCTGTTCTTTTTCAGAAAACTGCTGCTCTTTCCTGGAGCTTCAGGCCCGTATTTCCGGGCTTTATCAGGATACCCTGCATATAAATCCACCTGCTTATCATTATGTCAGAGGTGAGGATACACTTGGACTTCTATATATGTCTCTGCAGAATATCGGTAACCGCAAGGCAACCGGTTCCTACTATACACCTGCCCGTATTATCGACGAACTTCTGGAACATCTGCCGCCTGTGTCTGCAGGGGCTTCCAGGCGTCTGATTGATCCCAGCTGTGGTACCGGCAGTTTTCTCATGCATCTTCCTGCACATTTTACCTTGACGGATATTTATGGCTGTGACATTGACCCGATTGCAATTGCAATCGCAAGAATCAATCTTGCACTGCATTTCGGAGTACATGATTCTGCGGATATACAGACTATCTGTCATAATCTTTTTGTTGCTGACTGGCTTCTGCCAGCCATACCGGAAGATATTCCCGCAGTCAGATATGACTATATTATCGGGAACCCTCCCTGGGGTTATGATTTTACAGCCAGGATGCACGCTGACCTGTCTGTCAGATACCAATGTGCAAATACTGCGCGTCCGGAATCCTATGATCTGTTCCTTGAACGTTCTCTGAAGTGTCTTCAGCCGGAAGGCATTCTCTCTTTCGTTCTTCCGGAAGCAGTGCTGCAGGTAAAATCTCATCAGAACATCCGCGAACTGATCTGCCATACCGCACACATCCGTTATCTGAGCTATCTCGGGAATGCATTCTGCGGCGTTCAGTGTCCCAGTATCATCCTCACACTTTCTGCCGGAGAAGCTTCTGCCTCTGCTCCGGATATTTCCGTTCACCTTCAGGAACGCTTTTTTTCCGTTTCTGCACAGCGCCGCCTTTGTGCTGACAATTTTCACCTTCTGTGCAATGATCAGGAATATCAGCTCCTGCAAAAACTCTCAAATTTTCCGGGAATCTGCACCCTGAAGGGAAATGCAGATTTTGCTCTGGGTATTGTTACCGGTGACAACCATCATCTGCTTTCTTTGAAGCAGACTGCATCTGCCGAACCTGTTCTGCGCGGCAGTAATATATTCCGATACAGAATCACACCTGCTGCAGAATATATCTGTTTTGAACCTTCCAGACTCCAGCAGTGTGCACCGGAACATTTTTATCGTGCTCCGGAAAAACTTTTTTACCGTTTTATTTCTGATCAGCTTGTTTTTGCCTATGACCATGAGCAATTACTTTCGCTCAACAGCTGCAATATCGTTATTCCACATCTTCCGGGCATGAAAATGCAATACGTTATGGCGATACTGAATTCAAGAATTCTGCAGTTTTTTTACAGCCATACCTTTCACAGCCTCAAAGTACTGCGTTCCGCACTGGAAATTCTTCCGATTCCGCCTTGCAGTATCAGATGCCAGCAGGATATTATTAACCTGACAGAATTGCTATGCACGGCTGACTCTGCTGCAGAAAAGATCTCCTGCTATAACCGGATTGACCGGATCATCAGCAGTCTGTTTCATTTATCAGAAGAAGAATACCGTACTATAATTAATGCAACCTTTTCCGGTTCTTTATACCTGGATCCCTGAAATCCGATTAAAAATACGCCTTTTTTAATTGGGAAGGTCTTGATATAATAAAAAGAAATGCTGACACATAGCTTTTGACGCATTTCTTTTTATTATAAGGAGGAGTTATGTCTTTTAAATATATTCAACAGTTACCAACCCCGGAGGAGATCATACGCGAATTTCCTCTTGCTGCAGATCTTGCAGCAATCAAACAGAAGCGTGATCAGGAAATCGCTGATGTATTTACCGGAAAAAGCGACAAATTTCTGGTCATTGTCGGTCCCTGCTCTGCAGATAATGAAGATGCTGTCTGCGATTATGTATCACGCCTTGCAAAAATCAATGATAAAGTCAGTGACCGTCTGATTCTGATTCCCAGAATTTATACCAATAAGCCGCGTACTACCGGTGAAGGCTATAAAGGTATCACCTCCCAGCCGGATCCTGAGGGAAAAACAGATTTCCGCGCCGGTCTGGTTGCCATGCGCCATATGCAGATTCATGCCATTGAAGTATCCGGCCTGACTGCCGCCGATGAAATGCTCTATCCTGATAACTGGGGCTACGTTGCAGATATCCTTTCCTATGTTGCCATTGGTGCCCGTTCTGTTGAAGACCAGCAGCACCGGATGACTGCCAGCGGTTTCGATGTTCCTGCCGGAATGAAAAATCCGACCAGCGGCAATCTGACCGTCATGCTCAATTCCGTCTATGCTGCCCAGCACCCGCATTCTTTTGTTTACCGCGGATATGAAGTACAGACCAATGGGAATCCGCTCGCGCACTGTGTCCTGCGTGGCGCGACCAACAAGCATGGCCGTAATACCGCCAATTACCATTATGAAGATCTGGATCTGCTTTCCTCCTTATATGAGGCAAGAGATATTGCAAATCCGGCTGTCATTGTAGATGCCAATCACAGCAATTCCAATAAGCTCTTCCATGAACAGATCCGTATTGTCAAGGAAGTTCTGCACAGCCGTAATCACAGTGATAATATTCATCATCTGGTAAAAGGTGTCATGATTGAAAGTTATATCGAAGAAGGCAGTCAGAAAATCGGAGAAGGTGTCTATGGGAAATCCATTACAGATCCCTGCCTCGGATGGGCTGACACGGAACGTCTTCTTAACGAAATTGCAGAGCTGACGTAATTACTGCAGGTCATATGTCTTATCAAAAAGCACTGTACTTCATAACTGAAAGTACAGTGCTTTTTATATATTTCCCTATTATTACAGGCAGATGCATCTGTCTGCATCAGCCCCTTTTCTGTGTTCTTTCATAAATCTCACGGATATAATTATGTCTGTTTCCGGCATATCTTGCTGTAGTCGAAATATCCGCATGTCCCAGCATCTCCTGCACTGATTTCAGATCAGCACCGTTTTCAAGCAAATGAGCGGCAAATGTATGGCGTATGGTATAAGGCGTAATATCCACTTTAATTCCTGCCTTTTTTGCATACTGTTTGATAAGCTTCCAGAAACCCTGACGGCTCATCGACTTCCCGTCCGAACAGTTCAGGAACAGAACATCTTCATTATGATCACGCAACATGGAGTCACGAACTGTCTTCAGATAATCCAGAAGTGCCTCTCGCGCCTTCTGTCCGAACGGAATCATTCGTTGCCTGTCTCCTGCATGACAGTTCACACAATTAATCCTGAAATCAAGGTCATTTACCTTCAACGATATCAGCTCACTGACACGCATACCGGTAGCATACAGCAGTTCCAGCATTGCTTTATCCCTTTTTCCCTTAAGAGACTGCGCATCAGGCTGCGTCAGTAAAAGGTCCACTTCGGCAGGCGTCATGACCGTGGGAAGCTTTTTTTCAACTTTCGGGGCCTTCAGAATTTCCGCTGCATCATTTTCAATGTTCCCGTTTTCTACCAGATAATGAAAAAAGGACTTGATTGATGCAATATGCCTTGAAACAGTCGCTGCAGCAAAATGCTCCCCTGCCAGCGTATCCACATATTCTGAAAGAACTTCCTCTGTTACCTTCTCCCAACGTGAAATTCCCTGGTGGATCAGATATTCCTGCAACTGTACCAGATCTCTGTGATAGGAGGAGATGGTATTTTCTGACGTGTGTCTTACATTATGCAGATATTCAATAAATTCTCTGATCTCATTTTCCATGTGTTTTGTATACCACTCATTTCAGATCTTTGATAAAGTTCTCAATTCTGTCGAGTCCCTTTGCAATCTGTTCCTGACTGATTGCATAGGAAAGTCTGATATGATCCGGATAGCCAAAATCATCGCACGGAATAACCGCTACATGATAATCGCTTAAAAGCACCTGCGCCAGATTCTGTCCGTTCTCGATCTTCTGACCCTTGTAGGTCATTCCGAACAGTTCTGATACATCCACAAACGCATAGAACGCACCCTTAGGTTCAAAGAGCTGAACATGCGGCATTCCGGAAAGGCGCTCATACATGTATATACGACGGCGGTTGAATTCCTCCCGCATGGTCACTACTGTATCCTGCTGTCCTGTCAGCGCTTCATATGCAGCCTTCTGCGCAATGGAATTCGGATTGGATGTCGCATGAGACTGGATAGCCCCCATCAATTTGGCAATTGTTGCCGGTGCACCGACATAGCCGATTCTCCATCCGGTCATTGCATAGCTTTTTGAAAGTCCGCTGCAGGTTAATGTTCTGTTATAAATTTCTTCTCCAAGAGATGCGATACTGACATGCTTTTCCTCTCCATAGATCAGATACTCATACATTTCATCTGATACTACGTAGAAATCATGTCTGATCGCAATATCAGCAATTTTCTGAAGCTCCTGCTTCGTATAAATCATACCTGTCGGATTATTGGGCGTATTCAGAACAAGCGCCTTGGTTTTCGCAGTAACTGCTTTTTCAATCTGTTCCGCAGTTACTTTATATTCGTTTTCCTTTGTACCGTATACAATTACCGGAACACCGTCAGAGAGCTTTACCATCTCCGGATAGCTCAGCCAGTATGGCCCCGGGATAATTACTTCATCCCCCGGATTCAGAATCGCGTCAAAAATATTGGTAAGAGAATGTTTACCACCATTACTGATGACAATCTGGTTCGGCTCATAATGAAGTCCATTGAATTCCTGGAATTTCCTGCAGACAGCAGCCTTAAGCTCATTTGTACCGGAAGCAGGTGTATACTTGGTAAATCCACTCTTAATCGCTGTGATTGCCGCATCACAGATATTATCCGGTGTATTGAAATCGGGTTCCCCTGCTCCGAATCCAACCACATCGACTCCATTTGCCTTCAGTTCCTTAACCTTTGCTGTAATACTGAGTGTAGATGATGGCTTTACTGACTGTGCTTTTTTCGATAAAGATAAAGACATAAGAATATTCCTCCGACAATTTTGGATAATTGTATACAGATATGCATTGTCGATATCATACTACAAACGAATAGAATTAACAAGCGATCCCATTCAATTTTTTAAGGAAATATTCTCTTCTTTTTCAAGTATATCTGCAATTCTCTCACAGGCATGCCCATCTCCATAGGGATTTGATGCCCTGCTCATTCTCTGATATTCCCCGTCATCAGTCAGCAGCTGCCTGAAATTCTCATAGATGGTTTCTTCCTGCGTACCTACCAGTTTCAGTGTTCCTGCAGCGATTCCCTCCGGTCGTTCCGTTGTATCTCTCATGACCAGTACCGGCTTGCCGAGAGAAGGTGCTTCTTCCTGTATTCCGCCGCTGTCCGTCAGAATCAGATAGCTTCTGGACATGAAATTATGGAAATCCAACACATCAAGCGGCTCTATCATCCTGATTCTGTCATCCCCGCCCAGTTCTTCTTCTGCTGTTTTCCTGACCGTCGGATTCATATGAATCGGGTAGATTGCCTTACAGTCAGGATACTCATCTATAATTCTTCTGATTGCCCTGAACATGTGATGCATTGGTTCGCCCAGATTCTCTCTTCGATGTGCCGTAATCAGAATCAGCCTGCTTCCCTGTGCCCAGCGCAGCTGTTCATTGCTGTAATCTTCTCTGACGGTTGTTTTCAAAGCATCAATTGCCGTATTCCCGGTAACAAAAATAGTATCTTTTTTCTTCCCCTCCCGGATCAGATTCTGTTTTGCAATTTCCGTCGGCGCAAAATTATATGCAGCAACAATACTGACTGCCTCTCTGTTGAATTCCTCCGGATAGGGTGAATAAATATCATAGGTTCGAAGACCGGCCTCCACATGACCAACCGGAATCTGCAGATAAAAACACGCAAGTGCCGTTGCAAATGTAGTCGTTGTATCTCCATGTACCAGTACAATATCCGGCTTCTCCTTTTCAAGCACCGGCCTGATTTTTTCAAGAATCTCTGTCGTAATATCAAACAGCGTCTGCTGCGGTTTCATAATGGCAAGATCATAATCCGGGTTTACCTCAAACGTTTTCAGTACCTGCTCCAGCATCTGTCTGTGCTGCCCCGTCACACACACCACCGTCTGAATCTTTTCTCTGGACTTCAGTTCTTTGACAAGCGGACACATTTTAATGGCTTCAGGTCTTGTTCCGAACACCAGCATAATTTTTTTCATCCTACTCCATCCTTTCATGATCCGGAATTTTGTTCTGTAAAAGTGTACAACAACAGCGGCATCAGCTGATCAAATGATGGGAAATCACTGCTTTCCTCCGTACCAAAACCTCCATAACAGGTACTGCTCACATTCCATACCCTCATCTGTTCCATCCTGTAAGTGCATGTACTGTACAGCTCTTTATCCTGCTCATTTTGTGCAATCAGCGCTGCAATCGCATAGCATGCCGTCGAATGATATGCATACCCGCTGACCACCGTTCCATCCACATGGTATCTTGCCGCAAGTGTCCCGTTTTCCACCTGCGTGCGAAGCCACTGCAAAGACTCTTTCCGAAGCTGTCCTGCCTTGGAAAGATTCCACAATGTATACAATGCTTCTGCCATATTCAGATCATCGTCAGAATACTTTCCCGCAGCATAATCATAGCTGGAATAATATAACGGAAAAGAATCTGATATATACCCCTTCTGTACTGTTCGAAGTGCATTTTCTGAAACCGCTTTGAATCCGGATTTTTCCTTTTCCATTCCGGCAAGGAGACTGATATCTGCATAAGGCAAAGACAGTGTCTCTGCCTTACTGTGATTCTCCTGATCATAGTAATCGACCAGCTTTCCGTTTTCCGTCAGGTTCTGATATATGTTTTCTGCAAGTGCCTTCTGCTCTTCATATCCGCCCCATTTATCTCCTGCAAGATTCAGGGCTTCCCATATCCGCAGATCATCCAGCGCGGCATCCATCTGCGCCGGTGTTCCATCTGCCTGAATATACCATGGCGGCAGGCCATTTTTCATCAGATGATTTCTGACATAATTCCAGGCCATATCAAAAGTCTGCTGATCATTTTCATAAACAGCAGAAAGCATTATAAGACCCTGCGACTCACTCAGTACATCTTTCCCGTCAGGCACATCACTGCCATTTCTGATGTTGGTATAAATACCACCATCTTTCGCCGTCATTCTGTTTTTCAGAAACTTCTCCGGCGCTGCCGTTCTTCCATTTACCGTTGCATCAAGATATCCCGCAAAATCTTCTGCACTCTGTACATCCGCAGCACATTTTCGCACATACCCGTTACTGTCCAGAAAGATCATTGTCGGAATCAGCTGCAATCCCCACTGATGATATATTTTCTCATCCCTGTCAAAAAGAAGATCCCAGTCCGGTGCCAGTTCCTGCTGCTCTGCAACCGCATTCTCTGCCTTTTCTTTCTGTGTATTATAGCGGTCAATCAGTATTACCTTTGCACCATACTTCTGCGCTGCATTCCCCAGTTCTGCTGCACTCTCAAGCTGTTCATGACAGTAACTGCACCAGCTGGCAAAGCAGATCAGAACTACCGGCTGCCCCCGGTAAGCGGAAAGCTGATACTTCTTCCCCTGCACATCAGTAAACTCTGCCTCCGGCCGATCTCCCTCCCGAAGATTCTGAGGCAGGAAATCTTCCGGTTCAATCAGTCCCCCGGATTCTCCTGTCTCAGCTGTCGATGCCGTATTCTGATTTCCACCTCCCGGCATCATAAACCAGATGAGCGCCAGAATCATCACGATTCCCAGTAATATCATACAGACAATACATATTATTTCTGTCTTATTGTGCTTCACCTTTTTCTCCCGCAGAATTCTTTTTCTCCGCTGCTGCAGCTGCCCCTTCACTCATGACAATCTTTACATGTCCTGCCTCAATGGCGCTTTGCATATCAAACTGTGACTTCATTGCTTCAATCCGCAGCTTTTCAAGCCGCCCTTCTTCATCTTTCAGAAAGGCAATATGTTCTTCTTTCTGCTGCTCCATACTGGCAAGCTCCTGAAGACGATAAAGATCAGCCACACGGATATTCCTGATTTCATCCATAAGTCCCCTGATTGCTGCACCAGTCAGCACCGCTGATGCACACATGATCCCATACCCCATTTTACTGTGTGCCGGCGTAACTGCCCCATAAAAAAAAGCACCGATCAGTATCAGCTGTGCTGCATATACGGTACTCCGATTTCTTTCGCGTCCGCATATTGCGGTAATCCCGCATAAAATGAGTATCACAAGCAGTGTACCTGCCTGCTCTGCACTCAGACCCGTTCCATATAAGCCGATGATCTTATTGTAAATCAGATTCAATACTGCAGCCGGTTCACTCTGAATTTTTGTAACTGCCGCACTGAGATATTCTTTCTGTGCATCCTCTGCATATCCTGTTTTCGCATATGCTGCCAGAATATGACTCAGATCCTGAGGCAGCGCCTTCCCGCCCGTTTCTGTATTCATTCCCGTCATCAGCGCATACCCCCATGAAGTTTCCGAAGGTGCTGTACTGCGATCAGTTGCATAAGATACATTCTGTATGGAAATCAGTATTGTAATCAGAAATCCGATCAACACCAGAAATCCCCTTTTCCAGCCACGGTCAATCACACGCATTCCCAGCGGAATATCATTCCGCATTATTGCCGGAAGTTCTTCCGCATATGGCAGAAGCCACAGAATGTATGCAATCAGAACCACCATGGCAAACCGACTGATATTCATCCCAAGCCCAATCACAATTCCGAGCAGAAAATACAGCACTCCGTTTAACCACGCATGTTCTGTATCTTTCTTTCCGACCAGAACCGTAAACAGATACAGACTGAGCATCATCAGAAAATCAAACAGCATATTTCCTGAAATATGACTGCAATCATAGTTCCCTGCAGGCCAAAATGTCAGCAGTAACATAACCAGTATCTCTGCTGCTCTTCCTGACAATATCCGAACAGTTCTGCCTGCCAGAAAAATCACCCCTGCTGCCAGCACAACATTCAGAATCTGCGCCGCATAAATGCTTTCTCCCGCAATGCTGAACCAGCCAGCCAGAATCACCGGATAAAAATACAGATGCGGAAAAATTGCAATCAGATCACAAAAGTGTGTTCCTTCTGTCAGAAGCGTGCCTCTTTTAATATCCAGCGCAATCTGATATGCCGTATTCTCCTGCCCTGCAAGTTCTGTTACACGGTTCAGCGCCCCTGTTCTGATGATCACTGCCACTGCCAGAACCATCACAGACAGGATCAGTTCTGCATATTCTGCCGTCTTTACATGTCGACCCGCTGCCTCTGATATGTTCAATCTGACATACAGGTATGTTCCCAGAACCAACAACAGAATTCCAGCTGCCGCATATGAATTCGCGAGCAATTTCTGCAGTCCCTGATATTCCGCAGAATTTCCGGTCTGCATTGTCACACCCGCTATCATCACCAGAATCAGGATCAGATATATGATCTGTACAAAATAGTAGAATACATTTTTTCCGGTTCGCATGGGTTACGATCCTTTCCGCTGTAACATTCTGTTTCTGTTTTTATTTCTGCGATCCGCGACCGCTGTCTTCTTCATTATTCTTCCTGTCCCGCTTTGCATTTTTCCCCGATCTGATCAGAATCAGGATCAGTGCCAGTACCAGCAATCCGATTCCTGATGTTGAAATCACGGTAAACAGAATCGGCTGCTTATTCTGTTCCGCCCATTCCTTCAGCGTTACGGTCTGACTTGCTGTTTCATCCAGCAGTGTATACGCCGTTCCCTTAAGATCACTGTCAATCACATAGCAATCCCCGGACAGTTTCTGTCTGTCCTTCATATTGCTGAGATATTCCCGCAGATTATGAATGGAGGCTTCTCCTGTTCCCGCTGCAACCAGAATTGCACTGTCCGTATTTGCAGTATAACGCGTATACTGAAGAACTGCCGCCTGCTTTGAATTCTTTTCGCTGAAAATCAGACTGTCATTATTTTCAAATCTGCTTCCATCCTTACTGAACGCAAACTTCAGCTGTCCATTCAGTCTGGATATAAAACTGTTGTCCTTGCATGTTCCAAAGACAATGATGTTTTTGGACGACTGTCCTTCTGTAAATGCAGACGCCTTTTCCACTTCAATACTTCCATACGGCTGCGCTCCACTGCCAAATGATGCCATAAGCTGCCCCAGTGTATCCATTTCCTCTTCTGACATCTGATCCGGTATCAGCACCAGCGTATTGTCATACTGATTCATCTTCATGAACGGATATGGCCTTCTTGCAAGATCCAGTGTCTGTCCATCACCTGACGGGAGATAAAAGCTTGAAGTATCATTTACATATGCCCACGGCATCTGGTCTGATCGCTTTGTACAGTACATATCCGGAAGTTCCAGATCAAATGCGATCTTTATGGCGGACGCTCCTGTTCCCGTCACATCTGCCGGAATAGAAAAGGAAAGGCTGTCATCCGCTGCGCCATCCGCAGTCAGCTTCTTACTTCCGATCGGTGTATCCCCCCAGTATACGGTTACCATGGATCTCTGGAAATTCAGATTTTTACTGTATCTGTAATTAAGGACTACTTTTCCTCCGCTTCCAAGCACAAACCCGGACGGCAATGAAAATGTCACTGTTTTTTCCTGATGAAACGGTCCTACAAATGAAAGTCCGGTCCCAGATACGTCCCTTACCTTATAGGTATTTTTTTCTACAGACCTGAGATCTGCCGCATCAGCTTTCATGGTATCCGAACTTTTCTCTGCAGCATATGCAGTCGCGGCATCTTCCTGCCCGACTCTTGAAGTATCCATCAGAAGCGCAATTCCCTCATAGATAAGGTTCTTACTCTTTGACGTCACAACCAGAACATTTCCCCGACTGTCACTGTATTCACTAAGAAGCGCACCTTTACTCAGATCCTTCCCCTCAGTATCAAGTCCCGAGCGGATTTCCTGCGGCAGTTCATCCCATGTGGCAATCACAATTCTGTTCTTCCGGTTATCCTTTGTATACTGATCGAGCGTATGAAGCACAATGGCATCCTGACTGCTGACCTTACTGCCAAGATCTGCCCGCAACAGAAGAGCATCGGCAAGTTCTGCGTCGGATGCCCCCGATGCCACATAGATCCCCAGCTGATCTCCTGACTGATCTGTTGAAGAGACAAACGGATATGGATAATAAGACAGCACATTCTTCGTATCCACAGTCTCATAACCTGCCTGTAACACTGTATTTTTGCTTACGCTGACCCAGTTCGCACCGCCAAGATCATCAATACACCCGTTGCTGTCATAGATCCTGACATATCCCGTAATCCCGAAGGAATTATAGCCGGTTTTCAGCAGATCTGTCGGAATCTTTACATATACGACCTGTGTACTTCCATACTTATAATCCACCCTGCATGAATACACCGGTGTATCATTTACGGAAAATGTCAGTGTTGCCGGTACATCTGTAATCATCTGACTGACTGAAAACTGCACCTGCGCATACACATAATCCGTTTTCCAGTAATCCGGAATCTGAAAATAGTAATCATAGTCTTTATATATTCCACTGAATACCACATCTGAAGTAAACGGAAACTGCATCACATGATCCGAATCCGGCTCCTGCGGGAGCGTTGTATCCGGCGCTCCTGCGCTGTCTGTCACCGTTTCCAGATTCGTTACCGTTCCCATACTTTCCTCTGATGTAACTACCGTGCTGCTGTTCTCCGTTGCGCTGACCGGAAGCGAAGTACACAGAAGCACTGCCGCCATCCATATGACACCAAATGCTTTCCGTTTTTCTGTCATTATATTCCTCCTTTGGGATGATGATTTGCAACTGTATAGCCTGCCGTGTCTTCGACGTATCTTACCGTCTTATCCCATTTCACCGTCCTGTGAAAAATCTTATCTGTTACTGTCAGATATAAAGCCTTTAATACAACAATTACCCATAACTTTGCATAGGTAAAAAGCATGATGGTCACAAGCCCAAGCGATTCCAGATTGAATTCATTTTTTTCAAGTGCAAGCGTCAGCATCATATTCACGATAAAAACGATAATGGCCATAATCCATAAAAGAGATGAAAAACCGGCCAGTCTTACATGAATGATTCCCAGAATTCCTCCTGCAAATATCACATCCGATGCCACAAGTGAAGTCAGCATCAGAACATAAACCATCATATAATAAAGTGTATCTATTCTCATTTTTCCTGCTGCCGGATCGAATGTATATTTGAAATTTTTCGCCAGCACATACAGGTTCCCTCTTGCCCATCTGGTTCTCTGGTGGAGCCAGATCTTAAGCAGATGCGGTTCCTGTTCCCAGGTCACTGCCTGTGGCAGCAGTTTGATATAATACCCCATCCGGTACAATCTGAAGCTGATCTCCGTATCCTCGCTAAGTGCCTTAACATCCCAGCCGCCGATTCTTTCAATAATGCTTCTGCGAATACAGTAATTCGTTCCGGGAATCGTACATAATTTGAAAAAGTATCCTCTTCCTGCCTGATTCATACACTGATAGGCAAGCGTTTCTATGTTAACAAATCTGGTCAGAATAGAAGCATTTCTGTTTCTCGTCCGGAACTTTCCGATTACCGCTCCTGCCCTGGGATCAGCCACAAGATTTTCCACAAGAAGTCGCAATGCCTGCGGTTCAGGCGTATTATCCGCATCATAGATTGCTATAACTTCCCCTTTGCACACGGAAAATCCGATATTAAGTGCATTGGATTTTCCTGTTCCTCCGACCACTTTGTCAGTACTCAGGATCATCAGTCGTCTATCCGGAAATTCCTTCTGAATTTTCTCAATCAGTTCCACAGTATTATCGGTCGAATTATCATTAATAATTATAATTTCATATCTGTCCTGCGGATAATCAAAGTTCAACAGAGATCGTACCGTACGATTAAGCACCAGTGCCTCATTATGCGCCGGCACGAGAATCGATACCATCGGATAACTTCCTTCCGGAAGTGGAATGCTTCCGTCTGTCTCATTGCATCTGCTGTAATACAGAAAACCACCAACACTGAGAATTACGTTGATGATCATCAGAAACCAGATTGTAATAATGGAATATAAGGAAATTGCATCTGCAACTGACATCCGTTATTTTCTTCCTTTCTCTTCTGTTTCATTTTTCTTTTCTTCAAAATAGAAAAACCTTCTGTGCATCTGCCGCCTTGCAAGGACAATCGCACAAATAAAAAAGACAAGTGAAATCATTACAAATACGGTCAGAAATCTGTTCTGCTGTTGCAGATCTGCGGTTGCCCTGTAAAAAACATCACGCTTATAATCATATTTTCCTGTATCTTCCGCTGGCTCATACTGCAATGATACTGCACCGTCATTAATCTGCATCGTTTCAGTATCCCAGACCAGTTTCCGGCTCCCCATCTGAACACACTGCTTTGTCTGTCGAAGGTCTCCCTCCGTTGTCGCTGTATCCATCGCCTGTCCGGCCAGAATTTTCTGCTGTTTCAGGCTCAATGTACTGTCAATATAGAATGCCCGGTTACAGCAGGATGGATTCTCCGCATCGCCACTCTGCATCATAATTGCCGGGCCGATCAGACTGATTCTGCTGCTGATCAGGTCTTTTGTGCTTTGCAGCCCGCTCATCTGTATATCTGCTGCATCCTCGTAATACAATACTGTCGTAAAATGCTTCATCGTACTCAGATATGTACCATTAAAAATCCAGCTCTCCGGTACTTCCAGTGCCACCGGATAAACACCCTGATCACAGTAATTCTGAAAAGCACTGTCCAGATGACTCTGAATCTGCTCTTCTGTTGTATCTCCCTGAATTACAGGGGCACATAGAATAATTGCCGCACCATTTTCCTGCGCATATTTCAGTATTTCGCAAAACCTGCTCATTGCAGGAAAATCCGAATGCGTGTAAATCGGTGCAACACTGACTGCAAAAGATATGTTTTCAGAGACCAGCCATTGAACCATCTGATTCAGTGTGTCCGGATCCGCAAAAGGATATACATAATCCAGCACAAGATAAGCAGAAGCTGACGATACTACAGAGCTTTTTTCCTGCTCCAGCCATAACTGCAGTTCCCTGATCAGAACATTTTTTTCCATACTGCTGATATAACTGGCAAACGAAACACATCTGACATTTTTCCATCCAAAGACCAGCGGCATTGTTTCACCTTCTGCTTTCAAAACTCCACTGGTATACTCAGGACTGATTCCAAACAAATACATCTGCAGCGTCACTGATTCACGGCTGACTTTCTCCAGTTTATACTCCGCTGTTGCTGCACTGATTTTTGTCTTTTGCACATTTCCGAACATTTCACTGTCTGCCGGCAGCTCACACCCTGCAAGAAACAGCCTCTGGCTTTTCAGAAGGCTGCCTGCTGTTTTCCTTACTGCATCTTCCTTAAGTCCATACAGCAGCACATTATGATATGCAGATACCTCTGCCTGAGCTGCCGTACTGAATGTCACAGAATAACCCAGACGAACCAAAAGTTCCGCTATGTTTTCTTCACTTTCCTGCTGCTCCTCATCCGTTTCATCCGGAACGACCATAAGGATCTGCGCTTTGGGGGCACCTTCTGCTGCCGCTGCAGGAATTTTCGGACACAGCAGACTGCATACAATACAACCTGAAAGCAGCAATCCGGCAGCTTTAAACATCGTACTGCATTTCACTTTCTGTTTTTTCACGAAAAAGAATCGCATTTGTTTCCATCTCTTTCTCATACTGCAGATAACCGATTCTGACTTCCACCTTGACAGGTTTATCCAGAATTCCTGAAAAAGCATTTTTATCCTCCAGTACATCCAG
Organism: Butyrivibrio sp.; assembly: GCA_022486625.1. Lineage (GTDB taxonomy): Bacteria > Bacillota > Clostridia > Lachnospirales > Lachnospiraceae > Butyrivibrio. Next base: position 7,876 of record JAKVKH010000052.1, on the reverse strand, counting down.
AAGTCTTTTTTTGATTACTCCCGCGCCCTCTTTATTACAGAAAAAGATAATTCCGAGTGACCCATCCTGATCTACCGTATATACTCTGTCTTCCAGTCGAAGCGTATCCTGCACAATATCCGCCATTTTTTTTCTCAGCCGGTCATAATTTCTTGCTGACATGATCTTCTTTAATTCCTGTGCATATCTCAGTTTTATCAGCATCAGGCCCATCTCTGTATTATTTCTGGCTGACAATGCCATTGTCCTTGACAGATTTGCGTACATACTCCTGAGATTTTCAAGTCCTGTCATGGGATCTTCCACCGTCAGATCCTCCACCTGCTGACGCAGTACACTGTTGATCTGCTCCGTGGTGTTAAATTCATGCAGAAACAATGCCATTCCGGCAAGTTCCCCCAGTACTACCGCCAGCCACAGGTATGCCGCAGTTTCTATGGCCTGATCCTGTGAATAATACTGATACAACTTATATGCCGCAAAAAACAGAATCTGAAACGCAGTAACCACTACTGCCGTATACTGGACTCTGAATACCGTCAATACCGCAATCAGAAATACGCCCACCAGCATGATGAGATTCTGCATGCGAAGTGATTCATCCGAAACAACAACGATCATTGTCCCTGTAAATACACTCATCAGAAAAAGAAGCATTCCAAAATCCTGCAGCAATTGTACCCGGTTAAACTTATCCTTCATCATTTATCCTTCCCCTCTGTGGATATGATATTCAGTCTGTGCAGAATCACGGCAAATACCAGTAATGACATCAGATCAATGCTGATTCCTGCAATTGCACTGTATCTGGCAAACTCTGCCGTGCCACTCCTGATAATGATATATACCGTATGCAGAATGCAGCACCCCATCAGGATCCAGAACGTCTGAATTACCGAAGCTGATTCTTCTGCCGGCGTATTTCCCTTTCTCGCCCCGGTCATCATCACCATCAGCACAATCGCCAGAAGAAGCAGATAGCCGATTGTCTCCGGCGCACTGCGCTGCTTAAAATTGTTCCATAATGTAAAAACAATATTTCCGGCCCGCGGCTGCATTCCGGCCTGCTTTTCATAATTGCCGCAATAATCTCTTCTCAGAGAAAAAGATGCTTTAATTCCCGCATCCGTTAATGAAATAAGTGCTACCGGATGTCGCATATAATAAAGCATGATTTCAGATGTCGAATAATGGTCCAGAAATCCCTTCCTGATTTCCGGATTGTCAGGCAGTGCATAGGGATATACATCATAAGGTGACATATCCGCAAGTGTTTCATAGCGGGGATCAATTCCAAGCTCATTAAGTGTATCGGCCGGATTGACGGATTCCAACAGTACCCCGTTTGTCATCGCACTCATAAAAGAACTTTCATTAAACCGTGATATTCCATTCTGAAATGAAAATAACGATACCGTCATCAAAAGAGCTGCGCACAGTACAGGCAGAATCCGGTCTTTCATCTGTCTGCCCATCCTGACAATAAAGAAAACAGCAAGCACAATACCACAGACTGCGCAGTGATCTTCAGACATAATCAGTATGATTCCCACAATCAGCATCAGTATCATACGAACCGAATCTCTGATCTTCGACTTTTCCGCAAAGGCAAGACCGATCCCTGTCAGGTACATCATTCCCAGAATCCATACCGGTTCCGGATATAATGAATTAAAATATGCAGTAAGCGTCCCATCTCCAAGGATCAGTACAGACACTACTCCGATAACCGTTCCTTCAGACGCGAACCTCACCCGAAGCGCCATCCCGCGGATCACCAGCCACACTGCCGGAAGATACAGGAGAAAATAAATCAATCCCAGAAAACGTATATCAAAATAGGTATCATGAGTAAAAAACTGATCGAGCTTCACTGCCGCCCTTATCCATGAAATCTGTGTGGAAAATCCTGAATGAACTGTTTCTTTCTGCTGATAAATCCGCACAAAATATGCTCCTGTTTCCTGCGCAAGATCATCCTGACGGTATGCAAGCCCTGCCTGATTCATGATTCCGGACAATGAACCATCATCTGCAACACCGATATAAGGGGGAATAAATAACAGAACAGCTGTCGCCAGTGCGCAAACGAATGTGCACACGATGGCAAGTAACGATGCAGAATACCGCTTCTGCATCCGATCATTATATTTTATGCGAAGCCTTGCGATTGCTCTTCCAAGACAGGTAATTCCAGCCACCAGCTTTTTCAGCATTTTCCTACTCCAGTTTCCAGATGATCCTCGCTAAATCGCACCTTATCAACAATTCAGATATCACAATTTTACCACAATTCAGACAATTATTCCATTTGTATGATTATACTGACATATGAAGATAAATTTGAACAATTTCAATCAACTTTTTTTCACAAAAAAACCGGGAAGAATTTTTCTCCCCGGCTTTTTGCATTTCTGCTATGGAAATCCCTTTTACATATTTCTTTCCTTCATGATCTGATCCAGTTTCTGATAAACCGGCAGGCAATCAAATGTCGCAAAATAATCCCTTGGCGTTTCTGCTCTGCGAATCAACTCTGTTTCCCCATTTTTCCTAAGGAGAAGTTCGGCGCTCCACAGCTTTCCGTTATAATTATATCCCATGGAAAATCCATGTGCACCGGTATCATGAATAAAAAGATAATCGCCCATTTCAATCCGGGGGAGTTTTCTGTCAATTGCAAATTTATCATTATTTTCGCACAATGATCCTGTTACATCATATACATGATCACATGGTGCATTCTCTTTTCCCAGCACTGTAATGTGATGATACGCACCATACATTGCCGGACGCATGAGATTTACCGCGCAGGCATCCACGCCGATATACTCCTTATAAATATGCTTTTCATGAATGGCCTTTGTCACAAGTGCGCCATACGGCCCCAGCATGAACCTTCCCATCTCTGTATAAATGGCAACATCACCCATTCCTTCCGGCGTCAGGATCTTTTCATACTGTTTTCTGACTCCCTCTCCGATCGCTGCAATATCGTTGCCTTCCTGATCCGGCTGATACGGAATTCCTACACCCCCGGACAGATTAATGAATCTGATATCTGCGCCGGTTTCCTTATGAAGTCTGACCGCCAGTTCAAACAGTTGCCCCGCCAGCATCGGATAATACTCATTTGTAACTGTATTGCTTGCAAGAAATGCGTGAATTCCAAAGTGCTTTACGCCCTTTTTCATCAACATCCGATATGCATCAAACATCTGCCCCTGCGTCATTCCGTATTTGGAATCCCCGGGATTATCCATAATTCCATTACTCATTTTAAATAATCCGCCGGGATTAAACCTGCACGAAATAGTCTCCGGCAGTTCTCCGATTGTCTCTTCCAGAAATTCAATATGCGTAATATCATCCAGATTGATCGTTGCCCCGATCTCCTGCGCATATTGATATTCCTCCGCTGGTGTATCATTGGATGAAAACATGATCTGACTTCCCGATGCACCAACAGCCTTACTGAGCATCAACTCTGTAATTGAAGAACAGTCAAACCCGCATCCTTCTTTCATCAGTAACTGCATAATCACCGGATTGGGCGTGGCCTTGACTGCAAAATACTCACGAAATCCCTTATTCCAGGAAAAAGCCTTATACACGGCTCTCGCATTTTCAACAATTCCCTTTTCATCATAAATATGAAACGGTGTCGGATATTTTTTTGTAATTTCTTCAATCTGCTGCTTTGTTACAAATGCTTTTTTCATAACTTCCTCCCAGATCATTCCGTTTTTTGTTCTGCTTTATTAAGTTACTACTTTTCCGTGATAAAGTACAGGAATTTTGGAAAAAATCAGTTTTTTTCAGGATTCAGATTCTCAATCTGCCAGTCAATCGGCTGCACTCCGTTCTGTTCTAGGAACTCATTACATCTGCTGAAATGATGACATCCGAAAAATCCTCTGTATGCAGAAAGCGGGCTCGGATGAGGTGCCTTCAGAATCAGATGCTTTGGATTCGTCAGCATAGGTTCCTTATTCTGTGCAGGTCTCCCCCACAACATGCAGACAATCGGTCGATCCTGCGCATTTACTGCTTCAATAATCGCATCTGTAAACTGCTCCCAGCCTTTTCCCTGATGAGAATTAGCCTGATGCGCTCTTACAGTAAGTACCGTATTCAATAACAGTACGCCCTGATCTGCCCATTTTTTCAGATAGCCGTTATCTGGAACATAGCAGCCCAGATCAGCATGCAACTCCTGATAAATATTAACAAGTGATGGCGGTATCTCCTGCTGCGGCATCACCGAAAAGCAAAGTCCGTGAGCCTGCCCTTCTTCATGGTATGGATCCTGACCCAGAATCAATACTTTCACATCCTTCAGTGGTGTAAAATGAAATGCATTAAATATATCTTCTGCCGGTGGATATACCACATGCGTACTGTACTCCTGTTTTACATATTTATACAGGCTGGCATAATACGGTTTATGAAATTCTCCACCAACAGCCTCCAGCCAGTCATTTGATATCATTGCCATCTTCAGTTACCTCTTTTACTCCCTGCCTTTTTCTGTCTTTCTGTTCCCTGCGCTGTCCAGAATCAGTTTAGATTCTCACCGGAATGTTTTTTTCAGCCAGATAATCTTTTACCTCTCTGATCTCCAGTTCCTTGTAATGAAAAAGCGATGCTGCAAGCGCTGCATCTGCATGTCCCTTTACAAAAGCATCATAAAAGTGCTCACATGTCCCTGCACCTCCGGAAGCAATTACCGGAACAGAAACCTCATCTGCAATCTGCCTTGTCAGTTCCAGATCATAACCGGCTTTTGTTCCATCACAGTCCATGCTGGTCAGAAGGATTTCACCTGCCCCAAGCCGATCCGCCCTTGCTGCCCATTCCACTGCATCAAGCCCCGTATCCACTCTTCCGCCGTTTCGAAACACATTCCATCCAGATCCATCTGCCCTTCTTCTGGCATCAATTGCCACCACAACGCACTGGCTCCCGAATTTCTCCGCTGCCTCTGAAATAAATTCCGGCCTGCTGATTGCCGCTGAATTAAGTGAACATTTATCTGCACCCTCACGAAGCATCGCCCTGATATCCTCTACTGTCCGGATTCCTCCTCCTACAGTAAATGGAATGAACACCTTTTCCGCAACCTTACGTACCATGTCCACTACCGTTGCTCTTGCATCTGAAGTTGCCGTAATATCCAGAAACACAAGCTCATCCGCTCCTGCCTTTGAATATGCTTCACCAACCGATACCGGATCTCCTGCATCTCTTAACTGTACAAAATTAATTCCTTTTACCACTCTTCCGTCTTTTACATCCAGACATGGAATAATCCGCTTTGTCAGCATGCTCATACCTCCAGGAAATTAGTCAGAATCTGCATCCCGATATCAGAGCTTTTTTCCGGATGAAACTGACATGCAAAGATATTCCCATCTTCCACAGATGCATCAACCTTCACACCATACTCTGCTGTTGCTTTCACAATATCAGGATTCTGTGCTCTCAGATAAAAAGAATGAACAAAATAGACAAATGAATTTTCCGGAACCTGCCTAAACAATCTTCCCCTACTCGGATACTGCAGACTGTTCCAACCGATCTGTGGGACTTTCAATCCCTGCTCTGCAGGAATTTTTAAAATCTCGCCACGTAAAATACCCAGGCCTTTTACTCCATCTGACTCATCACTTCGGTCAAAAAGGAGCTGAAGACCCATGCATATTCCCAAAAACGGAATCTCCTGTGAAGTAACTTCATGGATTACTTCCGTCAAACCATATTCATCTAATTTCCGCATTGCATCCCCAAAAGATCCCACCCCCGGCAGAACCACATGATCTGCACGGTAAATCTCCTGTGGATTTCTCGTCACCGTAACCTGTCTGCCAAGAAACTGAAAAGCCTTTTCAACGCTCTTGATGTTGCCTGCATCGTAATCAATGATCGCTACCATTCTTCACACCACGCACTTTTACAGCCGCGTTCCTCTGCTTATTTCGTGCGCTTACTTCGTACCTGCGATCTGCTGCAGGCGAGTGGTATATTCTGAATCATCTTCGATTGCCAGAATCTGGTACGCATCATCAAGAGATATACCATAGGTCTCCGTCAGCGCCGATTTAATGTTATCATATGCTTTATTGACTTCATTTTCAACAACATTATCACCGGTTGCCTGTGCTGACTTCTGAATCTCCGGATAAAGACTGATTCCCTTAAGCAGTGAATCCAGTGCTTCCACCGACATATTCATCTTCGTGTAATTGGTATACGAATTATAAAAATACTTCATTCTGCTGATCGTTCTGGCTTTCTCATAAATTGCCTGATCACTGCTGCTCAGTCCTGTCTGCCCATAAAGATCCTTGTAAGCGGTCCAGTAATCTCCTGATGCATATGCCCCCTCCGCTTCGCTTAAAAGTGCACGCTGTGGCAAAATCATTGATGGTATTACCATCATAACTCCCAGTGTGATGGCAAACATAAATGCAACAATGATTTTCTTTGGTGCAATTCGCTTCAGCGGCTTACTGTCTGCCGGATTTACAGGCTTCTTCTCTTTCTTGGGCTTCGGTTTTGCTGCTTTCTTCGGCTTCGGTTTTGCCGCTTTTTTCGGTTTGGCCTCCTTGGGTTTCTTTTCTTTCTTTTCTTTTTTCTTCTTCCCGCCCGGTGCAGGAGCACCCTTTTTGCCCTCTTTTGAAAGTTCATCAAGAACCTGCTGATTTTCCTCAGTCAGACTGGCAAGTTCACTGTTTTCAACGGGTTCTCCCTCTTCTTCTCCACCTTCAAGCGGTTCAAAAAGAGAACTGAATAATTTTGCAAAAAAGCCTTTCTTCTTACCCTTCTGATCATCGTCTGGGTTATCATTTTCATCTGAAGATCCGTTTTTCTTTCCTTTCCTGCCCTTTTTACGGGATGGACGCTCCGGAATCTGTGACTCTTCATCTTCCTCTTCCATCTCTGCTTCTTCTATATGATCAGATAAAGCGTCGGAAAGAAGATCGCTCTCTTCAGTTTCTTCACCAGAAGCTTTTTCTTCCTCTTCAGTTTCTGCCCCGTTCAGCCCAGCTTCATCAATATCTCCATCCGGAAGTTCTTCTGGTGCTCCATCTTCGTTCAGTCCTTCAAAAAAATTCTTTTCCTCTGCTTCTGTATCTTCCTCTTTCGTAGCCTTTGCTGCCTTTGATGATACTTTTCGGGTGTTTTTCTCCGCACTGTCTGCAGAAGCAACACCATGCGCATTCCTATCCTGACGAATCACTTCTTCTTTAGCGCCACTTACTTTATCAAATGCCTGGTCCATCAGATTATCAATCTGGTCAGAATTATCAAGCGAATCAACATCATCACCTGCCAGACTGCTCATCAGCGCATCAAGATCAGAAATATCTGATTCTTCCTCTTTCTGCTTCTTTGGCACCTCCTGCACTGTTTCATCTTTCTTTTTCTTTTTTCTTCCAAAAAAGCCATGCCGCTTTTCTTTCGGTTCCGGTACTTCTTCAGACTCTTCTGGTTCTTCCGGTTCCTCCGGTTCTTCTTGCTCAACCTCGTTTTCTGATACTATTTCAGATTCGGTCTGTAGTGCGTTCTGTTCCTCTGGTACTGTCTCATCTTCAGAAGATGCTGCCTCTTCCTCTGGTATTATATCTGTCTCCGCTGCTTCAGTTGGGACAGGCTCTTCCTCTGGCACTGTCTCTGCTTCAGCTAGCGTAGGCTCTTCCTCTGGTACTGTCTCTGCTTCAGCTGGCGTAGGCTCTTCCTCTGGTACTGTCTCTGCTTCAGCTGGCGTAGGCTCTTCCTCTGGTACTGTCTCTGCTTCAAGAGATGCTCCCTCTTCCTCTGGTATTATATCTGTCTCCGCTGCTTCAGTTGGGACAGGCTCTTCCTCTGGCAT
>JAKVKH010000051.1 GCA_022486625.1 Butyrivibrio sp. | reverse complement strand
TGCAGAAGATTCCGGTATACCCCGTCTCTCATGTCATAGAGCATGTCCTGTGACGCCGTCTCAAACAGGTACAGAAATACAAGCCGCAGCACGCTTCGCAGTACCGTGACCAGAATCATCAGCCCCAGGAATTTCGGAAGAAGATCCATTTTGATGTCTGTACCATCTCCGATAATGTCATCCACAATAAAACCCGTAATCTTCGGATTTACGATGGCCAGTACAGAAGTTGCCGTAACCAGTACGAGTCCGAGCACAACCTTCCATCTGTATTTTTTCAGATAAGAATAGAACCACTGCATGGCAGTCATTCTGCTTTTTCTTTTTTCGCGCATAAAATAACAGATCCCTCACTTATTCTTTTCTTTTACTCTGCATATCTCTGTTTTTATACGGTATAATCTGTGTTTTTTATTTATACCGTATATACGATGATAGTCCGATATGAATGGAATACAATGATATAATCTGTTTCATAATTGATATTTTCTGTTTTTTATGCCACACTGAAATAAAGACTGTCAGAGGAGGATTTCATGATTCACATTATCGGAATGGGGTATAACTATATTCATCCAAACGGCTGGAAGATCGAACGTCCTGACGGACTTCCCTACTATCTGCTTCTGTACATCCGCAATCCTTTTCATGTTGTCATAAACGGAACGGATGAATATCATACCGAACCGGCTTATATTCTGTACCGCAGAAATGAGCCTCAGCTTTTTTACAGGGAAAATGAGCCATATGCAGACGACTGGCTGCATTTCCAGGCTGAAGATGAGGATCTGGATGCCTTTCTGGACGGACTGGATATCCCCGGAAGCAGGCCGATCACACTGTCCGCCGCACTCGGCATCTCCTCCCTGTTTCAGGAACTGGATACGGAATTCCACGGCCGCGGCGCACATCATGATATTCTGATGGATCTCAAACTGCGGGCACTTCTCTACAAATTCAGCGATACCTATCACGAAGAAACACTTGTATCCGACCAGATGAACCAGTACCGGCAGCGCTTCAATGAACTCCGCGGCAAAATCTACCACAGCAATAATGCCGCCAGAATCCGGAGCGTAGATGATCTTGCAGAGGGCATGAACCTGAGTACATCCTATTTTCAGCACATATACAAGGCACTGTTCGGTGTCCCTGTTGTACATGATATTATCAGCGCCAGAATCGAATATGCCGGTTATCTGATGCAGAACAGCGGCGACCCGATTAACCGGATCGCCGCTGCAAGCGGGTATGACAATATTGAACATTTCACGAGACAGTTCCGCAGAATCAAAGGCTACAGTCCCAGGCAATATCAGAAGCTCCTGCATCAGACGGTCCGGGAATAGTTTATTCTGTGGGCTCCGCATTCAGAAGCGCTTCGAACTCATTTTCCGGAAGCGGCTTTGAGAAATAATATCCCTGAATATAATCGCAGCCGTGCACAGTAAGGAAATCAACCTGCTCCTTTGTCTCTGCACCTTCTGCAATAACCTCCGCCTTCAGATTATGCGCCATTTCAATGATGGAATGAATGATCCATTCCGTCTTTTCACTCGTACCGATCTTCTGTACAAAGCCCATGTCGAGCTTGATCACATCAAAGCTGAATTCCTGCATGGTACTGAAGGAGGAATAACCGCTGCCAAAATCATCCACCAGAATCTTGGCGCCCATCTCTCTGAGCTCATTCAGAATATTATTTCCCTTCTCTTCCAGTACCGCATATGCAGATTCTGTCACTTCAAAACGCATGTACGGATGCAGTTCTCCTGCATTTCTGACATCATCCAGAACTTCTTTCATCATATTATTGTCATAAAAATCCATTCTGGACAGATTAATCGCAACCGGCACTACTTTCCGGCTGCTCTGATAGCGTCTTTCCATAAATGCCCTGGCGGTCTTCTCCACGTACAGATCCATCTGGGAAATATAGCCGTTCTCCTCAAATGCCGGAACAAAAAGCCCCGGTGATATGATGCCCAGATCCGGATGAATCCAGCGAACCAGTGCTTCTGCCGAACTGATCCGGCGCGACTTCGTTTCATAGATCGGCTGATAATATACCTGGAACTGGCGTTCTTTCAGTGCATGCCGCAGTTCACTTGCAAGTGTTTTCTGCATGACATAGGTCTGCTGCATGACTTCATCAAACACGGCATAGGGTTCCACATAGTCGTCCTGAATCAGTTCCTCTGCAATTCTGGCTCTGTCAATCATTCCGCTGACCGGCATTTTTTTATCATCCAGCTTGTATATTCCGCAGCGCCAGCTGAAATTGAAGGTCTTGCCGTTTTCTGTATAAGCATGCTGGCAGATTCTTGTCAGCGCCTTCAGATTCAGATTTTCTTCATCAATCAGGACCGCATAATGATCCGCTTCCATTCTTGCGATTGCAATCGGCTTCAGTTCACTGTCCCAGAGTCTCGTCATCATACGCCGCAGCAGCGTATCTCCGCCATCAATCCCCAGCAGCTCATTGATTGCCTTGAATCCCCTGATATTAAGATACAGTACGGCATACTTATCATCTTTTCCACTATCCTGCAGAATCCTGCCGACACGGTCAATAAATCCGTCACGGTTATACCCGCCCGTCAGTGCATCCTGTCCCAGCACCACCGTGATATCTTCCATTGCACACAGAATGACGCCGTGTTCCTTATCCACATAATAATAGGAATATTTTTTCAGATGCTTTTTAGCCGATCCGAAACTGCTATGCACGGTAAAAAAGTAGTTTTCCCGCCCGTCCAGCATCTTCTGAAGATGAGAAATCTCCGTATTTTTCAGAAACTGTTCCCGATCTTCCCGGGCAACATAATACTCTACCGACCAGTTGATCACATAACTGTAGGCCACATCTCCGCTGATCGGCACACGCTTATCCCACAAAGCATCACTCTGCACGGAAAACCTGTTCTCATTACAGTACAGAAGCGCAACACTTTCGTATTCCTGCCCCAGCAGTATCTTGCTGATCTTGAATCCCAGCGATTCTGCACTCTTATCCACTGCAAAAATAATACATTCCACATCTCCGCTGAACGGATTCTTGATCATCTCCACATTTGTGGTAAGAAGCCTGAGATCTCCTTCTTTCACATAATAGGTGTGATCCATGGAAAGACGGTTCTTGCCTTCCGCGAAATCCTGCAGAAGTTTTTCCGGACGGAAGGTTTCTCTGAACTTCTTCTGTTCCTGCGCCTCTGTCATATACTGAACCGCATCCTCTACATAACCTTCCGCTGTTCCTCTGTTCTTGAGCTTCAGGATATTCGGATAAATGCTTGCACTGTTTTCACAGGTATTGCGGGTTAAATTCAGTCGAAAGGTACTGACTGCATTCGGATTCATGCGCATTACCACATCCAGATGCTGCTGATAGGCAAGTTCGGATTCTTTCTGTAAGGCAATGAGCTGTGTTACTTTTTCTGTAATATCCACATAATACATAAATGCAACGGTACTGCCATCTTCCATCTGCTGAAATCTGGCATAGGAATGTGTATAGCGGAAATCTTCCGTTCCCGGGATCAGACATCGGTATACCACATTATATTCTGATTTACCCTGAAGAAAACTCTGTCCTCTCTCACGCAAAAGCGGAACATCATCCGGATGTACCATGCGGAACATATCCTCTGTAAGGCTCTTTGAAAGCGCCTGCCTGGACATATTTGCCCATTCGCACATGCCATTACTCACGAGCAGTACTTCATCTCTGCCACCTATATGCTGATAAACAGCAAGCGGCATTTCCAGATTTTCAAGAAATTCCCTCATTTCCCGTGAGAAAGAATAGTTCCTATCGTTCATCTCTGTTACCATTCCTCTGAATCCATTCATCGTTAACAGTACCGGAAACGCATTTTATTCATCATCTGGTTATAATTATACTACAGCTCATCACTTCTTGAAACAGCAAGCGCGCACCCAAGGAAAAGAAAAAAATAAGGTGTGGAAGTGATCTGCCCGAATAAAACCGTATTTCCCGCCATATAAGCTGCTGCCACCAAAAGTCCCGTAAGAGCACCTCCGCGTCTGCTCTGCCATTCTGCCCGCTGCCTTCTGGCAACCTTCTGTACAACAGAATATTCTTCTGCACTTTCCTGTACCATTCTCTGTACAAGCTCATGCGTACCGGTAAATACAAATATCAGAAAACCCGTCACCCCTGCTGCGCCCTGATTGATCAGCATTGTCAGAAGTTCGCTGTGCGCATTGGTAAGTCTGCTGTCTCCAAATGCACTGACCAGAGTCGCCCTGATCTGCGGTATGGCATAGGCATAACTGCCATATCCGTCCTGCCCCACACCAAAAAGCTTCTGAAGAGGCGTCATACTGCCATACATCTCACCTGAAATTCTCCAGATCAGTCCTCTTGCATTACCAAAATCATCCGCAAAAAAGCCTCCTGCCTGTGCAATCAGAATGCACACCGGAACCGCTGTGATTACATAGGGAATGAATCTTATCAGCAGCCTTCCGGCTTCTGCGATGCGCCACTTTGCTCCTGCTGCACTGCACATTGCATCCAGAAGCAGCAGAAATATCACTGCAGCGCAGAGAATAAGTCCTGTATGTGAAGCTGTCAGCGTACTGCAAATAGTATCTGTATCATAATTATACCGCTCCGGGAAAAGAAATCTGATCAGATGGACCAGCTCGCACCCTGCGCCCAGAAGCAGAAGAAGATAGAGAAAGTTCTTCCAGTTCTCTCTGCTCCCAAGTCCCTGCAGAAAAAGAACTGCCACCATCGCAGCAAGGGAAAGCAGAATACTTTCTCCTCCCTGTGTCAGCGCACTCATAATTCCGATGAGGCAATACGCCGTCAGAAATATCTGCTCCCAGATATGCAGTTCCTCCTGCATGAGCAGCCCGAATCCAATTGCCAGGAAAAGTGACAGAAAACCACAGTACCAGTTTATGTTCCCGATCGTGGCCAGAAAGGAATGATCCTTTTGCGCCACGACAACCGGATAAATGTCAAAGCGGTTAAGCAGCCCCAGCCCGAATACCAGAAAGGCACCCGGCGTACAGATTTCCCACATCCGTATGCTGCTGCAGAAATAAAAACGGAACGCAAACAGGAACATCAGCATCATAAGCTGCGTCAAAGCTCCCATCCGCCATCCCTCAGTTCCCCATAATGCCGTTTTATGATCTGATGCCAGTACAAAGGAAACTACTGCCAGAATGCCATATATCGCTGCTGCAATATCTGCTGCCTTCCACTGCCGCCTGCGCTTTCCAGACACAAAAAAAGGGATCAGCAAAACGCCTGCGCCCAGAGACAGTGCCCTGTAGATCGCAAACTTGGCCTCACCCAGTTCATAATATCCATTCTTCATATAAAGTGGTAGCACCGAACACATCAGAAAAAGATAGCATTCCAGAATCAGCTGCATACTCTCCGTACGGATACATCCCCCAAGTGTCTGTTTCTGATCCTGCATGGTCTGTTTCCTTCCCCGCCCTTTTCTGTCGTTCCTGCTTCAGACCTTCTGTGGTGCAAACTCTGTAAACATAAATGCTGCGCCGCCCGGTGTAATCCGATACTCCATCAACCGTTTTGTCACCGGATGCCGAAACTGCAGATGACAACAGCAAAGCGCAATATACTCCGCCCCGCACTGCCCCGCAAGTGCAAGCATCCCTGCATCATTAAATCTGTGATCTCCCAGAATCGGAGTCCCCATATGCGCCATCTGCGCACGGATCTGGTGAAACCGTCCGGTCAGAAGATGTACACTGACCAGTGTCACTTCCACCTTACCGCCTCTTCCTGTTTCTCCCGTGGCATCCTTTTCCTGTCCGAAAACGGATGCAGATGCAATCACCTTATAGGTCAGCTGCGCCTTCTGCGCACCCTTCGTATCTGCGGGTACAACCCTGACTTCTCCACTCTCTGCATCTTTCAGAAGATAATCTGTCAGTTCGCCGCATTCCCTTTCCGGCCTTCCGACCAGCACTGCCAGATAATCCTTCTGCATGGTATGATTCTGGAGCTGTCTGCTCAGGTCTGCAGCTGCCGCCTTATTTTTACCAAAGACCAGAATGCCCTCTACCGGCTGATCCAGCCTGTGAATCAATGCCAGGTACGGAGGCTGCGAAGGCTTTTTACCGGTCTGCGCAGCCCCGCGCATCAGTTGCCGTTGTTGCCTGACCAGATGCGTACGGAGCGTACTGACAAGATCTGTTACTCCAAGCCCTGCACTTTCCGTTGCCATTCCTGCCGGTTTGACACATACCAGAATATCATCATCCTCATAAAGATAAGTAACTGTCATATGTTTTCAGACCTTGAACCTGTATCCGACACCCCATATGGTCTCGATATACTGCGGGTTGGAAGTATCAAATTCAATCTTTTCACGGATTTTCTTGATATGGACGGTAACCGTGGCAATATCTCCGATGGAATCCATATTCCAGATCTTACGGAACAGCTCTTCCTTGGTGAATACATGATTCGGATTCTCTGCAAGAAAGGTCAGAAGGTCAAATTCCTTTGTCGTAAAGTTCTTCTCCACGCCGTCCACATAAACACGTCTGGCCGTCTTATCAATCTTAAGTCCACGGATTTCCACCATGTCATTCTGCTTCTGACCAGAGCCTACCAACCTGCTGTATCTTGCCATATGTGCCTTGACTCTCGCCACAAGCTCCGAAGGACTGAACGGCTTTGTGATATAATCATCCGCACCAAGCCCCAGGCCTCTGATCTTATCAATATCATCTTTTTTCGCAGATACCATCAGTACCGGCACATCTTTTTTCTCTCTGATGTGTCTGCATACTTCAAAGCCATCCATCCCCGGAAGCATCAGATCCAGAATCACCAGATCAAAATCTCCCGAAAGCGCTGTCTGAAGACCTGTATCTCCACGATTTTCAATTGTTACTTCAAAATCACTCAGTTCCAGATAATCCTTTTCAAGATCTGCAATTGCTTCTTCATCTTCTACGATCAGTATCTTACTCATGTTTTGCCTGCTCCTTTTGCCTGTTTATTGTTCCGCTTTTATATTCTTCATGCCTCGTGGGCTGTTGTGTCTGTTTCCGTACCGCTGTGATCATCAATATACTTTCTGAGTACAAAATGCATGCAGGTTCCCTCACCTTCATGGCTGGTCGCCCAGATATATCCTCCATGATCTTCTATGATCTTCTTTACAATGGAAAGTCCGATACCGCTTCCGCCGTGACGCGAATTTCTGGAAGAATCGGTTCTGTAGAACCTGTCGAAAATATTCGGAATATCCTTCTGTGCAATTCCCTTTCCGTTATCCTCGATTTCAACCCGGATGGAATCAATTTCATCCAGAATCCGGATATCGATCTGTCCGCTGCCATCATCCCGGTCCAGATACTTGACACTGTTACCGATGATATTATTGACAACACGCTTTAGCTGTTCAGGATCAGCAATGACTACCGTATCCGGTGAAGTCAGGTTTGCATAATTAAGCTTGATATTTTTGCTCTCCATATCCATCCCGACTTCTTCAATACAGTCTCCAAAATAGTCTGCCACGTTGATTTTATGGAAATTATAGGGAATCCGGTTATTATCAATACTGGAATATAATGTCAGCTCATTAATCAGATTGTTCATGTCATTTGCCTTGTTATAGATGGTCCTGACATATTTCATCTGCTTTTCCGGCGTGTCCGCCACACCCTCAATGAGCCCTTCTGCATAACCCTTGATTGCTGTAATCGGTGTCTTGAGGTCATGCGAGATATTACTGATCAGCTCCTTGTTCTGCTTCTCATGCTCAATCTTCTCATCCGCAGATTCCTTGAGGCGAAGTCTCATATCCTCATAATTCCGGTACATCTCACCGATCTCATCCTTCTCATCATTGGTCGGCAGCATGTAATCAAAATTACCATCCTTGATATGCTGCATCCCGTTACTGAGTTCACCGATCGGCTTAAACAGCGCCCGCTTAATCCAGGATGTCAGCATCAGACTGGTAAAGAGCAGAATCAAAAGCATCGCCACACACATATGAATCAGAAATACGCTTGAAATAAGGCTTCTGATCGTCATGACAACAAAAAAGCTGCCCTTGGACCCATCTTCAAACGTAAAATCCATCTGTTTGATGAGCTTACGCCCGTCATTATAAAAAACACCTGAATCCGGATTATCCGAATAACCGTAAGCCGGAAGATTTTCAAAGAGCTTTGTTACATCTTCCCCGCTCCCGTTATAATAAATTTTATCATCCTTACGAACCAGAATAAATGCAGACTGATCTTCCAGTTCCTGATTCAGATTGTCAAGATAATCAGAATTCTCAAGGACATAGGGATCTGCTGTCTTATCCTTTTCCACCTCTTCAAAAATATCATCTGCAGTCTGTTGATATTCCTTATTATTATCTGTCACAATTCCGCGGCCGATTGCATTCTGTTTATCATGTGTCATCAATGTTCCGATTCCGACAAATGCAGCGGCAGTAAGCGCCAGCGGCAGAATAACAATTGTAACGCCTGTTATGATCAGTTTGGTACGTAATCGCAAAATGCACCTCCACAGGGCTGACGTTTTGGCCGAGGTTCCAAAGCAATCCTCGTTAATTTCAGGTGCCGTTGCACCTGAAGCTATTATAGCATATGAAGGAACTCCTTTCCGAGCGGAATTGTGAAAACATCCTAAAAAACAAATGACCTGAATATGAAAGATTTATAATCTTCCGTATTCAGGTCTTATAAACAGACTCCAGTGAACATCCCGATTTAATACGCTACCGTTACATCACCTACAGAGCCTTCCACCTCCAGTGCTCCTGCCGTCCCGCTCTGTGTGTACTCTTTACCGCGTTCGTCTCCGTTGACATTTACTGTACCGACGCTGGTCGACAGATCAAGCTGCCAGCTGCCAAGATCCATGTCCGTCTTAACGTCCATATCACCGACATCTGAAGATACATCCGCTTTGGAAAATGTACAGTCCGTCAGACTGATGTCTCCGGTATCTGTGGAAATCTCCGTCTGTCCCAGTGCCGAATCCTTTACACTGATATCTCCTGTATCAGATTGCAGACTGCTGCTGCGCAGATTCAGTCCGGACAGTGTTGTATCTCCCACATCAGAATCAGTCTCCACACGCTCCAGCTGTGCATCCCGGGGAACAGTAAGCGTCACCTTGCAATGATCGGAATGTATCCCGAAAAGGGATACCCCGCCGGATCTCTGCGTAATTTTCAGTACTCCGTTCTGCACGCTGTACTGCGGCACGAGTTTCTCAGATGCACTGTAACTGATGGCATAGCCATCTCCCCTGCTGATGGTCAGATCCATGACACTGACATCTGTACTGATCGAAGTAAACGGATCCAGTCCTTCCTTCGCCGATGGCTTTGTATTACCGACATCTTCCTGCATTTCACCATTCCATCCGGTAAGATCTGACCAGTTCCACCGATCTGTAACATGTCCGAAAAAGGCCCCGCCGATATGATATACGGTTCCGCAGATCACGCAGATGACAGTTACCGTTGTCAGAATTTCTCTGTATATTTTTCTGTTCATCAGCCTCTGTTCTCCTTTCCGAAGTTCACCTCAATCACTTTCCGGACAATTGCTGCAACCGGAAAAATAATCCAGGTGATATACCAGTCAAACGTGATAAAGCTCCAGATCAGGTACAGACAGGTAACTGTCGGCTGATAAACTTCCATAATCGTTTCCACTGCTTTAGTTTCATAATGAATTTTTGAGTGATCACGGCTTCCCGCAACAGTTCCCTGACGGTTCAGTCCCATAAGTCTTTTATAGCTTTCACTCTTTGTAGATGCAATGATAATCAGCATCACACCGATTCCGATAAAGATCAGCATCAGCGCTGCCGCGGCAATCATGACAAACCCTTCATCATCCACTGCCATGATTCCCAGTACGCTGACCGGAACCACGCTGATAATGATCAGAATCACACCGATTGTCATCATGAGTGCACTGCCCGTCCGGAAATTATTCTGCTCATTCCGGACATATTCAGAGGTTGCATAATCTATACTGCAACGTTCTTCTTTCAGAAAAGACCATTCGTTCATTTTGACACTGCCGAAAATAAACAATCCTACTGCTACTGCCAGAAATGCAAACAACATGGTAACCCCGATCGCCATTGCCGCATTCTCCCCGATCCCCGGAAACGGTGAAACAGATGCCAGCATGCAGCCAACTGCACAGGTAATGCACAGAAATACGCCAAGACCTGTCAGAAAACCGGATTCTGCGGAGCATTTCAGATATTCCTGCACATCCTCTCTGGTGACGTTCCGTCCGTTTTCTGCCTGCTCTTCTCCCATCACATGAGCAAGTCCCAGCGTTTCTGCCAGTTCATCGAGATTGCCAAATTCAGAAATAACTATACCAATGGCTTCATTCTCCGCTTTTCCCTCCGCAATCAGTTCCGCATATTTATCCTCCATCATCTGCCCAAGTTCATCTTTCGCCTTGAGTACTTCAGGGGTATTCGGAAGTCCGGCAAACATGTTTTCCAGATAATTTCTGATCGTTTCCATTATTCTCCTCTTTTCCCGTCAATAAAATGTTCGATAACTTCCTTCGTCAGCGCCCATTCCTCGCATTTGTCGCGATAATACTGTCTGCCCTCGTCCGTGATACTGTAATAAGTACGGCGTTTCCCGCTCTCCGCATTTTCAGAATAGGAACGAACATAGCCGTTCTTTTCCATTCTGGCAAAAGCAGAATAAAGTGTCGTTTCCTTAATCACATATTTTTCTTCGGACATAAGCCTGATCTGTCTGGAAATTTCATATCCGTAAGATGGCTCCTTCAGCAGAAGATACAGTATCATCGTATCATTATAGCCGCGAATAACATCACTGCTGATACTGATCATATTGTTCCTCACTTCTGCGCTTCTGTTCCGGCGCTGTTTAAGGTTTTCTCATACGACTGTCGTTGCTATGTCTGTCGTACTACGTCTGTCGTAGTAAATATACCGTATTATCTTCAGTCTGTCAACTTCCTTATTTTTACTTGAAATAAAACGCAATCACCGTCCATTTCAAAAGAGTCCGCTTCGCGGGTTCCGCATTCAAAAAAGGGACATACGGCACGCAGCCGTATGTCCCTTCTAACCGTTTCCTGTTTGAAATTATAAAGTCACAGATTACTTGCCGAAATATCTGTCATGCAGACCCTGGAATGCCTTGCCGTGACGGGCTTCATCACGTGCCATCTCATGAACTGTATCATGAATTGCATCAAGATTCAGTGCCTTTGCTCTCTTTGCAAGATCGAACTTTCCTGCTGTAGCACCGTTCTCAGCTTCGATTCTCATCTCCAGATTCTTCTTCGTGGAATCTGTAATAACTTCTCCAAGAAGCTCTGCAAATCTGCTGGCATGATCAGCCTCTTCAAAAGCTGCCTGACGATAATACATGCCGATCTCCGGATATCCCTCTCTCATGGCTACTCTGCTCATTGCAAGATACATACCTACTTCAGAGCACTCACCGTTAAAGTTTGCGCGAAGATCATTCATGATATCTTCCGGTGCACCCTGTGCAACACCTACGACATGCTCAGCAGCCCATTCCATCGTTCCTGCCTGCGCTGTGAATTTCTCAGCCGGTGCTCCGCACTGCGGGCACTTCTCCGGTGCCTTGTCTCCCTCAAATACATAACCACATACCTGACATACCCACTTCATAGTCTTATTCTCCTTTTATTTTGTATTTACCGTCCGGCTCTTTTGAAACCTTGATCGGCATATTGTTCACTGATTCTGCTGCTCAGCCTGCAGGCACTTCTCACAGATGCCGTAAAAATAAATCCTGTGTCCGTCGATCTTCCCGCGAAAGCTCTTTGCTGCAGTCTGATCAATCCCGCTGATATCATCCATCTCCAGATCCAGAACATCACCGCACTGTCTGCATACAAAATGGTTATGTTCCCTTGTGTTGGGATCAAAATGATCAGATCCGTCACCCACACGAAGTCTTTGAATCTCTCCCATGTCCGACAGCAGCATCAGATTACGGTACACTGTTCCCAGGCTGATATTGGGATAGGCCTTCCTGACATTTGTGTAAACCACATCTGCCGTAGGATGATCTTTTCTGTCCTGGAGGAACTCTTTGATTACTGCCCTCTGTTTGCTGTACTTAATCGCCATTCTTTTTCCTTTTAAATCAATAACGATAACGATTACTATATTTAATATATCACATTAATTCCGAATGTCAACGGATTTATTTATTTTTTATGATTAATATTTTTCTTCGTATTATAATAGGCAAAAGAAGAATTTTATGTGCTCGCTTTCTTATCATTATACATCACAGAAAGGATAAATAATCAATATGGAAAACATTTTTCACCGTATCAGCGTCAGAAAGTATGAAGATAAAGAAGTTGAACCGGAAAAAATCGAACAGATTCTGCGTGCCGCCATGGCAGCCCCTTCCGCTGCAAATCAGCAGCCCTGGGAATTCTATGTCGTGACAGATAGAAAAATGCTGTCCTTACTTGCTGGTACAAGTCCCTATGCCGGCTGCTGCAAGGATGCACCGGCCGCCATAGTCAGCTGCTACCGCAGAAACTGCCAGCTGCCTGACTATGCTGACGTTGATATGTCGATTGCCATGGAAAATCTGTGGCTTGAAACTGATGCCCTTGGACTCGGCGGCGTATGGCTCGGCATCGCTCCTCTGGAAGACCGCATGGCTGCCGTGGAGAAGGTTCTGAATCTCCCTCCGCAGCTTCGTGCATTTGCTGTTTTCCCTTTCGGCTATCCGGCAGAAGCGCGTCCGCAGCAGGACCGTTTTGACAGTTCACGTATTCATTATGTAAGATAAGGCGCCGCCGGCTTCTTTTTCTCCGGCTGGTCATACAGAGGGTTTTCTGCTACAATGTCAATGAAATGCGCAGCATCATGAGGATTTCACGCATATATCGATGTCAGATGTAAATCGATGTCAATTGTAAATTATAATTATATTTAAGAAAGGAAATTTCCAGATGGATAAAATTGCAAGCTTCACAATTAATCACATTGTACTTGAACCTGGTGTATATGTATCCAGAAAAGATAAGATCGGAGCGGAAGTCATCACCACATTTGACCTGCGTATGACTGCCCCGAACAGAGAACCCGTAATGAACACCGCCGAGGTTCACACCATTGAACATCTCGGCGCTACTTTCCTTCGCAATGACCCGGAATATAAGAATCGCACGATTTACTTCGGACCCATGGGCTGCCGTACCGGTTTCTACATGGTTCTTGCAGGAGATCTTACTTCCCGCGATGTCGCTCCTCTTGTAACCAGAATGTATGAATTCATCCGTGACTTCAAAGATGCTGTTCCGGGTGCCAGCCCGCGCGACTGCGGCAATTATCTGGATATGAATCTCGGCATGGCGAACTGGCTTGCAAAGAGATATCTTGATCACACACTTTACAACATCACGGACAATCATCTGGTATATCCGGACTGAACAGCTCTGCCGGACTGCCTTGCAGGGTCAGGTTCCTGCCACCAAAATCAACACTAAATGAAATGAGGAATATCATGTCAAACAAGTTTGGAATTATCGGCGCAATGGAAGTAGAAGTCACCACACTGAAAGCAAATATGCAGATCACCCGCACCCTCACAAGAGCCTCCATGGAATTCTGTGAAGGAAAGATCGGTGATACTGACGTTGTGGTCGTAAAAAGCGGTATCGCAAAGGTCAATGCCGGAATCTGTGTCCAGATCCTGGTGGACGAGTTCCATGTCACACATATCATCAACACCGGTGTTGCCGGATCTCTTGATGCCCGCATCAATATCGGAGATATCGTCGTCTCCTCAGATGCCTGCTATCACGATGTGGATGCTACAATCTTCGGCTATAAGCCCGGTGAAGTTCCGCAGATGGGTATGCGCGAATTCCCCGCTGACAAATGGCTGATTGAAAAGGTAAAAATAGCCGTCAAGGCTGCCGATCCTGATCTGTCTGTATTTGAAGGCCGTGTCTGCAGCGGTGATCAGTTCATCGCTGACGATGCCGTAAAAGAGCGCATTAAATCCACCTTCGGTGGTCTCTGCACAGAAATGGAAGGCGCTGCCATCGCTCAGGCAAGCTGCCTCAATAACATCCCCTATGTCATCATCCGTGCCATTTCCGACAAGGCTGACGGCAGCGGCTCCGTTGATTATCCTACCTTTGAGAAAAAGGCAGCACATGACTGCGCTGCCCTTGTGGAATATATGCTGAAGAACTAAACTGCAACGGTTTCTTCTAAAATTCACTTTCATGCAGCCTGAAGAAATCATAGTAAGCTCTGACGTTGGAAAGCTGCGTCCACTTTTTTACATCCACCGGTTCTTCGTCCAGGTCGTAGATCTTCGCACCCCGCATGGACAAAAGAAACGGTGAATGCGTGGAAATCACAAACTGACAGTTGTAAAATCTGACCGAATCCTCAAGAAACCGCAACAGCTCCTGCTGCCTGTCCGGCGAGAGACTGTTCTCCGGTTCATCAAGCAGATACAGTCCGTTTTCCTTGATCCGGTCTGTAAAATACATCAGCGCACTTTCCCCGTTGGAATGCTCCCTGACATTTCCTGCAAGATGATTCCTGACATACTTTGACTGCGTCCTGCTTCTGGCCTCGCAGACTTTTTTGAGCTGATCATAATCATCCAGCGATTTCATCTGAAATTTCGAATATTTCGCATCCATGTATTCCTGGAACAAAGCGTCCCTCTTCATATCCACGCCATCATTGATACTGCGCAGATTCAGCATGAAATCAAACACATCATCACTTGTAATCGCTGCACTGCCTTCTGTAATCTTATGCTCCGTTTCAAAATCACACAGCTTCAGATAATTTTCAAAGAAATTACTCCGGTTATAGCGGGTTTCACGAGAAAGGCACAGTTTCTCCGCCATCACGTTCAGCGCCGTTGTCTTACCGGAGCCGTTTCCTCCGTACAGAATCGTCACCGGCTCAAAGTCGAGCATCGTCAGGCGATGTCTGGACAGAACCTGAAACGGATAAACGGTGTCATAACAGGTCTTTTTCAGTTCCAGAATAAAATCATATTCTCTTTCCGCATCCGGAAATTCAAAATGTGACAGATATAACATATAAAATCCTCTGTTTCTGATGGTTCAGAGCTTAATAATATACCCTGCATTCCTCCAGCATTTCATACCGTCGGTTCGTAAGTTCAATTCTGCTGACACAGCAGTTCTTCTGAAATTTGCCGTCCCAGAAATGATCCAGTCCCCAGTCTCTTACGTGACAGCGGATCGAAGCGTTGCAGGCTGCATGCGCAACAATCATGACCCGTTTATATTCCTTTTCATGTGCCTCTAAGGTTTCCTTCATGAATGCCGCGGTCCGCATGCACAGCGCCTCCAGCGATTCCCCGCCTTTCGGCGCACGGTATTTCTCCGGTGCGGAAAAGAAATAGTGAAACGGATCTGCCTCATTCGCCATCAGTTCCGGGACAATACCGCCTTCATAATCTCCAAAACACAGTTCTTTGAGCCTGTCATCTCTGATAATCTGTATGTTTCTGTGTCCACGGATCAGATTCGCTGTCTCAAAAGCCCGCATCAGAGGAGAAGAATAAATCACATCAAATTCAGTATCTTCAAGTGCTCTGCCGGTAATTCCCGCGAGCTCCCGTCCTTTTTCATTCAGCTCCACATCTGACTGTCCCTGCAGCCGATGTACGCTGTTCCAGTCTGTTTCTCCGTGTCTTACCAGATAAATTTCCATTTACTTCTCATGCTTTCCGTTCCAGATTCCCGTCTCATGAAACTGATTTAATGACTATGCCCGTATTTCACCAGATACTCCGGTGTCCCCTCTTTCAGCCTTCTCTCAGAAGTCAGTGCAAATCCGCAATATCCTCCAATGTACGGAAATACATACGCACTTCATTTATGCGATAACATAACTCTGCCAGTTCTTCTTTTCTTGAAACAGGAGCATCAAAAACCAGTTCTTCAGGTCCGTAGATCTTACCTGTGGCTGTCTGATCGATAAACCTGTTACATTGCTTTCCTCCGGCATAACACCTGATCCATGTCTGCGAATCATCTATCTTAAATCCGATCGCATTGTAAAAGGCATTGGCGGCAACATCATCCTGCGTCCAGACTTCACAGTATTGAACGCCACTGCTGTGCAGCTCCTTCAATGCAGCATCCCACAGCTTTTTCGCTATACCGTTTCTGCGGTACTCCTGCAGGACAGCCATATGCCAGATGATTGCACCCCGTCCCTTGTCTGTACAACTCAGATCATCTGTACTCCCGTTTATCACAATTATTCCTGTACTTTTTCCGCCAGCTGCTGTTTCAGATACTCATATCTGGCTCTCTTCTCCGGTTTGAAAAAGTGGCCGGCCGACTCCCTGGCCTGAACCGCGTTGCCTTCATAAACCAGTTCTCTTGCCCTGTCTCCGAACTGTTCACTTGTCAGATCAAATGTAATGCCGTCCACCACATTATAACAGTGAATTCCGCCATTATCGGTTGTCATTCCGTAAACTTCTCCGCCGAAAATATCCTGCGCAAGAAATGCAGTAATGGAACACTGCCCCATTGTCCTGTTGCCCGGTGTCCAGTCTGCCCGCATCCTCGGTGCACAGGTATCTGCGCACCAGATTCCCCAAAGCGCATCATACAGATCAAGCGGCGTATGAATTCCCGGATATTGCAGGTTCTTTGCCTTTACTTTTTCCGCATTCTTCCAGCCGTAAAAAGAATATGTCATTTGATCTCCTCTTTTTCCATTGTCACGATTCATTTACAAGCTTCCCTGTCATATGGTCAATTGTCAGTTCCAGAATCTGCACTCTTGCTGCCGCTTTCCCGACTTCTTCCTCCGCCGCTTCCGGTGTGGGATAATATTTAAGCGCAAGCTGACGTACGATTCGAATCGTTTCCGCGGAATCTTCTATTTTCCTGACTCTGCCAAAGATAATCACACTGCTGATGTTAAGTGCCCATTCGCCTTCCTTCCGGAAGCCTTCATCCATAACGCAGAAGGATACGCGGTCATCTGCCGTAATGGCATCGAGCTTATGTCCCTCTTTGGCACAATGAAAATACAGCCTGCCATCCATATAAATATAGTCAAGCGGAAGTGCATACGGATAGCCATCCTCACCATGTACCGCCAGAATTCCGCGCGGCTGTGCCTTCAGAATGCTGACACACGCTTCTTCTGATAAGCCCTGGTTAAATCTTCTCATTTTACGAAACATGTTGTTTCCTCCATTTCAAAACCGGATCGCTCTGACAATCAGCCAGATGATCAGACACCAGATCAGCAGAACAGGAAGTCCATAATACCATTTCTTCGGTCTTCCATCCTGCCAGAGTCCTCTGGACTTCTGAAGACTCTGTTCCCAGACATCCTTCGGAATATGCCGGATTGTGAGCGCAATGAGTGCAGGTAATATCACAAGATCATCCAGATAGCCCAGAACCGGAATAAAATCCGGAATCAGATCAACCGGTGAAAGTGCATAGCCAACCGTAAGTCCTGCCAGAATCTTTGCCGCCCATGGGGTCTTTGGATCCTTCAGTGCAATAAAAACAGCCGGAATGTCCTCTTTAAGTTTTTTCGCCCGTTCCTTCAGATTCATAGCAGCAGTGTCTGTCCTGTTTTCTTCAGCTTAAATTCTCTGGTTTCATATTTCATATCGTTGGTTCTCCATTCCATCTGTGAATGTACATTCTCGTCATATCCGGTTCACCATCACCCTGCACCATACACAGAAATTCCCACCCGTATCGTTCATAAAAATGCGTATGATCCGTAATCAGATAAAGTGTACTGATTCCCATCGCCTTCATATCACATACTACCGTATTCAGCAGCTTTCCTGCAATCTTCTGACAGCGCCACTTTTCCTCCACATATACTGCGCAGACGTTCGGCGTCAGATCCCTGCGGTTATGAAAATCATTCTCTATGACACCCATTCCGCCGATGATCTGTCCCTGCTCCATGGCAATATACCACTGCGGTACAGCCG
Organism: Butyrivibrio sp.; assembly: GCA_022486625.1. Taxonomy (GTDB): domain Bacteria; phylum Bacillota; class Clostridia; order Lachnospirales; family Lachnospiraceae; genus Butyrivibrio. The sequence goes on along the minus strand of JAKVKH010000051.1, from coordinate 5,665 downwards.
CTTCATTTTTGAGGCACTGCGTCATACTGTCTTCATACGCTTCAAGCGGAATTCCCCATTTTGAATGAAACCAGGTCGCTGCCACATCCTTATACTCCGCATGTTCTCTTATTTTGAGAATATCCATCTGTTTTCTCTCCTGCTTCTCTTCCTGCCCAGGCTTTCAGTTCAAGCCTCATCAGAATCAGCTTCTGCTCTACATTCATACTGTTTTCATCCGGATATGTCAGCAGATAATCCGTCTCTCCATGCGCCTTATTAAAGTCATCATAGACCCGTGCAGCATCTGCCCTCGTTGCACTGCGAGTAATGACTCTTTCCCGTTCTTCAGTGTAACTGTCTTTTCGTATTTCATCTCCCGTTTCCTCTTTTTTATCTGTTCATCTCTTCCACAAACTTCTCCGGTCTGACCGTCAGCTGCGCCCATGCAGGACGGAATCCGCTTCTGATGGCATTTCTGGCCGACCTGATATTCGACCATGCACAGCAGTAAAACGGAACCTTTCCCCGTTCCAGAATCCTGCATGCCAGTGACTGCGTCAGCGCCGATGCAATTCCCTCTCTTCTGTATTCCGGCAGTACATCAATCCCGATCTGCCACATGTCATCGCAGTCCGCGGAGCATGCCGCAAGGCCGATCAGCCTGCTGCCTTCATATGCGCCGACACCCAGAACATCCAGTTCCTTCCTTTTTTCACAAAGCGCATTTGACCATGCGGGGAGATACAACGTTTCAAAATCTGCTGCTGTCAGTTCCCGCATCTCATATCTGCAGCTCTGCCCGGACAACGCATCTGTCTTCGGCAGAAAATATTCTGCCATAAAACACACACGCATCCCGTATACAGAAACCGCCTCATCAAGTACATGAAGATTCGGCGTTTCAAAGCAGTGCTCCACGGTATATTTTCCGATATAATTTCTGACCGTTTTCTCAAACTCCGGAGAGACAGACGCCACGATATTCGTACCATAGGAAACCAGGTCACAGGAAACAGGCAGCTCCAGATACTTCCTGGCTCCTGCATTTCCGGCAGAATGTACAATCACATTCTGATGCCCGGTAAAATCCTCCGGTCTGCAGTTTGAATCAATCGCAGACTGCCGCATTGCAATCTGCAGAATTTCCTGATCTGTCATTTTTTATCCTTTCAGAGCATTTTTTCCATCAGATAAAAGAGTCCCATCCGCCAGTCCGCACTGCCTGTTCTGTGATACCCCGCATGCATATAGAGCTGCAGCGCAAAGGGATTCTGCGAAAAAACATCCAGCCGCAGAGAATCCGCACCCAGCGATCCGGCTTCCGTTTCGATCTGCAGAAGTGTCTGCCCCGCAATTCCCCTGTGCTGGAACTTCGGACTTACGCAAAGGCGGTGAATCACATAATATCTTCCCGTGGCATTACTCCAGTCCGCCTTTGCATATTCCGGATCGCATTCCTGACTCAGCACATAGATCACTGCCAGCTGCCCGTCTGCATAGCCGGTTGTCAGGTTTCTGTCTGCAATATCTGCTTCAAAATCTTCCCGTGTAGGATAGTGCTCATCCCACTGATGAATTCCGCCTTGTTCCATCTCTGCGACGGCATCCCGAATCATGCTGCAGATGTCATCCAGATCCGCCGGTGTTCCTTTTCTGTACCTGACCTGCCCTTTTTCCATAAAAGATCTCTCCCTGCACGTATATTATTCTTCATTATACACGCAAGAAGAGATTTTACCCAGTAAACAACTGGTATAATTAGTCTTAATAAATAAACTTCAACTTGTAACAGGTCAGTTAATCCATTACCTTACATCATCTATATGCTATTATTTAATAAGACTGAGCGTTAAATTATAAAAAAGTAATATCAAAATTTTATGTGAATGTTTTTTATCAGACTGTTTACAGGTAATTATGGAGTTAGAGAGGAATTCAGATGTTATTATCAGTATCTGAAAACATCAGAAAATACAGGAAAGATATGGGGTTAACCCAGGAACAGCTGTCTGAACGGCTGTCCGTTTCAACAGCAACAGTCTCCAAATGGGAAAACGGAGTCGCCTCTCCGGATATCGTCATGCTTGCAAGGCTTGCCGATTTTTTCGATGTATCCGTTGATGTGCTCATCGGATACAAGTTAAAACATCAGGATGCTGATAATTCAGCAGCTATGATTCGCACGTTAACAAGAGAACGGAAATATAAAGAAGGTATAAGTGAAGCAGAAGACGCCTTAAAAAGGTACCCGCATAATTTTCGTATTTTATTTGAATCTGCTAATTTATACAAAGCTCTGTATATTACTTCCGAGGACATACAGGATGGAAGAAGAGCTTTGGAGCTTCTGAACCGTTCACTTGATTTTCTATCGCAGAATAACGATGAACATGTAGGAACTCTCAGCATTCATAGAGATATAGCTTCTGTTTACAGTCTGATGGGAAACAGAACTGAGTCTGTTGCTGAATATAAAAAATACAATTACAGTGGAATAAATGACGCTTATATTGCTCAGATCTTAAGCGATTGTGATGAAACGAGTGAAGAATCCTTTTCATATATAACGGATGCTATGATCAGATCAGTAGCTGAAAGAAATATGATTGTAATTTCAGCTGTAAACGTATTAAACACCAGGAAAAAATATCCTGAAGCTATCAGTCTCCTTCAATGGGAAGTTGAAAACATCAGAGGCCTTATGCCGGATAATGCAGTTACTTATTATGATCGCATGCTTGCCATTGCATTAGCTCTTCTATCAATATTGAATGCATGGACTGATGATCGTAAAAATATGACCGCATGTATACATGAAGCCTATCAACTTGCAGATAAATTTGATAAAGACCCAACCTATGATATGTCAAAAATGAAATTTGCATATACAAATATGTCTTTCTTTAAAAATGCCTACGATTCTTTTGGCTCGACTGCTATAGATATAATTGATCAACTTCTGAAAAGTCAGTCACCCATTAATTCCGACATGAAATCTAATTATGAGGCATTAATCGCTATATGGAATGATGCATGCCGGGAATGACATGACTTGTATGTATTCCGGCTGATAAATTTAAAGATATCAGATGCATATTATCTGACGACAAACTGACCTTGAAATTTATTTAGCAGTCAGTCTGCCGTCATGCAGTACCAATATCTGATCAAATTTTTCTAAAAACTTTCTATCAGTATTATGCGTAATAAATATTTTAAGAACACCGTCCAATCGAACAATACAGTCTGCTATATCGCCAGCAGTAGTGATATCCAGTGAAGATGTCGCCTCATCCATCAGAAGTACTTCTGACTTCTTCAGCAGGCATCGTGCAATAGAAATTCTCTGCTGTTCTCCTCCTGATAAATTGCAGCCTCTTTCTCCACAGTTGTATAAAAGCCCCTTATTTTCAACCAGCGTTTTAAGCCCCGACTTTTTTACAGCTTCCATTACTTCAGCATCAGGATAGTCATGGAACATGGTTATATTGTCAAGAATACTCGCATTGAATATAAATGTTGACTGTTGCATATATGAAACTGTATTATAAAGCGAAATCGACGTCGCTTTCTTTATATCAATGTCATCATAAAAAATACTTCCGTCATAACTGGTGTATCCGCGCAGCAGCAGCCGCATGATGGTTGACTTGCCGCTTCCGCTGTCTCCGATTATCGCATATGCTTTCCCCGATTTAAAATTATAGCTGAGGTCAGATAATACAACTTTATTTTCATATGAAAAACTCAGATTATCAATCTTTATGCCTGATTTTAATTCTTTTATTGTCAAATCACCGTCTGTCTCCATATAACTGCTCAGCTGATTCTGAATGTTGTCAATCAGTGCACCGGAAGACTTAATTCCCGCAATATATCCCGGAATAGATTGCAATGGAGCTATTATGTATTCAGAAAGATTTATATAAGCAAGGACTGTTCCTACAGAAAGGATATTTCTAATCGCGAATAATCCTCCTATCACAAATATCGATATCTGTATGGCTGTACCGAGTACGTTTGATATTGAAGCCAGCAGAGATTCCTTGTTCTTCCTGACCATGTGGGATCTTGACATTTTTTCATTTTGCTTATCGAACAGCTTCAGAGCCATTGACTCTGATTGAAAACTTTTTATAACAGAAAAACCATTCAGCAGATTGCTAAGAATTTCAATAAATTTATTATTTGAGTCACTACTCTCCAGTTCAAATTCACTGATTTTTTTTATCATTATTTTTGTAACAATAACAGGCAACAGGCATAACAGAATAACGATCAGAGATAAGTTAATATTATACCAGAACATTACTGATATTGCTCCTGCCATGGAAAGCACACTGCCGATAAGCAGTATAAGCCCAAGCAGATATTTTTCTTCTACCACGGATGCATCATTGCTCAGATAGGATATATACCTGCTCGTGCTGTCCCCCAGGAACATTGTGATATTATTTCGTGACAGTCTTGAAAAAATCTCCTCTCTGAATGAGCGCATTGCCCTATATACAAATAAATTTCTGAACCAGTTTATCAGGCACTGCGTTATGAACAATGCAAGCAGAAGAACCGCTACGATACTCAGGAATGAAATCAGTTCATTTAAACTGGCCTGATTTACCAAATCAATAATCCTCTGTAATACGCAGGCAAAAGAAACTGACAGAATATTTCCTATCAGAACCCAAAAAAGAACCAGTGCGAACAACAATCTGTTATTTTTAAAAAGAGTTGATCTTAGTTTCGACATATCGTTCTCCCATAAGAACCAGGCTGCATGAGTCTGTTAACCGTTAAATCAGCTTGGAGATGGAGCATTTGTATATATTGTATATGTCGTATTTACAGGTTCACATATTCAAACAGTAAAAAAAAATCTCATTCTTTTTTCTCAATGCGATAATCAGCTCTGATAAAGTTCTTCTCAGAAAATCTTCGTACGATAGATACTTTCTGTATATACCTCCCGGATTCTGCAATATGTATCTGCTTCAGATTCCGGCCATTTTTCCAGATACAGCTTTGCATCTTTTCTCAGTTCAGTAATTTTCATATCAAACTCAAGTGCTTCCTGCGATTCTTTCTGCAGAAATCTTTTCAGCCCGATCTCCCAGATCTGTCCGGTATAGAAACTGTCTGCTTCAAGGTGACCATTGATATACATGCCTGCTGTATTTCCTTCATATGCAATATTCAGCATAACTTCTTCTGCTGCAGGATCAAGGTGTTCTGCTTTCAGATGATACGCCTTTGACTGCGGTTCTGCTTTACCCGCTTCCTCTGTTACAGTGCAGGTTGCACGGTTCTGACATCTGTCTGCCGCGTATACCGCAAAATCATCATATGAAACGATCTCCCGCGCAGGCGCCGCTTTCTTTTTTTGCAGAAAGCTGTCACTGCAATGCGTGATTTCCGGCCAGACTGCAAACTCAGCAGATTCTGTATCACGCACTTTGCTGATCAGATCATATCCGCCATTTCCGGACGGTACCGGCTCTCCCGCAGAAATGACCAGGTGTTCCTTGCCATTTATCACAATTCTGGATGCATGCAGTGCCTGCTCATCTGTCAATGTAATGATAACCGTTCCGTCATCCGGTTTTTTCTCAAAATCATACTGCGGACGCTGATCCGTATAGAAGACATAAGCATCCGCGCCGCTTTCTCCTGCACCATGCAGAAT
>JAKVKH010000050.1 GCA_022486625.1 Butyrivibrio sp. | reverse complement strand
TAGCAATAGGTAAGACCCCTTGGAGAGTACGAGGTTGATAGGCACAGTGTGTAAGTACCGTAAGGTATTCAGCTGATGTGTACTAATAGGTCGAGGGCTTGACCAAAATGGATAGAAATGGTATATATATAGTCAGTGTTCGGTTTTCAGGGTGTAAAATGTGTTTGGCCCGGTGGCTCAGTTGGTTAGAGCGCCGCCCTGTCACGGCGGAGGTCAAGGGTTCGAACCCCTTTCGGGTCGTTTCAAAATTGAATATTCATTTTTGAAGAACGGGATCTTAGCTCAGCTGGGAGAGCATCTGCCTTACAAGCAGAGGGTCATAGGTTCGAGCCCTATAGGTCCCATTTGTTTTATCAATATGTTAGAAACGCCGACGTGGCTCAATTGGCAGAGCAGCTGATCTGTAATCAGCAGGTTATCGGTTCGAGTCCGATCATCGGCTTTATATGGATGGCTTCCCGAGCGGCCAAAGGGGACAGACTGTAAATCTGCTGCAAATTGCTTCGGTGGTTCGAATCCACCGCCATCCATTAACTTAATAACGCGGGGTGGAGCAGTCTGGAAGCTCGTCGGGCTCATAACCCGAAGGTCATAGGTTCAAATCCTGTCCCCGCTATTATGTGCCTAGATAGCTCAGTTGGTAGAGCAGAGGACTGAAAATCCTCGTGTCACCGGTTCGATTCCTGTTCTAGGCACTTTTTTATTGAAAATCATGGCTCAGTAAACTTTTGTTTACTGAGTTTTTTTGTTATGAAAAAATAGTGATCACTTGAGGTTCAGGTGGGATGGAAGAAGATAAACGTAAGGATTAAGGTTAGATAATCAAATACTTCATGTGTGAGATTTTATATTTAAAATATATAATATTTGTGATTGATACAGAATTTAAGAAGAAAATAGTGGTTATTGTTTACCATTATGTATAATGCAGATTTTCAGATTTCATGTTATAATCTCAGGTATAATGAGGTAGAAATGGCTTTTTGTATTGATGTTCATTTACATCGGAAACAGAGGCAATAATGTTTACAAAAAAATATGTGGATGTAACAGAATCTGAAGAAGTGCAGGCGAAGCATAAGGCTTTTGAACATTTGTTGGAAGAGTATGCTGGTGATATTCTTCATTCGGATAATTTCCAGAAGTCAAAGCTTTATATTCAGCATGGAGATGTATCTGTCTTTACACATAGTATCTATGTTGCAAGATGTGCGGTTATGATTAATAGAAAGCTTCATGTCGGCTGCGATGAGAGGGAACTGATCAGGGGTGCTCTTTTGCATGATTATTTTCTGTATGACTGGCATCACAATACACCGGAGAATATACATCCGCATCTGCATGGGTTTTATCATCCAGGCATAGCACTGAAAAATGCGGACAGGGATTTTGAACTGACACTTCTGGAGAAGGATATTATAAAAAAACATATGTGGCCGTTGACTGTTGTTCCTCCAAAGTACAGAGAAGCATGGGTAGTGACAACAGCAGATAAATATAGCAGTTTTCTGGAAACTGTTAAGCTCAGAAAGAGTGGAAAGGCAGATTTTCATTATGCCTGAACTGTATGATCACCTGTTACAATTGAATGAAAGTGATCTGTATCCATTTCATATGCCCGGGCATAAAAGGAATGTTAAAGCTGGTGTTATAAAAGACATCAGCAAGATTGACATTACGGAGATTGACGGATTTGATAATCTGCATGATGCACATGGAATCATTGCGGCTGCACAGATACGTGCCAACAGGCTCTATGGTGCAGATGAAACTTTTTTTCTGGTAAATGGAAGCAGTTGTGGAGTTCTCGCAGCGGTATCGGCGGTTATGAATCAGGGAGATTGTATACTTGCAGCTCGTGCAAGTCACAAATCTTTTTACCATGCAGCGTACCTGAAACATCTGAGACTGAAATATTTGGATTCCGGGAATGTACAAGGGTATGAATTTCCCGATGCAGTTACTGCGAAGGAGATAGAGAAAAAGCTTGATTCGGCAGTGAGGGCGGTATTTATTACTTCACCGACTTATGAGGGAATTCCCGCAGATATTGCAGAAATTGCAGAAGTGGTACACAGTTATGGTATTCCGTTGATTGTTGATGAGGCGCACGGGGCACATTTTGGATTTACTCCGGAGGTTCCGGACAGTGCGGTTCATCAGGGTGCGGACCTGGTAATTCACAGTGTGCACAAGACACTTCCGTCGATGACACAGACAGCTCTTTTACATGTACAGGGAAAGCTTGTGAATAGAGAGCGGTTGCGCCGTTATCTGAGAATCTATCAGTCAAGCAGTCCGTCCTATGTTTTTATGGCTTCGATAGATTTGTGCATGGAGATGCTTGAAAAGAACAGAAAAGATTGGTTTGGAAAACTGATAAAATACCATGATTTTCTGTGCAGACAAACAGATGGATGTGGACATCTTCACATACCGGATGAAAGTGTAATTCCGGATCCATGCAAGATTGTGATTGCTATCCCGGATCACAGTATTACTGGACAGGAGTTGTATGAAGTCCTGAGAGAAAAATATCATCTGCAGATGGAAATGGCAGGTGCATATCATGTTCTGGCGATTATTTCCGGAAATGACACGGAGGAGGGAATCAGGCGCCTTGCAGATGCGGTGAATGAGATTGATGCTTCTGTTTCTACACAGAATGTGCAAAAACATATGGAAGTGATAAAGATACAGCAAAGCAGATCAGAAAGGCCAGACAGATCCGGTAACAGATCAGAAAGGCCAGAAGAGTCCGGTAGCAGAACAGATCAGTCAGGCGGCAGCACGGAGGAGCAGACAGATCAGATAACAGAAAATGCTGATGATACGGCGATGTCATTATACAGAGCCTGGGATGCGGAGACAGAGCTGATTCCCATAGAAAATGCCGTGGGAAGAACTGCGGGAGAATTTATCAACCTGTACCCGCCGGGGACACCACTGATCGTGCCCGGAGAGCGATTTGAGCGTAAACTGCTGCAGCAATTGCAGATTTATATAGATAACGGAATGAACCTTCAGGGAATAGAAACAGACCAGAATAAGGATTCCCTTGTTACAGTAATCAGAGAAACAGAAGATAAAGGATGAAAGAGGAAAATATATGCGCAGAACAAAAATTATCTGTACCGTTGGACCAGCAAGTCAGAGTGAAGACAAAATCCGTGAGCTGATGCTCGCAGGAATGGATGTTGCCAGATGTAATTTTTCCCATGGCACGCATGAAGAGCAGGGAATGAAGTTTGACAGAATCTGTAAAATCAGAGAGGAATTAGGACTTCATGTTGCAACAATGCTGGATACAAAAGGACCGGAGATTCGTCTTAGAGATTTTGCAGGAGACAAGGTTGAGTTGAAGGAAGGCCAGAAGTTTACACTGACAGCAGATGAGATTCTGGGCGATGAATCAAAGGTCTCCATTACCTATAAGGAACTGACGAATGATTGCAAGCCAGGTATGACCATACTGCTGGATGATGGACTGATTGAACTTCATGTAGATGAAGTGAAGGCAAATGATATTATCTGTACCGTTGTAAACGGCGGTCAGGTTTCCAATCATAAGGGTGTTAATGTTCCGGGAGCAGATCTTTCCATGCCATACTTAAGTGAAGTGGATACAAGTGATCTTTTGTTCGGAATTGAAAAAGGTTTTGATTTCATTGCGGCTTCTTTTACCAGGACGGCAGATGATGTATTGGCGATCCGTAAGATTCTTGAAGAACATCATAGCCCGATGAAGATTATTGCGAAGATTGAGAGTACACAGGGAATTAAGAATCTGAATGCAATTCTGACAGTTGCAGATGGTATTATGGTAGCCAGAGGTGATATGGGTGTCGAGGTTCCGCTGGAGGAAGTTCCGGTTCTGCAGAAGAGAATGATCAAACTGGCAGAAGCGGAAGGCAAGTATGTAATCACGGCGACGCAGATGTTGGAATCCATGATTGAACATCCGCGCCCGACGAGAGCGGAGGCAACGGATGTAGCTAATGCAATTTATGACGGAACAACAGCGATCATGCTGTCAGGAGAGACGGCAAACGGAAATTATCCGATTGAAGCAGTCAGAACGATGGCCAGGATTGCAGAGCGTGCAGAAGAGGATATTGACTATGCAGGACGTCTTGAGAAGAGAAAGGGCGCAGTAGTTGAAGATACGACAACCGCAATTTCTCATGCAACATGCACGATTGCGGCAGAGATCAAGGCAGATGCGATTATTTCAGTGACTATGTCCGGATTTACTGCAGGAATGGTATCAAGATATAAGCCTACATGCCCGATTATCGGTTGTGCAATGGATGCAGGTGTCTGCAGACAAATTAATCTGATGTGGGGCGTTGCACCTGTTCAGATCAGAAAAGAGAATTCAACGGATGATCTTTTCCGTGAAGCAATTTCTGCAGCAGAGAATGCAGGCCTTATTCACGAAGGCGATAAGGTTGTTCTGACAGCAGGAGTACCGCTTGGAGTTTCAGGAAAAACAAATATGATCAGAGTGATTGATATCTGATAAACGGGGAAAATTATGGGAAAAATCGTATTGCTGATGGGAAAGAGCACTACGGGTAAGGATACAATATATAAAAATCTGCTGAAAAATGAAGCACTGGGGCTGAAAAAGGTGGTGCTGTATACCACAAGGCCGATGCGTCAGGGGGAGGAAAACGGGATTCAGTATTTCTTCTCTGATGAAGCAGGTTATCAGGCACTGAAAAATGACCGAAAGATTATAGAAGAGAGAGCTTATCATACCAACTATGGAGAGTGGAGATATTATACGGTTGATGATGGACAGATTGATCTGAATACGGGAAGCTATCTGATGATCAATACATTGGAAGCGTACATGTCTCTGTGCAGCTATTTTGGGCGGGACAGGGTAGTGCCGGTGATGATCGAGTCTGATGACAGGATCCGCATGGAACGGGCAATGCACCGTGAGGCCAAGCAGGAGCATCCAAAGTATGATGAACTTTGCAGAAGGTATCTGGCAGATGAAAGTGATTTCAGTCCGGAGAATATAAGAAAAGCAGGTATTACCAGAACGTTCAGTAATAATGGAGAGATCGGAACGTGTCTGGAAGAAGTGATTTCCTATATTCAGGAGGAATGCCAACCGGGGATGCAGTTCTGATCCGGAGATGACTGATCTGAAAATCACAGGAAAGAGGCATCAGTATGGATATGAAGGTCAATCAGGTTCAGCAGCCATTGCCGGTGGAAACGCCGGAACAGGTACAGCAGGCAGATGATAAATTTAAGTTCATTCTGACCAGCAAGCTGGAGGATGAGGGGCTTGCCGCGCGTCTGAATGTAATGATGCAGAATATTTCCATGCAGGGCAGACAGATTTCCAAAAAGCATGATATTCGGGATATGCAGCGGTATCGCACGATGATCCGCGAATTTCTGAATGAGGTGGTAACGAGATCACATTCTTTCAGCAGAGAGAATTTTCTGGATAAGAAGGGACGTCATCGTGTATATGGAATTATTCGTCTGGTGAACCAGAATCTGGATGCACTGACGCAGGAAATGCTTAAGGAGGAGAAGGACAATATCACGATTATGGGGATTATCGGAGATATTGAGGGACTTCTTCTGGATATTTTTACATAAGGTCATAGAAATCAGGAAACGAGGCACGTTATGGCACGTTTTGCCGATATCATCGATCAGACTCAGATGAAGGATCATTTGCAGAACGCACTGCGTACCGGCAAGGTATCACATGCATATATCATTGCAGGTGAAAAGGAATCCGGGAAAGAGTTTATTGCAGGAATATTTGCAAAAACGCTTCAGTGTGAAGACCGCCGGGAAACGGGCGAATATATGGAAGCATGTGATCAATGTCATTCCTGTATACAGGCAGAGCACATGGATCATCCGGATATTATCACGGTGACACATGAGAAGCCGGGGAGTATCGGTGTAGATGAAATCAGAGCACAGGTCAGGGATGATGTTCAGATTAAGCCATATTCCGGAAAATATAAGATTTACATTATTCCGGAAGGCGAAAAAATGACAGCTTCAGCGCAGAATGCACTTTTAAAGACGCTGGAGGAACCACCGGCATATGTTGTGATTATTATTCTGACAGAAAATACAGAAGCATTTCTGCCGACGATTATCAGCAGATGTATTGTATTGCCGATGAAACCGGCCAGTGATGATTCTGTCAGAAAATTTCTGATGGAACAGATCAAGATTGTGGATTACAAGGCGGATCTCTGTGTGGCATTTGCAAGGGGAAATGTCGGAAAGGCAATCCAGCTGGCCCAGAATGAAGAATTCGAGGAGCTTAGAAATCAGACGATTTCCCTGGTTCAGAATCTGGGCAGAAAAGAAATTTTTGAAATCAATAATACGGTTCATGAGATCATAACCGCGCAGGAACAGGACAGGAAGCAGGATTTTCTGGATGTGCTGACGTTTTGGTTCAGAGATGTTCTTGTCTGTAAGGCAACAGAAGAGGATGATCACTTGATTTTCAGGGACAAAATATCGTATATTAGAGATACGGCTGACCGGTGCTCATATGAAGGTCTGAATCGAATCATCGAAGCCATGCGGAAAGCCAGAAAAAGGCTGGATGCAAATGTGAATGCAGATCTGGCATTGGAAATGCTTATGATAGCAGTGAAGGAGAATCTATGACAACAGTAATCGGCGTACGGTTCAGAACCGCCGGGAAGGTATATTTTTTTGCTCCAGGGAAATATGAGATACACAAGGGTGATCATGTTATTGTGGAAACTGCTCGCGGAATAGAGTACGGCACAGTTGTCGGAGATCCGAGAGACATTGAGGACGAAAAGGTCATTAAGCCCTTAAAACCGGTGTTGAGAATTGCGAATCCGAAAGATGATGAGCAGGAAGCATCGAACCGGGCAAAAGAGAAGGAAGCATTTAAGATCTGTCTGGAAAAAATCCAGAAGCATGGTCTTGAAATGAAGCTGATTGATGCAGAATATACATTTGATAATAATAAGGTGCTGTTTTACTTTACCGCTGATGGAAGAATAGATTTCCGTGCACTGGTAAAGGATCTTGCAGCAGTATTCAAGACGAGAATCGAACTCAGACAGATCGGCGTCAGAGATGAAACCAAGATTATCGGCGGAATCGGTATTTGCGGACGACCGCTCTGCTGTCATTCCTATCTGGCTGATTTTGCTCCGGTTTCCATTAAGATGGCAAAAGAGCAGAGTCTGTCTCTGAATCCGACGAAAATATCCGGTGTGTGCGGAAGGCTGATGTGCTGTCTGAAAAATGAAGAAGATGTTTATGAAGAGATCAATCGTAAGATGCCGAATATCGGAGATATTGTAACTACGGATGACGGACTTAAAGGTGAGGTTTCAAGTATCAGTGTTCTTCGTCAGATGGTCAGAATTCTGGTAGATGTCAATGATGCAAAGGAAGTGCATGATTGCAAACTGGAAACACTTCATTTTGTAAAGAAGAAGCAGAAGCGTAAGAACGGTAACGGGAATAATGGTAAGAACGGCAAGTCTGAAGAGGATGCTGAGCTTGAGAATCTGGAGAAAATAGAGCAGACCGATGCAAAATCCAAACTTGATGACAATTGATTTAAAGCCGGGAGAACGGATTGATGATCTTCAGCGGAACGGTTATCATATCATTCAGGATCCTGCGAGGTTCTGTTTTGGGATGGATGCGGTTCTGCTGTCGGGTTTTGCACAGGCGACGGCCGGCAGCAGGGTACTGGATCTGGGTACCGGAACAGGGATAATTCCCATTCTGATGTCAGCCAAGACACAGGCAGGGCATCTGTATGGTCTTGAAATTCAGGAAGAAAGCGCCGATATGGCGCAGCGAAGTGTTCTTCTGAATCATCTTGAAAACAGAATTACAATTGTAAGAGGCGACATTAAAGAGGCAGGGGAGCAGTTTGACGCTGCTTCTTTTAATGTTATCACCTGTAATCCGCCATATATGATCAGTCAGCATGGACTGCAGAATCCTGACAGTCCGAAGGCGATTGCAAGACATGAGGTATTGTGTACGCTTGAAGATGTGGTGAAGGCATCTGCAAAGCTGCTGAAGCCGGGCGGAAAGCTTTTTCTGGTGCACCGGCCGTTCCGTCTTGCGGAAATTATTGTCACGTTGCATGACTACCGGCTGGAACCGAAAAGAATGAAGATGGTTCATCCCTTTGTTGATCATGAGCCGACGATGGTGCTGATTGAAGCGGTACGTGGCGGAAAATCCCGGATGACGGTGGAGAAACCTCTGATTATATACGAGAGTCAGGGAAAGTATACGCAGGAAATATATGATATATATGGCTATTGAAATAGAGCCGGAGCTGTATGACGAAGGTACTTGCAGCCTCATATGAAAGGGAAGTGAAAATGGCAGGAAAGCTTTTTCTATGTGCAACACCAATCGGAAATCTGGATGATATGACCTTTCGTGTGCTGGAAACGCTGAAAGAGGCGGATCTGATTGCAGCAGAGGATACAAGGAACAGTCTGAAGCTTCTGAACCACTTTGATATTCATACACCAATGACAAGTTATCATGAATATAACAAGGTAGACAAGGCAGAATATCTGATCGGAAAGATGCAGCAGGGGATAAACGTTGCACTGATTACGGATGCCGGTACGCCGGCGATATCGGATCCTGGAGAGGTGCTGGTCCGCATGTGTCAGGAAGCCGGAATCACAGTGACTTCGCTGCCGGGGCCTGCAGCATGCATTACGGCGCTGACGCTTTCCGGTCTCAGTACCAGAAGGTTTTGCTTCGAAGGTTTTTTACCGGGTGCGGATGATAAAAAAGCAAGAAAAGTGATACTGGAAGAACTGAAAAATGAGAGCAGGACAATGATTCTGTATGAGGCGCCGCATCATCTGAGAATTGTGCTGAAGGATCTTTTGGAGACATTAGGAGACCGCAGAATCACGATTTGCAGGGAACTGACCAAAAAATTTGAAGATATCATGCCGACAACGCTTGAAGCGGCAGTCTGCTGGTACAGTAAAAATGAGCCGCGCGGAGAATATGTGCTTGTGATCGAAGGCAGAAGTCTGTCACAGAAGGAAGAAGAAAAACAGGCCAGATGGCAGGAAATGAGTATTGAAGAGCACATGAAATTTTATGAGGATGCAGGAATGCCGCATAAGGATGCCATGAAACAGGTGGCAGCAGATCGTGGTGTCGGCAAAAGAGAAATCTATCAGGCACTTCTGAAATAACGGGCGGATGGAAAACAGAAGTGCAGAAATAGCGGGTGAGCGGATAATCGAATGGCAGGAATGAAGATTTATATCGTAATTGCAGCGCTTTGTCTGGTGGCAGCAGTATTGATACTGATTCTGATCAGATTAAGGCGCAGCAGGCCGCTTCCGATGGATGAACTGGAAGGGCACGAGTTTGAATATTACTGTGCGGATCTTTTACGGGCGCATGGTTTTGTAGATGTGGAAGTAACCAGAGGAAGCGGAGATTTCGGAACGGATATTCTGGCAGAAAAAGATGGAGTGACTTATGCTGTGCAGTGCAAATGTTATGATAAGCCGATTGGTGTGAAGGCAGTTCAGGAGGCTTATGCCGGCAGGGACTTTTACGACCGGATGGTTGGTGCGGTCATGACAAATCAGTATTTCACGGCACCGGCAGTTGATGCCGCCAGAAAACTGAAGATTCTGATGTGGGATCGCGGATATCTTGACAGTATGATTGAGGAAGAGCGTCAGGTGCAGGCAAAGGCAGGGATGAGAAAATGATCTTTACGTGCAGCGATGATCTGGATCTTGAGAAAATAGCAGGCAGTGGACAGTGCTTTCGATGGACAATGCAGGATAATGGTTTCTGCAGAATTATTGCGGGAAGTGAACATCTTCATATCAGGAGAAAAAATGTATCACAGCTGGAAGCAGATTGCAGTAAAGAAAAATTCGAGGCATTCTGGTACCGGTACTTTGATTTTCAGGAAAGTTATAAGGAGATCAGAAAGAAAATTGATCCGGAGCAGGATCCTTTTTTATATCAGGCGGCCATATACGGACAGGGAATCCGGATTCTGAGGCAGGATCCGTGGGAAATGCTGATCAGTTTCATTATTTCACAGAGAAAGAGCATCCCGGCGATCCGTACGGCAATAGAAAACCTCTGCAGGATGGCAGGAACGGCAATAGAGACAGAATCAGAGCAGAACGTGCTGTATGCGTTCCCAACCCCTGAACAACTGGCGATGCTTACTGCACAGCAGTTAAGCGAATGCGGGCTGGGCTACCGGACAGAATATGTAAGACGCGCGGCCAAGGCTGCTGCGGATGGGATCATTGATTTTGACCGGATGCGGCAGATGGAGGATCTGACACTTGAACAGAGCCTGGAATGTATCTATGGCGTGGGAACCAAGGTAGCGAATTGTACGGAATTGTTCGGATTCCACCGGCTGAATTCCTTTCCGAGGGATGTATGGATTAACCGGGTACTGGAGACGGAATATCCCCAGGGGTATCCTTTTACGGCGTATGAACCTTATAACGGCGTAATGCAGCAGTATATGTTTTATTTTTATCGCGGGCAGAGCGGCAGATAACAGAATATTACAGCGAAAGACAGGACATCGGCAGAGTATGCGGATGTCCTTTTTTCGTAAATAATGAGTGATATTATTATTGCAATAGCATCTTCGAAGCAGGTTTTTTTGAAAATATGTACATATACAACTTTTAAAATATGTCCATATTTTAATGGAAAATCTGATTGACATGATACATGGACAACGATATCATAAAGACGGATAAGTTGCTAAAATACAATATTAGTCAGAAAATGTGTGCAAAAATGGTGAGAAAATAAATACAACTTATGTATAAGTACAACATTAATGCATAAAGACGAAAAGCGTAAACCAGAATACACAGGGAGAAAACACGTGGCAAAGTATCAGGAAGTGATCGGATGGATCACAGAAAGAATTGACAGCGGCGCACTTGCACCGGGGATGAAGATACCGTCAGAAAATGAACTGTGCAGTCAGTTCCGGATCAGCAGACAGACGGCAAGACATGCCATTGGACGTTTGGAAGCTAAGGGAATTCTGACCAGCAGACGCGGCAGTGGCACCTATGTTTCAGATCTGCATGTACAGACAACAGCAAACAGGCAGAAGCGGATTGCCGTAATTACAACTTATGTGGATGGCTATATTTTTCCCAGAATGATTCAGGGCATTGAGAGCAAACTGAATGATTACGGTTATTCCATGCAGATTGCATTTACCAACAATACATTTGAAAGAGAACGTTCTATTCTGGAGGACATTCTGCAGCATGATGACATTGCGGGAATGATTGTGGAACCGACCAAGAGCGCACTGCCAAATCCTAATCTTGATCTGTACCGGGAACTGATTTCACGCAGAATACCGATGCTTTTTGTCAACAGTTACTATCCGGAGCTGAACTGCCCACATGTTTCCATGGATGACAGAAAATGCGCATATCGGGCGGTAAAGATGCTGACAGAGCACGGTCACAGGAAAATCGGTTGCATTCTGAAGCTGGATGACGGACAGGGACATGCAAGATACAGTGGCTATCTTCAGGCCATGAAGGAAGCCGGCAATCAGATTCATGATGACTGGATTGTATGGCTGGATACGGAGGATCTTGCCCATATGGAAGAAAACCGTGAAAAAATCTGCAGAAGGCTGAAAGAATGTACAGGTATATTTGCCTATAACGATCAGGTGGCAGTAGAAGTAATCCGCTTTCTCGGGGAAAAAGGCATACGGATACCGGAGCAGATGTCTGTTGTCAGTATGGATGATTCAGATCTCGCACAGATGAACGGGATGGGACTGGATTCTGTGCCGCATCCTAAAGAGAAACTGGGAGCAAAGGCAGCAGAAAATCTGGTGCATCTGATTCATAATGCGCAGTATGGTGCCACACATGAGTTTGAAGAGGATATTACAGTACGCAGTTCGGTGAGTAATATTACTGCCGGTGAACAATAAGAAAAAACAGGAGGAAACAAATGAAACAGTCACAGAATTATAAGTTCTGGTTTGCAACCGGATCACAGGATCTTTATGGAGATGAGTGCCTTAGAAAGGTAGCAGAGCATTCGCAGAAGATAGTAAAAGAGCTGAATGCAACGGGAAAGCTTCCGTTTGAAATTGTCTGCAGACCCACATTGATTGACCAGGCATCAATCCGCAGAACTTTCAATGAGGCCAATAATGATTCGGAATGTGCCGGCGTTATCACATGGATGCATACTTTTTCCCCGGCCAAGATGTGGATTATCGGTCTTCAGGAGTATAAAAAGCCGTTATGTCATTTACACACGCAGTTCAATGAAGAGATCCCGTATGACACCATTGATATGGATTTTATGAATGAAAATCAGTCCGCACACGGGGACAGGGAATACGGGCATATTGTGTCCCGTATGGGAATTGATCGTAAGATCATCGTAGGACACTGGACAGATCCGGAAGTCGTAGAGCAGCTTGCGGGTTGGATGCGCACGGCGATCGGTGTTATGGAATCTTCTCACATCCGTGTCTGCCGTTTCGGCGACAACATGAATAATGTTGCCGTAACCGAAGGCGATAAGGTGGAGGCACAGATTAAGTTTGGCTGGGAAATTGATCATTACAATGTCAATGACCTTGTAGAAGTTGTAAATGCAGTATCTCAGGGTGACGTAGATACGCTGACAGAAGAATATTATCAGAATTATCAGATTCTGCTGGAAGGCAGAGATCCTGCAGAGTTCAGAAGACATGTTTCCGAGCAGGCCCGTATCGAAATCGGAACAGAGAAATTCTGCGAAGACGGCAATTATCAGGCAGTGGTTACTCACTTTGGAATGCTGGGCGGACTGAAGCAGCTGCCGGGTCTTGCAATGCAGAGAATGATGGAAAAAGGCTATGGTTTCGGTGCAGAAGGCGACTGGAAGACTGCAGCCATGGTTCGTCTGATGAAGATCATGACCGCAGGTAAAAAAGATGCAAAAGGAACTTCCTTTATGGAGGACTATACCTATAACTTTGTAAAAGGCAAGGAAGGAATTCTGGAAGCTCATATGCTGGAAGTATGTCCGACAATTGCAGACGGTCCGGTTTCCATCAAGGTCTGCCCGTTGTCCATGGGAAACAGAGAGGATCCTGCACGTCTTGTATTTACGAGTAAGACCGGCTCCGGAATTGCATGCTCACTTGTGGATATGGGAAATCATTTCCGCCTGATCATCAGCGTTGTGGACTGCAAAAAGACAGAAAAGCCCATGCCAAAGCTTCCCGTTGCAACAGCGTTCTGGACACCGCAGCCTGATCTTAAGACGGGAGCAGCTGCGTGGATTCTTGCAGGCGGCGCACATCATACCGCATTTACCTATGATCTGTCTGCAGAGCAGATGATCGACTGGGCGGATGCCATGGGCATTGAGACGGTTCTGATCGACAATCATACAGATCTTTATCAGCTCAAGAATGAGCTGAGATGGAACAGCGCACTGTACAGATAAGGAAAACATCGGCAGAATATTTTTTCTGACCGGGAAGGCGAGAGACAGATATGGGAGATAATAAGGCAGCAATTGCAGAGGGCAGAACAGTTCTCGGCATTGAATTCGGATCAACAAGAATCAAGGCAGTATTGACAGATATGGAACATAATCCGATCGCATCAGGAAGCCATCAGTGGGAGAACCGTCTGGATCATGGAATCTGGACCTACACACTGGAGGATATCTGGACAGGACTTCAGGATTGTTACAGAGATCTGGCAGCAGATGTGGAAAAGCAGTATGGGGAAAAACTGGTAAAGATCGGTGCAATGGGGTTTTCCGCGATGATGCACGGCTATATGGCATTTGATCAGAAAAACGAACTGCTGGTGCCCTTCAGAACATGGAGAAATACCATTACAGAAGAAGCTTCCGATAAACTGACAGCTCTTTTCGGATATCACATTCCGCAAAGATGGAGCATTGCACATCTGTATCAGGCAATCCTGAATCAGGAACCGCATGTGGGAAACATTACATTCGTAACAACACTCGCAGGCTATATCCACTGGCAGATGACCGGGGAAAAAGTGATCGGTGTCGGCGACGGTTCCGGCATGTTCCCGATTGATTCGGATACCTGCGATTACAACAGCAAAATGCTGGATCAGTTCGATGCGCTGGTTGCAGACAGACATTTTGCATGGAATATCCGCGGAGTTCTGCCCAGAGTACTTGTGGCAGGACAGGAAGCCGGAAAACTGACCGCAGAAGGTGCAGGAAAATTGGATCCTACAGGAACACTTCAGGCAGGAATTCCGGTATGCCCGCCTGAAGGAGATGCAGGAACAGGCATGGCAGCAACCAATTCCGTAGGCGTAAGAACCGGCAATATTTCTGCCGGAACTTCGGTATTTTCCATGGTGGTTCTGGAACATGATCTGAAAAAAGCACATGATGAACTGGATCTTGTGACCACACCGTCCGGAGAACAGGTGGCAATGGTGCACTGTAATAACTGCACTTCCGATCTGAATGCATGGGTAGGTCTTTTCAGGGAATTTGCAAAGGCAATCGGCGCGAATCCGGATGACAATACACTGTACGGAACATTATACAGAAAAGCAATGGAAGGTGATGCGGACTGTGGCGGTCTTCTGGCGTATAACTATTTTTCCGGTGAAAGCATTACGGGATTTAATGAAGGAAGACCACTGTTCGTAAGAAGACCGGATGATAGGTTCAATCTGGCCAACTTTATGAGAACGCATCTGTATACTGCACTTGGCGCATTGAAGGCAGGAAACGATATCCTGATGAAGGAAGAAAATGTAAAGGTGGATTTCTTCTACGGACAGGGTGGCTTTTTCAAGACCAAAGGCGTCGGCGACCGCGTTATGGCGGCAGCTTTGAATGCACCGATCAAGCTGATGGAAACGGCAGGAGAAGGTGGCCCGTGGGGAATGGCTCTTCTGGCAGCCTATATGCTTCAGAAAGAAGAAAAGGAAACGCTGGAGCAGTATCTTGCTGCAAAGGTATTCCATGGCGGCAAAGTGGAAACAACAGAACCTTCTGCAGAAGATGTTGCAGGGTTTGATGATTTCATGAAGGATTATATGGCCGGTCTTGCCATTGAAAGAGCAGCGGTGGACTCACTTGAGTAATGAGCAGTAAATGAAAAAAAGGTCCGCAATTAATGTGCAGACAGGAAAAGAGGTTAGTATTATGCTGGAAGAGCTGAAGAAAAAAGTCTATGAAGCAAATATTCTGCTTCCGAAATACGGACTGGTTACGTTTACCTGGGGAAATGTGAGTGAAATTGATCGTGAGAGCGGATTATTCGTAATTAAGCCAAGTGGCGTTGATTATGATAAGATGACGCCGTATGATATGGTTGTCATGGATCTTGACGGCAATAAGGTAGAAGGAGATCTGAATCCTTCTTCTGACACACCGACCCATGTGGAATTATACAAGGCATGGAAAAACATTGGCGGAATTGTTCATACGCATTCTTCCTATGCGACCAGTTGGGCACAGGCAGGAAGAGGAATTCCGTGTTATGGAACAACACATGCGGATTATTTCTATGGCGAGATTCCATGTGCAAGATGTCTGACAGCGGAAGAAATAGAAGATGCATACGAAGAGAATACCGGTCATCTGATTGTCAATGAATTTGCCCGCCTGGGGAAAGATCCGGTCGCAGTTCCCGCAGTTCTGTGCAAGAATCACGGTGTTTTTTCCTGGGGGAAGGACGGTATTGAAGCAGTACATAATGCGGTGGTAACAGAGGAATGTGCCAAGATGGCATATCGCTGTGAAGTGATCAATCCTCATGTACAACCGGCGCCGCAGGAGCTGCAGGATAAACATTATTACCGTAAACATGGTGCAAATGCATATTACGGTCAGACAAAGAAATGAAAAGTTGTGTTTAATTCTGAGTTGTGTTAAATTCTATGTGGTGATTTTTCCTCGGCAATTTTTTCTGAGGTTGAAATAAAAATAAAAAGGAGCGGAGACAGCTATGACGAACAAAGAGTTGCAGAAGACGGCAAATGAAGTCCGCAAGGGCATCGTAACAGCAGTACATTCAGCTAAGTGCGGTCATCCAGGCGGATCATTATCATCTGCAGATATGATGACATATCTTTATTTTGAGGAAATGAGAATTGATCCGAAGAATCCGAAAAATCCGGATCGGGATCGTTTTGTTTTATCCAAGGGACACTGTGCACCTGCATTATATTCCGTAATGGCACAGAGGGGTTATTTTCCGGTAGAAGAGCTTACCACTCTTCGTAAGCTTGGCTCACGTCTGCAGGGACATCCGAGTATGAATTATCTGCCCGGAATCGATATGTCCAGCGGTTCACTCGGACAGGGAATTTCTGCAGCATGTGGAATGGCTCTTTCTGCAAAGCTTGATCATAAGGATTTCCGTGTATATACACTTCTGGGTGATGGAGAAATTGAAGAAGGACAGGTATGGGAAGCATCTATGTTTGCAGGCTTCCGCAAGCTTGATAATCTTGTTGTCATTGTAGATAACAATGGTCTTCAGATTGACGGACCTGTTGATAAGGTAAATTCTCCGTATCCGATCGATAAGAAGTTTGAAGCATTTAATTTCCATGTGATTAAGATTGAAGCAGATGATTTTGACCAGATCAGAAGTGCACTTGCGGAAGCAAGAAATACCAAGGGCATGCCGACAGCAATCATCATGCACAGCACCAAGGGCAAGGGCGTATCCTTTATGGAAAATCAGGTAAGCTGGCACGGCAAGGCTCCGAATGATGAAGAGTATGCAACTGCAATGGCAGACCTGGAAAGGATCGGTGAACAGTTATGAGTGATGTAAAGAAGATTGCGACAAGGGACAGTTATGGTAATGCGCTCTGTGAGCTTGGCGATGAATATCCGAACCTCGTTGTTCTGGACGCAGATCTTGCGGAAGCAACAAGAACCTCCATGTTCAGAAAAAAATTCCCGGATCGTCACATTGACTGCGGTATCGCAGAGAGCAATATGATGGGAATTGCAGCAGGACTTGCAACAACAGGCAAGATTCCGTTTGTCAGCTCTTTTGCCATGTTTGCAACAGGACGTGCATTCGAACAGGTCAGAAATTCCATCGGTTATCCGCACCTGAATGTAAAGATCGGTGGAACACATGCCGGTGTAACAGTAGGTGAAGACGGTGCCAGTCATCAGTGTAATGAAGACCTTGCGCTGATGAGAGTAATTCCGGGAATGGTAGTTATGTGCCCGGCAGATGATATTGAAGCAAAGGCAGCAGTCCGTGCAGCAGTAGAACATGACGGACCTGTTTATATCAGATTCGGGCGTGCAGCATGCCCGATCGTAAATGACAGACCGGATTATAAATTTGAAATCGGTAAGGGAACCATCCTTCGCGAGGGTACTGATGTTACAGTTGTGGCAACCGGTATCTGCGTAGGCGCAGCACTTGAGGCAGCAGATATGCTCGCGGCAGATGGTATTTCTGCAGAGGTGATCAATATCTGCACGATTAAACCGCTGGATAAGGAACTGATTGCAGCATCCGCAAAGAAGACCGGAAAAGTAGTTACGGCAGAAGAACATTCCGTAATCGGCGGACTTGGAAGCGCTGTATGTGATGCACTTGCAGAACTGTGCCCAACACCGGTGAAGAAGATCGGCATGCAGGATGTGTTCGGAGAATCCGGCCCTGCAACAGCACTGGTAGAGAAATACGGACTGGACGGCAAAGGTATTTACACCTCAGTAAAGGACTTCGTAAAATAATATGAATATTCTTTCACCATCAATTCTGTCAGCGGATTTTACAAGACTTGGTCAGCAGATTACAGCCGCCACTCAGGCGGGTGCACAGTACATTCATATAGATGTCATGGATGGTGTGTTTGTTCCATCCATTTCCTATGGAATGCCTGTCATCAAGAGCATACGCAGCGTTACGGACTGTGTTTTTGATGTGCATCTGATGATTACTGATCCGATTCGCTATATTGATGAGTTTGCAGAGGTCGGAGCGGATATTATCACATTTCATCAGGAAGCAGCTTCGGACCCGAATGCGGTGATTGATGCAATTCACAGAAACGGCAAAAAGGCCGGAATGTCAGTGAAGCCGCATACCAATATTGATGCATTTGCACCATTTCTGGACCAGCTGGATCTGCTTCTGGTAATGAGCGTGGAGCCGGGATTTGGCGGACAGAAATATATTGATGCTTCTACGGAAAGAATCCGTGAGCTTCGCAGTATGCTTACTGTCCGTGGCATGGATAAGGATATTGAGGTAGATGGTGGTATCAATCTGGATAATGTCAGCACGGTCATTAAGGCCGGTGCAAATGTGATTGTGGCGGGATCAGCAGTGTTCAGAGGCAGTATAGAAGACAATGTAAGAGGATTTCTGAACCGGATGTGAACTTCCGGAGAATGATTTTAGGTGAAAGAAATATGAAAAGCAGAGCTTATAAAGGGGAAAAATCTCCTGAAAGAGCTCTGTTTTTTTGCGTGCATAAGCAGAGCCAAGTGGCATTGACCAGCCATCGTGCTTGCACGAGGGGATGGGCAAGGACATTTGGCGAGCAACACGACCGAGAAACCGAAGGTTTCGCAGGCGGTGTCTGCTTATGGAGCAGAGCCAAGTGACGTGAGTCTTGAAATGCGGATATCATTATTGATTAGAATTTGACTTTTGCATTGTGAAAAGGCATACTAATCCTGTATAATTATATGTAGAATCAAAAAGAAGGCAGAGAATGTATAAAAAATTAAGAAGCAATGATTTATGCTGGTGTGGAAGTGGAAAAAAATATAAGAAATGTCATGAAGCATTTGACGAAAGAATTATTGAGTGTGAGGTGGCAGGACATGTGGTTCCGGACAGAGGACTGTTGAAGACGCCGGAACAGATTCAGGGAATACGGGAAAGTGCAAAGATCAATATTGCATGTCTGGATCTGGTTGCATCTAAAATACATGCAGGCATGAGTACAGAAGAGATAGATCGTCTGGTTGCAGAGAAGACAGCAGAAATGGGTGGTATCTGTGCAACTATGAATTATGAAGGATTTCCGAAGAACTGCTGCACATCGATCAATGATCAGGTTTGCCACGGAATTCCGTCAAAAGATGATGTCCTGAAGGACGGAGATATTGTAAATGTGGACTGTTCAACGATTCTGAATGGATATTTTTCCGATTCTTCACGAATGTTCTGTATCGGCGATGTTTCTCCCGAAAAGAAAAAGCTTGTAGATGTTACAAAGGAATGTGTGGAAATCGGTGTGAAGGAAGTAATTCCATGGCATTTTCTGGGGGATATGGGCGAAGCGGTACATAAGCATGCACTGGAGAATGGTTATACAATTGTCAGAGAAATTGGTGGACACGGATGCGGAATTGAATTTCATGAAGAACCATATGTCAGCTATGTAACGAAAAAA
This sequence comes from Butyrivibrio sp., assembly GCA_022486625.1. Classification (GTDB taxonomy): domain Bacteria; phylum Bacillota; class Clostridia; order Lachnospirales; family Lachnospiraceae; genus Butyrivibrio. Next base: position 4,764 of record JAKVKH010000050.1, on the reverse strand, counting down.
GGAACAGAGATGCTGATGGTACCGGGCATGGTATTTACCATTGAACCGATGGTAAATCTGGGAACAGATGAGATTTTTGTAGATGAAGACAATGACTGGACAGTATATACGGCAGACCGTAAGCCTTCCGCACAGTGGGAGGTTCAGGTGCTTGTGACCGAGACCGGATGCGAGATACTGACATACTAATCAAAGGGTAAAGGAGTTCCATAAAGAATGAAGAACAAAGGAAAATACTATATCACAACTGCCATTGCCTATACATCAGGCAAGCCGCATATCGGCAACAGTTATGAAATTGTACTGGCCGATGCCATTGCAAGATATAAGAGAAAAGACGGGTATGATGTTCATTTTCAGACTGGTTCAGATGAACACGGACAGAAGATCGAAACCCGTGCAATCGAAGCAGGCTGCAGCTCTCCAAAGGAGTTTGTTGACCAGGTATCCACAACGATCAAGGGGTTATGGGATCTGATGGATACTTCTTATGACCGTTTTATCCGTACAACGGATGAGGATCACGTAAAACAGGTACAGAAGATTTTCAAAAAGTTCTATGATCAGGGGGATATTTACAAAGGTTCCTATAAGGGAATGTACTGTACGGAATGTGAGGCATTCTATACAGAATCACAGTTGGTAGACGGCAGATGTCCGGAGTGCGGATCTGAAGTTCATCCGGCAGAGGAAGAGGCATATTTCTTCCGTATGAGTAAATATGCACCGCAATTGATTGATTATATCAATACACATCCGGAGTTTATTCAGCCGGTTGCACGAAAGAATGAGATGATGAATAATTTCCTGCTTCCGGGTCTGCAGGATCTGTGTGTATCCAGGACTTCTTTTAAATGGGGGATCCCTGTGGATTTTGATCCGAAGCACGTCATCTATGTATGGCTGGATGCGCTGACCAACTATATCACAGGAATCGGATATGATGCTGACGGGAACAGTTCAGATCAGTTTAAGGCGCTTTGGCCCGCAGATCTGCATCTCATCGGGAAAGATATTATCCGTTTCCATACCATTTACTGGCCCATTTTCCTTATCGCACTTGGGCTTCCGCTTCCCAAGCAGGTATTCGGACATCCGTGGCTGTTACAGGGCGGCGAGAAGATGAGCAAATCCAAGGGAAATGTAATCTATGCAGATGACCTTGTAAATCTGTTTGGCGTGGATGCTGTCAGATACTTCGTATTGCATGAAATGCCGTTTGACAATGATGGCGTAATTACATGGGAGCTGATGGTAGAACGTTTCAATTCAGACCTTGCCAATACCTATGGTAATCTTGTCAGTCGTACGATTGCCATGACCAATAAGTACTTTGGCGGTGTTGTAGAGAACAAGGGTGTAACAGAGGCTGTAGATGAAGACCTGAAGAAGGTAGTTACCGGCTGTTATGCCAATGTAGAAGAAAAAATGGCAGAACTGAGAGTTGCAGATGCAATTTCTGAAATTTTCACACTGTTCAAACGCTGCAACAAATATATTGATGAAACAGAACCATGGGCACTGGCGAAGGATGAGACAAAGAAGGATCGTCTGGCAACGGTTCTTTATAATCTGACAGAATCCATCGTGATCGGTGCATCTCTCCTTGAACCCTATATGCCGAATGCGGCACGGAAAACAGTTGCTGAACTGAATACAGAGATGCGTGATTTTGACACATTGGATCAGTTTGGGCTGTATCCTTCAGGAACGAAAGTATCCGAAGCACCGGAAATGCTTTTTGCACGGAAGGATCTGAAAGAAGTTCTGAAAAAGGCTGCTGTCATTACGGAAAAACAGAGAGCGGATTTTGAAACGCAGCAGAAAATTGCGGCAGAAAATCTTGCCAAGGCAGGAATTAAACCGGATCAGCCCAAAAAGGCAGAAAAACCGGAGAAGAAGGAAATATCTGAAACAGATCTTCCGGGGATCGATATTCCGGCCAAGGAAGAAATCGAATATGAGCAGTTCGGTGCGATGCAGTTTCAGGTGGGAGAAATTCTGAAGTGTGAAGCGGTGCCGAAATCGAAAAAACTGCTTTGCTCACAGGTGAAAATCGGAAGCCAGACCAGGCAGATCGTGTCCGGTATTCATAAGTATTATGAACCTGAAGAAATGGTGGGGAAAAAGGTCATGGTACTGGTGAACTTAAAACCGGCAAAGCTGGCAGGTGTCTTATCAGAAGGCATGCTGCTCTGTGCAGAGGATGCGGAAGGTAATCTTGCACTTATGGTTCCGGAGAAGACGATGCCGTCAGGCGCAGAAATCTGCTGACGGATTCCGGATCGGGATCATGGGGCGCTTAAAAAGTATAATAGCTGGGGAGGTCTTTCTATGATACGAAAAGAAGAGCTGACGTACGATTCAAGGGACAGGAAGACAAAGATTCATGCAATCCGGTGGATTCCGGAAGAGAAGCCGATCGCGATTCTGCAGATTGTGCATGGAATGCAGGAGTATGTAGACCGCTATGATGAATTTGCCAGATTCATGGCAGAACATGGGATTCTGGTCGCAGGTAATGATCATCTTGGTCATGGCGGTTCAGTACATGAAGGAGACTGTTACGGATATTTCTGCGATAAGGATCCTGCAACAGTACTGGTACGCGATGTGCACAGGCTCAAGAAGATGACGCAGCAGGAGTACCCAGGAATTCCGATCATTCTGCTGGGACACAGCTTTGGTTCTTTTGTTGTACGCGAGTATCTGACCCGTTATGGAACAGGAATTGATGCGGCAATTATTCAGGGGACAGGAATGCAGTCACTTGGACTTGTCAGATTCGCAAAGTGTCTTGCAACAGTAATTCAGGTTTTCGGCGGACCAAGATACAGATCAAAGCTGATTAACCACATTGCATTCGGGAAGTATCTGGATAAGATTCCAAATGCAAAAACAAAGGATGACTGGCTTTCACATAATGAAGTCAGCGTGGATGCCTATCTTAAGGATCCCGCCTGCAACTTTATCTTTACACTGAACGGTTTCCTGACCATGGGAGAACTGGTAAAGAGAACACAGTCTGCGGACAGGATGGAGGATATTCCCAAGAATCTGCCGATTCTGCTTACATCAGGAGCAGAGGACCCGGTAGGAGACTACGGGGCTGCTGTGCGTAAACTGTATGAGATTTACCTGAATGAACATCATCTGTCAAAGGTGGATCTGAAGATCTATGATGGAATGAGACATGAAATTCTGCAGGAAGTCGGCAGGCAGCAGGTTTTTGAAGATCAGTATGAATGGATCAGGAAAGTGATCAGCTGAAGTGGAAGCGAAGATAGCAGATACGCATGAAATCCGGATCAGAGAGGCTGGAGGCAGCGACTGGGATCAGGCGATGCTTCTGGCCTATCAGACGTTCCTGCAGTTTGATGCGCCGGATTACACTGAAGCAGGTATTGAAAATTTCCGGAAGTTTGTTTTCAGCGAAGAGCTTAAGAAAACATTTATTGCAGGCAGTTATCAGCTGTTTGTGGCATCGCTTCACGGACAGATTATCGGAATGCTTTCGCTTAGAGAGAAAAAACATATTTCACTGCTTTTTGTAGACCATAGATTTCACAGAAATGGAATCGGGAATGCACTGGTCAGATATGCATGCAGTTATGCAGAGTCCGGGCAGGATGGAAAAAGGGTTACTGTAAACGCGTCTCCTTATGCATTGAATTTTTATCTCAGAATCGGATTTCGAAAACTGGGAACAGAAATGACAGCGGATGGTATACGTTTTACACCAATGGAAATTAGATTCTGATTAAACAGAGAAAGAAAAGGCTATAAGGCTATGGGAAAATTTTTTGACATGGACAGTCCGGTCATGCGGACACTCAACAAAGTCGCTGATCTGATGTGGCTGAATATTCTGACACTGGTATGTTGCCTGCCGATAGTCACTGCGGGTGCATCAATTACGGCAATGCATTATGTACTTCTGAAAATGGTGCGAAATGAAGAAAGCTATATTTCAAAGGCTTTTTTCAAATCATTTAAGGATAATTTTAAGCAGTCAACACTGATCTGGCTGATGATGGTGGCGGTTATAGCAATTCTTGGTACAGATTACTGGATTCTGAGAACATCGGCTGCATTTCCCAAGGTACTCGTAGTGGTGATTGGTGCAGTTTCCATTTTTCTTTATATGTTTTCTCTTTACATTTTTCCGCTGCAGTCCAAATTTTCCAATACAATTCGCGGAACGATCAAGAATGCGGCACTGATGTCAATACTGGGATTTCCAAGAACAATCGGTATGACGGCAGCGACCTTTACACCGCTGTTGCTTCTGTATCTTTTCGATATTCGGGTTGTACCGATTATTATCATGTTCGGTTTCAGTGCACCGGGTTATCTGTGTGCAATGCTGTATAACGGACTTTTCAAACGTTTTGAACCGGAGGAGAAGCCGGTTTCGGATGAAGAAGAAATGAATGCTGCCATCAGCAGCCTGGATGATGAGAAATCAAAGGATGCTCATGAAGGGAATCAGGAGCAGTGATTATAAGAAATTCAGCAGTTGAGTGTGAATTTCTTTCATAGGGATATGACAGGGGTTACAGATGAAAACGGCCAGACGTTGGGTTTTACCATTGATATGCTTTCTGTTTGTATTGTTTTTGATTGGATACAATTTTGTAACTAAAACTTCCCATACCAAAATGGGACTTCGTACCTTGAAAATTCAATATTACATCAATAAATTTATGCCGCTGATGCAGAAAGTGCCAAAGCTCTCTGCAGGTATTCGGGCAGCTTGCTGAT
>JAKVKH010000049.1 GCA_022486625.1 Butyrivibrio sp. | reverse complement strand
TCCATAATAATATCGTTGCTTCTGGAATCCAATTTATATTGCAAAAGAGGATCTGTTTCCGCCAGTTCCGATAAGGCTTCTAACAGAAAAGTTCTGTCGGAAGAAAGGACAGGGGAAATGTTCGCCTGCATGATCAGATTATTGTTGTGTAGAATCAAATTCCTTTCAGGAATTGTTCCTATGGAGTCCCCAATCTTTAGTCGCGTTTCATTTGGAAAAATAGCAATATCACCGCATTCGACTTTTTCGGTTTCTACCATTTGTCCATTGCTTGAGGTCTCTAATTTTTTAATTTTTATACTGTCAGAATGATCTTGCAGGGTTAGTACGTCACGTGATTTAATGGAACCTCCGAAAATGCGCATATATGTGCGTTTGTTTCGATTATCATCTCTTTCAACTTTGTATACCAATGCAGCAAGATTGGAGTCGGGCGCAGGTATAAATGGACTGAAATCCATGAGAATCGCATCCATAAGTTCTTTTGTGCCGATATGTTTCAGAGCGCTGCCGTGATAAACAGGCAAAAGAGTACCATCATTTATATTTTTTCTTCTGCTCTCTAACAGTTCCTCCGCCGTAATGGGCCGATCCATGACATATTTTTTTAGCAAAGCATCATCCGTTTCAATAATCGTGTCTTTAAATTCTTCAGACAACGGATTCAGAGTTTTGGGCAAAAGAGAGATTCCGTTTGTAATGCTCTGCATGATAAGGATATGAGAGGACAATTTAGCTCTGATATCCTCATAGAGGGAATCAAGATCAATATCCGGTTGATCTATCTTATTAATAAAAATCAAAGCAGGAAGTTTCCGTTTTCGTATTGCATCGAAAAGGATACGTGTTTGTGCCTGAATGCCGTCTTTGGCAGAGATCAGCAAAATAGCGCCATCCAATACATTCAATGAGCGCTCTACTTCTGAATAAAAATCGATATGTCCAGGCGTATCAATCAAATTAATTTTGACATGGCTCCATTGATAAGATGCTATGGATGCCTGAATTGTAATGCCCCTTTGCTTTTCAAGTGCCATAGAATCTGTAATCGTTGAACCGCTATCAACACGCCCGGACTCAGCAATTGTACCGCTGGCATAGAGCATACTTTCTGTTAATGTTGTTTTTCCAGCATCTACATGAGCCAAGATGCCAATATTCATTATTTTCATAAGTCACACCTCATATAATCGTTAAAAGATAAAAGTCCCCTGTGATTGAAATACTTTCATCACAGGGGACTGCTATCATAACAATTATGAGCACGACATTAAAAGCTGTTAGAAAGAGAATTCTACAGCATGGCGGATCCATAAAATATGAAAGTATTCTTAAATTAAGGTACAAAAACCAAACCCATTACAACAGATGTAATAAGGCTAAATCATTCGTACCTACCATCATTCAGTTGATTGTTATTTAAGAATACCTTGCCGCATAGTAATTAATCTCCTTTTAGTGCTTTTCTTATGTTACCTTATGAACACTGGATTTGTCAAGTTCACTTAACGCTACCAAAGTGACTATAAGCAAAAAGGATATAAAAAAGATGTTAATGTGAAACAGAATAGAATCAGACATGAAAAGTACTCAATTAAAAAGGAGATTTTCAAATGATGCCGAAAACAAAACTTCAGGACGTATTTTTTACACTTCTCATGGCCTTCGTCATGGTCTATGGAATGGTATGTTATAACATTGCCATCGAAAAGGGCGGGATGTCCAACGCCATATTCCTGATTGCTTTTTATGAAATGCGTATTATGTGGCCGATTGCAGCCATACTGGAATTTTTTATTGTGGGAAAACTGGCAAAGATGCTTGCGTTTCGTTTCATGACACCGCAGGATAAGCCGATCTTTATCATTATGGCAATTTCATCCATGATCGTCTGCATTATGTGTCCGACGATGAGTTTTATTGCAACACTGCTGTTTGCGCATGCAGGGGATCAGATTGTAGCCGTATGGCTGCAGAAGCTGATCATCAACTTCCCGATGGCGCTTTGCTGGCAGATCTTTTTCGCAGGGCCGTTTACGAGAAACGTGTTCGGCGGGGTAATGAAGCTGATCAGCAGAAAGACCGGGGATGCAGAAGAAGATGTAATGGAAGATGCAGCCTGAGCCGGTACTGTATATGGAATGAAAAGGCAGTCATCAGAAAAATCTGATGGCTGCCTTTTTTATCAGCTGATGTATTCGATTAACAGTTTCAGGACATTCTCGGCACCGTCCCGGTGACTTCTCTCATAGCCGTGCGAAGCATAGACACCGGCACCGATGAGACCGTGCATCAGATCATAACCTGCGCCGAGTGTGGCTTCCACATCAGAGCCGTAGTGCGGGTAGACATCAATGGCATAATCCGCCTTTGCAGCTTTTGCAGCAGCAATGAGCCCCTTCACAACCGGATAGGAATAAGGGCCTCCGCTGTCCTTTGCACAGATTGACACCTGACGTTCGGTGCAGGTCAGGCCGTCACCTGCGCAGCCCATATCGACGGAAATGGCCTCTGTGCAGCCTTCCGGAACAGAAGCGCAGCCGCCGTGGCCGACTTCCTCATATACTGTGACGTGGACGTAAACACAGCGCTGTGGTGTAATCTTATTATCTTTTAAATATTTTGCATAGCCCAGCAGAATACCGACGCTGAGCTTGTCATCCAGAAAACGGCTCTTGATGTAGCCGCTCTTTGTGACGCGGGTATTCGGTTCGAAGCAGACGATATCGCCGACGCTGATGCCGAGCTTTTCTGTATCTTCTTTTGAATGTACATCTTCATCGATGACAACTTCCATCTTATCAAAACTGCGCTTTGTATCATTGTAATCGCCATTTACGTGAATGGAAGCATTATTCAGCTGGAAGGTGCCCTCATATTCTCCGCTGAATTTGGTAATGATATGAACATTTTCTGTTTCTGCATTATTCGGGTTGAGCCCGCCAAGCGGTGTGATCTGGAGACGACCGTTGTCCTTGATGGTAGCAACCATGCCGCCGAGAGTATCGGTGTGCGCTTCAAGCAGGAGTGCGTTTTTACTGTCTTTTCCGCCAAGGCATACCAGTACGCCGCCTTTTCCGGTCAGCTCTGCTTTATAGCCAAGTTTTTTAAATTCCTGCAGGACAAAGGCAGCAGCTTCCTCAGTGTAACCTGTGGGAGAATCGATTGCCAGCAGCTTTACTGTTTCTGCAACGATATAATCGGTGTATTTTTTCAGACTTTTTACAGCCATTTGAATTACCTGACCTTTCTTAATTGTAATATGTACGGGTACAGTATAGCATTTTTGCATCCATGCGGGTATACCGCAGAAAATATAAATAAAATGTATATTTATGCAAATATGGATATGATATATTCACGGGCTGGAATAATCATCACAAAAGCGGTAAAATAAAAGCATTATTCGATATCCACATCACTATTTCCGTTCAGCATCAGAAGTTCAGATCGATTGTTCCATCATTGACATAGAAATGAGGAGGCAGGTATGAAACAGAAGAAACTGAGTTTTGACAGGGAATTGTTTAAGAGAAGTGTGACATTTAATGTGAAGACACTTTACCGGATTACTATGGAGGAGGCAACGCAGCAGCAGATTTTTCAGGCGGCGTCCTATGCGGTAAAGGATGCCATCATAGATTACTGGATGGATACACAGAAAGCGGCAGACGAGCAGGATCCCAGAATTGTTTACTATATGTCCATGGAATTTCTGATGGGCAGAGCGTTTGGGAATAACCTGATTAATATTCAGGGATATCAGGATGTAAAAAAGGCGCTGGAAGAGCTGGGAGTGGATATTAATCTGCTGGAAGATCAGGAACCTGATCCGGCACTTGGAAATGGCGGACTTGGAAGACTGGCAGCATGCTTCCTTGATTCTCTTGCAACGCTGGATTATATGGCTTATGGATGCGGAATCCGTTACAGATATGGTATGTTCAAGCAGAAGATCCAGGATGGCTATCAGGTGGAGGTGCCGGACAACTGGCTGGAAAACGGCAATCCGTTTGAACTCAGAAGGCCGGAACTGGCCAAGAATGTAAAGTTCGGCGGCTATGTGACCATGTATCAGGACGAGCATGGCAGAACCTGTTTCAGACAGGAAGGCTATCAGGAAGTACATGCGGTGCCGTATGATCTGCCCATTGTCGGTTACGGTAACGGCATGATCGATACGCTCAGAATCTGGGATGCAGAGCCGATTCAGTGTTTTCAGCTGGATTCCTTTGATAAGGGAGATTATCAGAAGGCGGTGGAACAGGAGAATCTTGCAGGTCAGCTCTGCGAAGTGCTGTATCCGAATGACAATCATATTGCCGGCAAGGAACTGAGACTCAAACAGCAGTATTTCTTTATCTCGGCATCGGTACAGACGGCGATCCAGAAGTATCTGAAGAACCATGATGATATCCGGAAATTCCATGAAAAAAATGTATTTCAGCTGAATGATACGCATCCGACCGTGGCGGTGGCAGAGCTGATGCGTCTTTTGATGGATGAGCAGGGACTTGGCTGGGATGATGCATGGTATGTGACCACGAATACCTGCTGTTATACGAATCACACGATTATGGCAGAAGCGCTGGAAAAGTGGCCAATGGAGCTGTTCCAGAGACTCCTTCCCAGAATCTATCAGATCGTGGATGAGATCAACCGCCGGTTCTGCGATCAGATCATGCAGAAATATGCCAATATGGCGAGTCTTGATGTACAGGAAAAAATCCGTAAAATGGCGATTCTGTATGACAATCAGGTTAAGATGGCGCATCTGGCAATTGTCGGCGGACATTCCGTAAACGGCGTGGCAAGGCTTCATACGGAGATCCTGGAAAAGCGTGAGTTGAAGGATTTCTATGAAATGATGCCGGAGAAGTTCAATAACAAGACCAACGGAATCACACAGAGAAGGTTCCTTCTGCATGCCAATCCGCTTCTTTCGGACTGGGTTACCGCACATGTGGGAGATGGCTGGATTACGGACCTGCCGGTAATTGCAGGACTGAAGAAGTATGCCGATGATAAGAAGGCGCAGAAAGAGTTCATGGAGATCAAACGGAAGAACAAGGAACGTCTTGCCGCATATATTCTTGCGCATAACGGAATCACTGTAGATCCGGATTCGATCTTTGACTGTCAGGTGAAACGACTGCATGAATATAAGCGTCAGCTGCTCAATATTCTGCATGTCATGTATCTCTATGATCAGATCAAGGCGGCGCCGAAGCAGAAATTTCATCCGGAGACCTTTATCTTTGGTGCGAAGGCAGCAGCGGGGTATGTCAATGCCAAGCTGACCATCAAACTGATCAATGATGTTGCAGAAGCAGTGAATCAGGATCCTGATGTGAACGGCAGACTCAAGGTCGTTTTCATTGAGGATTACCGCGTTTCCAATGCGGAACTGATTTTTGCGGCGGCAGATGTATCGGAGCAGATCTCCACAGCCAGTAAGGAGGCTTCCGGTACCGGCAACATGAAGATGATGCTGAACGGCGCAGTGACGATTGGTACCATGGATGGAGCCAATGTAGAGATTGTGCAGGAAGTCGGCGCAGAGAATGCTTTTATCTTCGGACTTTCTTCCGATGAAGTCATTGAGTATGAAAAGAATAACAATTATAAGCCGATGGAGATCTATAACAGCGATCCGGTAATCAAAAGAACAGTAGATCATCTGATTGACGGAACCTTTGATTCAGATAAGGAGCTCTTCAGACCGCTTTATAACTCACTTTTAAATACACTCAGCACATCCAGGGCGGATACTTATTTTATACTGAAGGATTTCAATTCCTATACGGATGCGCAGCGTAAAATCGTCGAAGCCTATTCTGATCAGAAAAAGTGGGCGAAGATGGCAATGCTCAATACTGCCTGTTCAGGTAAATTCAGTTCAGACCGTACCATTCAGGAATATGTGGATGAGATCTGGCATCTGGATAAGGTGATGCTGCCAGAGCATGAGAAGAAACAGAAGGAAAAATAAAAATAATTCTGCATGTTTATGCAAAATGTGTTAAACTATGCGCAGCATAGGACATATGACAGAAGAGACAATTTCAGGAGGAATAAACCATGGTCAGCACAATGGAAACGGGCTGCTATCTCGTCGGCGGAACAGAACTGATACCGGATGACGCGCAGGCAGGTGCGGCAATCGCGGCAAAAACAGGAAAGAGCATCTCCAGGGATGATGCAAAAAAGGAAACTATTGCTTATGGGATCCTGCAGTCACATAACACATCAGGAAATATGGAGAATCTGCAGATCAGATTTGATAAGCTGACTTCTCATGATATTACCTTTGTCGGCATTATTCAGACGGCAAGAGCATCCGGACTTGAGAAGTTTCCGATTCCGTATGTACTGACCAATTGCCATAATTCCCTCTGTGCAGTCGGCGGTACGATCAATGAAGATGATCACATGTTCGGACTGACTGCGGCGAAGAAATACGGCGGAATGTATGTACCGCCTCATCAGGCCGTTATTCATCAGTTCGCAAGAGAAATGCTGGCATGCGGCGGACAGATGATTCTGGGATCTGATTCACATACGAGATACGGTGCACTCGGCACCATGGCGATGGGAGAGGGCGGACCTGAGCTTGTCAAACAGCTCCTGAAGCAGACTTATGATATCAAAATGCCGCAGGTTGTCGCAATCTATCTTGAAGGCGCACTGCAGAAAGGTGTCGGTCCCCAGGATGTGGCGCTTGCCATTATCGGAAAGGTATTCGGCAGCGGATTTGTAAAGAATAAGGTCATGGAATTTGTCGGCCCCGGAGTTGCCTCATTAAGTGCTGATTTCAGGATCGGCGTGGATGTCATGACAACAGAGACCACATGCCTGTCTTCCATCTGGCAGACAGATGAACAGATTGAGGATTTCTATGAGATCCATGGCAGAAAAAATGATTATCAGAAACTGGCACCCGGTCAGGTGGCATATTATGACGGTGTCGTAAAGGTGGATTTAAGTACGGTAAAGCCGATGATTGCCATGCCGTTCCATCCGAGCAATGCTTATGAAATTGATGAAGTGAATGCCAATCTGGATGATATCCTCGCAGAAACGGAGAAGCGTGCCAGAGTCAGCTTTGGTGATAAGGTGCAGTATTCTCTCAGAGATAAGGTAAAGAACGGCAGATTCCTGGTAGATCAGGGAATCATTGCAGGCTGTGCTGGCGGCGGATTTGAAAATATCTGTGCTGCGGCGGACATCCTGAAAGGTACCTTTATCGGTAATGATCGCTTCACAATGAGTGTATATCCGGCTTCCACACCGATATATATGGAACTTCTGCGTAATGGCTGCGCGGCGACGATCCTGGAAACAGGCGCGATCCTGAAGACCGCGTTCTGCGGACCGTGTTTTGGCGCAGGCGATACGCCGGCCAATAATGCGTTCAGTATCCGCCATTCCACAAGAAACTTCCCGAACCGTGAAGGCTCCAAGGTACAGAACGGTCAGGTTGCCTCCGTTGCACTGATGGATGCGCGTTCAATTGCCGCAACCGCTGCAAACAGGGGATATCTGACACCGGCGACGGAATTTGACGGAGAATTCAGAAAGTATCAGTACCATTTTGATGCTGCAATCTATGCAAACCGTGTATTTGATTCCCACGGTGTAGCAGATCCGCACACAGAGCTGCAGCTGGGCCCGAACATTAAGGACTGGCCGAAGATGACCAGCCTTCCGGATAATCTTGTACTGCGTGTGGTTTCTGAAATTCATGATCCGGTGACGACAACAGATGAACTGATTCCGTCAGGCGAGACTTCTTCCTACCGTTCCAATCCGGAGGGGCTTGCAGAGTTTACACTTTCCAGAAAGGATCCTGCCTATGTCGGACTTGCCAAGGAAATCCGCAGTGCACAGACTGCATTGATGGCGCATGAGGATCCGTATCAGGCATGGCCGGAGCTGAAGAATATTATGGAAACCGTGCAGAAACAGTTCCCGGATGTTACAATGGACAATATCGGATTCGGTTCCACAATTTTCGCAGTAAAGCCGGGTGACGGTTCTGCAAGAGAGCAGGCCGCTTCCTGCCAGAAGGTACTGGGCGGCTGGGCCAATATTGCAACAGAGTATGCAACCAAGCGTTACCGTTCCAACCTGATTAACTGGGGGATGCTTCCCTTTGTTATTGCCAAGGGAGAGCTGCCGTTTAAGAATAAGGACTATGTATTCGTACCGGGAATCCGCAGCGCGGTGAAGACAAAGGCTGCATCGATTCCGGCTTATGCGGTGAACGGAAATACGGTAAAGAAGTTTGAACTTGCACTTGGGGATCTGACAGACCATGAGCGTGAGATTATTCTGGACGGATGTCTCATCAATTATAATCGTGCAGATAAATAAAAAGATAAAGCGGTGAAAGTGAAGATACTGATATGACATGGTTTCGGGGAAAAGGAAAACATGGAATATGGGTCGCATTACTGATTGTCGTCATGCTGACGGGCTGTACATGGCATGGCAGCGGGGTGGATGCGATTACAGATAAGGGAGAGCAGGATCAGGTAAAATCTGACCCTGCTCTTGGTCTGTCCATTGAGACTCCGAAAACGCAGCCGAGTATCCTTGTGGATCAGAACGGATATCGTACCGGAGCGGAAAAGATGATTATTTTCCGCGGGGAAGGTCTGCCAAAGCAGTTTGAGATCCGGAGAGTAAAGGATGATGCAGTTGTTTATACGGGAAGTATCAAGGACAGGCGATATAATCAGAGCCTGGATGAATATGACAGCTATGGGTATTTTACCGATTTTCAGACAGATGGACAGTACTATATTCACGCAGATGTGGTGGGGAGCTCCTATGCATTTACCATATCAGATGATGTATATCAGAAAATTTTTAACACTGCCTGCAAGCAGTTCTATCTGAACCGGTGCGGCATTGCTCTGACGGAGGAATATGCAGGAAAACATTCTCACAGCGTCTGTCATTCATCGCCGGCACATCTGCAGGAGAATCAGGCAAAGGAAATTGATGTCATCGGCGGATGGCATCTGAATGAGAAATCGGACCGTGATGTGGCAACCGGGTGCAGAGTAATTGATAATCTGCTGCTTGCCTACGAGATGAATCCGGATTCCTTTACGGATGCATCAGATATTCCGGAGAGCGGCAATGGTATTCCGGATATTCTTGACGAAGTAAAATATGAAACGGACTGGCTGCAGAAAATGCAGGATCCTTCTTCGGGAGGCGTATATGCAGCGGCGGTAACCTTGCAGGCGGATAGCACCAATCCTTCCCAGGCGGAAGTATCCGTGGAGCCTGTAAACGATACGGCAACGATTGCATTTGCAGCTTCCATGGCCAGGTTCAGCTATATTTATCAGAATTTTGACAAGGGGTATGCAACGAAATGCCTGCAGGCATCTGATCTTGCATGGCAGTATTATACTTCGATGGAAAAGGCATCCGAGCATCCGCAGGCGTTTGCGGCAGCAGCAGAGTTATACCGGGCGACAGGGGACAGAAAATATGAAAAAGTGCTGACAGATTTTTTCCGGAAGGCATCGTTTACGGAAGATTTCAGGGCAGATGACAGCATGTTCATGGGAGGAATTACCTATCTGCTGACCAGCCAGCCGGTAAATGTGCAGACCTGCTCCTCCATTATGAAAGCCCTTCTGGAGAAAACGGAACAGATTGTGGATGATGCAAACCGGGATACCTGGTATGTAAGTGAGACAGATGGTACAAAGACAGAGCAGATGCTTTCGGACATGCGCTGTCTGACTGTTACAAATCATGTTATCTACAGTCATGAGTATACGGCTATGATAGAAAATTATGCACATTACCTGATGGGGAGAAATCCGGGTGCAGTTAATCTGGTGGATGATACGACAGAATATACATGGCGTGACAGTAAGACGGCAGCAGGGGTAATCAGTCAGCCGGTGGAGGATGCGCAGCTGATCATTTTGATCAGTGCAATTGACAGCTGAAGATGCTGAGACAGTACAGCAGAAATTCCCGGATATTGCGCAGTTAATGATTTGCATCTGTGTGTTGATGATGATAAGATACACTTTAGCGTAAAAGTGGAATATACAGAAGTAAGGAAGAAAATGAATACAGAAATTGACGGAATAATGATAAATTACAGAGATGAGGGTCAGGGTCCGATGCTGGTTATGCTGCATGGATGGGGATCAAATATTGAACTGTTTGATCAGATCATCCGATTTACGGCATCTGCGTATCATGTGGTGGCCATGGACATGCCGGGTTTTGGGAAGAGCGGAGAACCTTCGCAGCCATGGGCAGTGGATGATTTTGTGACCTTTGTGATTCATTTTGTTCAAAAACTTTATCCGCAGGAAAAAGAGATTATTTTCCTGGGACACTCCATGGGCGGACGTATCATCATCAAAATGGTGGCCAGGATGAAGAAACAGGACATCGGTTTTACAATTCCGCAGGTCATTCTTACAGACAGTGCGGGAATCATGCCGGTCAGAACAGAAGCGCAGAAGAAGCGGACAAAGAGATATCATTTTTATAAAAATCTGATTGTGAAGTCAGGAATTGCCAGACTGGATCCGGGAGCGCTGGACAGGCTGCAGAAGAAATTCGGTTCAGCCGATTACAGCGCGGCATCGCCGGTGATGCGTGCGAGTCTTGTCAAGGCGGTAAATGAAGATCTGGCACCCTACATGCCGATGGTAACCATGCCGGCACTCCTGATCTGGGGAGACAGGGATACGGCAACACCGCTTTCTGACGGACAGCAGATGGAGAAGCTGATGCCGGAAGCGGGACTTGCGGTGATTTCAGGTGCGGGACATTACTCTTTCCTGGACAACCCGGTATTGTATGATCGGATTCTGGGAAGCTTTCTGAAGATTACGGATTAACGAACGGAGGCAGGATTATGAAAGATCTTTTCTATGCAGCATTTGCAATTACATATGTAGCATCGGCAGTACTCGGACTGCGGTATTTTACACATATGCTGCAGCTTTCATCTTATCAGTTCCAGGGATATTTCAGATTTCTGAGATCTCATCGTCAGTATACCGGACTTCATACCGGAGAATTTGCAATGCTGGGAATGGCAGGTGTGTTCGGCTATTATCTCAAACCGTCGTTTCACTGGATGCTGACTCTGGCCATGGTGTTTCAGATTTTCCTGATTCTGCAGTATCTGCCAAAGACTGCGAAGAAGAAATTTGTTGTGACTAGGCGTGTGGAGCGTCTGTTTGTGACATATGGAATTATTACGGCGATTCTGGCGGTCATCAGTGCGGTTCTGTATGAAATGATACCCAAAGGGCTGATGATTACGGCGCTGATCTGGGCATGTTATATGCTGTTGCTGCCATATCTGACGGCGCTTGCCAATCTGATCAACAAACCTGTGGAAAAAAAGATCAATGAATTTTATATCAATGATGCAAAGCGTATTCTGGCAGAGCATAAGGACCTGCGTGTCATTGGAATTACGGGAAGTTTTGGCAAAACCAGTGTGAAGTATTATCTGACCACGCTCCTTTCTGAAGGATTTCGTGTACTGATGACGCCGGAAAGCTTTAATACGCCGATGGGTGTTGTCAGAACGATTCGTAATGACCTGAAGCCGACACATGAGATTTTTGTCTGCGAAATGGGGGCAAGGCATGTCGGAGACATTAAGGAAATCTGTGACATTGTTCATCCGGATGACGGTATCATTACTTCCATCGGGTATCAGCACCTTGAGACATTTCAGAGTCTGGATCATATCATCGGGACGAAATACGAGCTGTTTGATGCGGTAGAGGAAAAGAAGAGGGCGCAGGGCGCTCAGCCTGGAAAAAATCTGAAATTCATCAACGGAGACAATGAAATCATTGCTTCTCATATGAAATATCCGGATGCCATTACCTATGGAACAAAGGAAGGAAGTAAGTACCGGGCGACGGAGATTACAGTATCAAAGACGGGTACGGCATTTACGGTTACTTCACCGGACGGCGACAGTGCTGAATATACTACGAAGCTCGTTGGACAGCATAATGTGGAAAACATTGTCGGTGCAATTGCCTGTGCAAACTGCATGGGCATTCCGCTTGGAAAACTGCGTCCGGCAGTCAGAAGACTGCAGCCGGTACCGCATCGCCTTGAGCTGGTGCAGCACGGCGCGGTTTCGATTCTGGATGATGCCTACAATTCTAATCCGGCAGGTGCAAAGGTAGCACTGGATACACTTTCTCTTTTCACAGATACCGTAAAGGTACTTGTGACACCCGGAATGGTAGAACTGGGAGAAAAGGAAGCAGAATATAATAAGGAATTCGGAAAGCAGGCGGCAGCGGTCTGTGATTACATCATTCTCGTAGGAAAGCAGACACAGCCGATTGCGGATGGCGCACTGGAAGCGGGATTCGATCAGGAGAAGCTCTTCATGAAGGATACGCTTGCGGAAGCAACGGGCCTCATGTATGAACTGGACTGCGGAAAAGAAAAAGTGATTCTGCTTGAAAATGATCTTCCGGATAACTATACTAAGTAATCGGTCAACAGTTGAAATGTATTTGCACAAGGAAAGGCACGGTTTCAGATATGAAATTAAAGATAGCAGTATTATTTGGCGGAAAAAGTACGGAACATGAGATTTCCATTATTTCAGCAATTCAGGCGATTCAGTCCATGGATCATGAAAAATATGAAATCATTCCCGTTTATATGACCAAGAATAATGATTATTATGTAGGTGAAGAGGTAGATCAGATTGAAGCCTATAAGAATATTCCGGAGCTTCTGAAAAAGAGTACACAGGTCATCTGGGTCAAGGATGGCGAAAAAGTCAGTCTGATGAGATACCCGATGAAGAAATTCGGTAACAATGTCATGAATGAAGTGGACATGGCATTTCCTATCGTACACGGAACCAATGTGGAAGACGGTACTCTGACCGGATTTCTGGCAACGCTCGGACTTCCTGTGGTCGGATGTGATGTACTTTCTTCTGCAGTCGGCATGAACAAATATGTTATGAAGACAGTGCTGAAAGACAATGATATTTCCGTACTGGACTGCAAGTGCTACACATGGAAGGATTATGAGGATGTGGATGCACTGATTAGCCGTATTGAAGCAGCGTTTCCTTATCCGGTAATTGTAAAGCCGTTAAATCTTGGTTCCAGTATCGGAATCAAGAAGGCATCGGACAGAGCACAGCTGACGGAAGCTCTGGATCTGGCGTTTGAGTTTGCCAGAAAGATTCTCGTGGAGCCTGCCATTTCTCAGCTTAAGGAAATCAACTGCGCAGTACTGGGAGATTATGAAGGTGCACAGGCTTCCGAATGTGAGGAACCGGTCAACTCAGATGAAATTCTCAGTTATGAAGATAAGTATATCGGTGGCGCAAAAGGTGGTGCCAAGGGTGCAAAGGCAGGTGGCAGCAAGGGCATGACCAGCCTTAAGAGAAAGCTTCCTGCAGATATCAGCGCGGATGTACGTGACGAAATCCGTAAAATGGCAGTTGATGCATTCCTGTGTCTTGGCTGCAGTGGTGTTGCCAGAATTGATTTCATGATTGATGAAGCAAACGGAAAGGTGTATCTTAACGAGATTAATACGATTCCGGGTTCACTTTCCTTCTATCTGTGGGAGCCTCTGGGGATGAAATATCCGGAGCTTCTGGAGAATCTGATTCAGCTGACACTGAAAGCAGACAGAGAAAACCATAAGGTAGTATATTCCTTTGATACCAATGTCCTGGCAGGCGTATCTCTTGGCGGAAGCAAAGGCAGTAAAATAAAGTAAGGGCGGACGAACAGGTTCCGTCATAAAAAAAGTGGGATGCACAGAATGCACCCCACTTTTTTGAAAAATACAGGGATTACTTTTTCAGCAGCTCCTGGTTTTTCAGATAGGTTTTTTCGATGATGGACTGTACATATTCATTGATGTTCTTCTGGTCTTCTTTCTCCAGATCCTTGTAATAAACGGGAGCGCCGTACTCGATAATGACGTGCTGCGACTTGATGTACCATGGATGTGCTTCGAAGATATCACGTGTATTGTTTACGGTAACGGGAATGATGGGACAGCCGGAACGCTGAGCAATTTTGAAGCTTCCTTTCTTGAAGGGAAGAAGCGTCTGGTCCGTGGTATTGCGGGTGCCCTCCGGATAGATGCAGATGGATACACCGCTCTTAACTTTTTCAATGGCGGTCAGAATGACTTCCATGCCCTGACGCAGATCGTCACGATCAAGAAACAGGCAGTCCAGATTCTTCATCCACTGTCCCAGTACCGGAACCTTCAGAATCTGTTTCTTGGCAATATATCCGGTCAGATTCGGAACCAGTGCGTAGGAGACAACAATATCAAAATAACTGCGGTGGTTGCCGATGTAGAGCACCGGCTGGTCAGCCGGGATATTTTCCTTGCCGATGATGGTGAGCTTGACGCCGCTTAAGAAGGAAACCACGCGAAACGCCCAGGAAACGATGGCAAGTGAACTTCTCTTTTTCAGATGCATATTGAACTTTCCGATGATCCATTCCACGAGCAGGATCGGGATGCTGACAATGAGAAACAGTACAACAAATACAACAACAAAAATCAGACGAATCATATATGGCTCCTGTGGTAGAATGTTTTCATGAGGAACTTATGATCTACCGTATGATTCCATTATAAACGGAGGGAAGGTTGAAGGCAATGCTGCTGATAAAAAACGGTTATGTCTGTGATCCGGCGAGCGGTGCAGAGGGGAAAAAGGATCTGCT
The DNA here is from genome assembly GCA_022486625.1 of Butyrivibrio sp. Lineage (GTDB taxonomy): Bacteria > Bacillota > Clostridia > Lachnospirales > Lachnospiraceae > Butyrivibrio. Next base: position 12,367 of record JAKVKH010000049.1, on the reverse strand, counting down.
GATCGATGAGGGCAGAATCCTGAGAATAACGGATCCGGAGATACATCCGGAGGAGAAACGGAAGGAAACGCAGGTCATGGACTGCGAAGGTCTTGTGATTTCTGCGGGACTTGTCGATCCGCATGTACATTTCAGAGATCCGGGGCAGACCTATAAGGAGGACATTCTGACGGGAGCTGCAGCTGCAGCAAAGGGCGGATTTACCAGTGTTGTCATGATGGGGAATACCAACCCGCATATGGATCATGAGGAAACGATCCGCTATGTGCTGGAAAAGGGAAAGAGAACAGGAATTCACTGCTATGCCTGCGGAAATATTACGATGGAAATGGCAGGGCAGACACTGACCGATTTCAGGGCGCTGATGGACGCCGGTGCGGTACTGCTGACAGATGACGGCAAACCGGTTGTGAAGGAGAAGCTGATGAAGGATGCCTGCCTGCAGGCTGTGGAACTTCATAAGGTACTGAGCCTTCATGAAGAAAATCCGGAGCTGATTACGGAAAATGGAATCAATGCAGGCGAAGTTGCACAGAAGCTGGGGCTGACCGGATCTCCGAGGCAGGCAGAGATCAGCATGGTGGACAGGGATATCCGTATCGCAGAGGAAACCGGCGCAGAGCTGACCATACAGCATATCAGTGCGGCACAGTCTGTGGAACTGATCCGGCAGGCAAGAGCACGCGGGGTAAAGATTCACGCAGAAGCGGCGCCTCATCATTTCACACTGACAGAACAGGCAGTTCTTAAGTATGGAACGCTTGCCAAGATGAATCCGCCGCTTCGCAGTGAAGCTGACAGGAAAGCGATTATTGAAGGCCTTGCAGACGGCACGATCGAAATGATTGCAACCGACCATGCACCGCATGCGACTGCCGAGAAAGAGAAGCCCTTTGTGCAGGCACCGAGTGGGATTATCGGTCTGGAGACTGCTTTTTCCCTTGGGATCAGAGAACTGGTAAATCCGGGTTATCTGACGCTGATGCAGCTGCTGCAGCGGATGTCATCAGGACCTGCAGGCGTTTATGCCCTTCCTGCAGGAAGCGTTTCGGAGGGTGCGTCTGCGGATCTTGTAATTTTTGATCCTGCGGAGAACTGGAAGCTGGAAAGTCTTTTATCAAAGGCATCCAATACACCTTTTCTTGGAGAAAAGATGCCAGGCGTCATACATGATACGATCTGCAGTGGAAAAGTGGTATATCACAGATATTGATGATCAGGTTAAAACTATCTTGTTATTTATTGGAGGAGCAGAATGGCAAAAAAGAAAAAAACACAGGCAAAAGTGTTATCGCAGCGCATGCTGGCAGATGGAATCTGCGATCTGTGGCTTGAAACCTCGCTTGCGGAGCATGTAAATCCGGGACAGTTCATCGGTGTTTATCCCGCGAATGCATCAGCGCTCCTGCCGCGTCCCATCAGCATCTGCCGGGTGAATGAAGGAAGAAATGCACTGCGCCTGGTATACAGAATCGTCGGGAAGGGAACTGCAGAATTTGCGCTGTATCAGCCCGGGGAATATCTGTCCGTCCTGGGAATTCTCGGAAACGGGTTTCCGATGGAAAAGGCCGCCGGCAGAAAAGTCATGCTGATGGGCGGAGGAATCGGTGTACCACCGCTTCTGGAACTCGCAGCACAGTTGAAACGCCTGCCGGAAGGGCAGAAACCGTCCCAAATCAGTATTGTCATGGGTTACCGGGATGCACAGACATTCCTGAAGGAAGAGTTCGAGGAGAACGGAGCGCTGTATATTGCAACGGAAGACGGAAGTGTCGGAAGCAGAGGAAATGTGCTGGATGCGGTAAGAGAAAATCATGTGGAAGCGGATGTAATCTATGCATGCGGTCCGATGCCGATGCTGCGTGCAATTAAGAAGTATGCACAGGACAATCGGATACAGGCGTATATTTCACTGGAAGAGCGTATGGCATGCGGCGTTGGCGCCTGCCTTGGCTGCGTCTGCAAAACGGTTCATGAGGATGCTCATTCACATGTGAATAATACCAGGATCTGTACAGATGGCCCTGTATTTAATGCAGAAGACGTGGATATTTGATGGAGGATAACAGATTGAATACAAGTGTGGAAATAGCCGGTGTAAGTTTCAAAAATCCCGTCATGACAGCATCCGGGACCTTCGGATCCGGAATGGAATATGCAGAGTTTGCAGATCTTAACCGTCTGGGCGCGGTCATAACCAAGGGAGTTGCCAATGTACCATGGCCCGGGAATCCGACGCCCCGCGTGGTGGAGACCTATGGTGGAATGTTAAATGCCATCGGACTTCAGAATCCGGGTGTGGATGTCATGATTGAACGTGATCTGCCGTATCTGCAGCAGTTTGATACCGGAGTAATTGTGAATGTCTGTGGAAAAAGTGTGGAAGATTACATTGAGGTTGTGGAAAAGTTATCGGATCAGCCGGTAGACCTTCTGGAGATCAATGTTTCCTGCCCGAATGTCAAAGAGGGCGCCATTGCATTTGGACAGAAGGCCGATGCACTTTACAATATTACGGAGCAGCTGAAAAAACATGCGAAGCAGCCGATTATTATGAAACTCAGCCCCAACGTCACGGACATTGCGGAAATGGCAAAGGCGGCGGAAGCTGCAGGGGCAGATGCAATTTCTCTGATCAATACCATCACGGGAATGAAGATCGATATTGATAAGCGCAGGTTTGCGCTTGCCAATAAAACAGGAGGACTGTCAGGTCCTGCGATCAAGCCGGTCGCGGTAAGAATGGTCTACCAGGCGGCACAGGCGGTTAAGATTCCGATTATCGGCATGGGCGGAATTGCAACAGCAGAGGATGCGATTGAGTTCATACTTGCAGGTGCAACGGCAGTAGCAGTCGGGATGATGAATTTCCATGATCCTTACGCGACCATGTCAGTTATTGAGGGAATAGAGAAATACATGCAGATGCAGCATGTGGAAGATATCAGAGAGCTGATCGGTGCGGTGCACGACTGATGCAGACAGTTCAATGAAACAAAAAAGCAGCCCCGGGGCTTTGGAAAACGGCTCATCTGTTCTGTCCGTTTTTCGCCTTCGGGGCTGCTGAGATACTGGTTTGTTTTCAGGTAGATTCTGATTCGGAATCGGAAGTGGTAAGACCGGCATCCTGTGCCATCTTATCGAAACCGTCCATGACTGCCTTATATGTCTTTTCGGAAATGTCAGGGAGCTTGCCGCCCCAGGTCTTTTCGGCCTGTGCATAACCTTTTTTGAAAGCTTCCCGCATATCTTCAATCTTACTCGGATCACCGCCGGTCAGGGCAGTTGCGAAATCGAGGATTCTGGAAGAGGTCTGACTGACGCCCCAATAGCCGTTTTCAGAAATATCTTCCTGCGCCTTGGCCTGTGTATCTGCATCTACGGTATAATTGCCGCTGGCCAGAAACTGCCACATGTTATTGGCATCACCATAGGTCTTGGACTGTTTGCCCATCATCTGCTGAACGATATTTGTCAGCTGCTGCTGACGCTGTTCCGCATCTGCTTTCATTTTTTCCACCAGCGCGGTATTGGTGGTGTAGGTCTTTTTGGACTTTGAGGTACCGGACGAATCCGATTTCTCATATACCGCAGCGCTCTCACTGGCGGTATCTTCACTTGCTTTTGCAGCTTTTGCCTTTGCAGTCGTATCATAAGAAGTATAAGCTGTCGCTACGTTATTCGCAGCTGTAATTCCGTTTACGCTCATAGGAACTCCTTTTCCGTGCGCTTAACTCCGGCACCTGGTGTGACAGGGTGACTGTTCTCTCTATAGTTATATCGGATCATTTCCTGAAAAGTTTACAGCAGGTTTGTATTTCCATAAAAAAATGTATTATACTATGAGCCAAGGAATCAATGGATATAAAAAAGCGGTATGAATGAAAGGAACACAATGAAGATTACCCGTAAGGCCTATGCCAAAATCAATCTCGGGCTGGATGTCACAGGAAGACGTGCAGACGGATATCATATGGTGCGTATGGTCATGCAGAACGTAGATCTGTATGATACACTGACGTTTGAAAAAAGTGCAGAGAAGGGACTACGTCTGTACACCACATCGCCATCTGTTCCGGCAGATGAACATAACCTGATCTGGAAAGTCTGTGCGCTTCTGATGGAAAAATATCATATTGAAGACGGCGTGACGATCACCCTTGAAAAAAGGATTCCGGTTGCGGCAGGAATGGCAGGCGGCAGTACAGATGGCGCAGCAGCATTTCTGGGAATGAATGAACTCTTTGCACTGGGACTTTCGCAGCATGAGATGTGTGAGATGGCAGTTAAACTCGGCGCAGATATTCCGTACTGCATTATGGGAGGAACTGCGCTCGCAGAAGGTATCGGAGAAATACTGACACCAATGTCAGATATGCCGGAATGTGCAATTATCATTGCAAAACCCGCAGTCGGGGTATCAACAAAGTGGGTATATACAGAACTCGACAGCAGGGAAATCGCATCACATCCTGACATTGACGGAATCCGTGATGCCATTGCACGCGGCGATCTCCAGGGCGTGCAGAAGCTTCTGGGCAATGTACTCGAACCTGTTACGGCGGCCAGATATACGATTATTACGGAGATTGAGCAGATCATGAAGGCGCATGGCGCACTGAATGCCATGATGAGCGGAAGCGGCCCTACCGTATTCGGCATCTACGCAGATAAAGAGGCAGCACAGGAAGGTTATCAGGCACTGGAAAAGAGCGGTCTGTGTCCGGAACTATACCTGTCACGCCCGATCAATCCGAAGCAGTAAGCGGAGGGAGATTGCAGTATGAATGATAGAGTAACGGTTCGTCTGACCGGTATACATACAAGAGCAGGAGCCCGTTCCGAAAGAATTGAAACAAAGGCGGAAGGCAGCTGCCATATACTTCCGGATGGCTATGAAATTATCTATGAGGAACGACCTGAAGGGGAGAAAGACAGCATTACCAATACCCTCAGAATCTGCTCCGGAAGACTGGAAATGATCCGCAGCGGAGCATATGGCTCACATATGATATTTGAGGAAGAAAATGAGCATCATACAGATTACCGGACGCCCTACGGCGTCATGGACATGGTGATCCGGACAGACCGCCTTGTGATTGCAGAAAGGCAGGACGAAATCAGGGTGGAAACGGAATATACACTGGAGATGAACGGTCAGGAACTGTCGCAGTCACTGATTGTGCTGGAGATTGCGTAGTCCGGTAAAAAGATAAAAAAGAGGGTATATCATCAACAGATGATATACCCTCTTTTAATAATCGAAGTTTATTTTATTTTACCGGCTTTGCTCCGGCCTTTTCCTGAGCGGCTGCAAGTGCACGTGCGAAGAAGCCTTTCTTCTTTGCTTCCTTGACAACAGGCTTGCCGCGGAGCCCCTTGACTTCCGTGACATAAATACCACTGACAGTTGCCTTGACTTCCTTTTTCTCCGGAACGCTGTCAAAAATCTTGGCATCACACACCAGATTCATAATCTGCGGTCCGATCTTGACCTTTAAGATCGGGAGCTTGGAACGACGCATCAGCTTCGGTGTGGAAGCGGTAACCTGTGCGGGAAGACCTGCTTCATTGAGCTTCATACGTTTCTTACTGATAACGAACATCGTAACGGTCTGCTTTGCAGCCTCAATCTGTTCCTGCTGTTCTTCATTCTTTTTCTGATATCTCTTGCCGAGAAAAATCAGAACGCCGGTAATCACGGCCAGAATCACCATGACAACAATAAATACAATCCATCCAGTACTCAAAATGGTAACCTCCATCTGAAAACGAAAAATAATGTGCAAGGAACATTTTAACATTCTTTGATTTCATAAGCAACTGATTTTACTGCTTTACACAAATAAAACACTTTAAAGAAACGGGAAGGTATGGTAGTATTTAAATGTTATTTTCTGGCAAAAGAAGTATGCAAGATCAAGGAAAAGAGGGTTATATGAAAAAGAAACTGGCATTATTACTGGTACTGGCGATGGCCGGATCCAGCCTGGCAGGCTGCGGAGCCGCTAAGAACGCAGCAAGTTCATCATCAAATGCATCCGCTTCAGAGGGCGCTTCTGCAGGAGCAGCATCTGATGCAGCATCAGGAACATCACTGATCGATATGTCTACTTTAAAGCTTGATAAGACTTCCTATATCAGCGGAATCAATGTGGACGATTATGTTAAGCTCGGCGAATATACCGGACTTAAGGTAAGTGAAGCATCTCCCAGCGTTTCCGATGATCTGGTTGATATGTATATCAATTACTATTTCATGCAGGGCGTAAAGAATACAGCTGTTACAGACAGAGCAGTCAAGGACGGCGATGTCGTAAATATTGATTATACCGGCAAGATGAAGGATACCGGCAAGACATTTGACGGCGGATCCGCAACAGGATACGATCTGACTATCGGCTCCAATACCTTCATTGATGGTTTTGAAAAAGGACTGATCGGCAAGAACATCGGAGATTCCGTTGATCTTGACCTGACTTTCCCGAAAGATTATTCCACAGCAGATCTTGCAGGCAAGGAAGTTATCTTTACCGTAAAGGTCAACAGCATTTCCGTAAAGCCGGAGCTGACAGATTCACTGGTACCGAGCTTTGGCATCAGCGGTGTCTCCACAGTAGATCAGCTTAAGTCCTATATGCATGATTCTCTGCTTAAACAGCAGCAGTCCACTTATGACAGAGATGTTCAGAATCAGATTCTGCAGGCAGCAGAAGCTAACTGTGTATTCCAGAATCCGCCGGAAGGCATGGTAAACCGTTATATGGTAGAACTGAACAATTCTCTTGAAAATGAGGCAGCTTATTATTCTGCACAGGGTTCTTCTGTAACACCGGAGATGATTCTCCAGCAGTCCATGTCCAACGCAAGCTATTCAGGTGACGTGAACGGATATTTAAAGCAGGCAGCAACCAACCAGAGTAAGGCCATCATCATGCTGACAGCAATTGCAGCAAAGGAAGGTATTACCGTAACAGATGACGAAGTAAGTTCTCAGGCTGCGTCTGCAATGTCCAATAACGGATATTCTTCCATGGATGCCTATTCCAAGGAAACCGGCATTGACATGAACGAAGTGATCAAGGAAGAAGCTCTTGCATCCAAGGTACTCGACTTCCTGAAGGAGAAGGCAGTAATCACAGAACCTGCGAATACTTCCTCTTCTGCAAGCTCTGCAAGTGCAGACAGTGCATCATCATCTGCATCCGCAGCTTCTGACAGTGCAACTGCAGCAACAAGTACAAAATAAGGCTTTATGTGATAGAGGTTACCGGGGCGAGCCTGATCGTCCCGGCTTTATAAGAGTATGATATAGAGAGGATAGATGAGATGGAACTGACAGATATCAAATTATTATTCCAGGATCTGAGTAAGTATGAAGGCAAAAAAGTAACAGTAGGCGGCTGGATCAGAAGCATCCGTGATTCCAAGGCAATCGGATTTATCGTAATGAATGACGGAACCTGCTTTAATCCGCTCCAGATTGTATATACAGATCAGCTGAATAATTTTGCCGAAGTCAGCAAACTCAATGTCGGTTCTGCCATCGTCGCTACAGGTACCATCGTAGCAACTCCGGATGCCAAGCAGCCTTTTGAGATGCAGGCAGAAGAAATCGCAGTCGAAGGTACTTCCACTGCAGATTTCCCGCTTCAGAAGAAGCGTCATTCCATGGAGTTCCTCAGAACCATTCCGCATTTAAGAGCAAGAACCAATACTTTTGAAGCAGTATTCCGTGTCCGTTCTCTTGCCGCATATGCCATTCATATGTTTTTCCAGGAGAGAGGATTCGTATATGTACATACACCACTCATTACAGCAAGTGACTGTGAGGGTGCAGGAGAAATGTTCCAGGTAACCACACTGGATCCGGGAAATGCACCGAAGAAGGAAGACGGCAGCGTAGATTACAGCCAGGACTTTTTCGGCAAGCAGACGTTCCTGACTGTCAGCGGACAGCTGAACGTAGAGACCTATGCATTTGCCTTTAAGAATGTGTATACATTCGGACCGACTTTCCGTGCGGAGAATTCCAACACGACAAGACATGCAGCTGAGTTCTGGATGATTGAGCCTGAGCTTTGCTTTGCAGATCTTAAGGATGACTGTGATACAGCAGAAGCCATGCTGAAGTTTGTCATCAAATACGTACTGGAAAATGCACCGGAAGAAATGAAGTTCTTCAATGAGTTCGTAGACAAGGGACTTCTGGAGAGACTCAATAACGTAGTAAATAATGATTTCGGACGTATCTCCTATACAGAAGCTGTTAAGATTCTGGAGGAGCATAACGATGAATTTGACTATAAGGTATTCTGGGGATGTGATCTTCAGACAGAGCATGAGAGATATCTGACAGAGAAGATTTTTAAGAAGCCTGTATTTGTAACTGATTATCCGAAGGAAATCAAGGCATTTTATATGAAACTGAATCCGGACGGAAAGACAGTTGCAGCAGCAGACTGCCTGGTACCTGGTATCGGGGAGATCATCGGAGGCAGTCAGAGAGAGGATGATCTTGAGCTTCTCGAGAAGCGCATGGATGAGCTGAAGATGAATAAGGATGCATATCAGTTCTATCTGGATCTGCGCCGCTATGGTTCTGTACGTCATGCAGGATTCGGACTTGGCTTTGAGCGCTGCGTCATGTATCTGACCGGCATCGGCAATATCCGTGATGCAGTTCCGTTCCCGAGAACAGTAGGTAACTGCGAGCTGTAAGGCATTAAATTTTTTTCAGGTTGGGGCGAGGATGAAGAGAAGATTTACGGCAGTATTATGTATCTTCATAGCAATATCAATGATGACACTAGTGGCAGACCCGGTATGGGCTGCCACTAGTTCTGATTTGGAGAAACAGAAGACACAGGCAGAGCAGCAGAAGAAGGCAACACAGAGCCAGCTCGATAAAGCCAATGGTGTTGCTTCCGGGATTGCAGGACAGAAAAGCGCAGTCGGAAATAAAATTGATGAGACCAATTCAGACCTGGTGGAAGTGATTGCAAACGTGGATCTGATTGAGGATGAAATCAAGGAAAAACAGGCACAGATTGACCAGACACAGAAAGAATATGATCAGGCAAAGAAGCAGGAAGATGAGCTGTATGCAGCCATGAAGGAACGTATCCGTTTCATGTATGAAAAGGGAGATGCGTCTTATGTGGAGCTTCTGATGCAGGCCACAAGCTATGCGGACATGATGAATAAGGCTTCCTATGTGGAAAAGCTGTACGATTATGACCGTCAGCAACTGAAAAAATTCGTAGAGGCGCAGCAGAAGGCGCTTGCCTATCAGAACCAGCTCGAAGATGAAAAGTCAGATCTGGAAACCTCAGAGTATGAGCTGAAGGGCGAAAAAGAGCATATGGAAACCGTCCTTGCACAATATAAGAAGCAGTACAGTGATTTCGATGTGCAGCTGGCAAAAGCGCAGCAGGATGCCGCTGCCTACAAGGCACAGGTAAGGCAGCAGACGGCAGCAATCAATGCGTTGACGAATCAGATCACGCAGAAAAAGGCAGAGGAAGAAGCCGCAAGAAAGGCTGCGGAAGAAGCTGCCAAAGCTGCTGAAGAAGCAAAGAAAAAGGCGGAAGAAAGTCAGAAATCCGACAATTCGGATAACACTGACAATAACAGCAATGACGATGACAATGACTCAGGGTCATCGTCCGGTTCGAAGAGCTATAATGCACCCGGCAGTGCGACCGGTTCCAACGTGGCATCCTTTGCCACACAGTTCGTCGGCAATCCGTATGTACCGGGTGGGACGAGTCTGACGGATGGTGCAGACTGTTCCGGATTCGTCTGGGCGGTATACCATTCGTTCGGCATTTCGGTTCCGAGAACTTCCTGGGCACTGCAGAGCGCAGGTACGGAAGTATCCTATGATGATGCACAGCCCGGGGATGTCATCTGCTACGCAGGACATGTTGCAATCTATATCGGAAACGGCTGTATCGTGCATGCCAGCACGCAGCGTACCGGTATCAAGATCGGTAACGCAGCCTACAAACCGATGATTACAGTCAGGAGAATACTGAACTGACAGGAGGAAGCGCAATGGAATGGGAACAGCTGTTATGCCCGGACAGAATCAGGAGTTATCAGAAGGCGCACCCGTCAAATGATCTGCGGACAGAGTTTGAAAAGGATTATCACCGGATCATCGGCAGCGCTTCCTTTCGCAGACTCCAGGACAAGACACAGGTCTTTCCGCTGGATAAGTCGGACTTTGTCAGAACGAGACTGACACATTCGCTGGAAGTCTCTTCCTTCTGCAAATCGCTGGGACAGAACATTTCCAAGAAGATTCTGCAGGAGATCGGGGATGAGAGCTTCCTGCCCTCCTATCAGGCAGATGTCTGTGACATACTCCAGTGCGCGGGACTTCTGCATGATATCGGCAATCCGCCCTTCGGACACTTCGGGGAAACCGTGATCCGCAACTGGTTTAAAAAGAACCTGCCGCTGATGGAATACCCGCTGCAGCTCCTTGATCCTGCGGCGCAGCCGGGTGTAAAGAAGCCTCTGTCAGAGATCCTTTCCCCGCAGATGCAGAATGATTTCTATCACTTTGAAGGCAATACGCAGGCGCTTCGCGTGGTGACAAAACTGCATTATCTGGTTGATGAACACGGAATGAATCTGACGAAAGGGCTCCTCGGGACGATCATCAAGTATCCGGTGTCCTCTGTGGAAACGGATAAGGACAGTGCGAACATCTGCTGTCACAAGATGGGATATTATCATGCGGATCAGGAGATTTTCAGTGACATCGAGAATACGCTGGGACTCCATGGAAACCGCCATCCGCTGACCTTTGTACTCGAAGCGGCAGATGATATTGCCTACCTGACAGCCGATATTGAGGACTCTTTCAAAAAAGGTCTGATCAGCTACGGGCAGCTCGTACAGGAACTGGAAGCGCACAGGCCGAAGGAAAGCAATGAGGAATATGAGAACCTCTTAAGTTCACTTCAGTACCGTTATCAGAAAGGCATTGAACGCGGCGTGAACAACCCCGGCGAATATGCGATCCAGAACTGGTCCGTCACGGTACAGGGCAGACTCATTGCAGATGCAACGGGTGCTTTTCAGGCGCATTATGCAGAGCTCATGCAGGGCACCTTCCGGAAAGAACTTCTCGATGATACGCAGGGAAATGCCATTACCAGGGCACTTGGCGACATTGCCTGTCACTATGCATTCCAGTCGGAACCGATTCTGAAGATCGAGATTGCGGCGAACCGGATTCTGACCTTCCTGCTCGATACCTATGTGCCTGCAGTGCTGTACTATGACACGCCGGTGGGACCTGATGAGATCGGTAAAAAAGTCATTACCTTCATTTCAGATAATTATAAAAAGATCTATCAGACCTATTCGGAGGGGAAAAGCCCTCTGGAGAAGCTGTACCTGCGGCTGCTGCTCGTAACCGATGATATCTGCGGCATGACAGACAGCTATGCGAAACGGCTGTATCAGGAAATGAACGGGAATATCTGAAACTTTTTTTGACAAGTAGAAAGACAGTGCTCTATAATAGGGCAAACATTGAACTATCAATTGAAACAGAAGGAGCTTATATGGCACGGGAAATGGTAATTGTGCTTGATTTCGGAGGGCAGTATAAACAGCTGATCGCCCGAAGAGTCAGGGAATGTAATGTGTACTGCGAGATTCATCCCTACAATATGAGTCTGGACAAGATCCGCGAGATGAATCCGAAGGGAATCATTCTGACCGGCGGTCCGAACAGCGTATACCAGGAAGACTCTGTTGTATGTGATAAGGAACTGTTCAATCTGGGCATTCCTGTACTGGGCATCTGCTATGGCGCACAGCTGATGGCATATTTAAACGGCGGCGTGGTGAAGACGGCGCCTGTCAGCGAATATGGCAAGACAGAAACCTTTTTTGATCTCTCATCCGCACTCTTTAAGAATATTCCTGACACGAATGTCACATGGATGAGTCATACCGATTATATTGCGGAACTGCCGACCGGCTTCAAGGCTGTGGCACACACGGACAACTGCCCGGTCGGTGCCATGGAGTGTCCGGAAAGAGGACTCTATGCAGTTCAGTTCCACCCGGAGGTTATGCATACCGTTAACGGTACGGCGATGCTCCGTAACTTCGTATATCATGTCTGTGGCTGCAGCGGAGACTGGAAGATGGCTGATTTCGTAGAGACCAGCATCCGTCAGATCCGTGAGAAGGTCGGAAACGGCAAGGCATTGTGTGCACTTTCCGGCGGCGTGGATTCTTCTGTCGCAGCAGTACTGATGAGTAAGGCAATCGGCAAGCAGCTGACCTGCGTATTCGTAGATCAGGGCCTTCTGCGTAAGAATGAAGGCGACGAAGT
>JAKVKH010000048.1 GCA_022486625.1 Butyrivibrio sp. | reverse complement strand
GCAACTTATCTCCTTTCGATGTGGATAATATTTGACAAAATATATATCGGATCGGGGTAAGTTGTTTTTTATATGCTCTGAAACATCAGTAAAATCAAGGCCTATGAATTATGAAATTCTCTCATTTTGTTAATTGACTTCTGCGGCCGGATAGATAAGAATCGAATTATGTGGTTAGAAGCTGATCCGAAAACAGGAGGGTATTTTGAAGTAATGAAAATGAATAAAGACTGGATGGAAAAAAGGTGGGGCGCTTACACAGTTGCGACCTGCAGTGCGGTGGTACTGTATTTGGTGCTGTCACATCTGAATCTGTTTGCAAAGGGAATCGGTGCGGTATATGGCTTTATTTCCCCGGTATTTATCGGAATTGTCATTGCCTATGTGGTGGATCCGCTGGTAATTTTTATCCAGGTTCATTTGTTTGGAAAAATGAAGTCGGAACATATGGCCAGAAATCTGTCTGTGCTGATTTCTGTTCTTTTTCTGATTGTTCTGTTTGTGGTATTGCTGGCAGGGCTGATTCCGCAGATTGCCAACAGTACGGTTGTACTTTATAACAATGTGGATACTTATGCGGCAACGCTCCAGGCGCTTTTGAAAACGCTTGGAAACGGCGGTCATCTGATTGATCTGTCAAGTATCACCGGTTTCTTTGATAATATGATCAATAATCTGGTCAAATCGATACCGAATAATATGGATGAGATTATCAACACTTCCTTCAACATCGGTAAGAATGCGTTTGACCTGATCATCGCCTTTATCATGGCCATCTATTTCCTGATTGACAAAAAGAGAATTCTTGCCGGAACGGCAAGGCTTCTGAAAGCGCTTCTTTCAGAAAAACATTATCGTGAATCTGCAGATTTTTTCCATCGCTGCAACAAAATTCTGATCCGCTATATTATCTGTGATCTTCTCGATGGACTGATTATCGGAGTGGCCAATTTCATCTTTATGACCATTGCAGGAATGCCGTATGTGATTCTGACTTCAGTTGTAGTAGGTGTAACCAACCTGGCACCGACTTTTGGACCGATTGTCGGAGGCGTAATCGGCGGATTTATTCTTATACTGGTTAATCCGTGGTATGCACTCTGGTTCATTATCTTTACCATCATTCTGCAGACCTGTGATGGCTATGTGATTAAACCCAAGCTGTTTGGCGGTTCGCTGGGTGTGCCGGCCGTATGGATTCTGGTCAGTATCATTGTCGGCGGCAGAATGTTCGGCGTATGGGGCGTTCTTCTGGCAATTCCGTTTGCAGCAATCTTCGATTATATATTCAGAGAGATCATCTGGGTCAGGATCAATCGAAGAAAAAATGAGAAAGAAGAAAAAGCAGAACAGTAAAGGTTGACAGAACGGTTCCTGTTCTGATACGATATATCCGACATATGTCGGAAACAAAAAGGAGCAGCAGGCAGTGCCAAGACATCAGAGATGCCGCAGAATATGTGAATATCCGGCGTGTGAAAGCTTTTTACCCGAAAAAAACGGTTCAGATCAGACAGTAACGTTGACCCTTGATGAATATGAGGTTCTGCGGCTGGTTGATTATGAGAGGCAGACACATGAGCAGTGTGCACAGCAGATGGATATTTCCAGAACAACGGTGACAGAAATATATGATTCTGCAAGATACAAGGTTGCAGACAGCATTGTGAACGGCAGGAGACTTTTGATTTCCGGTGGAAACTACAGACTGTGTGATGGAAAAGGGACAGGATGCTGCAGGCAGGAATGTCCGCGCAGAAACATGCAGTGTGGCAGAACGTGTCCGGAAACGGATACCTGCTGCGGAACGTATCAGATGAAGGAAAAGAGGACAGAAACAATGAAGGTAGTAGCAGTTACATATGAAAACGGAGAAATTTTTCAGCATTTCGGACATACAGAACAGTTCAAGATTTATGAAATTGAAGATGGAAAGGTGATGAATTCCGGTGTGGTCAGTGCGATCGGAAGCGGACATGGTGCACTTGCAGGATTCCTGCAGGATTATCATGTTGACACACTTATCTGCGGAGGAATCGGCGGCGGAGCGCAGGAAGCGCTTTCAGAAGCCGGAATCGAACTGTTCGGCGGCGTAACCGGAAGTGCTGACGAAGCCGTAAATGCACTGATTGCAGGTAACCTCACCTTTGATCCGGAAGTACATTGTGATCATCATGACCATGAAGGTGGATGCCATGGCGAAGGACACAGCTGTCACGAGGGTCAGCAGGAAGATCATCAGTGTGGCGGAGGCTGCGGAGGAAACCACGGCTGCGGTTGTCATTGAGTAAGACAAAGACAGGGGAAAGTTAGGAAGGTGCTGCAGAATGGCAGGAAATTCAGTCATTCTGCAGCACCTTTTAAATGCAGGTGTCATTACACCTGCATTTTATCAAGAAACCAGCTGATAGATAACAAGCGCAATGTGCCGGTTATCAGGAGACCAGGAATTGACATTGATGGAGCCCTGGCCGCCAAAGAAGGTCAGAAGCTTTCTGGCATCTGTACCATCAGAATTCATTACGGAAACGGAAACATTCATGTTGGGCAGATGTTCATTCGGATCGAGATCGTTCTTGCGGAAGGTCAGATAAACTACGCTCTGACCATCAGGGGAGACATGAGGAAACCAGTTGTTGGCATCAGAAAATGTGATCTGCTGCAAAGAACTGCCATCGCGGTTCATCCGCCAGATTTGCATCAGACTGCTCCTTGTGCTGTTAAACCAGATCTGTCTGCCATCAGGTGAATATTCAGGGCCGTCGTTAAATGCATTGCCATCTGTCAGCCTTTTTTCCTTGCCGCCGTCGGCAGGGATGGAATAAATATCCGCCTGCCCGGCAGAACCGCGGAATGCGCAGTAAACAAGCTCTTTTCCGTCAGGGGACCAGCCGTGCAGATAACTGGGACCGTTTGCAGTGATACGTTTTGGTATACCGCCCTCAATCCCTAATGTATAGATCTGCGAATCATAGCTGCCATCAGGAGAACAGCTGATGGCGAGCTGCGTACCATCCGGAGATGCGACGTGGTCGTTATTGCAGGCAGTGCAGTCCCCGGTATTGATCATGGAACTGCGGTTTGTGGGAATCTCATAACGGAAGATATGGCCATTCGCATTATATAGAAGTGTGTTGCCGTCCGGAAGCCAGAGCGGTGCTTCAATGATGCCATCAAAATGGTGGAGCTGCTGCAGCATGCCGGTCCGTACATCGAGTGTACAGAGGGTGCTTGAAGTATGTTCCCGCAGCTGGGTGTAACCGTAGAGAAGATCGGCAGCGTGCTGAAGATCCGGTATTGTGCAGAAATCCATGTCGACGATCTGAGGAATGCCCATTGCTCTTGCAAACTGAAAACAATCGGTAAGAGCAGCAGCGCCGTTTCCGACAGGAACTTCTCTTGCGGGGGATACCGTATCACTTTCTGCAGGTTGCATGTCTTTATAGTGAATGGAGCGTATTCGGCCAGCGTTACGCCAAAGGAACGGCACCGGATCTTCACCGCCTGCAATCAGCCAGCCGATATCCGGCTGGGCATAGATTTTGTCATCACAGGCATCCAGGAGCCATTCATAGGCACTTTTCCCCTCCATCTGAACCCGGATCTCTGTATCCTGATTGTGCAGGAGAACCTGAAGTTCATATTTACGCAGCTGATCTGCAAGCTGCATGCAGGTGTGTGCAAACGCATGAAAGGAAGCAGAAGTGATTTCCTGCGGGCATTTGAGTATATACTGCCGAATGCCCGAGAGCTGTGAAAGGCGTACCATTTCAGGAATTGCAGTAAGGGGATCTTCTGCGAAAACGTGTGCGGAGACGACATCCATATCCAGAGCCCGGAGAAGCGGCAGCATTCGGATCAGGTCGTCAGGTTGCCAGAGACCGTCTTTTGGCAGACCCTGATCACCTCCAAAGCGGATGCAGGGTTCAATTCTTCGATATCCGCAGTTTCTGAGTGTTTTGATGAAAGCCTCAGGATTCTTCTGCAGTTCATCCTTCACACCATAGAGCTGAATACCAAATCTCATTTTCTGATGTCCTTTCTGCTGCGCTTTGCGCAGCTGTCTGAGACTATTCCATCAGGGATATTTCCGCATCACCACGCATCTGTCCATGATCTGCACTGGAAAAAAATCCTGATTTCAGCGGTTTCATTTCAAAACGGGAGACGGGTTCATAAGTAGAATCAGTTGCAATCGCCAGGTCAAGGCCGCAGAGAACCTCCATGGCATGATAGCCGTATTCTTTACTGCAACGGCATGGACGGTTCATGCGCATGGACCATGCCATTTCTGCAACGCCGATTCCGCGATGACCATAGGCATATTCATATGGTGCAGGATCCGGAAGCACAGGATGACCGTTGTATCCGTGTGTCATGGGCAGGATGCATGCCGGTGATTCGGGCAGAATCAGTTTTACTTCACCATCAAAGGTATTGGGATCTCCCAGTTCAAGAATTCCCTTTGTGCCGAAGATTTTCAGCGTATGCTGAGATTCGCCGATGGTGTTTCCGTCAAAATGTATGCTGCCAAGAACGCCGCTTTCAAATTCCAGTGCGCCGGTGATCAGATTATTTCCCGGGATCTGCCAGGAGGAAGAAGCGATTTCCGGCAGCTGATAGAGAAGCTGCGGTGTATGCACAGGAGCAGGAGCGCCGAAACCGCGGATTCTTCTGACCGGTCCCAGAAGGCACAGAAGCGCCGCAATATAATAAATGCCGACATCGTACGGAAGGGCTCCACCGGGGCGCTGAAGGAAACGAAAGGTTTCGGAATTCAGAGACTGATTGCGGTTGATACAGGCCGTGCAGGAAGTGACATCGCCGATCAGACCGGAATCAATGATTCCCCGGGCAGTCTGGATTCCGGCACCCAGCACGGTATCGGGAGCGACCCCGAGATAAAGACCTTTGTCATCCGCAAGCATCAGAAGCTCTCTGCCCTGCTCCAGAGTGGTTGTCATCATTTTTTCCGTATATACGTTTTTCCCTGCTTCCATCATCTGACGGATGACATCATAGTGCGCAGCGGGGCCGGTCAGGTTGACAACCAGCTCGATATCTTTACAGGATGCAATTTCGTCCATGGTCATTACTTTATCCACGCCATATTGTCTTGCCTTATCTGCTGCGGTTTCCGGTTTATGATCGCACACGGCGACGAGATCGATGATCTGAAAAAGATTTTTCAGATTGCGCAGATAGATGTTGCTGATCATGCCGCATCCGATCACGGCAGTTTTTACCTTACGTATTTCATTCATGGACAGATTCCTCCGTGCGCCTTTCAGAGGGGGACAGGGCACTTTGAGAGAATGGGTAAACGATTACGTGAAATGTTCTGATAAAATTATAGTATGGTTCAATGAAACAAGTCAATATCGAAATGTAAACGATTACCCACAAAACTCTTCCAAAGGAGAGAATATTGTGATAAAATCACTCATTAGAATCAATTAATATTTTGCAGAACGTATGCAGTAAGGACACATATGACAATTACAGAAATTGCAGAGCTGGCAGGGGTATCAGTGGCAACCGTATCCAGGGCAATCAATCATCAGGGAAAGGTATCAGAAGAAGTCAGCAGGCGGGTGCTGGACATTGTGGAAAAATATCATTATGTTCCGAATGCGACAGGCAGAAGTCTTCGCACCTGCAGAACAGGGATGCTTCTGATTCTGCTGCCGGGGCTTTCCAATTCCTTTTACAGTAATATCGTCAGGGGAATTGAACAGCGTGCGTCTGAAAACGGCTACAATATCATAGCGGCTCCTACGCAGAACAAACGCAGTATTGAAGATAAATATCTGAACATGCTTCATACGCATCAGGTGGACGGTGTAATTGCGCTCAGTACAACGCTTGACAGAGAGGAAATTCGTGAAACCGGCATGAAGCTGCCGCTTGTCATCGCCTGCGAATGCCCTTCAGGTGCGGAAATTTCCAGTGTACAGGTGGACAATCAGGCAGCGGCATATGACGCTGCGGAAGCGCTGATCCGCATGGGACACAGAAGGATCGGCATGATCAGCTCCGTGTGCACATGTAATTCCAGACTGCTTCGGGAAAACGGATATACCATGGCGCTTGATGCGCATGGCATCAGCCATGCGGAGGAACTTATGGTACGTGCTGAAGATCTTGGATATGACAGCGGTTTTCAGGCATGCAGGCAGTTGATGGAAATGCAGGACAGGCCGACGGCACTGTTCTGTTACTGCGATCAGCTGGCGATCGGTGCGCTCAGATATCTTGACCAGATGGGATTGGCTGCAGGACATGACGTGGATGTCATCGGATTTGACGACATTGATATTGCAGGAAGTTATCTGCCGGCATTGTCCAGCGTTGCACAGCCCTGTTTTGATATGGGCACTACTTCTTTTGACCTTCTGCTGGAAAAGATCAATCAGATCAGCAGTACACCCAAAAAAGTCATTCTCCCGCACAGACTGGTTCTGAGGGATACGACACATACACTTACCGTCTGAAACTGTTCGGAGGCATATTTTATGAAGCAGGTATCTGGAATGAGATTTCGGTTTGCACTGATTGAAGCATGCTTTTACGCCATGTTTGCTTCATATGCATCTTATATCGGAACTTACGGGTTACATAAAGGTTATTCACAGAGCTTTATCAGTGCGGCTATTTCCATGTATCTGCTGTTCGCGCTTGGCGGACAGTTTTTCTGGGGAAGTTTTTGCGACAGGATTCATTCCAACCGCAGAATTTTCCTGCTGATGATGGTGACAGCGGGTGTCATACAGACACTTCTTTTTTTCAGTGCGGATCAGGCTCTTTTTCTGATCCTGTACTGTGCACTGGGGTTTATGCTGGGACCTGGAGGTACTGTTCTGGATACGTGGGTGCTGCGCTGCCTGAATAATGATGTAACCAGATATAGCAGGGTAAGAAGCATTGGCACGGCCGGGTATGCGGTTGCCATTCTGTTGATGGGCTTCATGGTGGAAAAGTCCGGATACTGGATCATGCCACTTGTATCAGGAATACTGGCGGTTCTGACCGTTCTTATGGCAATTGCAATGCCGGATGCACCATATATGGCGGGAGCGGAGAAAAAAGTTACACTGAAGGAGATCTGTTCTATTTTCAGAGACAGAGAGTTTCTGATCCTGTCCATATTTATGATCGTGGCGGGTGCTGCCAGTTCTCCATTGAATAATCTCAAGATTGTTGTGCTGCAGGCGGTGGGCGGAGATATTACGACGCAGGGCATCGACAGTTTTATGGGATGTGTGACACAGTTTCTGATCTTTTTCTTTTCCGGAATCTTTGCAGGAATAATGCCCAGAAAGAGACTGATGCTTTCCGCAGTGCTGATTTCCTGCGGAATCATTATCAGTTTCGCGGCATCAACACCCGTAATGGTGATTGTCGGAACCATGATTCTGTATGGTACCTTTGGCATTCTGACTTCTGCATCCAGAGAGATTGTTAAAAACAATATTGCCTATGAGTATCAGACGACGGCGAATGGAATTGCTGATTCCTGTTACAGCTTTATTTCCGGTATTCTGATGATGCCGTTTGCCGGTACGGTTTCGGATGCAATCGGCATTCACAGTACGCTTGGAATCTGTGTTCTGATTTCAGCAATTCCGATGCTGATTTTGCTGATTTCTTTTCGGACAGACAGAAAACAGATGGTGCAGATGATAAAATAATCAGGATATCTTCAACGCCCGTGACTGTTGCTGTGAGATATTGTATAATTATTATATCGCACTTTGAAAGTCAGTATATCGAACAAAATGGCATGATGACATGATCGTACGGATCGGCAAAACTGTCGGAGAACCGACATGGAGGACATGAGCATGGAGAACAGAAAACTGACAAATGAAGTTGGAGCACCGGTGGAAAATAACGAGCACAGCATTACGGCGGGACCAAGAGGTCCGGTGATGATGCAGGATGTGTGGCTGATGGAAAAGCTGGCACACTTTGACCGTGAAGTAATCCCGGAGCGCAGAATGCATGCGAAGGGATGGGGCGCATATGGCATGTTTACGGTAACGCATGACATTACGCGGTACACAAAGGCAAAAATATTTTCTGAAATTGGCAAGAAGACGGATCTGTTTATCCGTTTCTCCACTGTTGCGGGGGAACGGGGCGCAGCAGATGCGGAACGTGATATTCGCGGCGTTGCGGTAAAGTTTTATACAGAAGATGGTAACTGGGATCTGGTTGGAAATAATACACCTACATTTTTTATCAGGGATGTGCATAACTTTCCGGATCTGAATCGTGCGGTAAAACGTGACCCCATGACTGGCATGCGCAGTGCGCAGAATAACTGGGATTTCTGGACGATGCTGCCGGAAACGTTCCATCAGACGACAATTGTCATGTCGGATCGTGGTATTCCGGATGGATTCCGGCATATGCATTTCTTCGGAGAGCACACATTTTCCATGTATAATGCCAGAAATGAACGTGTATGGGTGAAATTCCATTTCCGTACCGAGCAGGGGATAAAGAATCTGACAGATGCGCAAGCGGCAGAGATCTGTGCAACAGACCGTGAGAGCGCGGGGCGTGACCTGTATGAAGCAATTCGACGTGGTGATTATCCGAAATGGAAAATGTATATTCAGGTGATGACAGAGGAACAGGCCAGAAATCACTACGAGAATCCGTTTGATATTACCAAGATCTGGAGACATAAGGAATTTCCGCTGATTGAGGTCGGAGAACTGGTGCTGAACAGATGGCCTGAAAACTATTATGCAGAGGTAGAACAGGCTGCATTTACGCCGGCACATGTTGTTCCGGGAATCGGCTTTTCACCGGATAAATTCCTGCAGGGAAGACTGTTCGTATATGGTGATGCGCAGAGGTACCGCCTGGGTGTAAATTATAATCAGATTCCGGTAAATCAGGCCAAACATGCGACGGTATCTGATTATCACAGAGACGGAGCAATGAGAGTTGATGGTAATTATGGCGCGGCGCCCGCTTATTCTCCGAATTCTGAGGGGTACTGGGCAGCGCAGCCTGAGGTCATGGAACCGTCGCTGGAATTAAACGGGGCCATGTGGAGGTATGATCCGTGCGATGATCCGACAGATGACAACTTCAGAGCTGGAGGTGAGTTGTATCGTCTGATGAGCGAAGAACAGAAGGAGACACTGATCGGGAATACAGCGCGGAATATCGCTCCTTGCTCTGCAACTATCAAATACCGCCATGCGGTGCACTGCTACTGGGCAGATCATGATTATGGAGAGCGGATGACAAAGGCGCTGAAGCTGAAGCTTTCCGAAGTACAAAGACTTGCAGAAGGAGATCAGAAGACACTGATTGCGGCAACACTTCCGGGCGGGGATTTCAATGCCGGTCCGTGTGAGGAGTCCTGCGGGAAATGTCAGGCACCATGTATTGATGAGAAATACATGAAATAATAAAAAAAGCCAGTCGTCCTTTTTCACGGGCGGCTGGCTTTTGCATATTTTATTCTCTGATCTGCTCACTGCAGTTGATCAGCGCTTCCTTCATACTGTCTGAGAAAACGCCGCATTCATTATTCAGAATCATCTGCATTGCCTGTTCATGTGAAAAGGCAGGCTTGTATATACGGGGACTGACAAGGGCATCATATACATCTGCAAGGCTTACAACCTGCACATACAGCGGGATTTCATCTCCTTTAAGACCGTCCGGATAACCTTTGCCATCGATTCGTTCATGATGATGCAGACAGATTTCTTTTGCGTGCTGCATAAAAGAAGTATCTGAAAATTCCGAAAATTTCTCCAGAATTCTGGCGCCTGCCTTGGCGTGACCTTTCATGATTTCAAATTCATCGGGTGTCAGCTTTCCCGGCTTTAGCAGAATCTGATCGGGAATGGCAATTTTTCCGATATCATGAAGAATAGAGGCATCGGTAACGGTCTCCACTTCGTCAGGCTGAATCTGCAGCTCAGGATCGCGCATCATGATATAAGAAAAAAGTACATTGGTCAGATGTTTCATTTTGCTCAGATGCTGGTTGGTTTCGTAATCACGGAATTCGACCAGTGTAGAGAGCCCTTCGATCAAAGCTGCATCATTTCGGTGATTCCGAAGAGCCTGATCCTGCAGAAGTGCTGTCTGCGCACAGATCTCTGCCGTCTGTTCTTCGACAAGATTTCGCAGATTATGTGTACGGCTGTACAGATCAATGGTATTTTGAATCCGTTTTCTGACAACAGCAACATTAAAGGGTTTCGGAATAAAATCGGACACACCAAGATCAAAAGCTTTTTCTTCTTTGCCGGGTTCCAGGTCACTGGTGATGCATATTACCGGAATCTCGTTAATATACCCATAATGATTCATATATTCCAGAACCTGATAACCATCGATTTCAGGCATGATCATATCCAGCAGAATGATGGACAGACCCAGTCCATACTGAGAGATAAAGTCAATGGCCTGCCGCCCATCACAGGCTTCTGTGATTTCAAAGTTATCTTCCAGCATATTCCGGAGCAGAAGGCGGTTTGTTTCTGCATCATCAACGATCAGAATCCGCTTTGCATCATTCATAAAATACCTCTTGATTCTTTTTAGAATTTCATATCATAATTATATTAAATACAGCACATTTCATCAATAATTTTCTTGTGGGGAGAAAATAATGGAAAAAAAGGATATTGATTCAGAACTGCTTCTTGGAAAAATATTAAATACCACTTCCACATGCATTTTCTGGAAGGATGTTCAACGCAGATTTCTTGGGGTAAATCAGGCATTTCTGGATTATTATGGGTTTTCGTCTCAGGAAGTACTGCTTGGAAAAACAGATGAGGATATGGGATGGCATTCAGACCCGGATCCATTTCAGAGTGATGAATGGAAGGTCTTAAAAGACGGGATCAGCACGGTTCGTGTGCACGGAAGATGCATGACCAGAGGTGAGGAACGCGATATTCTGGCCAGCAAGAGTCCGATTTATGAAGAGGGCAGAATTATCGGGCTGGTGGGAACTTTTGAGGATGTAACGGAAGAATATCGCAAGGATGATAAAATTCGAAGGCTTGCAGAGACGCTTGAGGCCATTCCCTGTGGAATCTGCCTTGTAAGACCGGATTACGGGGATAACATCTGCATCAGCGTCAATGAAATTTTTGCAGAGATGGTCGGTGCCAGAACAGATGATTTTATCGGACACAGAACATCGGATATTTTGGAGGACATACATCCGGAAGATCTGAAACAATGGAAAAACGACGTGCAGGTGCTTTATACAGGAACGGCAGATATGGACGGAATCTACAGATTCCGTCACCGGAAAAGCGGTGAATACATCTGGCTTCGTATGAAAGGTCGCAGGCACAGACTTTACAATGATGAGGAATTTGTATTTTACACACTGACAGACGAGAGCAATCTGATTAACGCGCAAAAGCGTGAGGAAGCCCTCAGACGCGTGTATACTTCGTCTGTGGAAGCGGCCAGACTTGTGATCTGGGAATATGATATTGCATCACATACAATTACATTTGGCAGTGAGGGTTATACGGCCAGAAGATGCAGGGAGCTTGAGCTTCCATCTGTTCTGCATAATGTGCCGGAGTGCCTCTACCGGTTTACATCGCCGCAGTATCATGCGGAAATCAGAAGGCTATATGAAGAGGTTCAGGCGGGAAAAGAGTCAACGTCTGCTGATGTTGGATTCAGAACGCATCCGAAGCAGATGCCGCTGTTTCTGCATATTACCTATACTACAGTGACAGACAGAGATGGGCATCCGATAAAGGCATATGGAACCTCGCAGGACATGACCAGAGAAAAGAAAGCGGAACAGCAGTATGAACAGGAACTGAAGTATTTAAGCTCAACACTGCAGGAAGGTTTTATTGCAAAGGGGCATCACAATCTGACACAGAATAAGGTACTGGATTATTATGTCGGCTGGAAGAATGCACTGGATGTGACCGGACTGAGCTATGATATGGCATTTGAAAGGCTTAAGCAGACAATACGTTATGAAAATGATCTGAAGACATATAAACTACTGTTTGAGCGCAGTAAACTGATTACAAAATATCATGCCGGGGAAACATATTTCAGTTTGGAATATTGCCGGACAGGAGTACCGCATGCAATTACCTGGGTACGAATGGAAGTCCGTACCTTTCAGAATCCCGATACCGGAGATATTGAATGCTTTATCTACTCCTATGATATTACCGTAAAATATATCCGTCAGCAGTTGACTAATAACCTGAGCCATATCGGTTATGAGAGTGTTGGTCTGATCAGCGTACCGGAAAAGAAAATCACCTATTACCGGCTTTCGAAAAACCACCTTGACTGGGAGCTGATTTCGGATACGGTGGATTATGAAGGCAGGGTGAAGGCACTGATTTATAAAACCGTACCGGAGAATGAACGGGCGCAGGCAATCAGGATCAGCAGTCTTAAGAATATTGTGCGTATGCTTGGAAGCGCGGAGAGCTATCATGCAGCTTATAATGTCATCGGCACAGATGGGGAAATCAGGCGTAAACAGATTCAGTTCAACTACATTGATCCGGATAAAACAATTCTGTTTCTGTCAGTGCAGGATATTACGCAGCAGTATCAGGAAGAACAGAGGCAGGTGGCAGAGCTGCAGGCCGCAGTGCGCAGAGGAGATGAAGCTAACCGTGCCAAAAGAGATTTTCTTTCCCGGATGAGTCATGATATCCGGACGCCGATGAACGGTATCATCGGAATGACCTATCTGGCAGCGCAGCAGGATAATCCGCCCAAAACACAGGAATATCTGGGAAAGATCGATACTTCCTCCAAATTTCTTCTGGGGCTGGTAAATGATATTCTGGATATGAGCAAAATTGAAAGCAACAGGATTGAACTGCATCCGGAGCCATATTCTGTGGATCAGTTCATGAATTATCTGGACTCTGTCATCAGACCCCTTTGCGAGGGAAAGAATCAGAAGCTGGTTATTGAGACGAAACCGGTCAGGAAAATGGTTCCCGAAATTGATACCCTGCGAATCAATCAGATCTTCTTTAATCTTTTTTCCAATGCGGTGAAATATACACAGGAAAGAGGAACCATCACCTTCCGGATGAAGGAACAGATGGACGGGAAGAACCGGATGATCATGGATGCCAGCGTGATTGATAACGGCATTGGTATGGATGAAGAACTGCAGAAGAATGTGTTCGAACCGTTCACACAGGGTGCGCGCAGCGATACGGCAGTTAACAGAGGCTCAGGGCTTGGACTTTCCATTGCGAAGAATCTGGTGGAGCTGATGGGCGGCAGGATTACGGTTCAGAGTGTACCGGGGAAAGGGTCGGAGTTTCACCTGACCATCGGTTTCCGATGTGCACCGCAGAGAAGGGAAGAAAAGGAAGAGAAAAGCGGATCGACGCCGGATGAAAAGATCCTTTCGCAAAAGCATGTGCTTTTGTGTGAAGATCATCCCCTTAATCAGGAGATCACGCAGACACTTCTGGAAGAAAAAAATATGGTCGTGACCGTTGCGGAAAACGGATTGTGCGGCGTCAGAACCTTTGAAAAATCCGGAATCGGGTATTATGATGTGATTCTGATGGATATTCGCATGCCGGTGATGGACGGGTATGAAGCAACAGCCAGAATCCGTGGCCTGCAGCGGACAGATGCAAAGACAGTACCCATTCTGGCCATGACGGCAGATGCCTTCGATGAAGAGGTCAGAAAGTGCTATGATGTCGGTATGAACGGGCATATTGCCAAACCGATCGAACCGGCGAAGCTGTATGAACAGATAGAAAAGGTTATAATGAGTCATAATGCATAAAACAGTTGAAAGCCCGGAAAGATGGATTAAAATAGTATAAGAAATACAGTCGATTTTTATGGCGCGGAAAAGTGCGCAGAAAGGAAAAACATCAATGGCAAATATACCTACACCTCATATTAATGCGAAGGAGGGAGATTTCGCAGATACCGTTCTGATGCCGGGAGATCCGCTCCGTGCAAAATATATTGCGGAAACCTATCTGGAGGATGCAAAATGTGTAACGGATGTCCGTAATATGCTGGGCTTTACCGGAACCTATCATGGCAGAAAGATCTCCGTTATGGGTGCAGGCATGGGCATGCCTTCCATCGGCATCTATTCTCATGAACTGTTCAATTTCTACAATGTGGACAGAATCATCAGAATCGGTTCTGCAGGTTCCTTAAGTGAAAATGTACATGTTATGGATATCGTGATTGCACAGGGCGCATGCACCAATTCCGCATGGGCCAGTCAGTATAAGATTCCCGGCACCTTCGCGCCGATTGCAGATTATGAACTTCTGGCAAAGGCTGTAGAAGTAGCAAAGCAGCAGGGAACCAATACGGTTGTCGGAAATGTACTCTCCTCCGATCCGTTCTATAACGATGACACGACTGCAAATGCAGCATGGATCAAGATGGGCGTCCTCTGTGTTGAAATGGAAGCAGCAGCACTCTACATGGAAGCAGCAAGAAGTAAAAAGAAAGCACTGGCAGTACTGACCATCTCCGATGAGATTCTGACCGGAAAAGAGCTGGACTCATCTGACAGGCAGACGGGCTTCCATAAGATGATGGAACTGGCACTCGAGCTGTAATAACATCCGTCTGTAAAGAGTGGCGGATGCGAAGCCTCTTCGAGGCTTCACGGTTGCGCGTAAGTATGATACAATAATGTCCCCGCATTTGGCGTTGCTTCCCCGGGGCTTGATAATTATAAGAAACAGCGCAGTCAGGATAAAAATATGAATACAGAAGAAATGTTGAAGCATGTCGATCACACACTGTTGCTGCAGGGTTCTACCTGGGCTGAGATCAGGCAGATCTGCGATGATGCGATGAAATATCATACTGCATCCGTCTGCATTCCGGCCAGCTATGTGAAGCAGGCAAAGGAATATGTCGGAGACAGAATGAAGATCTGTACCGTCATCGGATTTCCGAACGGCTATTCCACAACCGCTGTAAAGGTGTTCGAAGCAAAGGATGCCATTGCAAACGGCGCTTCCGAAATCGATATGGTCATCAATATCGGATGGCTTAAGGACAAAAGGTATGAGGATCTCCTGAATGAGATCAGGGCGCTGAAGGCAGCCTGCGGAAACCTCATTCTGAAGGTCATCATTGAGACCTGTCTTCTGACGGATGCAGAAAAGATCAAAATGTGTGAAATTGTGACAGAATCCGGTGCGGATTACATCAAGACTTCCACAGGCTTTTCCACTGCAGGTGCTACATTTGATGATGTAAAGCTGTTTGCGGAGCATGTCGGCAAAAATGTGAAGATCAAGGCAGCAGGCGGAATTTCATCGCTTGAGGATGCAGAGAAGTTCATGGAACTTGGTGCAGACAGACTTGGAACCAGCCGTATTGTCAAACTGGTAAAGGGACAGGAGGCCACAGGATACTGATGAGCAGATTTAACAGAGTATTTGTTGTTGTTTGTGATTCCATGGGAATGGGCGCAATGCCGGATTCAGCAGAATTCGGTGATGTCGGTGTCGATACACTTGGACACATTGCCGCTTCTGTGGACAGTTTCCATATCCCGAATCTGGAAAAAATGGGAATTGCCAATTTAAAGCCGATGAACCATGTAAGTCCGTCAGAGCATCCGACTGCTTATTACTGTCCTTTGAAGGAAGCGAGCCGCGGTAAGGATACCATGACCGGACACTGGGAAATGATGGGACTTCTGACCACAAAGCCGTTTGTCACCTTCACAGATACCGGATTCCCGCCGGAACTGATTGCAGAACTGGAAAAGCGCTGCGGCAAGAAGGTAATCGGTAACAAGAGCGCCAGCGGTACGGAGATCCTGGATGAACTTGGCGAGCAGGAAATCAATGAAGGCAAAATGATCGTCTATACCTCTGCAGATTCCGTACTCCAGATCTGCGGAAATGAAGAGACCTTTGACCTTGCCAATCTGTACAGATGCTGTGAGATTGCGCGTGAAATCACGATGAAGGATGAATGGAAGGTCGGCCGTGTCATTGCAAGACCTTATCTGGGACGCAAAAAAGGCGAGTTCGTAAGAACCAGCAATCGTCATGACTATGCGATCAAGCCGTTTGGCCCGACAGCGCTCAATGCACTTAAGGATGCAGGCTTCGATGTGATTTCCATCGGAAAGATCAATGATATCTTCGTAACGGAAGGTATTACGGAGGCCATTCATTCCACAAGCTCTGTCAATGGCATGGAACAGACCATTGAAGAAGCAGAAAAGAATGACTGGAAGGGGCTCTGCTTTGTGAACCTCGTTGATTTTGATGCACTCTGGGGACACAGGAGAAATCCGCAGGGCTATGCACAGGAAATCGAGAAGTTCGACGTCAACCTCGGAAAGCTGCTGGAAGTTATGAAGGAAGATGACCTTCTGATGATTACGGCAGATCATGGTAATGATCCGACCTATACAGGAACAGACCATACCCGTGAAAAGGTTCCGTTCCTGGCATATTCCGGATCTCTTAAGGGAAACGGAGCGCTTTCGGAAAAAGATACCTTTGCAGTAATCGGCGCAACCATTGCCGAGAATTTTGGCGTTAAGATGCCGGAAGGCACCATCGGCAGTTCCATCCTGAACGAGCTGAAATAAAGATGCAGGAGTGAGTATGAAGCTATCGGAAGAAAAAATACAGGAGCTGATCAGGGAAGCATCCAAAATGCTGATGCGTTCCTACATTCCGTATTCTCATTTTGCGGTAGGTGCAGCGCTTCTGTGCGAGGATGGGAGGATCTATACCGGCTGCAATATTGAAAATGCAGCCTTCACACCATCGAACTGCGCAGAAAGAACCGCTTTTTTCAAGGCGGTCAGCGAAGGCGAAATGAAGTTTACGGCAATTGCAATTATTGGAGGCAAAAACAGGAAAGTGACTGATTTCTGTGCACCATGCGGTGTCTGCAGGCAGGTCATGATGGAATTCTGTAATCCGCAGACGTTTCAGGTCATTACGGCAAAGAGTCAGGATGAGTACCGTATTGATACACTTGCGCAGGTTTTGCCTGACGGATTCGGTCCGGGAAATCTTTCATAATTTCCGGTTAATATTACAGAAAAAATCCAGGCTGTTTCAGTACAGTCTGGATTTTTTATTACGGGGACTGTGATTATCAGCGATATTCTCCGTCAGGAATGCTACTTTTATAGGCACGTTTTTCTTCATACATTTCGCGGTCAGCGTGAATCATGGCTTCAGTGGAAGGCATGCCTGCATCGTGATAGCTGAAGCCGCAGCTGAATGTAAGTGTAATGATAGTTTCATCCGGAAGTACAAGCGGTATTTCCTGCAGGTAACGGCGCAGGGAACAGATCTGTTCATCAATGGAGGTTTTACTGCTGTCCGGAAGAATACAGATAAATTCATCCCCGCCCATGCGAAAGAGCATGGAAGAAGATACAAAATTCTTCTGCAGCGCGCCGGCAAAGTATTTCAGCGCTGAATCGCCACAATAATGCCCATGTGAATCATTGATCCGTTTCATGCAATTCATATCAAGAATTCCCAGGAAATAGGACTGGTCCTTATTTGCAGCAAGGAATTCTTCCATATAGTTTCTGTTATACAGACCGGTCAGTGTATCGGTCATGGAAAGCTGGCGAATTTCCAGGTGCATCTGATGATTGGTCAGGATGATCTCAATATTGGCTTTGATCAGCTGCAGGAGCTGTTCATCCATTTCCGTGAATGCATTTTTGTGAACAGAATCAAAATTAAGAATTGCATACAGCGCATGGTTAATGTACAGAGGTGTGGATATGGTCGATGCCAGATAGGAATTCCCGTTTTTAGGACGGATTTCCATATGATATTGATCCTGAATTTTTTCAAGGTCATTGATGCGTACGATCCGGTCAAACTTTCCATCTGTTTCAAGAGAAGGAAAAGTTTCTTCAAGTGCAAGGCGCATATGAAGACTGTCTGATTCAAAGCCGCGCTGAGCAACAATCTCGGCATATCCGTCTTTTACCATCATCAGAGAACAGAGCTCAGAATGAGCGACAACCTTACTGCAGTTATTGAGAACAAAATCATAGATATCCTGTTCTGTAGTCAGGTGATCAATTTCCGAAAAAATAGTGAACATGATTTCCCGAACGGAAGCAATCTGATATACATCAGGAACGACTTCCTGAGGATTGATCGGCAGGACTTCCACCAGACGATATGGCTGATCTTCGCAGAGAATCTTACGTCCGGTAACAGAGTAGCAAAGGCGTTCCGTACTGCCGGGGAGGAGAGTACGGTAGTATCCGGCAAAAACGTCTTCATCGGAGGATGCAATGGGAAGACTGGATAATAGATTTTCTGTGTCAATGCTGAGTAGGAGTGCATCCTGATTCATCGGGATCATTGTCTGCATCTGCAGAAGAAAAACAGGAGACGGGATAATGGAGCACAGCTGTGTCAATTGCATTTTTGTCAGGTTTTGCATGGTCAGAGTATCCTTTGCCAGATAGCGAAAAAATTATGTAATGTTATGTAAGCAGATTTTATCATATTATATCATGCAAACCAGCAGAAGTTGAATATGATATGATAAATATTATGAATTTATGATAATAGATCTGTATGAAAATGAAAACAGAGATAGACTCAGCGGTGATTATCAATTTCCCTCCGGTATCTGGACGGTGACCTGCCGAATCTGGCAGAAAAAGAACGGATGAAATAGGAAAAATTGTTATAACCGCAGTCCTGTGCGATTTCCAGGACAGAAGCATCGGTATTTAAAAGCTTCTCTGCGGCAATTTCAAGGCGATAGAGATTCAGATACTGTGTGAAGGATTTGCCGGTTACTTCGCGGAAGCATTTCATAAAATAGCTTTCAGAGTAGCCGGCAATTTCTGCGGCTTCCCGGACAGAGATGGGGCCGGCATAGCAGCGCATGAGATAAGACAGGATGGATTTCATATTCCGGACATTCTTTTCTCTGAGGGCGCCATCTGGACCGGCGGCAGTTGTACTGCGGCTGATGTGATACAGAATGGCATAAAGATCTGACTTGATCATCAGACGGTATTCCGGGAACGGAGAGCGTTGGTGCTGAGTCAGATCTTTTATGTATGGAAGAAGCAGTATATTCAGCGGGTGTGCGCAGGAGAGATGCCGCGGGAAATCGACAGTGTGCTCCGCAATCGGCTGCAGAAAGAGCTGTTCACAGACGGAATCGGGATTTTCTTCCAGAAGAGAAAAACGAAAGAGAATCGTGAAATATTCCATGTGAAAGTCATGGTACTGATAAATGGCATGCAGATCACCCGGTGCCACCAGAAGGATATCACCGGCATGGCAGAGATGCTGCTCTGACAATAGCGTAACGTAGCCCTGTCCGTTCGCGATGTAGATAATTTCGAATTCTTCATGCCAGTGCAGCGGATAGGAATGAATGTATTCAGGAAGATTTCCGCCGTAGACGGCAAATGGGAAGGTGAGATTTCCATGTGTTTTTGCTTCGTGCATCTGCAATTGATTCATTATGTGCTCCGGTCTTTCTGACTTTCTTAAAAATGGTTTTGTGTTATTTTACAGCCTATTTTATGCAAGCTATTATACCAGTAGAATCGTATGATGCAAGTGTAGATAATTTTAAAAACTGTAAAAAATGCATCAGGATACGTTTTTACATAAAGAGGAGATACGAGATGAAGCTGGAAGCGATTATGCACAGATGTGCGGGCGCAGAATGTTATGCAGTCAGTAAGGATGAAATCTGTATAAATCTGCGTACCGGAAAAGATGTAACCGCGGTAAACATTATACACGGAGATCCCTATACTGAAGGAATTACAGGAAATGAGGCGTGGTCGGGTACGAAAAGCCCCATGACACTTTGCTGTGAACTCCGATATGCAAATATCTGGAGCTGCAGATTAAAACCCGAATATAAAAGGCTGCAGTATTATTTTGAAATCAGTGCAGGTGCTGAAACGGTCTGTATGCTGGAAGATGATTTTTATGAAAAGGAGAAACTTCAGGAACCGGGCAGAATGTATCAGTATTTCAAATTCGCCTGGCTCAATCCGGTTGATGTGATACAGGTTCCGTCCTGGGTCAGGGATACGGTATGGTATCAGATTTTTCCGGACAGGTTCTGCGGCAGCGGCAGTGCCAAACGCAAGACACTCCGGAAATGGGCAGATGAAGACAATATGACCTGGGGAGATTTTTACGGCGGAGATCTGCAGGGAATCATCAGCAGACTGGATTATCTGAAAGAGCTTGGAATCAGCGGAATTTATCTTACGCCGATTCTTTTTTCCGAGAGCAATCATAAATATGACATTGATGATTATCACAGGATCGATCCGGATTTCGGAACGGAAGAGGATATGAAGGAACTGGTACGCAAAGCGCATGAAAAGGGCATCCGGATTATGCTGGATGCCGTGTTCAACCATTGCGGATATCATTTTGCGCCATGGGCAGATGTCCGGGAGAAGGGCAGGGCTTCGAGATATGCGGACTGGTTTTTTGTCAATGAAGATCATCTGAATGAGAAGCAAGGAGATACGAAGGACGGAAGATTCTATTCCTTCGCATTTCATGCGGGAATGCCCAAGCTTAACACCGGAAATGAAGAGGTGGCATCCTTTCTGACGGAGATCTGCAGGCACTGGGTAAGTGACTGGCAGATCGACGGAATCCGTTTTGACGTGGGTGATGAGATTTCACATACCTTTGTGAAACATCTCAGGCGGGAGCTTAAGGCGTTGAATCCGCAGATGTATTTTCTGGGAGAAATATGGCATGATTCAGCGGACTGGCTGCGGGGAGATGAATATGATTCCGTCATGAATTATCCGTTTCTTGACAGTCTGCACAATTTCTGGAATGATCCGGAAACTGGTGTGACAGAGCTGACCGAAGCGCTTAACCGGGTGGAAACACTTTATCCGCAGCAGATTACGGAGAACCTGTTTCAGTTCCTGGATACACATGATACGGGACGTGCCAGATCCGGCTGCAGAGACGATGATGCCTTTCTGCAGCAGCTCGCGGTATTGTGTACCATGCCGGGATCAGTGTGTCTGTACTACGGAACGGAGATCGCCATGGAAGGGGCAGACGGACCTTATAACCGCAGGTGTATGCCATGGGCTGAAATTGACAGTGGAAAATATGACGACATGATAACGCAGGTGAAGTGTCTGATCTCAGTAAGAAATGAAAGCGTGGCAGCGCGGCAGGGGAGTCTTTGCTGGATTCATGAACATGATGAAGACCGGCGCCTGCTTCATTATGCACGAAGGGATGAAGCAGGCACAGGTCTGGAGGTGTGGATCAATGCCGGAAAGCACAGCTGTAAGGCCAGGGTGGAAGGAAAGGTGCTATATACGCATGCCGTGGAACAAAGTGAAATTCTTCCAGGTGGGATTCTGATTGTGGAAAACATCTGAAAAAAAGAGCCGGCACTGTGGATGAATTTTTTTACAGTGCCAGATCAACATGCTGCAGTGTTCCGACCTGTCCGTTCTCCTTGAGGTAAACACCGGTTTTCTGAATCCGGGCGGCGAGATCACCTGTGACGGAGTCCTTAAGGCTGAACTGCGTCCGGGCATTCCCAAGGTACAGTGCGCCGACGTTCTGGCTCTTTAAGGACATCAGTACAGGAGCATCGTTTCCGTTCTGATACCAGACCTTCAGATGGGAAAAAACAGAGTCGTTTTCGTCAATCCATCCGTTTCCGTCTTCATCGTATGCAGCCAGATCTGCAAAACCGTCACCGGACTTTGTGCCGAACAGCTCGGAGCCGTCATCAATTTTGCCGTTCTCATTTTTATCAAGGGCCAGGAAGCCGGAACCTTTGGAAAGGCCGGACAGAGATTCCTGTTTGCCGTCACTGTCGATATCAAAGTAGAATTTCTGTGTGCCGATGTCCGCGGTGTCTGCACTGACATTGATTACCAGAGGATCAGCCAGAATCTGCTGTGCGATGCGGTTTCCACCAGTTTCTTCATAGGTGAAGGTTCGCTGCATGAAGGAGCGTGACATGGACAGTTCGGTGTCAAAATTAATGGTTCGTCCGTCTTCTGTCAGCGCGGCGCCGCTTCCCCGGAAGGAAAAGTTTTCATATTCAGCGTCCAGCTGATAGGTCTGCGATACGCTGGTCATGGACGCGGATGAATCCGTGCTGCCGGAGAAAAGTGAAGTTCCTCCGGATACGAAAGCACCTGATTCCAATAAAGTACTGCTGGAAGAAGCAGACTGTTTCAGGCTTTTCTGCGTATTTTCTTCTGATTTTTCCAGTTTATCAATTATTTTTTTCAGGCGTGCGGCAGCAGCCGGATCCGACATCTGCGCAAGAATGATCATCAGCTTGCGGAGCAGTTTGATGGTATCGGCAGTCTGAACGGTATAGTCTCCGGAAGTAACCGTGCTGGTGGATTTTGAATAGGCGGTCTGCTGTGAATAGGCCTGCTGCATTCTGGCAGAGGAGGTATTTTCTTCCAGGGCGCTGTGTTCGTGGGAGGATGTCAGGGTCTCTTGCGCGGCGCCGTCCGTAAGGCTGACATGTACACCGTTGTTGTCCGTTCCTTTCGGGCTGAATACAGAGGATGAGACGCGGACTCCTGATGTGGTACTTTTCTGATGAATCTGGGTAGACTGGTTCTGCGAACGCAGACTGACATCTGATGCAAGGATCTTCATTCAGATCACTCCTTTCTGCCGGCATCCGTGCAGGCGAAGGTGTATGGCGATGACGAGCATACAGCGGAGAGATGCTGTATGCAGAAACTTCCGTGTTTCTGTTTTATTGCGGAACCCGCGAAGCGGGTTCCTTTAAATAGAGATGCCACTGCATCTTTATGATTTATATCGGAATATTCTGAATATTGTTTAAGTCATGCGGTGTAAATGATGCTAGAATACAATATGACGTAAGTGTCAAAAGTCAAAAAGCGTTCCTGCTTGCAGGAAAAGCGTTTTGACCTTGGACACGCAAAAACATGAGGAAGTAGCTCGCAGAGCGGATTCCGAATGTTTTTAGAATTGCGGGAGCCCTTTTGGGCGGAGCAATTCGTGACGTCATGGGTGTCAAAAGGTACTTTTGACACCTGCATCATACAGAATGTAATGAAAGGTGGGAACGGCAGATGAACGCAGTGGGAAAATATGCACTTGTAAACGGGATCATTTTGGATGGAACGGAAGACATGGCGCCGGTATTGGGGAAAATCATTCTGATAAACGGAGACAGAATTGAGGCGATCAGACCGCAGCAGACGGATATTTCCGGCTATCGCAGGATTGACCTGAACGGACAGTATGTCATGCCCGGGCTGATCAATATGCATGTTCATCTGGCAGGAAACGGCAAACCACAGAAGAAGCAGAGAGATAATGCAGCGCTTGCGGATAAGATTTTTTCCAATCCGGTTACGGCAAAGATTGCACATATGATGGTGCGGAAATATGCCGAAATCGAGCTGATGAGCGGCGTCACAACGATCCGCACGGTCGGCGGTCTTCGTGATCTGGATTCAAAGGTCAGAGATGAAATCAGAAGCGGGCAGCAGGTCGGGCCGAGGATCATTACCAGCAATGAAGGAATCAGTGTTCCCGGCGGGCATATGGCAGGTTCTGTGGCAGTAGCGGCCAGAAGTGCCGACGAAGCACGTGAGCTTGTCCGTAAGGGGAAAAGACAGAATGTTGACTTTATCAAACTGATGATCACGGGAGGCGTTCTGGATGCCAAGGCAAAGGGCGTACCGGGCGAGTTGAAAATGTCACCTGAAATGGTGAAAGCGGCCTGCGACGAAGCGCATAAAAACGGTTTTATTGTTGCAGCACATGTGGAGTCAACAGAGGGCGTACTGGTTGCACTTGAGAACGGTGTGGATTCAATTGAACACGGCGCTGCACCTACGCAGGAGATCATCCGTCTGTTTAAGGAACGCCATGCGTTTGTGACAACGACCATTTCACCGGCACTTCCGTATGCACTTTTTGACCGGTCTGTTTCCAATGCATCAGAAGTGGAACAGTTTAACGGTAAAGTTGTGTTCGACGGAATCATCAACTGCTCCAAAGCGGCACTGGAAAACGGAATACCGGTAGCACTCGGCAATGATGTGGGATGTCCGTGGATTTCACAGTATGATTTCTGGAGAGAACTTGTGAACTTTCATAAGTATGTCGGTGTTTCGGAGAAATTCGCACTCCATACGGCAACACTGCGCAATGCACAGCTGGCCGGAATCGGCGATGTCACAGGCTCTGTGGAACCCGGTAAATCCGCAGATCTGATCGTATGCCGGCAGAATCCGCTTGAAGATCTTCAGGCACTCCGGAATGTCAGCATGGTAATGACACAGGGGCGTCTCATTGAGCACCCGAAGGTAAAGCGAAATCCGGTTCTGGACAGAGAACTGGACCGGTTTCTGAAATAAAGAAAGTAAGAGAGTAAATGCAGTTGCAGCAGAAATGCGCTGATTCTTGCGGAATGGAAAGGGAGTGCCATTGATATGGCATTCCTCTTTTTTGCGGATATCAATTCGGATTGCTGGTACGGTTTTGGCATGGCAGAAAAAAGAGTGTTATGAAAAACAAAAAAAGAAGCCCAAAACCATTGAAAATTCAACGATTCTGGACTTCATTACATGTGTCGAAGCGACCCGATTCGAACGGGCGACCTCTGCGTCCCGAATGACACGGGACAAAACCCTACAATCCTTATAAAAAGGAACTTTTTTCGATCCATAAAATCTATGTGGGACAATTATATACCTGTTTGTGGGACAAACACAATAAAAAGGCAATAAAAAAATTATAGCACACATTGGATTTCGTACAAAATCAAAATATGTTTTTGCCATAAATATAACAACGCACAGGAGGTTGCTATATTTATGGAATTAAAAAATGATACGGACGCACTAATGGATCGAGTGGAGCTATATGGATTTGATGTTATTGATATTGCAAATTTTGATGAACTGCAGGAAAAGGGAATTATTACTGTAAAAGAGGGAGCAAAGCATTATCTGTATTGCGGTGACAGGAGGTATACATCTATTGTAATCAGTAATTGTCCGGTGCTGAATGAGTTTACATATGGCGTCAGCAAAGATGGTCATCCGTATGGATATATGGATGTGTCTGTCCCATATGATGATTATCATAATTTGAACTGTCTATCACCAGAGCGATATATAGTGTGGATCAGGACAATATGCAGATACCTGTGGGATAGTTATGGACTGCGGATAGGGGCGGAATGTATTAAATATAAAAAAATGGAGATCAATAAAACGATCATTATAAATGATGCATACAGTGAGTATCAACGTGTATTGACATTGCTGATGCAGATACTGCCTGGGACATTGCGCCTGAATACAGCGGCTGAGATAAGAGGTAGAGATGAACATCCTGAAAAGGTCACGGATTATCGTATTAAAAAGGAAACATATCAGAAAACATCAGGGGAAAAGGGCATTACAATTAAAATATATGATAAGACCAAAAACTTGATCGAAAAATACAGGATCGAAATTACACACAATTATTTGAGATACGAAATAACACTAAATAGTGCAACTAAAATACGCAATACATTAGGACAGAACGAAATCTGCAAAATATCGCAAGAAACAGTAAATCGATATTTTTCCGGATTTATTCGCGAAAATGTTGAAAATGCATACAAAAAATATAAAGAGAAAAGTGATGCTGCAGTGCTGAAAATCCTCAAAAAAAATTATGTACCAGCAAACAGGACATGGATCAGAGATACAGTGATTGAAATTATGGACATTGAACTGAAAAATGGAGGTGTGCCGTTAATTTTGGATATTCATGATCTGCTGATGCAATTAAATCATATTAAGTTTAGCTCCAGAGCGCAAAAAAGTCATGCCAAAAAAGCATTTGCAGAAATCGCAGAAAAAAAGGCCACTGCATTAAGTAATCGAGACGATCAGAAATGCATGGAATTAATTGCAAAATTAAAGGGATGATATATCTTATAATAATGGGTTTGTGCCGAGAGATAAATTGGACTTCCAAAACACTCTTAATGTGCATGGTTGTAATAAAATCCTCATGTTATTGGTGTATCAGATATTGTTTACAACTTCAGCCGGAGGCAGGGATGCCTTCGGTTTGCTTTTTTGTGAAAAGGGAAAAGATATTATACTCCGAATATTTTGCTCCCTTTTTCCACCACCAAAATGTTATGAAGCAGGAATGGATGAAAAAAATATATTTTCTATTTTCTTTTTTGCCATAATTATAGGTTAAGAAAAAATTCTATTTCATTTTCAAGTTTCCCACTATTTTCAAAAAATCATATTTTCCGTGGTGGAGTTTTAATTTTACAAAATTGTGATATCATATAACCAGAAGTTGAAAAAACAAACGAAAAAAAATAAACACAATTTGAAATATTGGAGGAAGTAAAATGAAAAGAACAGGATTATTAATTGGAATGATGGTTGGAGTTCTTACAATAACGGGAATTGTCCCGGATATGACAGTTAATGCCGCAGCTAAGTATGATTTAAATGCAGCAGTAGCAGAAGCTAAGAAATTCCGCCCGTGCAACTTAACAGGGGTAGAACTTACAATTCCGGGAAATGACGCGCTGAGGGCAACGGTGACAAGTGATACCTTATGGACACCCCAGCAGTTCTGTGATAATTACAAA
Source organism: Butyrivibrio sp. (assembly GCA_022486625.1). Classification (GTDB taxonomy): domain Bacteria; phylum Bacillota; class Clostridia; order Lachnospirales; family Lachnospiraceae; genus Butyrivibrio. Next base: position 2,147 of record JAKVKH010000048.1, on the reverse strand, counting down.
TACATGGATTGGGATGGGAATATGGAGACTGCTGCTCAGGCATATATCCGTCCGGTAGCTTCGGACACAGATTATCAGTTTGTATATGAAATCTACCGTAATCTTGGAACGGCAGGAAGGGATGCATACATTCAGGCTATTCAGACTACAGACTACTCTGCTTTTTATACATTGCAGGGATTTGTATATCCTACCAATTCAGTTGCTGCATATGGCTGGTATGATGTGGAAGATAATGGTCAGATATATTCAGGTAATGCAGTATTAAACAGGGGAAGTCACGGAGGTTGGAATGAACCTGTAAGTATTGAAGACTTATGCTATCTGGCTGTAAAATATTCAACTGGACTTGATGGCACAATTACATATCCATATCTTTGCCAATGTGCTATTGCGGCAGGATATACAAATAAAGATAATAAGTTATGTTTTATAACTCAGAAATATGTTGATGCATTACAAGCAGGTAAAGCAAAACTTCCGGCAGATGCACCGATCTTTACAATCGCCAATCCTACAAATAAGAAAGCAGCGACAACATCCAGCAGTACAAAATCGGCAAAGAAGTCAACGAAAAAGTCAGCAAAGAAATCAAAGTAAACATAGTAAAAAAATATATGGAAATGGAGATTAAACGGAACATTGTTTAATCTCTTTTTTTTATTCTCTTTTTTTCCATAAATATAAAAATATGAGTTCACAAAGATACGAAAAGGAGCACACGATGAAATTATCAAAACTGAAAACAGTAATTACTGTTTTATCTGGAATTTTCATTTTCTCATTACCATTTATAAATGACACAAGTATTGTGAAAGCTGCATGGGATGATGGCTATTCTGACAATATAGTGCAAGGAAGTGACGGATCATTATCTGCAACATTTATTGATAAATCAGCCACAAGTGATACACGATTTAAAACCATGGGATATACAATTACAGTAAAAGACCCTGATACAGGAGCTACAATTGGACATGCACATGTTGCATTTGATGGTGTGGATCATACAAGTATGTCTCCAGACGGTACAAAAAAATTTACACAAGATAGCGTAAGTGCAGCTCAGGTACAGGCCGCATTCGGGGCATTAATTGATGATAATGACAATACTATTGATGAAGCTACTACAGTAAAACTTTACGAACAATATATGTCTGGAAAGGCAAATATTCAGTTTGATTCTATTATTGCGATTACAACAGATGGATTTAAAACTACTTCAGCGTCAACTCACTATGATGATGCTTCGAAATACGCACATTTTGTAATGAATTCAGAATATGCTGCACTGATGAAAAAATATGGAGACACAAATGGAGATGGAGTCTTTTCCGTGTCAGAAATGGCTGCATTACAAAAAATATTCCCTGATACTGATTTTAGTACACATTATAACAAAAAATTAGTAACAACAATAAAAAACCCTGATACAAAAGAAGCTGAAGAAGCACAAGCGAAAATTGATGAAGCTTCAAAAAGTGTGGAAACTGAAAAATTCGCAGAATACCATACATGGGATAACCAGTCAGGAACCGACGGAGTAGCAAGAAGCTCATCTTCTCCTTATTATGTAACTTACAATGATTCAAGGAAATACAGTGAAAATGGAAAGTCCCATGAAGCTTTTACGAATGAAACAACAGACCTGATGGTCTGTATTTTTTTACTAAAAATCAAAAAAATTTGAAAAAATAATGGATTTTCATAAAAAAATGTAAAAAATGAAATCTCTTTTTTCCATAACTATAAGGAAGTGGAAAGGAGAGAAGATGGAATTTTACAAAATATATCATGATATCCTCGGTCTGTACATTAACAATCCATTGCTAATGGCATCTGTGGTATTGCCAATGGCAGTGTGGGTAATGATCCAACGCTCAATACGGATATCAGCAAGTAAGAAACCAGCAGAACAGATCCATGCGCAGAACAGGTTACCTGATCCAATCTGGCTATCATCTAAACCCGAAGGAATAATTATTGGACGTGCTCGCAACCATAGATATGTCAGAGTACCAGTTGAACGGGATGCAATCTATAACGGAATGATTGTCGGTGGTGCCGGATCAGGTAAGACAACAACGCTCTTGATGTGCAGTCAGATTGCCAATGCTGTTGCAGATCATCCGTACACCTCTTTGATC
>JAKVKH010000047.1 GCA_022486625.1 Butyrivibrio sp. | reverse complement strand
ATCATTCGATCCGGCCAGATTCATTGCTGACTCTGTCCGTTAATTTACTTCTTTACTCATATGTGCCCGGCTAAGGATACATATAAGCTGTTTTTTGTTCTGAATTATTCTCTCAGTCTTTCGACTGTTTCTGGAATTTTTCAGGGTTGCATTACTGTTTATTTTTCAAGGTGCATCCTTTAGATTCGGAACAATGTTCCTTGTCTTGTAATTATGTGTCTTCATATATTTCATGAAGAACGGAGAAGGAGGGATTTGAACCCTCGCGCCGCTATTAACGACCTGCACCCTTTCCAGGGGTGTCTCTTCAACCACTTGAGTACTTCTCCAAAATAGTTGATTCATGATGCATATCCTGTAACGGACTTAGCAATCAATCATTTCCTGCTGTGACACAACTTGTAGTATGTTAACAACGGTTCCCATAATTACAGCGGAGAGAAAGGGATTCGAACCCTTGCGCCCTTGCGGGCAAACGGTTTTCAAGACCGCCTCGTTATGACCGCTTCGATATCTCTCCGAGTCTAACTCTCAGATTACTTCCAAGCTCGCTGTGCATTACTTGTTAACTGTGTTCTGCAGCAGCGCAAGAACTATAATATCAAACCACCCTTTTGATGTCAAGGATGAAATTGAATTTTTTTTATTTTTTTTCTTCTGAGGCTTTCCAATCTGCTTTTTCCATAGCTTCTCTGCGAAGCAAAAGCTCGGCAACTGGTACATCTTCCGGGGTTGTCACCTTAATATTGGAATATGATCCTTCCACCAGACGAATTCTTACATCGGAAAAGGTTTCCACTACCATGGCATCGTCTGTTACACGAATTCCCTTCTGCCACAGCTGTGCCTCTTCTGCAATCAGCCGGTCATACAGTTTCAAAATAAGGGAACAGGAAAAAACCTGGGGCGTCTGTACCGTCCATACCAGATTTCTGTCCGGTGTCTGTGCCGTAAAGCCGTCACTGTCTGCAATCTTAATGGTATCCTTTACCGGCATTCCCACTACACATGCCTGATATTCCTGTACCTCTGCAAATGCACGCTCCAGAATTTTCTCTGAAACACAGGGTCTTGCCCCATCATGAATAAAAACGTAATCAGTTTCCGGATCAGCAGCATGAAGTCCTCTGTGTACAGAATGATAACGTTCCTTTCCGCCCTCCACAATATGTGTCACTTTATGAAAACCGTACTTCTTTACAATTTCTCTCTGGCAGTATTGTATATCTCCCGGAGAAACCACAAGAATGATTTCATCAATAAAGCTTTCTTCAAATGTGCGAAGTGCATAAAAAATCAGCGGTTTCCCGCTGACTTCCATATACTGCTTCGGAATATTCGCATGCATGCGGCTGCCCTTGCCTGCAGCCAGAACGATTGCCGTGGTCTTCATTTTTTCCTCCCGCATCACATCACATGAAAGCGACGTTCTCTGTCACCAAGCGGCAGATTGGGTACTGCGTTCAGATCCAGACCGCTGCGGACACCTTTAAGATACTCATAATATCCTGCCGTACCGATCATGGCTGCATTGTCCGTACACAAAACCGGCGACGGACGATAAAATTTCACACCCTGTTCTGCACAGGCATGCTGCATCGCTGCACGAAGCGCGGAATTTGATGCCACGCCTCCCGCAATTGCCAGCTTATCATACCCGTATTCCTTTACCGCACGCATTGAATGCTCCACAAGTACATCCACAACTGCCTTCTGGAACGAAGCCGCCAGATCATTTTTATTAATCTCCTGCCCCTGCATTCTGCTCTGATTAATATAATTCAGCACTGCTGATTTAAGACCGCTGAAGCTGAAATCATACTGTGCATCATCAATTCTGGCATGCGGAAACTGTATTGCCTGCGGATTGCCGTCTCTGGCCGCAAGATCTATTTTCGGGCCTCCGGGATACCCCAGTCCGATTGCTCTTGCCACCTTGTCAAAGGCTTCTCCTGCAGCATCATCACGTGTCTGACCGATAATCTCATATTCTCCGTAATCTTTTACCACCACAAGATGAGAATGACCGCCCGAAACCACAAGACAGACAAATGGCGGCTCCAGATCTCTGTTTTCAATAAAATTGGCGCTGATATGCCCTTCAATATGATGCACTCCGATCAGCGGAATCCCTGTAGCAAAGCTGAGTGCCTTGGCTTCAGAAACACCAACCAGAAGTGCTCCCACAAGTCCAGGGCCGTAGGTTACCGCAATCGCATCCATATCCTTCAGCGTTTTACCTGCTTCTGAAAGCGCTGCCGTAACACAGTAATTTATCTTTTCAATATGCTTGCGCGATGCAATTTCGGGAACAACTCCGCCATATACGGTATGAAGCGCAATCTGTGAAGAAATGATATTGGACAACACCTCACGGCCGTTACGGACAACTGCCGCCGCCGTTTCATCACAGGAGCTCTCAATTGCCAGTATGGTAATCTCCCTGTCCGAAACTGATTTTACATTCTCTGCATGCTCATGATGCAGTTTCAGTTCTTCAGAATGAACGGACATCATGATTACGCCATCTTCATCTGTTTTCTGATCTATTTTAATCATCTTTTTTCCTGACTGCAGTCTGCCTATGGCAGACTGTCAACTATATGGTCTTTATATTCCGTTTTAGTTAATGGGCGCGGATCCGACAGAAGCGCCATCCTCCGGCTTAACCGTCCACCCCAGAATCTTCCATCTTCCGTCATCCGATTTTCGCAGAATAAACACATAATTTATAGTTGCCATTTCGGTATTCTGACGCATGGAAAACAGACAGTCCAGGCTGGCACATTCCTTACCGTCAATCTTCTTATATACAATTTCATCCTTATCCGCTACAACATAATTCTGAACGGTATAATAATCATTTTTCTTTTGCTGAACTTCATCCTTAAGACTGGATTCATAATTACTCTGCTTCGCCAGAAGTTCCGGATCATACAGCTTTTCCATCTGAGTAGCCAGCTGAGAAAACTCTTCATCTGTATATGTTTCTCCGTACAGCGCTTTGGTAATCCTTCCAAACAGACTGACAACATCCCGTTCGGAATTCGGGTAATTTTCATCCAGATTCATGGTTGTGATCTGCTGTACCTCCGTCAGAAGAGAAGTCTCTTCATCTGACTGGTTCTTGCCGCCTCTGACAATCAATGCCATATATATTCCAAGTATCACAAGTGCAACAAGAATCACCATAATCACTACTTTGAGTGTTTCGCCTGAATTACCCTTTTTATCCGCCATATCCGCCTCAACCTTCCTGGAAATTCAATGTCACCATCCGCCCATCACGGGCAGCCACCGTATCCGGAAAAATTTTCTTCGTTTCTGCCATAAATTCATTTGGATTTACCAGAGAAGGACTGTAATGTGTCAGCCACATCTGTTTTACCTGTGCCTTTCTGGCCATTTCCGCTGCTTCATAAAAGGTCATATGTTTGTATTCTCTGGCCTTTGCTTTTTTATCGGGTTCACCGTACATTCCTTCACAGATGAACAGATCTGCACCTTCCGCATTTTTCACAATGCTTTCTGTCGGTCTGGTATCCGTTGTATAAGTCAGATGAATTCCCTTCCTTGCTGCTCCAAGTACCATATCCGGTGTATAAACGCTGCCATCCGGCACAGCAATGGTCTCGCCCTTTTGAAGCCGGTTCCAGTACTGTCTGTCTATTCCACGCTGCAGAGCCTGCTCCACACTGAACTTTCCGGTCCGGCTCAGAATCATGCTGTAGCCATAACAGGTCACATTATGATTTACCTTGAATGCCCTGATCTGAAAATCAGGCATTCCCTCCGGGGAAATGATTTCTTCTGCTTCTTCAAGTTCATGGAACACAATGGGAAACGGCAGCTCCGGTGCAATGACACGCAATGAATTCACAACTTTCTCCAGGCCTCTGGGACCGATCAGCAAAAGCGGCTCTGTCCGCTCTGCATTTCCCATGGTCAGAAGCATGCCCGGGAGTCCACTGATATGATCCGCATGATAATGTGTGAAGCAGATCACATCAATCGGTTTGGGGCTCCAGCCGATCTTTCTCATGGCAATCTGTGTTGCTTCTCCGCAATCAATCAGAATGCTCTTTCCGTTATATCGAATCATCAATGATGTCAGCCATCTGTGCGGCAATGGCATCATTCCTCCGGTTCCAAGTAAACATACATCTATCATATCATATTTTCCTGTCTGCCATAAATACGTGCTTATGACAGGCATCCTCTGTTTTATTTTTTCCGAGCTCTATTTTCGCAGCCAGTATATGGCTGCATCTTCTCTGGGTGCATCATAGAATCCGGGTCTTGTGCCTTCTGACCTGAATCCCATCCGCTCATACAGTGCAATTGCGGGAAGATTACCGGCACGGACTTCAAGTGTATAAGCGGTAATCCCGATTCCACGTCCTCTTTCCAGCAACTGGTGCAGCATTTTGCCTGCAATGCCTTCTCTTCTGCTGTCTGCCGCTACCGAGACATTGGTGATCTCTCCGTCTCCAGAAATATTCTGTATTCCGCACAATCCGACAATACGGCCTGCTTTTTCTGCCACCAGATAAATGGTGTCATCCCTGGCCTGCGCTTCAAGAAGCTGTTTTTCTGTCCATGCTTCTTTTCTGAGATATTCTTTTTCAAGGACGGCAGCTGCGGGAACATCCTCTGCGGTCATTTCACGCACAAATACACGCACCGGTGCCTTTCTGTCCTCTGCAGTCACGGCTTCATGGCCATGCTCCGCACCGCTTCGCTCCGCCTGTGAAGGGCGCAGATATTCCGGTGCAAATTCATTCGCCGTGACCGTTTTACCCTCTTCGTAATAACGAGCCGCCAGTGCTGCAACTGCTGCCGCATTCTGTCTGTCCCTGAAAAGAGGTGCGATAGAATAGGGTACCTTCAGAAGTTCTTCCAGACGATCCCGGTACACCGGAACTGCGTCTCCAAGAAGAACTGCCGGAAGGTTCCTGCGGTTCAGTTCCTGTGCAATCTCTTCCACAGAAGTCACACACTGCGGATGAAGCACCTGCATGTCATAGATCTGCTCCCCTTTAAGCTCATTTACCTTTTTGGGCACAAAGGTATAGATTCCCGTATATACCTGTCCCCTTCTGGCATCCATCATCGGGCAGACCATCTGCTCGCAGCCGTAAAGATTGTAGGCAATTCCATCTACTGTCGGAACTGCAATCAACGGTCTGCCCCACGCAAGTCCAAGTCCCTTTGCCGTTGCCGACCCGATTCTGAGTCCGGTAAATGAGCCGGGACCTGCTGCCAGTGCTATGGCATCTACCGTACCCATATCCATCCCCGTCATCTGCCGGATGGCATCCATCATCGGCATCAGAATCTGTGAATGTGTTGTCTTATATTGAATTGAGAACTGCGCCACAAGTCTGTCGTCTTGTGTAACGGCAACTCCTGCAACCAGTCCCGACGTGTCAAGTGCGAGTATTTTCATGAAAACCAGTCAGCCTTTCTTTTTTTCAGAATCCGGTCATTGTGATCAGGCGGTAATCCATTCCCTTTTCAAGATTTTTTTCAATCCGGATTTCCGTATAATGCTCCGGAAGAATTTCTTCAATGAGATTCGCCCATTCGATAAAGCAGATTCCATTTCCGTAGAAATAATCTTCGTAGCCGATTTCATCCATTTCGCTGACGTCACCGATCCGGTATACATCAAAATGATAAAAAGGGATTCGCCCTTCATCATACACCTGAAGGATTGTAAAGGTCGGGCTGTTGACAATTCCGGTAATTCCAAGTCCCGCTGCGACGCCCTGTGTCAGCACTGTTTTACCCACGCCAAGATCCCCGACAAGAGTATACACCATGCCGGGTTTTGCCTGTTCTCCTATTCTTCTCCCAAGTGCATAGGTTTCTTCCCTGCTGTCTGTTTCAATTCTGGTGGATTCCATCAGCCCTCTTCCTGAAGTCTCTGTACCATTGCCCAGAGTGCTTCTGCACTGTTAAAATTCTTTGGTACAATTTCCGATGCCGGAATAGATATATCATATTCGTCATTTAAGGAACTTATGATCTGAAGAATATCAAAAGAATCCAGAATTCCACCGTCAATCAGATCCTTTGTATTCTCAAAATCCACGTCTTCCTTAATTTCTTCCAGTAATTCAATCAGTCTTTTCATGTCCTTATTATACCTCTTTTGCTATCATAATTTTACTGCTGAATCAGATTCAGCGTACTTGTTTCCATTGCGGTTCTGGCAACCTGGATGTCTGCCTGATCATTCTGCATTCCGCGGTACAGCAGTACCACCGGCATACTTCTGCTAAGGAACAGATATATTCCTTCTGTTACAGAATAAGCTCCAATATTGCAAAATGCAAGAATATCTCCTTTTTCAAGATCTGTAAAGGAGGTCTGTCTGGTCAGTACATCCGCTGTAGTGCAAAGGCTCCCGCATAATGCCCAGTCCTGCGCTTTCAGAGTGCTGCGATCAGAAGTCATTTTCAAATGGCGGATCACCGGATTTTTCATTCCCATAATCTGTCCCAGATAGGTAACATGATTCATTCCGCCATCCAAAATGCTGTAAAAAGTTCCTTTATTCTGCTTCTGATCCATTACTTTTGTCAGATAATATCCACATTCTGAGGTAAAAAACCTGCCCATTTCCACCGTCAGTTCTGCCCACTCCGATACCTCCTGCAACGCAGGTGCAAGCATTCTGAGCGGTGAAAGCGTATCTGAAAAATCCTCGCCCTCAAAGTAGGGCACAGGAAGCCCCGGGCCATATTCCAGTTTTCTGAGTGTAAATCCGTATTCTGACCGGACTCTGGCAAAAAGTTCCTTAAGCACCTGCAGTTCCTGTGCCTGCTGCGTCAGCTTTTTTCTCTGCGTTCCTGCAAAATAATGAATTCCTTCAAACACCAAATCCGGGTAGTCTGTTCTGTGCGCAATTACTGAAAAAAGGTCTTCCACCGACATGCCAAACTGACTGCCTGCATTCAGTCGAAGCAGCACAGGCAGCTTTTTTCCGGCAGTATGTGCTGCTTCCTGCAGAAGCTCTGCATGCAGAAGTGATTCTGCCGTATAAATACCGACATGATCCGCGACCGCATCTGCAATATCCACTGCAGTCTTATTTACACCTGAATATACAATTTTTTCTCCCGGTACCTTCAGCTTCCTGCAAAGATCAAGTTCTCCCGGAGAGCAGACTTCAAGATGTTCTGTCACTTCCAGCATCGCCGGAATCAAAAACGGGTTGGCTTTAATGGAAAAGCAAAGATGAACCTTCTGTCCTGCAATCTTCTTTGCACTGCGAATCCTTTCCTGTAAAGCCGGAACATCAAATACATATGCAGGCGTTCCATAGTTTTCTGCTATCTGCTTTAAAATTTCATCTGTCATCATTTTACGCCTCATGCCGCGGTTTCTTCCCGCTCTGATATAATTCTGTCAGCTGTTTTCTGTCAATTTTGCCATTTTTATTCAGCGGCATCTCTTCCAGTGGATGAATACTGCTTGGAATCATAAACGGCGGCAACACTGTCCGTAACTCTTTCATCAGATCAGCACCTTCTCTTGATCCTGTACAGAACAGAATAATCCTCTTTTTTTCTGTATCATAAATACAACAGGCGCGTGTCACACCATCTCTGGACATTGCCACATTTTCAATTTCTCCAAGTTCAATTCTATGTCCAAGATGCTTAATCTGAAAATCTTTTCTGGATACGTAGATCAGATTTCCGTCCGTATCATATCGGCCAATATCACCTGTGCGGTATATCATCTCCTGATAATCGCAGTTCAGCGGATTCTGCATAAAAGCCTGTGCTGTCCGTTCCGGATCATGGTAATAGCCAAGTGCAAGGCAGGTTCCGGAAACGCAGATTTCTCCATCTTTTCCGCTCTGCGTCACTTCATGATCCTGTTCATCAAGCAGGAATACCTTTTCATTCGGAAATGGCTTTCCGGCAGGAATCACTTCTGTATCCGCATATGCGTGATCCAGAACATGATAGGTACAGTTGCAGGTAATCTCCGTTGGCCCATACAGATTGACATAAGTTGCATCAGGAAGATATTTCTGCCATGTTCGCAGGTGTTTGACCGGCATGACTTCTCCGCTGAACATAACCATCCGTACGTTCTGCGGCACCCGGTAGGAAAGTCCGTTCATGATGGAAACAAAGCACATGGCGCTGACTGCCCATACGAGAACCGTCACTTCATGATCTGCAAGATAATCCATCAGCTGTACCGGCGCGCTGAAGTACTCCCTGGGAATAATCTGCACCCTTGCGCCTGTCATCAGACCGCTGTATATATCTTTTACAGAGACATCAAAATCAAACGGGGCCTGATTGGCAAGAACATCTGCTCCCGTAATGTGAAAAACAGAGGTAAAATACTCGATAAATTCAAGTACCGAGCGGTGACACACCGTTACTCCCTTGGGGACACCCGTACTTCCGCTCGTAAAATTCACATACAGCGGATCTGTATCCATTGCAGTATCACGTATTTTTTTCAGCTTTCCTGTATCAATCCTGCCATTTTCAAGCAGTTCCTCAATACAGTATACATTTGCAGTATCGGAAAAGAGCTCTGCCTTATCGCGATTTTCACTATCTGTCAGGATCACTGCAGGCTGCAGTACTTCAAGCACCTTTCTGGTACGGGCATCCGGCTGTCTGGTATCCAGAACACAATAAAATCCACGTGCATAAACCGCCCCCAGCATACCGCACATCGCCAGATTACTTTTTTCCAGATAAAACGCAACCGGCCGGCATGGTCTGACATACTCTGTCAGAAACGTTCCGATCTTTTTCGCATTGTTTTCAAGTTCGCAAAAGGTAATCTCTCCTGTCGGATCTCCGAATGCTACCCGATCGGGATATTCTGCTGCTGAATGCTCCAGCAGTTCCAGTATATTATGCTTCATCATAAATTCCTCCATTCCATACTCACACACATGAATACACAGGCACATAAAAAGTAAGGTGCAAAACAGCACCTTACTTTCGGCCTGAACATATAAAACCACAGCCTTCTCTATTCATGCCTGAGCGCTTCAATCGGGCTCAAACGTGCAGCCTTCTTTGCAGGATAAATTCCAAAGAAAATACCGACTGCCGATGAAAAAACTGTCGCTGCAATCACTGTCGAAGCCTCGACTTTTGCGCTGAAACCAATTGCAGCACATACTGCAAACGCACCTGCCACGCCAATGGCGATTCCGATAATTCCGCCAAGAAGCGTAATAATAGCCGCCTCCGCAAGGAATTGCATCAGAATAGATCCGGTTCTGGCACCAAGTGACTTACGTATACCGATTTCTCTGGTTCGCTCTGTTACTGACACGAGCATGATGTTCATAACGCCGATTCCGCCAACCAGAAGTGAAATTGCTGCCACAAAGGAAACAAATATCGTAATATATCCAAGGATACTGTCAAACTGCTTGGTGTAATCTGTAAAGCTCTGAACCTGAATCTTATTTTCTCCCCTGACATCTTTTCTGGCTTCCATGAGGGACACGGTTTTCTTCGCCACATAGCTTGCGTTCTGTGATTCGTCAGCGAAAACCATAAATTCCGTAAAGTCTTCATTCCCGTATCCGTATCCGCTCATCAGAGCAGAAATGGGCATTTCAACTGAAAGCGTGGTATTACTGCCGTTCATCATATTGATCAGCTTGGACGCATTGTTCTGGCGCACCCCGACGATAGTCACATCGTGCGACATATTCCAGAGTGTCAGGTTAAAGGACATTCCCACCACATCCGTAGTTCCGAAAAGAGCAATCGCACTGCTCTCATTCAATACACAGACATAGGAACCTGCCTGCTGGTCTTCTTCTGTAAAATATTTACCGCGTACGATCGGGTCTGAACTGTAATACTGCAGTGCACTGTTTCCGGCCGTCACACTGGCATCAAAATTTCCCTTGGCGCCCTCTGCAGAGCCTGAAGCAGACAGAAGCGGCGTAATTCCCTTGATATGCTTTACCTTTTCCTGCAGATAATCAAAATCACTCTGATCAAACGTCACCGTGTTGTCTTTCTTGGAACTGTCCGCATATACATCCACCATGCCGCCGCCAAAGCTGTCAAGTTCAGTGTTGATTTCGCTGCGGACACCGGTACCGATGGAAATTACCATAATGACAGATGCAATACCGATAATGATTCCGAGCATGGTAAGAACCGACCGGCCCTTATTATTGCGGATATTCATCACGGCAATTTTTATGTATTCCCAGATCTGAGACATAAATTTCTTCCTTTCAGATTCCGGCAGGCAGATTATTCTGACACTGCTGTTGATGCCGTATCAGATACGGAGTTTTCTGTGGATACATCTGCCGATGAAGCAGCAGACGTACTGTCAGAAGGCATTGATGCCGCTTTCATCCCTTCCGTAATGTCACTGGTTACATCTGTCAGAACCTGATCTCCTTCTGAAATGCCTTCCTTAATTTCTTCTTCCGTATCGGAAGTAATTCCCGTCTTTACATTTTTTCTGACAATTATGCCATTTTCGATTACATACACAAACGATCCTTTTCGATCCGTATTTATTGCCTCAATCGGGATAATCAGTGTTCCATCCGCGCTCGCCGTATGAATGACCACATCCGCTTCTGTTCCCAGAATAATGTTGCTGTCCGGATTATCAATACTGATTGCAGCATTGACTACAGATGCACCATTAGAATTCTTGGTTGCAACCTTGCTGATCTGCGCCACTTTTCCTTCATAGGAATTTCCGGCAATGGTAATATCTACCTTCTGTCCGGTTTTAATCTTTGCAAGATCATACTTGGTTACACTGATGGTTACCTTAACATGGTCCGCATCATCAATCGTGAAAAGTTCCATTCCGGCAGTCGTTGTTGCGCCCTCTACCGCCTTGACATCCGTAACCACTCCGTTAAAATCTGCCTTGATCCCGGCAGCAGCTTCCTTCACTGTCGAAATGGTATCCTTTGAGGTCAGATTTGCGGTTTCCTTTGTTGCCGCAAGTGCACTTTTTGAGCCGGACGTCAGCTTACCTGTTTCTCCCGCACTCTGATCAGACTCCGCCTTTGACTTTTTCTCTTTGACATCGGTCAGCTGATCGGTAAGATCTGTTTTCTGTTCGTTCAGCTTTGTGATCTGGCTGTTCCAGTCTGCAATTTCCTGATCATTGCTCTGCGCATACTCATTGTCCTTGATTGCCTGCTGGATTTCCAGATGTTTCTCTGTTCCGTCAGATTCCGAGCTGTTGTAATTAGAATCACCTGTTCCGTCTTCCTTACCATCCTGATCCAGATCCAGAAGTGTTTTCTGAAGATCAGATCCTGTTTTTGCCATCCGGCGCTTTTTCTCATCAATTTTGTTCTGAATGGCATCTACCTGCGGCTGTATGGCGTCAATCTGCGCATTGAGCGAATCAATCTGTGCCTGCAGCGTCGGAAGGTCTGCGTTGGCCTGGGACAGTTTCGTTTCGCTGTCAGTCCCTTTCTGCATGGAATCGCTGTAATTGCCATTTGCCTGCTGGGAAGAAAGTTCTGCCTGTTTTTTGGACAGTTCCAGTTTATCTGTATCATAAGTCAGAAGCGTGTCGCCCTTCGTCACGGAATCTCCGACCTTGAGCTCCATTTTTTTAATCGGTGCAGCAATACCGGCAAAATAAGTTTTCTTATTTTCCGTTTCTACTGTTCCACTCGTTTTTACCGTCTGCTCAATTTTCCCTTTTGTTACAGAAGCTGTTTCCACATAAGTCGGTGCGCTCTTTGCCATCACTCTGGCCGCAACAAAATATGCAGCCAGCGCTGCAAGCAGAAGCAGTATCACAATCAGGCGGATCTTTTTGTTCCTTTTTTTCTTCTGTTCAGGTGTGCGCTTTTTCTTTTCCTTTACCAGGTCTGTTTTAAGTTCTTCTGCCATCTCTTCATTCCTCTCCCTGTAAAAATCCGCCGGTCAGGCATCTGCCTCCGAATTTTCCGTATCCGATACAATATGTCCGTCCATGATTTTCACAATTCTCGGCGCCTGTGCCGCGATCGTGTTATCATGCGTAATCAGAATGACCGTTCTTCCCTCATGATGCAGTTCCTTTAATATTCCCATAATCTCTCTGCTGGAAGCAGAATCAAGGTTACCCGTCGGTTCATCGGCAAGAATAATCGGCGGTGCCTGTGCAATTGCCCTTGCAATTGCAACTCTCTGCTGCTGCCCTCCGGACATTTCGGAAGGCTTGTGTGTCATTCGCTGCCCAAGTCCAACTTTCTCAAGTGCTGACTGCGAAAGCTCCATCCGTTCCTTATGACCAATTCCTCTATAAATCAGAGGCAGTTCTACATTCTCAAGCGCCGTAAGTCCGGAAATCAGGTTAAATCCCTGAAAGATAAATCCGATTTCCTTATTTCTGACATCTGACTGCTCATCATCTGTCATATTGGAAACGTCCTGTCCGTGAAGCATGTAGGTTCCGCTTGATGGTATATCAAGACATCCCAGCATATTCATCAGGGTAGACTTTCCGGATCCGGACTGACCGATTATGGCAACAAACTCATTTTCACCAATTGAAAGGCTTACATGGTCCAGTGCACGAACCTCATTTTCTCCAGGATTATAGATCTTGCTTACATCCCGCACTTCGACAAGTTCACTCATGCTGTCTCATCCCATCTTTTCCTGTTTTCCTGCTACCGTTTGCAATCAATTCTATCAGTATAATATGCATGTTCTTTCCAGAACATGCATATTTGTACTATAGAACATAAGCTGACACTATTCCATATATTATTTCTTAATTTTTCTTAAGTTTACGGATCTGCAGAATTACTGAATATCCAGGTGATTGCGGATCATAAATCTGGTCAGAAACCAGTATATTGCACCAACCACCAGATTACTTACAAAGGAATAAATTCCCATACTTCCAAGGAATGAATTCATTCCATCAAAGAAAGCCTCCGGTCCCTGTCCGCCTTCATAAGTAAAAAAGTATTTTCCCATCAGCGAAGAACCTCCAACGTTTCCCAAGAGCAGATTACTGGAAATCGTTGACAGAACCACATACATCAGAATATACATAATGACTGCGCCAAGAATCCGGTGTGTTTTGAACAGCTGCCCCAGTGCCAGTGCACAGTATACATTCAGCAGCATAACCGCAGGAGAAATGATCATCGCAAGAATCAGCGCAACAAATTCCGGCGTGATACGCACATGCCCTGCAACATAGGTCAGCACCTGAGAAAATTCAGACCAGTTGACTTCCTCCGTAAAAAAGCAGAAAAACAGGCAGAGCATACTGACAGCAGAGAACTCAATCCACCATACATAATCTGTAATCAGCATGGACCCGATATGCTGATCCGCCGTTACCGGAAGTGTATGCATCAGATAACCTTCCGTGGTAAACATCTTCTTGTAAAAACGTCCGACCAGATAGAAAAATGTAACAACTACGAGTGCAATAATCGCCACTACATACAATACCAGATAGATTGTGGACATTTTCTGGATAAAGTAACTGCTGCTTGTCTTGATCAGATGCATCTGCAGCATACCGATCAGCGACAGCAGAACAACTGCCGCATTGATGACCAGCATATATCTCCATGTATTTTTAAATTCATGCTTTATCAGTTTGCCGAACATGCAAATACCTCCCTGAATACTTCATCCACTGACTTCCCGTTTGCGTCACGGACTGCGTCTGCGCTGTTATAGAGAACAATCTGTCCGTTTTTGAGAAACAGTACATCGTCAAGAATCTTTTCCACATCTGAGATCAGATGTGTGGAAATGATGATGGATGCCTGCGGATTGTAATTCCCGATAATTGTCTGCAGAATATAATCTCTGGTTGCCGGATCCACACCTGCAATCGGTTCATCAAGTACATACAGTTTTGCCTGTCTGCTCATCGTCAGAATCAGCTGCATTTTTTCCTTATTTCCTTTGGAGAGTGTCTTGAATCTCGCTTTAGGATCTATGCCAAGACGGGAAAGCATCTCATATGCTCTTTCCTCTTCAAAATCCTCATAAAAATCCTTAAACAGGCTTACACTGCTTTGAAATGTCATATCCGGATCAAGATAATTGCTGTCCGGCAGATAGGAAATAATCTTCTTGCTTTCCACACCGGGCCTGTTCCCATTAATCAGGACTTCACCACGGGTCGGTTTCAGCAATCCGTTAATCATCTTGATCAGTGTTGTCTTGCCGCTTCCGTTCGGTCCCAGAAGTCCGACAATTCTGCCTGGTGCCACTTCAAAGCTGATACCGTCAACTGCATGTATGCTTCCATAATTTTTCCCAAGATTATTACATTTTAAGATAGGTTCCATCGATTTCTCCTCAGTTTTCCTTCTCTTTCCCGCTCTCCCTGATCATCTCGATCAGTTCCTCCGGTGAAATGCCAAGCTTCTGCATTCTTATCAGACATGCTTTAAGTTCCTGTTCTGCAATCATTCTTCTCTCACGTTCAATCATTGCTGCATCCTCCGTTACTGTCCGGCCGTTTGTGCGCTGATTCTCAATCAGCTGTGTTCGCTCCAGTTCTGTAAGTGCACGCTGCATGGTGTTCGGATTCACTGAAGCCTGCGTTGCGAAATCACGTACAGACGGAATGTGGCTGCCCGGCGGATATTCTCCCGTAACAATTCTTCGTCTGATTTCCTCCACGAGCTGCAAATAGATCGGTCTGCTGCCGTCAAGATTCCATGCCATATAGTACCTCGATTTCTTTATTGATTATTGTATTACTGTATTAGTTGCTTAATACAATAATACATCTTTTCTATATTCTGTCAAGCAGTAAAAAACAAAAAACACAGCCTTCGTTTCCGAAAGCTGTGCTGATGCATTTTATCCTGCTTACCGTATCAGATTATTCCTCTGCCATGCTGGTTTTCTCTGCCGTATGTGGCTGAACATGTCCAAACTTCAGTACCGGACTGAGCTTTTTATAAATCATGAATGTAATCATTGAATCCACTGCACCTTTAAAGAGATTCATCGGTGCCACTGCAAGAATCACAAAGCTGTATATATCCTTAATTCCGGCATTTACTGCTGTTCCTGCCGCAATCAGTGATTCCATCGGCATTCCGTACAGGACTGAAAATGTAGGAAGCAGATATACTGCATTAAGCACTGCGCCGACAACTGTAATCACTGCTGTTCCGCATATGCAGGCAAGCAGTGCCATCTTTCTGTTTTTTCTGAAATTATAGATGATGGAAGCCGGAAGGACAAAGCTGCAGCCAATGACAAAATTGGCCAGATCTCCTACAAACGCTGTTGTGGTTCCTTCTATCACAAGTTTTACAAGGATCTTGATAAATTCGATCATTACCCCCGTAACCGGTCCGAATGCAAATGCACCGATCAGCGCCGGAAGCTCACTGAAATCCATGCGGTAAAATCCCGGTGCAAAAAACACAGGAAAATCCAGGCAGTACAGAATCGCTGAAATTGCAGAGAAAACACCGATCACCACCAGTTTACGTGTCGTCAGGATACGCTCTGTATCATGATTTCTGCGCTTTGCCATCTTTTCAAACAGCCAGGCAACTGCAAATGCTGCAGCAATAATTGCCAGAAATTCGACCACAAATACCGCGTTGGTCGCTACGCTCTGTAATAATCCATTGCTCATGACTTTTCTCCTTCTCGTGCATTTCGCACAGCAAGCCGGTCAGAACACTGTTCTGCCGCTTCGAGGAATGAAATCAGAGAACTTCTGCATGCATTCCGGAAAAAACAAAAGCCCTGAATCTTACGATTCAGGGCCGGAATGCATATTCACGATATCCGCATCAAAAAAGGATCTGCAGATACCACTGCTGCGTTCTTCTTTCATCCAGACTTTACTGTCGGTTTTGGACTTGCACCAAATCAGCCGCCGAAGCGGGTCGCGGACTATACCGCCGGTAGGGAATCACACCCAACCCCGAAGAAATATATTTTCTTTTATCGTTTATAATATATTCCCCTGTACCGGATAAATCAAGGGGTTTATAAACATTTCAGAATCTAGAGGCAATCAGGCAGACTGTGCCTCCGTCGTTTTCTCTGTTTCTTTGTCCTGAGCCGTCGCATTGAGGCTGGTCAGACCGATCCTGTTAAAAAATCCGTTCAGAATCTTATCCAGTACCCTGACCATAAGTCCGACAAGAACGGCTGCTGCAACGGTTCCCTCGCGGACACCTTTAATCTGCCCCAGTGCAGCAAAGGAAATGACACATGCAATTACTACCATGCTCAGGTCAAAGGCAATTTTGACCTTTGCAAATTCCAGATGAAACACCTTTGAAATTGCCGTCATCGTGCCTTCTCCTGCCAGCATGACTACGCCTGCCCGGACTTCAAGTTCTACACCGATGGCTACCAGCACACAGCTGATCAGGCAAAGTACCCACTGCATGAAATAGCTGTGCAGAACGACTGCTGCCGTCATGGACAGTGTCAGATCCGTAAAAAAGCCAAACACAAAAGCCGCTACCAGCTGCAGCAGCTGTATCGGATCATATTCTCTGCGAAGCAGCAGAATCTGTATCAGAATGAATACCACATGCATGGCAATCGTAATCGCTCCCATGGTAAAGGGAATGACCAGGCTGAGTACGTACGGCGGACAGGAAATCGGAGATGTACCGAGATCCGCTCTGGTGGAAAGTGCGACGCCAAGTGCCATAATAAAAAATCCGATAAATAAAGCAATGTATCTTTTCATATATTCAGTAACTGTATATTTCAGTTTCTTTTCCTCCAAAAATCATACGGCAAGCGTCGACCATCTGGTGCAGTCCCAGACCTGCGTAGCAAGACCGTCATAAAACTCAGGTTCATGGCATACCATCAGGATACTGCCTTTATATTCTTTCAGCGCCCGTTTCAGTTCTTCCTTTGCTTCCACATCCAGATGATTCGTCGGTTCATCCAGAAGGAGCACATTGGTTTCCCGATTAATCAGCTTGCAGAGTCTGACTTTTGCCTGTTCTCCGCCACTGAGCACTCTGACCAGACTTTCGATATGTTTGGTGGTCAGACCGCATTTGGCAAGCGCACTGCGGACTTCATACTGCGAATAGGAAGGAAACTCCTTCCAGATTTCTTCGAGACAGGTAGTTCCGATATGCTGATCCATCTCCTGCTCGAAATAGCCGATGTTCAGATAATCTCCCTGTTCCACTTCTCCTTCAACCGGCCGGATGAGTCCGAGAATGCTCTTTAAGAGCGTTGTTTTACCAATTCCATTGGTTCCTGTGAGCACGATTCTGTCACCGCGCTCCATGCTAAGGTCAAGCGGTGTGGACAGCGGTGCATCATATCCGATCACCAGACCATGCGTCTGAAAAATATATCTTCCCGATGTTCTCGCCTCTCTGAAACGAAACTCCGGTTTTGGCTTTTCCGCAGCAAGCTCGATCACATCCATTTTATCCAGTTTTTTCTGTCTGGACATTGCCATGTTCCGGGTTGCCACTCTTGCCTTGTTTCTGGCCACAAAGTCCTTAAGGTCCGCAATTTCCTTCTGCTGTTTGTTATAAGCTGCTTCCATCTGTGATTTCTTCATCTCATACACTTCGCAGAACTTGTCGTAATCTCCCGGATAGCGGCTGAGCTGTCTGTTATCCATATGATAGATAATATTAATGACACTGTTCAGAAATGGAATATCATGCGAAATCAGAATAAATGCATTTTCATACTCATTCAGATAACGTTTCAGCCAGTCAATATGCTCTTTGTCCAGATAATTTGTCGGTTCATCAAGAAGAAGAATATCCGGCTTCTCCAGCAAAAGTTTACCCAGCAGTACCTTTGTCCTCTGACCGCCGCTGAGTTCCGTCACATCCTTATCCATACCGATGTCAAAAAGTCCGATTGACCTTGCTACCTCTTCCACCTTTGCATCAATCAGATAATAATCATGTGCGGAAAGAAGATCCTGGATTGTCCCCAGCTCTTCCATATAGCCTTCCATCTGACTGCTGTCGGTTTCCGGATCCGCCAGAAGGTCACAGATCTGTGTCATTCTGCTGTCCATTTCATGGAGAAAATCAAATGCAGAAGACAGTACATCTCTGACCGTCATTCCCTTTTCCAGTGCGGTATGCTGATCCAGATATCCGACCCGGACATTTTTGGCCCACTCCACTTTTCCTTCATCGGGCATCAGCTTACCTGTGATAATATTCATAAACGTGGACTTTCCTTCGCCGTTTGCTCCGACCAGTCCAACGTGTTCACCTTTCAGAAGTCTGAAAGATACATCTTCAAATATTGCTCTGTCGCCGAATCCATGCGTCAGATGTTCTACATTTAATATACTCATTTCTACTCTCCCGGTAAAAAAACATCAATGGCAGACTTTCGCAATATTATCATAAAGGTGACGGTAATACAAGAATTCTTTTTCAAAAACGATTTTAAATAGATGCGCAATATATGTTTTTATTGACAAAAATATGTCAAAATGCTTTCGCAGCATGAATTGACAAACAATTTCAAAATGTTATTCTATATTGTGTGACAAGTAAACATGTATGGTTCACACCATACAGAGGAGTCAATTAATCAGAAAGGGAGTGTATTGTCATGGGAGATAAGAATCCGAAGCATCCGCTTAAGAAAAAGAAGGTCGTTCCGAAGGTAAATGTAGCAGATCATACAGCTACAGCTGAAGAAGCTGCTCCAAAGTCAAAGAAGCACTGATCCTTTTTTCAATTAACCAGAAAAGGAACTGTCACAGATTTCATCCGTAACGGATGACTCTGTTTCAGTTCCTTTTTTTCTGTATCTGATCAGTGATCAGTGTCTGCCGCCAAACTGTCCGCCACCTTCGCCGCCATGTCCTTCGTTCTGGATCGTGCTGGGTGTGTAGTCCACACTGAGTGCATTGGCAACTGCTTCCTTGATGCTGTTACTGCTGTAGGTCGCGCCGCTGACTGCGTCTACATTGACGGACTGATTGTCAATGATTTCCTGTACCACTGTACTTTCTGCTCTTTCAAAGAACTGCTGATCATCCTGATAAGAATCGATGGTAATGTCTGTAATCTTCCCGCCTGATACCGTGACGGTAACATCGGTTTCACCGCGAAGTCCGGTACCACTTCCGGTATAGGTGCCATCCTTAAGATCTGTCAGCGACGTGAGTGAAACACTTTCTGATGCATCTGCAGATGCTGTACTTCCGCTTTCTGCTGCATTTTCCGTATCCTGTATTCCGCCCTGTGCCTGCTGTGTATCTGTCTCCTGTGTCGTCTGTGCTGCTGCGCTGTCAGAAGTACTCTGTCCGGAAGTCTGTGATTCTGATCCTGAAGATGAAAGTGCATTTTCTACTGCAGCGATAATACCCTTACTGCTGTAGGTTGCTCCGCTGACCGTATCCACATCAGTCGTCTGTCCGGAAATAATTTCAGAAATAATTGCGGAAGAAGCTTTGTTCAGATATTCAGCGTCATCTGCTGCTGAAGTAATGGAAACATCTGTAATCACTCCGCTTTCTACTGTAACATCAACGGTGGTCTCTCCCCTGAACCCTGTACCGCTTCCGGTATACGTTCCGTCAGAAAGATAGGAATAAGCACCCTGACTTGTTTCCTGTGTTGCCGTCACTGCCGTGGAAGTATTTCCGGCAAGTCCCATATCATTGTATATATTGCCGAGATAATATGCACCGGTAATCAGTGCGCAGGAAACCGTTCCTGCCAGAATCGCATTTTTCTTACTTTCTTCAAGATCAAGATGTGCATTGGAGGAAGGGCATACTCTGACACATTCCATACAGTTAATACACTCACCTGTCGTGACGCGATCCATTTCATCCAACGGAATTCCCATACTGCATTTCACGCTGCAAAGTCTGCACTTTCCGCATCTGCTGCGCTCTTTTCCGATGGTTACCGGGCGAAGTCTGCTGATGATACTGAAGTATGCACCAAGTGGGCATAAGTATCTGCAGAAAAACCGTTCCACGAAGAATGATGCAATCATAATGCCCAGAAGAATTACTGCTGCCATGATCCAGCTCTCTGCGAATGTTGCAACTGACGGCCAGTTGCCGAACGATACCAGCATACCGAAAAGTTCCCATGGATCTGTTCCCGTCGGAATACTTACGATCTGTAATCCCCAGATCAGCACGACAAAGATAAATAATATCCCGTATTTTAACCATTTCAGGATATGATCAGCAGCATCCGGAATATCCTTTCTGACTTTCTTCTTTCTGAAGGCGAATCTGGGAAAATGATAAATAAAATCTCCCATGCTGCCAAATGCACACATCCAGCCGCAGAAAAATCTGCCTGCAACAAGTGTGACTATGGTTACTGCCGCCAGCAGAATAATGCTGGGAACTACGGATGCAAAGCTCCCCTGTTGTCCTGTCAATAGCAGCACAATTGCCTTAATGCTGTAGAAAATCTGTATAAAAAGTTCCGGCATGAATATAAAACATAAAACCTGAATTCCTCTTCGAATGAGTGGTGTATACAATCTGTTAACCTTTTGCTGCCTGCTCTGTTCTGCCATGCTTTTATCCTCTTTTTCTATATGTTTTTATGAATTTACCATTAACTGTTCTTCTGTCCCATTCTGCCATTCTGTATCCCTGTACTGATATAGAAATGATATTTTCCCTCCGCAAATCCCTTTGTGGAAATAATGCTTCCGTCTTCTCCAAGATAAAGGGCCTCTATCCCCATTTTTTCTGCCAGAGGAATTCCCTCTCTGATACCCAGTACAAACAGCGCCGTTGTAATTCCGTCCAGATCCATTGCACATCCTCCGGCCGCTGTCACACTAAGGACTCCTGATCTTGCCGTACTGCAGGTTCTGGGATCAAGAAGATGATGATATCTGACTCCGTCCTTTATGAAAAAGCGTTCATTCACGCCCGATGTAACAAGTGCATCCTGATCCAGAATAACCTGTCCGAAAAAATTGCCCCGCTCACGGAGCGGATTCTGTATTCCTGCTTTCCAGCTGCTTCCATCTGTCTTTTTCCCGATCGTTAAAATGGTTCCGCCGAAATTAAGAATACCGCTGGTGACACCTCTGTCCATCATCTCGCTCCTGATAACATCACCGGCATAGCCTTTCGCAATGCCTCCCAGATCAATTCCCTGTCCCTTCTGTTCCAGAAACGCGGTCTGGTGTTCCCTGTCCAGATGAAGCTGCCTGTAATTTACAAGTCGGCTGACCTTCCGACATGCTTCTTCCTCTGGAACACTTTCCTTCCCGTTTCCAATATTCCAGAGTTCCACTGCCGGTCGTATGGTGAGATCAAATGCGCCACCCGATTCTTCCGCAAAATATGATGCTCTTTCCAGCAGTCTGAATGTCACATCCCGTATGACTACAGGGTGCACTCCGGCTGCTTTATTAATGCGTCCAATATCACTGTCCGGCTTAAAAGCGGATAACAGATCATCCAGTTTGTCGCATCTTATCTGCATGTCTGACAACAGTTCTGACTGCGTCTGTTCCGGAAGCGGACTGTCAATCCGGATATAATTCATGGTTCCGAATGCGTAAAACCCTCTGTTCATTTCTCTGTCCTCATTTTTCTTCATGCCGTTATGGATTGTTGATGATAGTATTTACTTTACTGCGGGCATTTGAAAGAATTATGTTCAGGCTGTGTTTAAACTTTGTTTTTTCAATGAAGTAAAAATAAAACAGTTTATTTTCATTTTATATTTTATCATTTATTTAACATACTCACATATATGCTATAGCGATAATTTCATTGTAATTTTTTCTATGTTCTCTCATGCTGTAAACCTCAACAGATTGACTTTTATATGCTCAAATTTTATAATTACAGAAAGCGCTGTTATACAGGCAGCCAAGCAGACAGGAAGGATTCTTTCATGAAACGTGTAATGACTTCCGAACTTCTGCCCGGAATGATTCTGGCAGAAAACGTATATACCTATAATAATGATCAGCTGATACTCCCAAAGGGATTTACGCTGAATGATAAGTCAATTGCCAAACTGGAATTCTATTCTACGATTAATGTCCTTGTAGAAGATGAACTTGCCCCTGACGCTGAGCTGAAAATTCCAGAGGAGAATGTTCTTTCCTATGCTCAAAGGCTTCGCCAGACACAGGAGTTCAAGCTTTTTAAGGCAGATTTTGAAAATGCTTCTTCCGAATTTGAAAATGGAATTAACGATGTGGTAAAAAACAACAAGCCACTTGATGTCACTAAACTGGCCGCACCCATTTTTTCTCTGATTGAATCCGGCCACGGACCGTCAAATATTTTTGATATGCTCCACAGTCTCCGTCAGTATGATGACGCAACTTATGTACATTGCATTAATGTTGCCCTGATCAGTAACATTATCGGGCAATGGATGAAAATGTCCGAAAACGACATCCAGCTTCTGACACAGGCTGGTCTCCTGCATGATGTAGGTAAACTGCTGATTCCAGGCAATATCATTTCAAAACCGGCAAAACTTACCGCCAGCGAATATTCTCTGGTACAGACGCATCCGCAGGAGGGCTATAAAATTCTGAAAGACCTTGACTTGAACCCTCATGTAAAAAATGTTGCTCTGATGCATCATGAAAGATGCGACGGAAGTGGTTACCCACTTCATCTGACGGGCTCGCAGATTGATCCCTATGCAAAAATTGTTGCCATTGCAGATGTTTATGATGCAATGACTTCTGCCAGAGTTTATCGCGGTCCATTATGCCCTTTTGTCGCCATTTCCCTTTTTGAAAGTGAAGGTCTGCAGAAATATGATGTCAATACCGTCATGACATTTCTTGTCAATATCGTAAATACATACCTTCTCAACCGTGTAAAACTCAGTAACGGTCTGGAAGGCGATATCGTTTTTATTAACCGTGATCATCTTTCCAAGCCAACGATCCGGGTAGGAGACCGATATATTGATCTGAGCATCACTTCTGATCTGTATATCACCGAAATCATATGACAACAGTAACATCCAAACGTATTCCCTATATTGATATTGCCAAATGTATCGGCATTTTTCTGATTGTTCTGGGGCACATGCTACGGCGCGGACATATTCTATCCGGCATGATCACAGCAGGTGTCCCTCTGTTTTTCTTTCTTTCCGGCATTACCTACCATTATTCCGACCATAAACTGCTTTTCTGGAAAAAGAAATTCATGACACTGGTGATTCCTTATCTTTTCGCAGGGCTTATCAGCATAATTATTTTTACCTTACTGGGATCTTTTGCAGGAAAGCGCCTGAACGTTTCCGTTCGTTCTACTGATCTGTTGCCAAACCTTGGCGGTCTTTTCTATGCAAATTCAAAAACACAATATATGAAATGGAATAATTCCCTATGGTTTATTCCCTGTTTGTTCTGTGTCTTCATCCTGACCGATCTTCTGGAAACATTGATTATTCATTTTCACGCCAGACATCCTCTCCCCATACGAATCATATTCACTTTTTCATGCGCTGTCCTGGGAAAAATTCTGGTAATTTTCAATGTGCATCTGCCCTGGCAAATGGAAACTGCTCTGAATGTATTTTTATTTACTGAATGTGGTGTAATCTTTCAACTTTATTTTTTCTCTCAAATGCAGAAAAATACCATGCACCGCCGCAAAAAAAGTCTGCTGATGTCTCTGCCATTTTTGCTTGTCGGCGCTTTCTGCTGCAAAATCAACGGTAACGTCAGTGTACGTACCGATGAATATGCATTTTACCCGCTTTTCCTTATTTCTGCATTTGCGTGTATCTGCGGTATTATGCTGCTTAGTATCGCCGTTCGAAACTCTGCCATACTTGAATTTGCCGGTCAGCACACGCTTGCCATTCTGATGTGGAATAAATTTCCCATTCTGTTGTTTCAGACCATTATACCTTTTACCCGCGCTATTCTTTCCAGAGTTGATACTCCGGAAGCTTTTGCATGTGCGCTTCTTCCTTCAGTCATATCACTTCTCTTATGTCTCCTGTGCGGAAAGCTGCAGGAGCGACTACTTCCGATCACCATAGGAAAAGGCAGGATGTCATAAAACATCCTGCCTTTTTCGTGAATAAGCAGACACAACCTCCACTGCATTCTGCAGTGGAGGTTGTGTTGCTCGCCATATGTCCCTTTACCTCTAGCCGTGCAAGCACGGCTCCGGTAAATTGCCACATGGCTCTGCCTTTTTCGTGAATAAGCAGACACAACCTCCACCGCATTCTGCAGTGGAGGTCGTGTTGCTCGCCATATGTCCCTTTACCTCTAGCCGTGCAAGCACGGCTCCGGTAAATTGCCACATGGCTCTGCTTATTCACGCAAATTTTAATCTGAACTTCTGGGCTTCTCGTTCGGCGTCAACTCTTTCGATCTGTGCACCAAGAGCGCCAAGTTTGATATGAAAATCTTCATATCCGCGTTCGATATATTTAATATCATCTACAGAGGTAAAACCCTCTGCTATCAGTCCTGCAATCACAAGTGCTGCACCTGCGCGAAGATCCGGCGCAGAAATTTCAGCACCACTGTACTTTTCCACCCCATCAATAATCGCTGAGCTGCCTTCTACTTTGATATTTGCTCCCATGCGAATCATAGAATCCACGTACCTGAAACGATTTTCAAATATGCTCTCCGTTACAATACTGATCCCGCTTGCAAGACCAAGCGCAACTGTAATCTGTGGCTGCATATCTGTCGGAAATCCCGGATAGGGAAGTGTCTTTACATGTGTTGCCGTAAGTCTCTTGGAGGCAACCACTCTTACCGCATCATCTGATTCCTGTATCTGACATCCCATTTCCACAAGCTTTGCGCTGATGGATTCCAGATGTTTTGGAATTACATTTTTTACGGTTACATCTCCATGTGTCGCTGCTGCTGCCACCATAAAGGTACCAGCCTCAATCTGATCCGGAATAATCGTGTACTCAGAACCATGAAGTTTCTCTACCCCCTTGATTCTGATTACGTCAGTACCTGCACCTTTTACATTGGCACCCATACTGTTCAGGAAGTTTGCAAGATCCACCACATGCGGTTCCTTGGCTGCATTCTCAATAATTGTCTGTCCGTCAGCCATCACCGCTGCCATCATGATATTAATGGTTGCTCCTACAGAAACTACATCAAGATAAATATGACTGCCTATCAGTTTATCTGCATAGGCATTGATAATCCCATGCTCAATGGTGACATTTGCTCCCAGTGCCGTAAATCCTTTAATATGCTGATCTATGGGGCGAAGTCCGATATCACATCCACCCGGCAGGACTACCTGCGCATGACGATATTTTCCCAAAAGTGCACCAATCAGATAATATGATGCTCTGATTTTTTTGATATATTCATTTTCAATCGTATGATTTCTGACCTGCGATGCATTGATCTTAACTGCATGCCTGCCCACGCGATCTACAATAACTCCGATACTTTCCATCGCCTGCAGAAGGACATTTGTGTCCCTGACATCCGGCATATTATCAATAGAAACAGTTTCATCCGTCATCGCAGAAGCTGCCAGTATTGCAAGCGCCGCATTTTTGGCACCGCCAATTTCAACTTCTCCGACCAGCGGATTTCCGCCCTTTATAATATATTTCTCCATATCGTCCTTTCAGACTGCAGCACTGTACTTGAATACTGCATGAACGCATCTATATAAACCTGAAATCGTAATTCACCAAATTACTTTCTACAAACAAAAATTTATTATAGCAACGAAAACCATATTTGTAAAACAAAATTTTAATTCAGATAATTCAGAGGATTTACCTGCGTCCCATTCACAAGAATTTCAAAATGAAGGTGAGCGCCCGTACTGACTCCTGTATTTCCACTGAGTGCAATCTTATCCCCCTGCTCGACTTTCTGACCTGCTCTGACCAGGATTCTGCTCAGATGCCCATATCTGGTCTCTCTACCATCTGCATGGGCAATATATACACAATATCCATACCCGCTGCCCCAGCCCGCACGAATGACCGTTCCAGAAGAAGATGCCATAACGGCCGTACCAACCGGCGTTGACCAGTCAACACCCTTATGGAAGGTACTTGCACCTCTGGTTGGTGCTTTTCTTCTGCCAAAACCTGATGTAATTCTACCACCTGAAATCGGTTTAATATATGTCGGCGGAACTATCGTACCACGTTCTACGATCTTCGGTACTGCCTGATATGTAATTTCTTCTTTCTGAATATCTGCCGAAATCTGGCTGTCATTACTGTAGCTGACAAGCGCCACTACCTTACGATGCCCGGCAGACGGTTTCTGACGAACCACACTCTTATTGGTATACCAACTGTCATTATCCACATACTGAACATCTGCTTCATAATCTTCTTCATAATATTTCTGCTCTGTGTGTAATACAGTCAGTTCCGGCTCCGGAACCGTAACCGTCAGTTCATCTCCGATACGGATAATGGAATTTTCGTTTTCAAGTGTCGGGTTCATTGCAATCAGGTCTTTTACGGAAAGTTCATAAGCCTGTGCAATTGTTGAAAGCGTATCTCCTGACTTTACTTCATAAATCTGATTTGTTTCCTTATCTTTAGTCACTTCATCGATTGCAGTATTTCGATCTGTAAGTTCGTCCTCCGGAAGATAGGATTCTACAATTTCCACCTTATCTCCGAAATCAAGTGATTGCAAACCCAGTTCAAAATCCGAAAAATTCTTTTCCGTCGTCAATGGCTCCACTTTTGCCATGACATCGGAAATCAGTGATTCAATACCGGCTTCAGGAAAAGCGGTTTCTCTTGCCTTTTCCTTTTTTTCTTCTTCATTAGAAACCACAGAAGTTGTGAGTGCATTTACCTCGCGCTCCGGGTCAAGCACCAGGCTGACATCATACTGATGCTTTGTATCATATTGATCAAGTGATGCCTTCAGAAGTGCAAGGACATCCTCCTTGCTTGCAAGATTGACGGAAAAGTCCTTGATCTTTACAGTATAGGAACGGTTCAGTGTACTTTTCACATTCTGCTTCAGCACTTTCAGCATGTTCCGGGTAATATCGTTTTCAGAACTTACCCTGCCTACCAATACCTGCTCTCCGGTAACCTTCAGATCTCCAGTAGCCAGAACCAGCTCATCATTTCCTGCTGCCAGCTGTCTGCGTGCCGTCCGAAGGCATGCTTTCGCCGTAGATTCATCGGCAACCACACCGACATTCACGCCATTCAGTTCCACTGTATAACGATCATTTTCTCCAATATTCACTTTTTGAAAATTCGGTATGAAAAATATCCATAACAGGCAGATCATAATTGCCGATTGAATAAAACATACCCGGATTTTTCGATTATAACGGGTTAGTCTTTTCATCACTTACTGTTCCGCATCGGCCTCAATACCGTCTGTAATAGAGAAATGAAGCATATTGTTCAGATAACGTTCTACTGTCTCATAAACCACCACATCCGGTTTCTCTTTTTCCAGCATATCCAAATTATAATTATAATAAAAATTCAGATAAGAACTGTCAAAATTACATGCAACATACTGGAACATCATCGTGGAAAAGGAATCACCGATGATAAAGAGTTTTCTGTCATCCCCCGCACCATTCTGAACTTTTCCTCTGAATTCAGTTGCCGTGTCATTCTTGGTCACTTCTGCCTTGTGTGCGGTATATCCGTCAAGTACATATGCCGGATCATCTTCCAGCACATTGCCAAGGTGGATCAATGTTGCAAGATCATACCGTGGTGTACTTCCTTCAATCTGCTTCAGTGT
Organism: Butyrivibrio sp.; assembly: GCA_022486625.1. Classification (GTDB taxonomy): domain Bacteria; phylum Bacillota; class Clostridia; order Lachnospirales; family Lachnospiraceae; genus Butyrivibrio. Next base: position 1,179 of record JAKVKH010000047.1, on the reverse strand, counting down.
ATTCAGTGAAGGCATGTCAAATCCGAATGCCTGGTTCAATACCTGTCCACCAATATAGGCACCAAGATTATTCCAGTGTGTATCATATTTATAGTAGAGCTGATCAGACGGATATGCCTCTTTATATGCCATAATCTGGTCATATGGACAGACAACTTTCAGATCCGTGTTATTCTTCAGATAATCAACTACCTGTGCCATACGGCCCCATGCTGCCGGTTTTCCATAGATTGACGGCATGTACTCACTGTATATACGCTCTTTATTCGGTGCAATCATAACCACAAAATCCATATTTCTGGAAGCAAGCTCATTTTTTGCCGCAACCATATTCTTTGCAATTGTCTTGAGCTGTTCATCTGTAAAAAGATTGCTGCCGTTATAATCTGAAACCGGATCCTCATCATTCACCTGTGCACCCTTATAAAAGAGCCAGCCATGTTTTCCAACAATGACAGAGTCTGAGGAAGACGTCTTCATTACCCGATAATCAAACAGCCCGTTCAGGAAAACAAGCTGGTTTTTAAACGGAAGATTATCATTAAAATAATTTTCAAAGGAAGAAGGAAATGTGGTAACAGTAGCCGGAGAAAGCGTCGGCATGGTTGCCAGTGTACGATTTTCATAACTGGTTGTATCCAGCTTTTTACCGATAACGGAAAACAGAAGCACCGGCACCATGATCAGTATGATAAACATTCCGATATAAATAAACTGTATTGACTTTTTCAAAACAATACCTCGCACTCAGAATCTGAAATAAATAAACGGGTTATATGTATTATTGGCAAGCAGAAGAATGCAGTAAAAAAGAACCAGACCACAGTAAATTGCTTCCGGCAGGCTGTTCTTCCAGCGTGCTGTAAATCCGGAAAGCTTCCGGCAGGTAAAAATCTTCTGTAAGATTCCGCAGCCGATCACACCGATCACACATGCCAAAACCGTCTGCTCCGACATCAGTGTTCCGATTGCAACCGCTGAAGTCTGATATTTCCAGGGCATCAGCATTCTCTCGATTACCCTAAGTCCCGTACTGACACTGTCTACTCTGAAAAACACCCAACCGATTACGACTACGATCATACAGTAAATTCTGCTGAGCACTTTGGATTTCTCCAGAAGTTTGCCAAAACCCATCCGTTCAAAAATAAGAAATGCGCCATGATAAAGTCCCCAGCC
>JAKVKH010000046.1 GCA_022486625.1 Butyrivibrio sp. | reverse complement strand
TTGATTATGTACTGCTGACACATGCGCATGTCGATCATTCGGGACTGTTACCGCTTCTGTATGCAAGAGGCTTCAGAGGACAGATTTTTACCACGGAAGCGACAGCGGATCTGTGCAATATCATGCTGCGTGACTGTGCACACATTCAGCAGCAGGAAAATGAATGGCGTAAACGTAAGGGAAAGAGAAGTGCTGATATCAAACAGCAGGAGCCTTTGTATACCATGGAGGACGCGGACGGCGTCATGAGATGCTTCGTCCCCTGCAGATACAGCCAGACCATTGACCTCTGCGAGGGGATCAAGATCAGATTTACGGACATCGGACATCTTCTCGGTTCTGCGAGCATAGAAGTCTGGATTGATGAAAAAAATATCAGAAAGAAGCTGGTCTTTTCCGGAGATATCGGAAATACGAGGCAGCCGCTCATCAGAGATCCGCAGAAGACGAAGGATGCGGATTATGTGATTATGGAATCCACCTACGGAGACCGTCTGCATACGACAGAGCGTCCGGATTATGTGAAATCACTGACGGAGGTGCTTGACAGAACCTTTGCCAGAGGCGGAAATGTGGTGATTCCTTCCTTTGCTGTCGGCAGAACACAGGAAATGCTGTATTTTATTCGTAAGATCAAGGAAGACGGGCTGGTGAAATCAGAACCGGATTTTCCGGTTTATGTGGACAGTCCGCTGGCGGTAGAGGCAACACAGATCTTCCGGGAACATGAATATGAGTGTTATGATGATGAAGCCATGGAGCTGATTCACAGCGGCATTAATCCGATTACCTTCCCCGGACTTCATCTGGCAATTACATCGGAGGAATCTCAGGCGATCAATTTTGAAACGACGCCGAAAGTCATCATATCCGCATCCGGCATGTGCGATGCCGGCCGGATCAAGCATCATTTAAAGCACAATCTGTGGAGAGAAGAAAGTACGATTCTGTTCGTCGGTTATCAGTCTGTCGGAACACTGGGCAGATCCATTGTGGATGGTGCAGAGCAGGTGAAGCTCTTTGGTGAACCGATTGATATTCATGCAGAAGTGCTGAAGCTGGAGGGCTTGTCCGGACATGCAGACAAGAACGGTCTGATTGACTGGCTGCAGGGATTTGAAACAAAACCCGCAAAGGTATTTATTGTCCATGGCGAAGACAGCGTGAGCACATCTTTTGCAGAGTGTCTGAAGACAGAGTATGGGTATGATACATATGCACCATATAGCGGAACTGAATATGATCTGGCAGCAGGCAACTTTATTAAGGAGGCTTCACCGATGCCGATTGTAAAGAAAGCATCTCTGGTATCGGATGTATACAGCAGACTGAAGGCAGCAGGAGCAAGACTGATCGCGGTTATCGAACAGAGCGAAGGCATGACCAACAAGGATATGGCAAAGTTTGCGGATCAGATCAATTCGCTGTGTGATAAATTCAGCGGACATGGCAGAAAGTAATGAAAACAGTAATTGAATCAGAAATGGATGGAGATAAAGTATGGGAACAATAGTAATTCAGAGTGAAACATCTATTGACCCGATCAGTCTGATCGGAAGAGAAGCCGGCGTATGCTGGGGCGGCAATGTGACAGATAAGGAAAAAAACTATAAAAGAGGTCTGGACTGTCTGACGTCCGGACATGGCAGAACCTGGGAATATCCGCAGGTATACATGATTATCGACGGCTATTCCGCAAGGGTGATCCGGGAACTGTATACACATATCGGCGGAAGTCCGACAAGGTTGCAGGCATCCACAAGGTATGTCAACTATGAGAAAGGCTTTGATTACATTGTGCCGCCGCAGATTGCGCAGAGCGAAGAGGCAAATGGCATTTACACGAAAGCAATGGAGCAGGTCCTTTCTGCGATGCAGCAGCTTGAAAAGTTGGATATTGCAAGAGAGGATATCGGAATGATGCTTCCGCTTGCGATGACCAGCAAAGTCGTACTGCGTACCAACTTAAGAAATCTGATCGACATGTCGCATCAGAGACTCTGTTCAAGAGCCTACTGGGAATTCCGGCAGCTGATGCAGGATATGGTAAAGGCACTGAGCGCATATTCAGAGGAATGGGCGTATCTGACAGAACATTATTTCATGCCCAAGTGTGAAGTGACCGGATTCTGTACGGAAAAGAAATCCTGCGGCAGAAAACCGAAGCTGGAAGAATAAAAAGAAGGAAGATGTTAGTGATGAAAATGTATGTAGCTGCTGATGCAAACTGGGCAATCGGGAGAGAAGGACAGCTCCTGATCTCCATTCCGACAGATCAGAAGATCTTCAGGAATGAGACAATGGGTAAAACAGTTGTCCTTGGAAGAAAAACACTTGCCACTTTTCCACAGAAGATTCCGCTTGAAGGAAGAAACAACATCATCCTGTCTTCAAAAAGTGACTATACTGTCAGAAATGCACAGGTGGTTCACAGCATTGATGAACTGATGAAAGTACTCGCAAAATATGACACAAATGACGTTTATGTGGTAGGAGGCGGAAAGACCTATGAAGAACTTCTGCCATACTGCGATACCTGTCTGGTGACAAAGATCGACCGTGTCTATGATGCAGACTGCTATTTCCCGAAGCTGGATCAGCTCCCGGACTGGGAACTGACACAGGAAAGTGACGAGCAGGTCTATTTTGATACAACCTATACATTTCAGACGTATACCAGAAAATAAGAGAAAGTGAATTTTCAGCGTGGAATGGAGGATATCCGGTCCGTCTGTGCTGCACATTGTGGATAACTTATGGCGGATTTTCTGAGTCAGATAATAATTGCATATGTTCTGGATCTTATTTTCGGTGATCCGAGGGTTCCATGGCATCCGGTCTGTCTGATCGGCAGACTGATCTCATGGCTGGAAGGACATCTGTATGTGGAAAAGGGAAGTCCTTCACAGCAAAAGCGGCGGGGTGCATTTCTGGCTGCGCTGACCATTACAGTGACCGGAATGGTCAGTATGATGATCTGGCTGATTGCCATGCATCTGAACCGCTATCTGGGAATGGTAACAGGTGGAATCATGGGATTTTTCTGCATCTCTGTGAAAGACCTTCGCATAGAAAGTATGAAGGTATATGCGGATCTCTCAGGGAAAGACCTTAAGGCCGCACGTTATGATCTGTCCATGATTGTCGGACGGGATACGCAGGAGCTTGATCAGACGGGCGTGATCAGGGCAGATGTGGAGACAGTTGCAGAGGGCACTTCGGATGGGATTATTGCTCCGCTGTTCTGGATGGCAGTTGGCGGACCGGTACTGGCTTTTGTATATAAGGCCATCAACACCATGGATTCAATGATCGGTTATCGAAATGAGAAATATCTGTATTTTGGACGTGTTGCAGCAAGAATGGATGACGCGGCGAATTTTATTCCTTCAAGAATTGCGGCAGTTCTGATGATTGCAGCATCTTTTCCGCTGAAAATGAATACCCGCAGTGCAATAAGAATATATGGAAGAGATCGCAGGAAACACAGCAGTCCGAATTCCGCGCAGACAGAATCGGTATGTGCAGGTGCACTTGAAATTCAGCTGGCAGGAGATATCAGCTATGGCGGTGTCAGAACACATAAGCCGGAACTGGGAGATCCTGTCAGAGAGCCGCAGGCACAGGATATCATCAGAGCGAACCGTCTGGCTTTTCTGACGTCGTTACTGATGGTACTGCTCATATGTGCTGTATACCGGCTGGTGGCAGGACTGACATGAGTCATGCGACGAAAAGAATGCAGTGTGGAGGATAATGTTACAAATGAAATCGCTTCATGGCGGAGACATATACAGAAATGAAGTTGAGCTGGATTTTTCCACCAATGGAAATCCGCTTGGTATGCCTGACAATGTCAGGGAGATGCTCAGGAAGAGAATTACGGAACTGGCATCGGAATACCCGGATCCTCAGCAGGAGAAGCTCCGGAATAAAATCGCGGACAGGAATCATCTGAAAGCAGAAGATATAATCTGCACAGATGGTGCAACACAGCTGTTGTATCTGCTGTCAGAAGTTCTGCAGCCGGAGCGCCCTGCCATGCTTATTCCGGCATTTCTGGAATATCAACGCGCATTTGCCGGTGGTGGGAAGCAGATGCTTACCTGGCAGTATGATGTTAAAGAAACGGATGTTACGGCGCTTACAGACCGTTTCCTGAAGTGGCTGCAGGAGCAGAAACCTGATTTACTGATTCTGTGTAATCCGATGAATCCGACCGGTGAGGTGCTGTCGCAGATTTTTCTGGAGAAGGTGCTGTCATACTGTGAGTTTACGGAGATCCGGCTGCTGGCGGATGAATGTTTCCTGCAGTTCTGCCCGGATTTCAATGAAAGATCCCTCAGAAGATTTGTAAAGGATCATCCTATGCTCATTGTGATGGATGCGTTTACCAAAATATATGATATGCCGGGTATCAGGCTGGGATATGGGATGTGTGCCGATCAGGTACTGATGAACAGGCTCAGGGACAGACTTCCTGCGTGGAGCGTATCACAGATTGCACAGGAAGCCGGAATTCTGGCTTTGGACAATCAGGTATATCTTGAGCAGACATGGGACTATCTGGATACAGAGCGGGAGTGGATGAAGCAGGAACTGATCCGCTGCGGTATGGAGACGGCGGACTCCGTGGCTGATTTCATTTTTTTCCGCAGTCCGGTCAGGCTGTATGAACCGCTTCTGGAAAAAAAGATTCTCATCCGCGACTGCAGTAATTACCAGGGGCTGATGTCGGGGAATTATTATCGTACGGCGATCAGAAAGCATGAGGATAATGAAGCGCTGATCAGAGCGATCCGTGAAACGGTCACAGATAATCCTCCAGCAGTTCCTGTGAGGTAACACGAATATTGCGCCCGGAAACAGTGATGAGACCGTCCCTTTGCATATTCATCAGTTCTCTTGAAAGGGAAGGGCGTGTAACATTCAGATAATCCGCAAGCTCTTCTCTGGTCATGTCGATGATGACGACTCCGTTTTCACTTTCATGATTAATGATATAGTGAACCAGACATTCACGAAGGGAGCCGGAAGAAATCATTCGAAGTTTGGCGTTCATGGTGAAGGCCTTGTTGGCAAACAGGGTGATCAGATTACCGATCACCAGCTGGTTTTTCTGGTTGGTAAAGTCAAAGGCCGGAAGTTCCAAAACGTCACAGGGCGCAGTGGCGATGGCATCCACGTCATATTTTTTCAGCTTTTTATACAGATAGACTTCGCCGAAGACATCTCCGGGATCGGTGATCTTGGTAATCAGAATGCGTCTTCCGGAGAGCGTATCACGGCAGACAGTCACTTCACCGGACAGCAGTACATAGATCCTTGATGGGCGGCTGGTAACGGTAAAAAGTGCTTCTTCCAGATCATAATGGCGTACCCGGGAGTCGTTGCTGTGGATAAAATCGCCGATTTCAAGTTCTGTCATGCCTTCACACAGAACACAGTTTTTCAGAATACGGATCAGAATATCTTCTTTCATGGGCTGGCCTTCTTTCTGGAAATCATGAATTTATTGTACATGTTCTGACAACTTAAAAACAGGAGAAAATGCATATGGATATGAAACTTTTGATTGCAATAGTTGCAATTACAATGGCACTGGTGTTTTATACAATCGGCGTATTTTCAGAGCGGCATGCTCATGTGTTGAAAAAATGGCATGTATTTATTTTCTGGATGGGGCTTGTCTGTGACACGACGGGAACACTGACCATGAGCTTGATTGCAAAAACTGATTCGGGAAAAGGAAATCCCCTGCATGCGGTTACGGGAGCATTGGCAATTGTGCTTATGATTTTTCATGCTGCATGGGCAACTATGACGCTTCGAAGCGGGGATGAAAAGCACATGCAGAATTTTCATAAGTTCAGTCTTTTTGTCTGGCTGATCTGGCTGATTCCCTATTTTATCGGCATGTTTATCGGTATGCACTGAAAAATCACAGGCGCATTATGGCGCGATTCCATGATGCGCCTGTTTTTTGTATCCTGAGGGTGAAAAACCTGTAAACTTACGGAACTGGCGGTTGAAATTGGACAGATTCCGAAAGCCGCAGGTAAATGCTGCATCAGAAGAAAGAATATCCGTTGTGCTCAGCAGTTCACAGGCAGCTTGAATTCGAATCTGATTGACATATTCGATTGCACTTAGTCCTGTAACCTTTCGGAAAAGATTCATAAAATAACTTTTACTCAGATGACAGATGTCAGCCAGCTGCTCAACAGTAATGTCACTTGCGTAATCAGAACGGATATATTCCAGTGCGGGGCGGATACTGTTCATTGGAAGTGCATCTTCGTGACCGAGGTGGCACAGATCATGATTCTGGAGCAGTAGCCAGAAAATGCGCAGAAGTTCACTTTTCAGCAGAAGATCTGTCTGACCGGTATTCTTTCTGGCACAGTCTATAACGGCTTCAAGTGCTCTTTTCATCTGGTCGTAACAGGGATGCTCTGCAGTAATCGGAAGACGAATGTAGCTTCCGGTGGCGCAAAAGAGTGACAGGCATTCCGTATAGCAGCGGTCATCACAGCTGCCATATACCAGAGCCTGACTGAAGAGAATGGTATCATAGCAGAGCTGCGCATCATTATAGGGACTGATGGAGTGAAGCATGTTCGGGAGGATAATGATAATGTCCCCGGTTCCTGCAATGACAGAACGGTTGCCACACCGGAAGATTCCAGTGCCTTTTGTGACAAGGCTGATCTCAAATTCTGTATGCCAGTGCAGCGGAATTGATGGAAAATAATCCGGAATCATACAGTCATAATAGCTGTATGGAATGTAAAGAGAGCTGTGCTGCCTCTTTTCTTTTGTACCTGCCAGATCCATCTATTTACCTCGTAAAAGTACTATAGTATTATGATATAATAGTCTCAAAATAAAAAAAGATTGCTTTGGCTGTATTGTATCGTGTATATGGAATAAATACAAGCATAAGCATCTGAACTGAGAAAAAGTAAGAAAGTATAAAAAATAATAGACCAAAGCAGTTGAATGGCGTTGTTTTCCATGAGATATATCTGCAGAACTCTAAGGATACCAATACGGATATTGCAGGTATTTGAAAAGTGATTTATAATAATACAATAGTTCAGACAAAATGATGCGTTACCGAAAGGAGATCTCAGCAATATGAAGTATGTATGTGGTGTATGCGGATATGTATACGATGAAGCTACAGGTGATCCTGATAACGGAGTAGCACCTGGGACAAAATGGGATGCCCTTCCGGCAGACTGGGTATGCCCTCTGTGCGGAGTCGGCAAGGATGAATTTAAGGTAGAAGCGTAAAAGATAAAAACAGAAGACGCTATCACCGGAATTAAGGTGATGGCGTCTTCTGTTTCTGATGACGGAACCTGCGAAGCAGGCTCTTTTTTTATGCCATTGTGCCTGTATTTAATTCAGAACGAGTCTGTCATTTACGGCATCGCTGCTGCCGGCTTCTTCAAACTTATGCAGCAGATCTGTTACCTGCAGGTTTTCCTTTTCTTCTCCGGAAACGTCATAAATGATATTCCCGTCGCTCATCATGATCAGACGGTTGCCGTGTGCTATGGCGTCCTTCATGTTATGTGTGACCATGAGTGCAGTCAGCTGATTCTCCTGAATAATCAGATCCGACAGATCGAGCACCTTTTTGGCAGTCTTGGGATCCAGTGCGGCGGTATGTTCGTCCAGGAGGAGCAGATCAGGCTTTTTCAGGGAAGCCATCAAAAGTGTAATGGCCTGTCTCTGTCCACCGGAGAGAAGTCCTACCTTGGAGGTCAGACGGTCTTCAAGTCCCAGATCCAGAGAACGAAGCAGATCTACATAATGCGTACGTTCAGCTTCTGTGGTTCCCGGCTTTAAAAATCTGGACTGACCGCGTCTTGCTGCAAGTGCAAGATTTTCATCAATCTGCATGGTTGCAGCAGTTCCCATCATGGGATCCTGAAAAACTCTGCCGATATATTTAGCTCTTTTATGCTCCGGGAGCCAGGTAATATCATGTCCGTTTAAGACAATGGAACCGGAATCCACCGGCCATACACCTGCAATGGCATTTAAGATGGTGGACTTACCGGCGCCGTTGCCGCCGATGATGGTACAGAAATCTCCATCATTCAGTGTCAGGCTGACGCCTGTAAGAGCAGCTTTTTCGTTAATGGTACCTTTATTGAATGTTTTTTTCAGATTTTTTATTTCCAGCATCAGCTTTTTCTCCGTATCATACGTTTTCCGTTCTGCCAGTAGCTCTGAATTGCAGGGATTGCCATGAAAAGAGCAACAATGGAAGCACTCAGAAGCTTTAAGTAATCCGATTTAAGACCAAGCTGCAGTACGATCTGGATGACGATATAGTAGATGACTGCGCCCAGAACAGAAGTTGCCAGTTTAAATGCAAAGTTATGTCTGGAGCCGAAAACAACTTCGCCGATGATTACGGCAGCCAGACCGATAACAATTGCACCTCTTCCGGAATTGACATCGGAAAAGCCCTGATACTGTGCAATCAGTCCGCCGGATAAACCGACCAGACCGTTGCCGATGACCAGACCCAGACGGATGCAGCGGCCGGTGTTGATGCCCTGTGCTCTTGCCATATTCTGATTACATCCGGTTGCACGGATAGCAGAACCGATCTCGGTTCCGAAGAAAATATAGAGGAGTGCAATTACGGCAGCCACGAAGATCAGCGCAATTACGATGGTCTCATTGACGAAGCGGATACTGACAATCAGTGCATATTTATCTACGCTGACTGCCTGGGTGGATTTCCCCATGATACGCATGTTGATGGAATAAAGACCCAGCTGCGTCAGAATACCGGACAGAATCGCAGGAATTTTGAAAATCGTATGAAGAATACCGGTGACATAGCCGGCAATCATTGCAGTCAGAACTCCGGCAAGAAGTGCGATGGAAACATCAAAGCCCGCAAGAATTGCCATGACGGTGGTAGCACCGCCGAGTGAAAAGCTGCCGTCAACGGTCATATCTGCAAAGTCCAGGACTTTAAATGTGATGTAAACGCCGATCGCCAGAATACCCCAGATGAGGCCCTGTGCGATAACACCGGGCATAGCGTTCAGAAATGCACCCATAAATAAAACCTCTTTCCCAATAAAATTTACAGTAGAATCACTTGGATGATGTATCCAGTGCGGTCAGATCAGAAAGCACACTCATATCCCAGCTGATTGCCTTAGCCGTATCGGGATTGTACTCAGGGGTAATATTGTCAGAGACATACTGAATCGGCATGTCCCCCGGATTCTTGCCGTTTACAAGAATATCATATGCCATTTCGCCTGCAGCATAGCCCATGTCATAGTAGCTGATGCTTAATGTTGCAAGACCGCCGGTCTTACACATATTTTCCTCACCGCAGATAACAGGGATTTTTGCAGGAATTGTGATATTCTTTACGATTTCCATGTTGTTGGCCATGGTATTGTCAGTCGGAATATAAACACAGTTGCAGTCGGCGATTGCTTTAGTGACAACGGCCTGAACTTCATTGGAGTCTGCTGCGGTATATTCTTTCCATTTGATTCCGGCCTGATCGAGATACTTTTCAGCCAGCTGCGCCTGGAAAAGAGAATTCGGCTCTGCGCTGCAGTAAAGGATGGCTACCTGCTTTGCATCCGGAACCACCTTTTGCAGAAGTGCAATCTGCTGATCTACGGGAGCAAGATCAGAAGCACCGGTTACATTTCTGCCGGGTTTGTCGTTGGAATCAATTACACCTGCGGTAACGTAATCTGTAATTGATGTGCCGACGATCGGAATATCTCCGGTTGCCTGTGCTGCAGCAATCAGGGCAGATGTGGCATTTGCCATAATGAGGTCATCTCCTGCACTGACAAAGTTATTGGCAATCATGGTGCAGTTGGACTGTTCGCCCTGTGCATTCTCCAGATCGAATTCCACGGAGGAGCCAGTTCCCTTGAACTTGTCATTCAGGGCAGCTTCAAAACCTTCGGTTGCCTTGTCAAGAGCTGGATGTTCCAGCTGCTGAATGATACCGACATGGTATGTTTTGGTTCCTGAAGATGCAGCACCTGCTGCGGTGTCAGAGCCGGATGCTGCAGCTGTTGCAGATGTGGATGCGGCAGCGGGGCTTGAGGATGAAGCAGTTTCTGTGGAACCGGAAGCAGTGTGGCCGCATGCGGTAGCCATGACGATCATGGCGCTGCTGAGCAGTACGGCAATCAGTTTCTTTTTCATAATATCTCCTCCTGTGATCTTTTTTCTCTTATACATTGATGCGTTACGCTTTAAACTGCTAAAGCAATTTACTCTATAATATATTACATATCATACGAAAAATCAACCGTTGAAATAAGCCCGGTGCGGAGAATGCAACCGGGCTTACAGAAGTGATACAGACCGCAGAAATTACAGCTGTATGAACTTTCTGGTACTGTCGTTCAGCTGAACCGTAACTTTGGCATTTTGATCAAGTGCGGTCCCGATATCCTGTATTTCACCGACAATCAGAGAGGAATTGTTTGCAGACATGGTAATTGCCTGCGAACTCTCCTGAACAGAAGTTACAATAGAAGAAACAGATGAGGTCATCTCATTCATGATGTTCTTGAGATTATCAGCCCTGGAAGAAAAGAGTCCAAGCATTTCACTGATAATCAGGGCAGTATTTGCATATTGATTGCCGCTATCTACGAAAGCATCATAATCCGTGATTACGGTAGTGTTGATAAAGTTGAGTACTTCTGTTGCACTTCCTGACAGGTCAGAAACGGCCTGCGTGACTTCTTTACTGATTTTCTGAATATTACCGGCGGTTTGCCTGCTGTTTTCTGCAAGAGAACTGATTTCCTGTGCAACCACGGCAAATCCCTTTCCGGCTTCACCTGCTCTTGCCGCTTCAATGGAAGCATTCAGTGCGAGCAGGTTGGTTTGAGAGGCAATGTCCAGAATAACGCTGGTCAGTTCATTGATCTGGCTGACATTTTCACTTTCCTGCACAGATTGTGTCAGAACGGTGCTGAGGGCCTGCATTTTTGCTCCGGTATTGGCTTTCTTCCGGGAAGCATTAAGTTTGATATAGTCGGCTTCAGATCTGATCTGGTCAGCTTTCTCATTCCCGGAAGCAACTTCAGCGGTGATGGCATCGGCGGCAGTCCTGACATCGGCAAGTTTTTCATTAATGGAAGCGGCAGTGGAAGAGACATTTTCCATGCTGGCGGATAGCTCTTCGAGTGCAGCGGAGGTACTGGTAATATTATCGGAGGCCATCTGAATTCTGGAGGATACCTGTGAGGAAGAATCGGAGAGAATGATGGTACCGTTCTTTACGTCTTTCATTACATTTTGCAGAGTTTCAATAAACAGATTGATACCATTCCGGATGTAGATAAGTTCAGAAGAAGTCCGTGTGTGTATTCTGGCGGTCAGATCACCCTGCCCCTGTTCAATCGCAGAGATAATGCGATTCAGCTCGCCGGATATTGAAGTGATTTTCCGGACAATACCGTAATAGCTCAGGAGAAAACTGAAGATAATACAGAGAATGAAGACAGCAAGTCCGGTAAACGAGGCCTGCATACCGTGATCACGCATGGTCTGCATTTCAGCAGTACAATAAGTGGATACGCCTGAAATGCCTTCATCCACTTTGGAAAGGTCAGTGGCAATGGCCTGATCTGCTGTTGCCATATCTCCCTGAATCAGACTCAGTGCCATAAGTACGCCGCCCTGTGTACCACGGTCTGCATATTCGAATATCTGGCTGATCATGTCAGGATAGGATGAAAGCTGTGTTTTGATATCATTCAGGGCGGCAATGGAATCTTCGTTGCCGTGTGCTGAAAACAATGCGGACATGGTGTCAATGTTTTTGGAAGCATTGTCCTGCTGCATCTGTATATCTGCTTTTACCGTATCTCTTGTGGTGGAAGAAATGCAGTATAGAAGAATATCTTTCTGCATGGAATCAATATTGATTTTCAGGGAGGCTTCATAACCGTCCAGTTCAGTTACGTACTGAAACATGTCTTTTGATGTGGCAACGGTAGAGTCAAAGGAATTCATGACAATAAACATGACAACATTAAATACAATCAGCATGACAAGGTTAATGACAAGGATCTGGAAAAGGATGGTCTGGCGAAATCTGGGTTTGAACAGAATGGCGGAATCAGTTGTTACGGAGCGCTGCGCTTTCATAGAAGTACCTCCTGCATTCATTTAATGGTATGGTGAGTTTGACCTGAAGCTGCTGATAATACAATATCAGTTTCCTGATTTTTTTTATCTTAATTTTGTACGAATTATGGTAAAAAAGTACATTGAAAAAGAAATAGCTGTGACGAAAGTGATGAAATATGATATGGTCATTGAGAAGAACTGAAAGATAAAGATGAGGAATGCAGAATGAGAGAACCTGTCGGCATCACAGAATGTGATAATTATGAGGAACAGACGGTACATGCAGCGCTTGCGGATGTGCTGGACAAAATACATGGACTTGATTTTGTAAAACCCGGAATGAAAATTGCAGTCAAGGCCAATCTGGTATCCATGCTGTCACCGGATAAGGCGGCCACAACGCATCCTGCACTTTTGAAGGAACTGTGCAGAATGCTTATTGAGAGAGGCGCCGAGGTGATTGTCGGTGACAGTCCGGGCGGAATATATACGGCGGCCTATGTGAAAGCGGTTTATAAAGGGGCAGGCGTGGAATGCATTACGGAAACGGGTGCCAGACTCAATGATGATTTTACTGTCCGGGAAGCAGACTATCCGGAAGCTGTATCCATAAAGAAGTTCACTTATACGGCATGGCTGGATCAGGCGGATGCCATTATTGATTTCTGTAAGGTCAAGACCCATGGCATGATGTCCATGACCTGCAGCGTCAAGAATCTGTTCGGGACAATTCCGGGTGCAACCAAGCCGGAATATCATATGAGATTTCCGAATATCAAGGCATTTGCCAATATCATGGTGGATCTGAATGAGTATTTCAGGCCGGTCTTGAGCATAGCAGATGCAGTGGATGCAATGGAAGGAAACGGTCCGACGGCGGGAAAACCGAGACATGTCGGAGTACTTCTGGCCAGTCGCTGTTCCTATGATCTGGATATGGCGTGTGCGCATCTGATCGGTCTGACGAGACAGGATGTGCAGACGATAGAAGAAGCCTATGAGCGGGGACTGGGACCGGAAAGTATCAGTGAAGTACAGCTGATCGGGAACCTGGAGAAATACAGAGTGGATGATTTTGATCTTGTGGCGGAGCATGGAAGTGTGACATTTACAGATGAACCTGGTGTATTTGGGAAGCTGAAAGGAGCACTGATCCGCAGTGCGTTTGCAACAAGACCACAGGTAAAAAAGGCAGAGTGTATCGGGTGCAGAAAGTGCGAACAGATCTGTCCGGCGCATGCCATTACGATGGTGAAGCAGAAGCCGGAAATTGACAGAGACAGGTGTATTCATTGTTTCTGCTGTCAGGAGTTCTGCCCGAAGGGAGCCATGAAGGTACAGCATACGTTTCTGGGGCGTATGCTGAAACTGCTGAAGAAGTAAGCGTTCAGGGCGGATAATTGCCACAGCAGAAGTTCAGAAACGTACGAGAACTGCCAGAAGAAGCAGCATGAACAACTCTTCCAGACATAGAAACCAGCCTTCCGTATCTCCGGTAATACCGCCAAAGGTGCGCATGGCATGGGCACGGTAAATGGCAGGAAATGTCAGGCAGAAAAACAGCAGCAGAAGACCTGCGGCAGGACTGATCCACAGCAGCAGAAGGTGGCAGAAAATGGCGGAAAGCAGAAGAACGGTACGTACGGCCTTTTTATGGGAGGCAGAAGCGAAGGTATAGAGAAGCCCGTCCTTTTTGGCAGATGGAAACCATACCAGAGCCATGCCGGAGAAAATGCGGGACAGCACATAGATAAAGGGCATCGCAGCTGCGATGCCTTTTGTCATATGTAAAGACAGCTGTATCAGTGCGCCGATCCACAAAAGTCCCGGGGCGAGAAGACTGATGACGGCAAATGCACCAATGTGCGGATCTTTCATGATTTCCAGCTTTTTTTCAGCAGGAGCATAGGAATGAAGGGCATCGGAAACGTCCATGAAACCGTCAAGATGAATACCGCCGGTGATCAGAAGCGGAGCTGCAGCAGACAGAATGACATATTCCCAGACCGCCAGAAAACCCTTTTGCAGACAGAGGTTCAGCAGATACTGAACCAGACCGATTACGACGCCTACAATGGGGAAAAAGCAGATGGCGTATCTCATATCTTTTTCCTTCCATTCGAACTGCGGCACTGGAATTCTGGAATACATGGAAATGGCAATGATAAATGATCTGAAAAGAGACATGCGGCGGATATCCTTTCTTCATTAATAATACAGGCTGTTTGTAATTGCTGAATGAATTATAGCTTCAGCGGGAAAAAATGTAAATTGACACCTTTTCTTTCGTGTGGTACATTCTGTCATGTAAATGGGTGCAGTCGGGACAGGTCCGTTCAGTGACTGCTTAATAGGGAATGAAGTGCAAATCTTCAACAGTGCCGCTACTGTGAGAAATTTCAGGTGCAGTGGGCAGATGGGGTGGACAGCCATGTGCTCTGTGTATCGATGACCGGGTGACCGGTCGGATCCATGAAATTTCAAAGTCAGATACCTGCCTCTTTACAGGCACATATTCTTCTTCGTGACCAGAGAAGGTGCTGAGGCGAAGCCGGATCAGGAGAATATTTTTCTGAGAAGGAAGCAGCAGTATTACGAAAAAGAATCCGTGCCGTATATGCAGACTTTGCATATACGGCTTTTCTGTGTAAAACAGGAAAAAACAGGAGGATGAAAAGAAATGAAGAAAAGATTTTTAAGTCTCATGATGACGCTGTCTCTATCGGCAGCAATTCTTGCCGGCTGCGGTAATTCCGGCAGCATGGCATCAACGGCGGCATCGACCGCAGTGTCAGCAGAGGCGGCTGAAGTTACAACGGCAGATACAGCTGAATCCGCATCGACAGCGCAGGCACAGAGCCAGGCTGTTCCGATAAAGGACAGAAGCGGCAATGCCATTACTGTTCCGGCACAGGTAAGCAGCATTATTTCCATGGCACCGTCTACCACACAGCTGCTCATTGATCTTGGGCTTGCAGATAAAATAGTAGCATGTGATACAAATTCAGCAGCACAGTTTGCTGATTCCCTGACAAAGGATATTCCGCAGTTTGATATGATGACACCGGATCAGGAGAAAATCGTTGCTTTAAAACCGGATCTGGTATTTACTTCCGGAATGAGCTCCAGCAGCGGAACGGATGTATTTCAGTCTGTTCGTGATGCAGGTATCTGTGTTGCAGATATTCCGAGCAGCAGTTCCATTGAAGGTATTCAGGAGGACATTCAGTTCGTAGGAAGTTGTGTCGGCGAAAGCGATGCGGCATCTGCCATTGTAACAGATATGCAGAAAACGGTGGATGAGATTAAGGCAATCGGCAGCAGTATTCCGGAGAATGAAAAGAAGACGGTCCTGTATGAAATGTCTACGCCGACTTCCGATTCACCGACAATCTATTCCTGTGGCAAGGATACCTATATTGATGAAATTCTGACAGATATCGGTGCAGTAAATGCAGCGGGAGAGCAGACGGATCAGTGGCCTGCTCTGACTGAGGAAGCAGCAGTTGCCATGAAGCCTGACGTGATTATTACTTCTGACAATTATACCGAGGATGTGGTAAATGTTCTTCTGAAACTGTCCGGTTGGGAAAATGTTCCGGCAGTTCAGAATAAGGCAGTATATACAGTAGATGCAAACCTGATCAGCCAGCCCAATCAGCATGTGACAGAAGCAATGATCGATATGGCAAAGAAGATTTATCCTGATCAGTATGCAGACATACAGTCAGCTGCATCAGACAGTGCTTCGTCAGAAGCTTCGAATTGAATTTACATGACTGAGTGGCCGAAGGACACGAGGTTGTGTCTGTTTATTCATTAATTTACAGGAAATGGAGTTAAGATGCAGAAAAGTCATAGTATGTCAGCCAGAATAACAGTATCCGCACTTCTGTCCATCCTTGTGCTGGCAGTCTGTATGGGAATCGGCAGTGTCGAAATTCCGGTATCCGGCGCAATGACCATTATTGCGGACAGAATATCGGGCAAAGTGCTGCCTTCTTCTGTTGATCCTGCAGTAGCTTCCATTTTATGGAGCATCCGCATGCCACGCGCCCTGACGGCCTTCTTCGTCGGCGGTGCACTGGCAGTCAGCGGTGCCATTATGCAGGCGGTGCTTCAAAACCCGCTTGCATCTTCTTATACACTGGGTGTTTCTTCCGGTGCATCACTTGGCGCAGCACTTGTCATTGTCAGTGAAATCAGTGTTCCGTTTCTGGGCGCATTTCTGCTGCCGGTATCCGGTTTTGCATTCGGACTGGGAACGGTAGTGCTGGTAGTCCTTTTTTCCACAAAGCTTGATCATAATGTGCAGAGTCATACGATTATACTGATCGGTATGGTGGTATCTCTGTTTGTAAATGCACTGCTGACCCTGGTCAGTGCATTTGCCGGAGCACATTCGCAGGAACTTCTGCTGTGGCAGATGGGATCTTTTTCCGGACGCAGATGGTATCATGTGGCAGTTATGGCTCCCGTATGTATTCTCGGTACGCTTCTGGTCATGCGGTATCACAGGGAGCTGGATATTATGACTTTTGGTGATGAGCAGTCCATGGCAATCGGCGTAGATACCCGTCTGGTCAAAAAAATCCTGATTCTTCTGGCCGCATTTCTGACGGGAGTATCGGTCTGCTTTTCCGGAACCATTGGTTTTGCAGATCTGATTGTTCCGCACACAGTACGAAGAATCTTCGGTTCATCACATAAATATGTAATCCCGATGTCGATGGTGATTGGCGGAGCGTTCATGTCACTGTCAGATCTGGTTTCCAGAACGCTGCTGTCTCCAAGGGAAATTCCGGTGGGCGCTGTGACGGCGCTGATCGGTGCACCGTTTTTCATCTGGATCTATTTCAGAACACCCGGTAATCATGAGGAAAGCAAATGATCAGTCTGGAAGCAGAAAATATATCAGCAGGATACGGAAACCCGAAGGATAAGAACCGCATGCAGGTATTGCATGAGGTTTCTTTTACTGTGCCGGAGGGTAGAAATGTCTGCATTCTGGGAGCAAACGGTTCAGGAAAGACTACGCTCCTGAAGGTGATCGCCGGAATGCTTCCGTATACAGGGAGCGTCAGAATCAGCGGACAGGACATTCAGAAACTTAAGCGGCGGGAGATTGCAGAGCAGGTAGCGATGATGTTGCAGTTTTCTGATATCTACTTTTCCTATACGGTCAGAGAAACGGTAATGCTCGGTCGTTATCTTCATATTGATAACTTTTTCGGAAATCCCGGCAGACAGGACAGAGAGATTGCGGAGCAGGCGATGGAAGCTACCGGAGTCAGCGACCTTGCAGAGCGTCAGATCGGTGCACTTTCGGGAGGACAGCGCCAGCGTGTGTTCCTGGCCAGAACCTTTGCGCAGCATACGCCGGTGATCCTGCTGGATGAGCCGACCAACCATCTGGATCTGAAGTATCAGGAAGAACTGATGGAATATCTGCAGAGGTGGTCAGAGCAGGAAACGGTGCTGGCAGATGGCAGTCATCACCGCAATACCGTGATCGGTGTGTTCCATGATATCAATCTGGCATTTGGCATTGCACAGGATGTTATTTTCCTGAAGGACGGCCGGATTGTGGCACAGGGAGAGAAAAATCAGACCGTAACGGCAGAAATGCTGCAGACGGTGTATGATATTGATGTGGTAAATTATATGAAGCGGCAGCTGAACCACTGGAAGGAGCTGTAACACTTTTAAAACGGGAAGCTCCGGGGAGAAGATAGGGATGAATATGGAGAAAACCGGATACCGGATACAGGTGCCTGATGAAAAGGCGATGCAGGCCTGCAGGGAGAGATGGAATGCTGTGGCCAAGCCGCTGAACGGGCTCGGAAGATTTGAAACACTGCTTACACAGATTGCAGGCATTACGGAAAGTGCGGATGTCTGTCTGGACAGACGCGCAGTAGTTGTCATGTGTGCGGATAACGGGATCGTTGCAGAGGGTGTAACGCAGACTGATCAGAGTGTAACGGCTGTTGTGGCAGAAAATATTGCGAAGGGGAAGGGGAATATCAGCCGTATGGCGCAGACTGCGCATGCGGATGTTCTGGCAGTGGATATCGGAATTGCAGGAAAGATTCCTGAAGGCAGCGGAGTCTTAAACCGAAAGGTCAGCAGCGGGACAAATGATTTTGTACATACACCTGCCATGACACCGGAACAGGTCAGTGCAGCATTGCAGACCGGCGTAACACTGGCAGGCGAACTGAAGGAAAGCGGGTATCAGATTCTGGCAACCGGAGAAATGGGAATCGGGAATACAACGACCGGGACAGCAGTTACGGCTGCGCTTCTGCATGCAGACAGTGACAGATTAACCGGGCGCGGCGCAGGGCTTGACGGTCAGAGCCTTCAGAGGAAGAAAAAAGTCATCAGGGACGCGATTCAGAAATATGATCTGCAAAATGCAGATCCCATGAAAGTACTGTCCTGCGTCGGCGGACTGGACATCTGCGGGATGGCAGGACTTTTTATCGGCGGAGCGCTGTATCATATTCCGGTTGTGATTGACGGATGTATTTCCGCAGCGGCAGCACTTGCGGCGGAACGAATTGCCCCCGGTTGCAGCCGGTATATGATCCCGTCCCACTGCAGCAGGGAACCGGTACAGAATGCGGTTTTTCTGCAGCTGGGATTGCAGGCGGTCATTGATGCGGATATGGCACTTGGAGAAGGCACAGGAGCAGTGATGATGTTTCCGCTTCTGGATATGGTACTTTCCGTTTACCATAGCACTGTTACATTTACGGAGAGCAGTCTGGAAGCCTATCATAGCTTTTCAGACTGAAAAATCCGGCAGGAGGGAAAATGATACTGATTACCGGCGGAAGCGGGAGCGGAAAATCTTCTTATGCAGAAAAAGAAGCGGTAAGACTTTCTGAAGGCGGTCCACTGTATTATTTTGCGGCGATGAAGCCGTACGGGCCGGAAGCACAGGCAAGGATCAGCAGACACAGGCAGCAGAGGGATGGACGCGGGTTTATCAGCTGCGAAGCTTATACAGATATTGATACGGCAGCAGAAGGACTTCCGGAAAAAAGTGCAACCGTACTGCTGGAATGCGTGCCGAATCTTCTGGCAAACGAAATGTTTGATGAAGCGTTTCAGGAGAAAGCGCCGGCAGAGACGGTCAGGAAAGTAATGAATGAAATAGAGGCAGCAGATAGCATGTGCAGGCATCTGCTGGTAATCACCAATGATATTTTTTCCGATGGAACACAGTATACAGGTCCAACAGAGCATTACCTGCAGGCACTTGCGCAGATTAACAGACAACTTGCGCAGAGCGCGCAGAAGGTGATAGAGATCAGCTGCAGTGTACCGGTGATCCTGAAAAATGATGAGACGGAAACCACAGCAGAGAAAAAGCTTTCTGGCAGGAGAAAAGCGGAAGGAAACGGAAGAATGGAACTGTATATCGGAGGACGTGCACAGGGAAAGCTGGAACTTGTACTTAATCGGCATCCGGAACTGACACAGGAGGATGTGACAGACTGTGCAGAGGAACCACTTGACAACCGGAAGAAAATTATATATCATCTGCAGGAAATTTATCGCAGGCAGAGCAGAGAAGAGGATTCTCCGGAAGCGTACGAGCACATTACAGAGCAGATTCTGGAAGTACTCCGGAAGCAGCCGGATACCATCGTCATTGCTGATGAAACCGGTGCGGGGGTGATTCCTGCCGATCCGGCTGAAATCCATTTCAGAGAGGCATCAGGACGCGGCCTCTGCAGGATTGCAGAGCAGGCGGACATGGTAACAAGAGTCATCTGCGGGCTTCCACAGCGATTGAAGGGATAACAGATATTAAATGAGCGAGAGAAAGATCAGGGTCATTCTGATCCGGCATGGAATGACGCAGGGAAATCTGGAAAACCGGTATATCGGCGGCAGGACGGATGAACCGCTTTGCAAAACCGGAGCAACGGAAATTGACAGAAGGGTGAAAAAGAATCTGTATATGCCGGCTGACCGACTTTTTGTCAGTCCGATGCTGCGTTGCAGACAGACGGCACAGCTGATATATCCGGAACTGATGAAGACAGTCAGAACAGTTGAGAAATTCAGAGAATGCGATTTCGGGATGTTTGAAGGCAAAAATTATATGGAAATGGAAAACATGCCGGAATATCAGGAATGGCTGGATTCCTTCGGAAAAAACAGATTTCCGGAAGGAGAACTTCCGTCAGAATTTAATGAAAGATGTGTGAGAGCATTTTTAAGAACACTTCCGCTCCATCTGATTTCAGTGGATGAGGAAAAAAAGAACGAGAGCTTCCCCGAAAAGGAAGAAACTCTCGCCTATGTATTTCATGGCGGCACGATCATGGCAATCATGTCTTTTCTGCAGCATGCGCAGGAGAAAGATTATTATAAATATCAGTGCCGTAATGGTGAAGGTTATGTCTGTCATCTGGTAATATCAGATGAAGACTCAGTTACCTGCAAAAGGCATCGCAAAATCAGCCTGTGAATTATTTCCGGACTGTGTACCACTGCCGGACTGTGTTCCATTTCCTGACTGGGCGGATGAATCTGTGCTGTCAGAGGTTGTTGCAGCCTTCTGCAGTGTAACGGTCAGTTCTTTGGTTTCATAGCCGCTGTCACCTCTGCGCAGTACCGTAACGGTCACCTTTGTACCTGCGGTGTAGTATTCCAGTGCATTTGACAGATCATCTCTGGAACTGATTTCCGTATCATTCAGTTTCGTAATCAGATCGCCTTCTTCAATTCCTGCATCTGCAGCAGCACTGCCATCTTCAACAGCTGCTACATAAGCGCCCTCCACGCCGGTAGGTGTCATGACGGAAACACCGAGTGCACCGCGGTTATCTGTGGATGCTTTTGTCTTTGTTGTTTCATTCATCAGTTTGTCAATAATCGGTTCTGCATCGGAGATCGGGATGGCATAGCCCATGCCTTCTACCGTTTCACCGCCGATTTTGTTGGAGTTAATACCAATGACCTCGCCTTTGCTGTTGATCAGTGCACCACCGGAATTTCCGGGATTGATGGCTGCATCGGTCTGAATAAAGGTACCTGTTGAACCGTCTTCCAGTTCAATTTTGCGATTCAGTGCACTGATGACACCGGTAGTGACGGACTGTCCGTAACCAAGAGCATTACCAATGGCGATGGCAGGTTCACCGACGGTCAGGGAATCAGAATCACCGAGTGTGGCAACTGCGATTTTACTTAAGGTATCACTGCTGAGGTCGCTGAGTTTCACAGCAACAACCGCCAGATCCTTGGAAGAATCAGTTCCTTTGATATCAGCGGAAGCTTTGGTGCCATCGTTAAATTCCACCTGAAGTGTATCTGCGTTTTCGACCACGTGATTGTTGGTGGCAATCAGAAGTTCCGTATCGCTCTTACCGACAATAATACCGGATCCGGAAGCTGTTGCAGATTCTTCGCCGGATTGTCCGAACATGGACTGGACAGTCTCTGTATAATTATTATTGATGGCAACAATGGATGGCATGACATTCTGCACGACCTGCGTGACATCAGTGGTGACAGTCTGCGTATTGGTACTGGAAGTTGTGGTTACCTTCTGCTGTGTGTTGGCATCTGCTATGGCAGCAGTTGCGGTTGTGCCGGTTCCGGAAGACTGCGCTTCTGTTGTGGCAGCAAGCTGCGAACCGGAATTTCCGGTAAACTGCTGGACAGCCCACACACCTGAGCCGCTGCAGACACCAAAGGTCAGTCCCAGAACAGCACAGAAGGCTGCTTTTTTGACAAGACCCTTTCCTGCTTTCTTTTTGCGGGGCGTTTCTGTTGAATTGTTGTTTGGTGACATATTTACGTTCTGCGATAAATCATCTGTGTCTTTGAATATCATGATTAACACCGCCTTTCTTTTGTTTTGATAACTACAGTTTACGAATGGTCTGTGATGAAAATGTGATCTAATTTTTATAAAAATGTGTTCGCTTTATAATAAAAAAATAACCTGCAAGTTTATAATCTGTTTATAAAAGGACTGAAGCGAAATGAGATTTGAATGGGAAAAAACTGAGATAAAAGGCAGCATCGGGATCTGCATCACCGGCTGTAGTACGACACCGGAACGTCTGACCGTTCCGGAAGAGGAGGAAGGGCTTCCGGTGCATGAAATCGGAAATCATGCATTTGCATCAAGAAATACGCTTAAGGAAGTGTTTTTGCCGGAGAAGATCCGTATTATCAGGGGATTTGCATTTCATAACTGTCCTGAGCTGAAGTGTATTCATCTGTATGATTCTGTTGCAGATTATTATGATGGTGTGATCCGTCAGTGTGATGGACTCAGACTGATCGATCTGACCTGCAGACAGGAAAATTTTTCCATAATCAGATCCATGCTGGCAGACAGCGACAGGGAGTTGTCCTTTGCACTGCACCTGCCGGGAGATCAGGAAGCGTTTCTGACATTTCCCGCATTTGTCTATGATTTTGTGGAAAACACAATGGCGCGTACCATTCAGTTTGCGATTGACGGTTCAGGTTATCGTTACAGAGAATGTATTTCGGATCATCAGATTGATTACAGGGAATATGACGGTCTGTTTGACCGGGCTGTTTCTGACGACCGGCATGCAGCTGCGGTAATTGCACTTGGGAGGCTGATGTACCCATATCGTCTTGAAACACAGGGGAAAATGCATTATGAAGCATATCTTCGGGATAATTCGTGGGAGATTCTTCCCGGGCTGATCATGGAAAATAAGGTGTCGGAGTTACGGTTTCTGACAGAGCATGGACTTCCGGATCAGAAAGCTACAGAGGAAGCTATCCGTTTTGCATCAGAAAAGCGCAGAACACAGCTGTGCGGAATTCTGATGGAATATCAGAGAAAAAAATCCGGCAGAGGATCACAGCCGGATATATTCTCACTGGGGGATTTATGACAGGCAGAGAAGAAATGGAAGCGATGGGCAGAAAAATACTGGATACATCAAGAACTGAGCTGTATCTGGACATGCGGTTTATGGGAAGCGCACTGAACAGTCTGGACTATCGCATGAATCTGTCCACGAGAACGGTGGGAACAGACGCGGTCAGTATTCTTTTCCATCCGCAGTATCTTTTTACCTTATATATTGAGCAGCCTGACAGGTTGAACCGGACCTACATGCATATGCTGATGCATTGCCTGTTCCGCCATATGTTTGCAGCAGGGCAGCACAGGGATGCACAGCTCTGGGATCTGAGTGCGGATATTGCAGCGGAGTCTGTGGTGGATTCCATGGATTACCCGTGCATCAGGAGAATTTCATCGGACTTTCGCGATGAATGGTATGACCGGCTGACGCAGGAGCTTCATGTGCTGACAGCAGAGAAAATCTATCAGTATTTCGCGGAACGGGAAATTGATCCGGATATGGAAACACATCTGGAAAGAGAATTCTGTATGGATGATCACAGTTTCTGGGAGCGGATGGAGGACAAAAAGCCCCCGGACGAAAATCAGATGCCTTCGGATCAGCCCCCGGAGGCCAGCCCCGGACAGCAGCCGGATGCGCAGAACAGTGTGCAGAACCGGGAAAAGAAAAAGCTGCAGGCACTTGGCAGAATGAGTCTGAAGGAAGCCGAGTGGGAAAAGAATGCCAAGCGGGTAAAAACAGAACTGGAAATGACTTCCAGTGAAGCTTCCGGAGATTCGGGCAGCCTTGACCGGATTCTGAAAGTCATTTACAGACGCAGGAACGGCTACCGGGAATATCTCAGAAAATACGCAGTACTTCGTGAAGAAACCATAATTGATCCGGATTCTTTTGATTATGGACTGTATCAGTATGGGATGGAGTTTTACGGTAATATGCCGTTGATAGAGGAAAATGAATTCCGTGAGAGCAGGAAGGTGGATGAACTGGTTATTGTAATTGATACCTCTGCTTCCTGTCAGGATAAGCTCGTACAGCAGTTTCTGAATGAAACTGCAGCAATTCTGCAGCATCAGGAAAGCTTTTTTCATAAGGTGTGTATTCATGTGCTGGAATGTGATAACCAGGTGCAGAATGATGTGATCATCAGAGATGTAAGTGAAATGGAGAGGTATGCGGAGGCGTTTCATGTCAAAGGCGGTTACGGGACGGACTTCAGACCTGCTTTTGCCTATGTGGAGGAGCTCCGCAGAAAAGGAGAGCTTTCGCATCTGCGGGGACTTCTGTATTTCACGGACGGATATGGAGAATATCCGGTAAAACCGACAGAATATGAAACGGCATTTGTATTCTGGAAAGACAGTGACATTAATGATGAGCATGTGCCGGAGTGGGCACTGAAGTTATATCTGGAGGAGCAGAATGAATATTAAACAGGCAAAACAGGAAATTAAAAATACCATCCGTGCATATCTGCAGAAGGATGAAGCGGGAGAATATGAGATCCCGGTAGAGCGGCAGCGCCCGATCCTGTTGATCGGCCCGCCTGGAATCGGGAAAACGGCGATCATGGAGCAGGTCGCGCAGGAATGTGGGATCAATCTGGTATCTTATACAATCACACATCATACCAGGCAGAGTGCCATCGGTCTTCCGTTTATTTCCAGAAGGAATTATGACGGAAAGGAATATTCCGTGACGGAGTACACCATGAGTGAGATTATTGCATCGGTATATGACCAGATTGAAAAATCCGGGATTCATGAAGGAATTCTTTTCCTTGATGAAATCAACTGTGTATCAGAAACACTGGCGCCGACCATGTTGCAGTTCCTGCAGTATAAAACTTTCGGGATGCACCGGGTTCCGGACGGCTTTCTGATTGTTACGGCTGGCAATCCGCCGCAGTATAACAAGGCTGTGCGTGATTTTGATATTGTGACGCTGGACAGAGTCAAGAAAATTGATGTGGAAGCGGACTTTGATGTATGGAAGGAATATGCCTATAAAATCGGGATACACGGTGCGATTATGGCATATCTGGGAATTCGGAAGGAGCATTTTTATTCCATTCGTACGGAAACGGAAGACAGATATTTTGTTACCGCGAGAGGTTGGGAGGATCTTTCAAGAATGCTCGAAGTTTATGAAGAACTGCAGATTCCTGTGACAAAAGAGCTTACGGTGCAGTACCTGCAGGATCCGGAAATTGCAGAGGACTTCGCAACCTATTATGAGCTGTATCATAAATACAGGGATTTATACCGTATTCCGGAAATCCTGAAGGGAAAATATCCCGAAAATACTATGCTTTGTAATGCACCGTTTGATGAAAAACTCAGTATTATCGGTCTTTTGATCGACAGTTTGAATCAGCAGTTTCACAGATATGCGGTGGAACTGGGCGTTCAGAAGCAGTTGTATGCACAGCTGGGAATTGTCAGAGATCTGTTAAAGAGCAGAGAAGATGCACAGGTTTCGGGACTTCTGACAGGGCAGAAAAAGCAGATGGAAGAAGAATTGAAGCGCAGCATGACAGCAAAGCTTCTGACCAGGCAGGAAGAAGCAGTTCGCAGAAAAGTGCTGAGTGCATTGTCAGAGCTGATTCAGAAGCTGACGATTGAAGAAACGAGAGATGAGGCTCGGGATTATGAACTGGTCAGAGCATGGTTTAAATCAAGAGAAGACAGACGCAGTGAGGAGATCAGGCGGACGAGAGATGCGCTGACAAACAGTTTTGGCTTTCTTTCAAAGACGTTTGGAGAAGGGCAGGAGCTGGTGATCTTTCTTTCAGAACTGACGGCCGGGTATTACAGTCTGAAATTTGTCAGTGAATGCGGAAATGATGCATATTACCAGTATAACAGTCTGCTGCTTCTGAAAGACCGCAGGCAGGAATTGACACAGGAAGTCAGAAAATTTACGGCAGATGACACAGAGCTTACGATATAAAACGCTGTTGCCTGAAAAAGTATTATGTTTTCGCAGAGGTTTGATTTATAATCAAATGGAGATGCTTTAATGGTGGAGAATGAAAGGGATAAATTCGAATGAAATTCAGGCAGAATCTTGATCCGAAATATACCAGAATATCGCTGTATGTGATTCTTACTGCTGCGGCAATTTATTTACTTATGAAGCTTGCAGATAATTTTGGAAACATTCTTGTCGCGATCGGGAATGGAATGAACTGGATCAATGTGCTGATCAAACCTCTTGCATGGGGATTTGTAATTTCCTATGTCCTTTTTCCGATTACCGAGTTCTGGGAAAAGCGGCTTCAGCATCTGAAGTATTTCAAAAAGAAAGGAAAGTCGGCCAGAGGACTTTCTGTGGCGATTACGTCAGTGATTGCAATTGCAGCAATTGTGCTGCTGCTTTCCGTTATCATTTCAACCATTACCAGCAATATACAGCTGATCAAGTTCAATGATATTGAGGGATTGATCAATTCCATTGCATCCACCCTGAACAGTTTCTATGATACGGTGAACAGCCAGCTGACTAAGCTGAATATTTCCTCTGATCAGTTGAATTCGTATCTGCAGGATGCCGGAGATTACATTGCCGGGTGGTTTAAGCTGGCAGGCAACAATCTGCAGAGCAGTATTTACCATATGAAGGATTTTTTTACCAATGCACTTTTTGCTATTATTTTCGGTGTATATTTCATGCTGGACGGGAAAGGACTGATGGTATACTGGAACCGTGTACTGAAGGCAATATCCTCCAAACGTTTTGATCGTTTTTTTCACCTGTTTATTTCAGATGCTGACAGGGTGTTTGCAGGGTATATCAGAGGACAGCTGATCGATGCGCTGTTTATGATGGTTTCAGTGAGCATTTCACTTTCACTTGTCGGGGTCAAGTTTGCAGTAATTATCGGAACACTGACGGGAATCGGGAATCTGATTCCATATGTGGGACCTTTTGTGGCATACATTTCTACAATATCTGTATGTATTCTGAACGGAGACTGGAAGAAGCTGATCATTGCAGTTATTGTGCTGCTGGTGTTGCAGACGATAGACGGCAATGTAATTAATCCCAAGCTTTTAAGTGCCAATATCAGTATTCATCCGATGCTGGTCATTGCTTCTCTGATTATCGGAAGCGCGATTGGCGGGATTATCGGAATGCTGCTGGCAGTGCCTGTCGGCGCGCTGCTCAAGATTCAGTTTGAAAGAGGAATTGATTACCTGATGGCACATCGGCGTCAGGAAGATAATGAAGAAATAAAATGAGGGGCATGATTCTGAGGTAGAATCAGAAGGGAAAAATTATATGAGCGAAAATCAGTACAGAAGAGCAAATCTGAAGGCATTTGCGGTAGACAGCATTATCTGCGCGTGTATTTTCTTTATGGAGCTTGTGATTGCATTGGCAACAGGATTTACAGCGAAGGCAATTCTGGAACTCGGCGGATGTGTTGCAGGGTATCTGATGACATTGTTCGGACTGATGACAGAGCGGGGAACCAAAAAAGGTGCGATTATGATTATGGGAGGGTCTTCTGTTGTATATTTTCTGACTATGATGTTACAGAAAGATCCGGTATATTTCATGTTTGGCTGTACCATTCTTTTTTCCAGTATGGTCTATCTGAATCTGCGAATTGTCTATTCAGGGGAAGCAGTCATTGCGGCTGGTTTTGTGATCAGCATGATTCGTGCGACAGTGACTGACGGATTTACCTGGACCTGTTTTATCTATGTGGCAGTACTTGTTTTATCCGGCGTTGCTGCAGCAGAGAGCGTCAAGCTTCTCGTAAAATTCAATGAAGAAAATAATGAGACGATTCAGGAGCATATGACCAGACAGAATGAATCCGGTGCGAAGATGGCGGAAATTGCAGGGAATATCACGACATTGTTCGGTAAGGCAAAAGAAAGCATGGAAAGCCTTCGCAGCGTGATTGAGTCGAATAATTCCGGCATGCAGAATATTGCATCCAGCATGGAAAGCACGGCACAGGAAATTACCGATCAGGCGACCAGATGTCAGGAAATTCAGGAGCAGACCCAGGCAACGGATGAAAAGCGTGCACAGATGATGGAAGCATCTCAGAATGCGCAGCAGACGGTTGAAGAAGGTAAGAATACAATCCTTGGACTGAAACAGAAGGCAGAAGGTGTAGAGGCGGACAGTCAGGTAACAGTCGAATCTACACGTGCCGTTCTGGATAAGGTAGGAGAAGTGCAGAATATTGTCGGAACGATCATGTCCATCTCCAAACAGACCAATCTGCTGGCGCTCAATGCATCCATTGAAGCAGCCCGTGCAGGAGAAGCAGGAAAAGGTTTTGCAGTTGTTGCAGATGAGATCAGACAGCTTTCAGAGCAGACCAATGGCGCTTCAAATGAGATTACCAAGATCATTGCCGAGCTGACGGCGGATGCAGATCAGGCCATGGAGAGCATTGATCGTACCGTAGCTTCCGTACAGGAGCAGAACGGCATGATCAGTACAGCAGAAGAGAACTTCATGACAATTAATGACAATGTTTCAGAACTGCTGACAAGGTTCAGTGAAATCGGAGAGGGAATGAAGGCCATTGTTGCTTCGACAGCAGTGATCAATGACAGTATTTCCAGTCTGTCTGCGACCAGTCAGGAGGTGGCGGCTCTTTCCAATGAGGGAGTTAACTCTTCCAACAGTGCGGTTGCCCAGTTTACCGACTTTGATAAGACACTCAGCGGCATTTATGAACAGGCAGAACAGCTGACAAAAGTCTGACGGGAAAACTTTTCCATATGTTCTTTAATATTGATACGGACAGGGCAATGGATTCTGGCTCTGTCCGTGTTCTTTTGAGTAAATACAGAAAAAAGAGAAAAAACGGGGAATCAAGAATGGATTTCAGAAATGAATATACTTATAACTGGTTTACGAAGCTGAAGTATTTGCGAAAATACAGTATGAAGGAAAAGAAATTCTGGTTTTTCCGGATTGTGTCGGATATGCTGTATCTCACGGCAGTAATTGCAACAGTATGGATCGGAGTCAGCATGGCAGGCGATCTGATGGGTACAGGGTTCAGCCTGGATGTTTTTTTCCTGTTTGCAGTGACACTGTGTCTGACCCTTGTTCTTCCGGCAACATTTGGACTGGCTATAATGCAGTCCGGAATGAACCGTTGTGCGATACCGTTTTGTGAGCGCAGACATGAATTCATAAAACTGTATGAGGATGGTGTGGAGTTTTATTATGAGCAGGCAGGTGATCATACTTCTTATTGCCAGATGCAATACAGAATTGCCCGCGAAGATATCAGCGGAGTGGATTATGATGAGGTGAATCACATCATCACGATCAGGGGACAGGGAACAATCGTGGGATACTCTGATTTTGCAGCCGGAAAGATCAGTTATGAGAAGAAACTTGAGTACCGTTTCGATGTCGGAGATCCGTCGTTTCAGATTCTGGATGCGTTCAAAGCCGGAGACCGTGATGAAATCATCGGATCGCTTAAGGAAATGGCGATCTGGGAAAAAGAGGATTCTCCGATCCTGACCGAAGATGAAGCACAGCAGAATGTGCAGGCAGAGGTGACTGCGAAGAAGCAGGAACAGTTAAAGAACAGCGTATGGAAGTATGCGGCAGGTATTGTGATTGAAAATGAAGTCGGCGGGGCAATCATGATTGCTGCATTTGCCGGTATGCTCCTTTATATGCTGACGGATATGATTACTTCAATTACGGCGGATGAATCAACTTCAGATTCAGTACTGCTGGTCTGTGCGCTGATGGTATTCGTAGGATTTGCAGGGCTGGTCAGAACGATGATTCTGGTCAAAACCGACAAGTGGAACAGAGTAACCAGAGCGGTGGGAAGCATAAAGGATTTGTCAGAAGAAACGCAGCATGCTGTTTATAATTCAGCTGTCGCAGATTTATGTGAAAAGATAACGGGAGAAGAGAACCCTGGCTTTGAAATGATTGCAGATGCAAGGACTGCAGGAATTTTAATAGTCAGTGTAACCGGGGCGAATAAGATAGCCCGGTCGCTGGCATCAGCGCTTGGCAGAAAGATCCCGAAATTATTTGTGAAATGTCTGATTGCAGCGTTGGCGCTGTTTACAGCATTGGATATCAGTGCCGGTGCCAGAGCCATACATGCAGAGCAGGACTGTCTGGAAAGGTGCGTTTCCACAACCAGAGCGCTTAATGAAGTTTTCCCGAAAGCACAGGTGAATCCTTACGGCAAAGATGCAGAGGATTACATACAGGGTGTGTACTATTTTGTTGATGTTAACCGGCGCATCAGGATCAGGATGAATGAGCAGGGGAATATCTCAGAGATCTGGTATGATGCTGATGGAACCAGAGATAAGAGTCAGCTCGCCGCATATGTGAATGAGATGAATGAAAGGCTGATCCGGACAGGCAGGGTTCCGAAAAAACTGACAGATCCGATTCCGCAGAAAATTCTGGATGAGTTCAATCCGCAGAAGGAAGAAATGAATGTGAAAGAAAAGAAAGGTAAGGTATCCTGCGGTCTTTATTATAATATTACTGAATCATATGACGGCAGTCCT
Source organism: Butyrivibrio sp. (assembly GCA_022486625.1). Classification (GTDB taxonomy): domain Bacteria; phylum Bacillota; class Clostridia; order Lachnospirales; family Lachnospiraceae; genus Butyrivibrio. The sequence continues at coordinate 230 of JAKVKH010000046.1, read as the reverse complement.
GATGAGGACGGTCTGTCCTACAGAGTTAAGCTTGAGAGGTGAAAAGCAGAAGACGGAAATTTTGACTGATATATTATTTTTGGTGATTTATTGTTATAATTAATAAATGAGAGAATTTCATAATTCATAGGCCTTGATTTTACTGATGTTTCAGAGCATATAAAAAACAACTTACCCCGATCCGATATATATTTTGTCAAATATTATCCACATCGAAAGGAGATAAGTTG
>JAKVKH010000045.1 GCA_022486625.1 Butyrivibrio sp. | reverse complement strand
CTGCATTTTCTTCCTCTACCGGTGCTTCTGCTGCAGGTACTTCTGCATTTTCTTCCTCTACCGGTGCTTCTGCTGCAGGTACTTCTGCATTTTCCTCTACCGGTGCTTCTGCTGCAGGTACTTCTGCATTTTCTTCCTCTACCGGTGCTTCCACTACTGGGTTTTCTGCAGATAATTCCTGTACGGGATCATCTGCAAGCGCAACCATTACCGACCAGTTTCCCGAAAACATGGTAGTGACCATCAGACAGGCTGCCGCTAATGCGATTATTCTCTTCTTCATAGACCTGTACCTCCTTGTATAAAGATTCCCGTTGCACACATTTTCATCTCTATCATTAATGACTGATATATCGACATTAAAGGTTCAATATTATGTTCATAAAAATGGACAAAATTTTATAGAGCATTCTGTCTATTCTGCTTAATTTCTTATATGTTTCCTTCCTGCATTCTGTATATTAACATTCAAATAAAAAAAACAGGTGTGATTTAACTTTATCACGCCTGCAGCCCATCATTTCAATCAATTGTATCTGTTCTATTGGTTTTTTATTTCCTGCTTTTTCTTATACATCCGTGCGTCTGCCCTCGTCAGTACACTTTCATAATCCCCGTCCTGCTCCGGCACGAAATCAGAACTTCCATATGCAATCTGCATTCTGAATGGATGTTTTCCGCGATTATATAACGCCTGTTCTTTTTCCATTCTCTGAAGCAGCTGTTCTTTCATATACCCCGTCTCAGATTTCAGAATAATGCAGAATTCATCTCCGCCAATTCTGTAACATCTGCCATGTTTTCCAAAAACTCTTTTCAGCATTACTGCAGCATCCCTGATATACTGATCCCCTGCCAGATGCCCCTGTGTGTCATTTACTTTCTTCAGATCATTCAGATCACAGGAAATAATGCTGTATGTTTTCTCTTTCTTCAGCTTTTCCACATCCTGCATGAATGCCATCCGGTTATATAAATCCGTCATCGCATCCACTGTCGCAAGCTGCCGGTAATACATCGCCTTACGCCCTTCATTGATCTGGCTGATGGAATCTCCCAGAATTTCAAACGCAATCAGAATAATATAAAGTGTAAAAGCAGCCTTACCAAATGTATCAATATGCAATCCGCCATTTGCATTGTAACGAATCAGATCCGCGAACATTGCAATTGCAAGTAAAAGCATTCCGGACAGATTTGAAAGTGCTCTCTTTGTCAGCCCGTTTTTTACCAGTTCTCTGATAATTCCGTATATCATATAACACATGGACGCAATCAGTGCCACATGCGTCAGATGCACTGTCTGTCTGAAATCGCGGATTCCCGCCAGCTGAAGTCCAAAACTGACTGCGATGTCCAGCAGACTGTAGGCACAGATCCCTTTCCATATGAAATTGTCTTCCTGAAGAAATGATTCCCTTGAATATAAAGTAAAGGGAATACTGATCAGCATCAACGCACAGAATGCACTGGTGCTGGCCGCTGCATGATTATGTACCAGAAGTGCTGCTCCATCAGTTTCTTTCAATGTCCAGAAGCCCACCAGAATCGCTGTCGTTGCAAAATACAGCATCCGGTTCCCCACATTCGTTTTTCTGCGGATGACCAGCCAGTACAAAACAATTGCAGCACCGATCAGTGTATTCACCAGGCTGATCGCCATCGCAGGAAGGGACCCTATCAGAAGCTGTCCAAATACATCTCCCTTGACACCTTCCATGAAATCCGGTACAACGCCTTCGACCTCCGGATATGCAGCTGTCAGCACTACCTTTATCTGCTGTGTATTCTCCGGAATATTCACGAAATTCCACTCTGATCCGGGGGTTCTGCTCAAAAGAGGATTTCCTGCTTTTACAGCGTAAATCAGCGTATCATCCGCATACGCCTGTACGAACTGATGACTGGTATAAAACAGCAGACAATCATTCTGCTTTTGAAAATCAGCTGCCTGAAACAGAAATATCTGCTCCGATCTTGAAGCCGTCTCCTGTTTTGACGGTATGATCTCTGTCATTACCGCCTTATTTTCAGCATCGTACGCAATCCCTGCATCACCTCCGGTCAGGGAACAGATTATAACAAATATGATCACAGCCGCTGCTGCAATATAATACAGTCCTGCAAATAATCGTTTTGAATTCATTCTGCAACCTCGCTAAATTCAGGTGCCCGCATCTGAATTTATTATAACAGTTCCTTATCTGTTTGCGTTAAAATAAAGGCAGATATTGTTTGTATATTCTATGATTAAATTCAGATTTAAGAATGGAGAAAAACATGCATTTTTTATTTGCTTCCGACTCTTTTAAAGGCTCTTTGTCAAGTCTGCAGACTGCAGAACTTTTGCAGGACGCTGCAGAAAAAATATTCCCGGGCTGCTCATGCCGCAGCATTCCTGTCGCTGACGGAGGTGAAGGAACACTCGATGCCATACTAAGTGCCTGTAACGGCAACCGGATCAGTCTCTCTGTTCAGGGACCTCTCGGCACTCCGCAGAAAGCTGCATATGGCGTCATTTCTGATCGCCAGGCCATCATCGAAATGGCTGCGGCTTCCGGTCTTCCTCTTGTTCCCGAGTCCATGCGGAACCCGCTTCTGACTTCCAGCTACGGAACCGGCCAGCTGATCGCCGATGCCGTATGCCGTGGTTATACTGAGATCTCTGTCGCAGTCGGCGGTTCTGCCACCAATGACGGTGGTATGGGATGCATGCGTGCGCTTGGTATCCGTTTTCTGGATGCAAATGGATATGAGCTGAACGGAACAGGTGAAGATCTGGAAAAAGTAGCTTTCATTGACCGAAGCAGTCTGCTTCCGGGAATTGAATCTGTTTCCTTTCATATTCTCTGTGATGTAACAAATCCATTATGTGGCAAAAACGGTGCAACCCTTGTCTATGGAAAGCAGAAAGGCGCATCACCCGATATTTTATCCCGCCTTGAAAAAGGAATGTGTCATTACCGTGACCTTCTGAAATCCGAATATGCCATTGACCCGGATCAGCTTCCCGGAGCCGGCGCCGCCGGTGGTCTTGGTTGTGCACTGATGCTTTTTTTGAATGGGGAAATGTGTCCCGGTATAGAAAAGGTTCTGGAACTCATTCATTTCGATACACTTCTGGAACAGACAGACCTGGTCATTACCGGAGAAGGCAGAACCGATGCCCAGTCCTGCCATGGTAAAGTAATGTCCGGAATCGGCCGGCACTGTCTGGCAAAGGCAGTGCCCGTCATTGCGCTCAGCGGCAGCCTCGGTGAAGGTGCTGAGCTGTTATATGAACAGGGAATTGATTCCATCTGCACCTGCATAGATGCACCAATGTCTCTTGAAGAAGCCATGTATAATGTCAATTTTCTTTATACGCAGGCAGCTCTTCGCATGTTTCGCATGCTCCGGACCGGTATGCAGCTATCCGCCTCAGGGTCAGTTGCAAACCGTAGTACAGTCTGATCCGCTGCCATCGAAGTCGCTGATATTGTACTGATTTTCTGTTTTTATCTCATAAATCCAATAATATCACCATTTCCACATGCAATCACATCTGCGTTGTTTCTGCTGCCTGTGGTGCAAGTTTTGCTTTCAATACTGTATAAAGCTCTGCATTAGTCTGTGAAATATAAGGTGTTGTATAGAAGATTCCAAGAATTCCGCAGGTAAGTGATGTCAGGATAATCCATCCAAGGAATGAAAGATCCAGAACAAATGTCTTCCATTTCTCTCCGTCCATCATCTTTCTGGAAGCATCAATTGCATCCTTGAAATCCATCTCCGGATTCTCTGCCACAAGATAAGGCACCATTCTGTAAGAATATGTCTTGATAATTCCGGGAACGATCAGCAGCATAAACCACAATCCCAGAAACAGGTTCATCATAAACATGCTCAATACAATTCTAAGATAATTTTTATTAAAACAGAAGAAAATATCTCCCATCTTACCATGTCCTTCTCTGTTATTAAGCAGAAACTTCGAAAGACTGACCGTCATCGGCCCGGTAATCAAAAGCGTAACAATCAGAGAACTGGTAGATGCCGCTCTTCCGACAGAAGCTGCAGCCATCGCCACTTTTTCCGGATTTTCCAGATCAGCCAGCATCTCTGCAACGGAACTTCCGCCTGCCAGCATAAATATAAGATCCGAAATCACCGCCACAACAATCCCATATACGAAAATTGTTCCGACTGTTCCCCAGTAATTACCAAGAAAAGCTTCTTTGCCTCCGGTTTTTACCTGTTTTCTTGTCCACATAACTTTTTCCTCCTGTACTTTCTTTTTTTAGTTAATCTGTCTTACCCCCGGACAGGTTACTAAAAATATTTTACACTATTTTTGTGTAATAATACAGTATTAAATCGTAAGTAGAAGACATATATTTATGCTAAAATGTAATTACGAAACTTTTCGAAAATCTTTTTTCATAAGGAGGTTCTCTATGCCAGACTGGCTTAAAGACACAGTGTTCTATGAAATTTATCCGCAGTCCTTCCGTGACACCAATAATGACGGAATCGGCGACATTAACGGAATCATTCAAAAGCTCGATTATATTCATGACCTGGGCTGCAATGCCCTCTGGATCAATCCCTGCTACGATTCTCCGTTTAAGGATGCCGGTTATGACGTACGTGATTACAAAAAAGTAGCTCCCCGCTACGGCAGCAATACAGACCTGTATCGACTGTTCGGTGAAGCACATAACAGAGGCATGCATGTTCTTCTTGATCTGGTTCCCGGACATACCTCAGAAGAGCATCCCTGGTTTCTGGAAAGTCAGAAAGCAGAAAAGAATGAATTTTCAGACCGCTATGTATGGACCAATGCTGCCTTTCAGGGGATCGGCGGTCACCCCTATATCAGCGGCGAATGTCCGAGAGACGGCTCCTACATGCTCAATTTCTTCAAATGTCAGCCGGCGCTCAATTACGGCTTTTTAAACCGCACCGAAGACTGGCAGATGGCACCGGATGCACCGGCCTGCATTGCAACAAGAGAAGCACTCAAAGACATCATGCGTTTCTGGATGGATCATGGCTGTGACGGTTTCCGTGTCGATATGGCTGATTCTCTGGTAAAAGAAGATGATGAACATAAATCCGCAACCTGTCAGATCTGGCACAATATCCGTCAGATGATGGATCAGGAATATCCTGATGCCGCACTTGTTTCGGAATGGAGTAACCCGCAGCAGTCACTGAAGGCCGGATTTCATATGGATTTTTACCTCGATCATCATGGAAACGGATACAATACTCTTGTCCGTGACGGTGAGACTCCCGGCGGCGATCACAGCTTTTTCCTTAAAAACGGTCATGGAGACATCATGCGTTTCCTTAAGGACTATCTGCCCAAATATAATGCAACCAGAAAGCACGGTTACATCAGTTTTCTGACATGCAATCATGATACGCCGCGTGAAACAAGGACTCTGAGTACCCCGGAACTGAAACTCGCATATGCTTTCTTCTTCACCATGCCCGGTGTGCCTTTCCTGTATTACGGCGATGAAATCGGCATGCGCTACCTCGATCTTCCAAGTAAGGAGGGCGGTTATGCACGTACCGGTACCCGTACCCCGATGCAATGGAATCATGAACGTAACCTTGGTTTCTCAGAGGCCAATCCGGATACTCTCTATCTTCCTGTGGATTCCGCTTCTGATGCGCCTACCGTAGAATCCTCCGAAAAAGATCCGGATTCACTTCTGCAGGCAGTAAAAGCACTCCTGAAGCTTCGTCACTGCGAAGAAGACCTGCAGGCGGATGCCATATTTGAGGTTCTCTATGCAGAAAAGGAACGCTTCCCCTTTGTCTTCAGAAGAGGGAGCCTGATCATTGCCGTCAACCCTTCCGGTCAGGAGCAGTCCGCACCGGTTACCACAGAAAAAAAGCCGATCTTTACAATTGGCAGTGTGAATACGGAGCATGGTAAACTGACACTTGCACCGCAGTCTTTCTCTGTATTAAAGTAAACTGCCTTAAGTTAGTCTTTTCAGAACATTGCCGCCGCAGTCAGCCGGATATTCCGGATGCTCTGCGGCGGCAATGTTTTTCTCCCGTATGTCTTCTGCTCCTAATTCACTGTTTGCAGCGCTTTCAGAAGCTTTGGCGAATATACGGTAAGCTTTTGTCTGTTGATCAGTCCGAAATTCTCATCCCCCGTCTGTACTGCTCCGTTATCCCACCAGAAACACGGAATCTTATATTTATCGGCTCTCGCCAGATAATCCTTCGCCCATTTCACGCGTTCCTGTAAATTTCCCTTATTGGTTGCACCAAATTCCCCAATTACCACTGCTGTTCCCTTTTGAACAAATCTCTCATTCAGTTGACGGAAAAAGTCCAGATCACTGTCATGTGATCCATTCCATTTGCTGTATCCGCCACTGCTGTTCATGGCAAAGTCATATGGCGTATAGGCATGTACTGAAAGCATTGTCCTGCCTGCCGGATCGTCTGGCATGGAAAAAGCAGCATTCAGCGCATTCTGGGCAGAAGCACAGACACTTGGCACCATCAGATACCTCGTTGTATTTTTCCCTCCTGCTGCCCTTACCGTGTTCACAAATGTCTGGTTCAGCTGCATCACACAGGCAATCGCAGCAATTCCCTCCGGATCATTATCTGCAAACCACCATTCCTTTCCCGTTCCTGCAAGTCTTGGTTCATTCATTCCTTCAAAAATCAGATGTTCATCATAACTGCGGAAATGTTCTGCAATCTGTGTCCAGATCGTACTGATATATTTCTCTGATGCTTTCAGTTTCTTTTCTGAAGGGTAATAACAGTCATTATCATGATGGGAATCGATAATCACATACATCCCGTCACCGACCGCTGCATCCACGACCTCCTGCACACGGCTCATCCATTCCGGATTGATCTGATCTTTTCGGTCAATATGGTTACTCCATGACACCGGAATCCGGATCGAAGTAAATCCCGGCTGCCGGTTGCATCCAGCGTATTTCCAAGATTCCATCCACGTTTCAGTTTCGCGGCAAACGCAGCTTCTGAAGTTGTTTTCTTCTGCGATGCCTGTGAAACCATACATTCCGAAAGACAAACCGTCAGTACCAGCAAAACTGTCAGCATTTTTTTCAAAACAGATCGTTTCATTTATGTCCCCCTCTAAATTCATTACTTCTGTGAATCCATTATATCTCAAAGAGGCAGACCATGAAACCGGTCTGCCTCTCTGGGGTAAAACGTATATGAGGAAAGTATGGAAAAAATATGGAATTTCTTCCACCACTTGGTGAAAGCTTAACTGTTTGAGGAATCTTCATCTGTGGTAATTCCTGCTGTCTTGAAGAAGAACTTGACAGTGCTCTTCTGATCACTTGCCGCACCGCCAAAGGAAGTATAATCTTCTGATGCCTGATTGACTGCCTGCAGTCTGTCTGAGAAGGACCGGATGTCTCCGTCAAAGGCTTCAGATATCTTGGATACGCCTTCGTCGTTGAACTTCACAATCCCGTCTGCAAGATCCCCTGCACCGTTGTTCACTTTTTTGGCACCACTCTGAAGCGTTTTGGCACCACTGCCAAGATCATTGATTCCATTGCCCAGTGTCACAGTTCCGTTTAAGAGATCGCTGACACCATTATCAAGTGTCACCATACCGGTGGCCAGATCCGCTGCGCCGCTGTTCAGTTTGGCACTGTTGCTGTTAAGAGTATTGATACCGCCTGCCAGCTGTGAAGAACCATTTTTCAGGCTGGACACACCATTGGAAAGCGTCTGTACGCCATTTACCAGTGTTGTTCCGCCGCCTGCCAGCTGTGAAAGTCCGCTGTTCAGTGTTCCTGCGCCGGAATCGAGCTGACCAAGGCCGGTATAAAGCTGTGCTGCGCCGTCTGTCAGCTTCCCGGCTCCGGCATTCAGAGTATCCAGATCTTTCTGACTGCCGCTCAATGAAGTTTCCTGAATATCAAGGCCGTTTTCTGCTGTGTAGAAAATCCCTGCAGGAATTGCCCCCGCTGTCATTGCCGACTGAGCTGATGCAGCATCTCCTGCACTACCTGCCGCTTTTGCCTTCGACATATAGTCATAATACGAAGCAGCATATTTCTTCCAGTCAGATACTGAATGTCCGGTTGTCATCGTAAGAATTTCGCTGACTTTACCACCTGTATATGTATCAACGTCCGAAATAGCACCCGCAGCATCAGTTCCCGTCTGACTGCCGATTTTACTGCCAAGTGCACCGGACAGCTGAGTATAAAGATCTTTTGTCAGCAGTTTATCTTCTCCCGCAAACAGTATTACCGGAGATGTTACATAATCTGCCCTCGCCTGTGATGGACTCCAACCGGCATACAATGTGAGGTCGCCTGTAATTGCTGTTTCAAAATCAAAAGGATCACCTGTTCCGTTACCACTATCATCTTTTTCCGTATACCACCCCGAAAAAGTATACCCGTCTTTTGTCGGATCTTCCGGTTTAGTCGCAGTACTGCCATCTTCCACTGTCGCTGTGCCTGCGGAAGTATCATTGTCCATATAGGTTACTGTATAAGAAGTTTTCTCATTTTCCTTCCATGCAGCATAAAGATCAGTATCACTCGTTATTCCTTTACCGAAATCAAACTGATCCCCGGATCCATTTTCGTCTGTTTCGTCTGTGTACCATCCTTCAAAAGTATACCCGTCACGCGCAGGCGCATCCGGTTCTCTGACAATATAATTGCCATCTTCATCTGCTTCTACAGTCTCACTCTCTACTGTACTCCCCCCATTGCTATCAAAATTAACAGTATACTTTGTATTCTCTTGTTTTTCCGATGTCTTATCTGATGACATTGTAAGTATCGGAGTGTTCTGTGTTACTGTCTTTGTCGCTGTGCCTGAGGGAGTCTGTGCTGCCTGCGCCATAACCGTATCCATGGTACTCTTCGCGTTGCTTTCCGGAAGCATTGCATTCAGAACCTGCTTTGAAATCTCAACTGCATAAAATTCCGAGTACATCGTATTTACCATCTGATTCACACCCGCCTGCAGTGCTGCCGTACCATCCTTCAAGCTTGCTGCACCGGTCAGTGCAGTTCCTGTGCCGCCCTTGAGCGTCGAAGATCCGCTGTATGCAGAGTTAATCCCATCAGCCAGCGTTCCCGCACCGCTCTGAAGAGAGCCGACACCACTCTGGAGAGCACTTACACCATTGTCCAGCTGCGCTGCTCCGTCAGCTACCTTTGCCACGCCGCCGGTATAATCCGAAATACCCTTCTGCAGGTCGCTGGCTCCGCTGCCCAGTTTACCGGAACCATCCTTTAATGTGGTCGCACCGTCTGTCAGTTTGCCGGCTCCATTCGCCAGCTTATAGGTTCCGTTTGTCAGTTTCTTTGTCCCGTCATAAAGTTTTCCTGTTCCGGTCTGCAGAGACTCGGAGCCGTCCTGCAGTTTGTTGACTCCATCGGTCATATCATCAATCTTACTGTTGACGTCATCGACCTTCTCTGAATTGTCGAGATCCGTAAAACCAAGATCAGAAAGCGCATCACTTGTCGCCATGGTCATCGTCATTCCCAGCTGGAAGTCATTGGTATCTGCGGTGATTTCCACATAATCCGGAATATTGACATTCTTATCCGTCAGCTCGATATCCTTCAATTTATCCTCATCCAGCTTCAGGCTGTCCTTCAGTCCCGGAAGGCCGACACCCATGACAATATAATCGTTGGCATCTGAAATGACCTTGCCGCTTGACACCTGCACATTGCTGAATTTGTCTGTCGGCAGCATCACACCGGACACCATTGCAAACGGTGTATAGATTTCTTCAGACTTGCCATTGATATCAACTGTTTTTTATCATTATTGGTGTAATCAAAACGGATCGTTACCTTTCCGCTCTTTCCGGCAAGATCCTCAGGTTTAATGTCCTTGCCGTCCAGTTTGTAGCTGACCTTGACGTTTACCGGCAGCTGCTGGCTGCTCGTTCCCTGATAGTAAATATCGTTGCCGTCTGCGTTCCAGGTAATCGTCCCGTCACTGTTTTTGACAAAGTCCTCATTGCCCTTTACGTTGGTAACATCCTGCAGACTGGTCTCATCCTTGATGGTCTTATTGCCGTCCTCATTCTTGAGCCAGTCGCTGACAGTCACCTTATCCTGTGCGCCGGTAGCATCCCCTGCCACATAGACTGTTTCCTCTTTATCTGTATCATTACTGCTGTTTCCGAATGTACCCTTGCTCATCGTACTCTGCAGCGTATCGCTCTCACTCTTCTGCGAAGCTGTTTCCTGTGAGGATGCTTCTGCAGATACGGCCGATGTGGATGTATTACTGCCTGTTGCCGTTCCGCATGCCATTGTGGTGAATGCCAGCACGCATGCAATGGCGACTGCTCTTGATCTGATCAGATATTTCTTATACATAACATTTCTCCTCCTGAATCTTTTTTCTGGAAAAAAACATTTCAACCTGCCTTCTGTACCATGTTCTGCTGATGCTTCTTTTCTTTTCTCTCTCTGTCTGCCTGTCTTGCATTTGCAAATCCGAATGTCGTACGGCAGATCAGCGGATCACAGATCATATACATTGCCGGTAATACGAGGATTACCACACACATACTGATCAGTGCGCCTCTGGCCATCAGATTGCACAGCGAACCGATCATATCGATACTGGAGATCATTCCTACACCAAAAGTCGCTGCAAAAAAGCTGAGTGCACTGACGATAATGGACTTCATGCTGGTAGAAAGTGCAATCTCCGTAGATTCCCGCTTGCTGTGCCCGTCATTCCTCTCTCTGCAGTATCTCGTTGTCATCAGAATTGCGTAATCAACCGTGGATCCCAGCTGAATCGTACCGATGACGACAGATGCAATAAACGGAATCACCGTTCCCGTATAATACGGAATACCCATGTTGATAAAAATGGCGAATTCGATGACGGAAACCAGTACAAACGGCAGGGAAAAAGATTTCAGCACCACAAGGATAATGGCAAATACCGCCGCAATGGATACCCAGTTCACGACCTGAAAATCCTTGTTGGTAATGGTAATCAGGTCTTTCGTACAAGGTGCTTCTCCGACCACCATGGAATTCTTATCAAAACTCTTAACGATTTTATTTACTTCTGTAATCTGTGCATTGATCTGATCCGATGCCACCTTATATTTTGATGTGATAAGCATCAGTTTGTGATGATCACTTTCCAGAACATCCTTTGTTTCGTCCGGCAGCATATCCTTGGGTACCGAAGAACCGACGACGGACTGCAGACCCAGTACGGAATCCACACCATCCACTTTTTTCAGCTGTGTGATCATCTGGTCTATCGTATTATCATCAAGAGAAGAATCCATCAGGATCATATATGTGGTGTTCGTCTCAAAATGCTTATCCAGTTCGGTATTGGCCTGAATACTCGGCAGCGATGACGGCAGTGTCTTGGACAGATCGTAATACACCTTTGTATGATTGTTGCCGTAGATTGCGAACGGAAGCAGGCACAGGAAAATCACACCGAACATGATGTAGTGTTTTGCAATCCACTTCGGAATCTTATTGAATTCACGCATAAGCGGTTTATGTCTCGATTTTTCCAGAATATTATCAAATACCAGAATCATACTGGGAAGAATGGTAACACAGGAAATTACGCCGAAGAGAACGCCCTTTGACATGACAATGCCAAGGTCCAGTCCGATTCTGAAGCTCATAAAGCACAGGGCTACGAAGCCAGCAATTGTCGTTACCGAACTTCCGATAATGGACTGAAAGGTTGCCGTAATGGCATGTGCCATTGCCAGCTTCTTATCATCCGGTTCCTTCGTAAGCTCCTCCTGATAGCTGTGCCAGAGGAAAATGGAATAATCCATTGTTACACCAAGCTGCAATACTGCACTCAGCGACTGTGTAATAAAGGAAATCTGTCCCATGAAAATATTGGTACCCATGTTGTACATAATCGCAAATCCGATACTCAACAGGAAGAAAATCGGTATCAGATAAGCATCCATGGTAAGCGACAGCACAATCGTGGCAAGCACAACTGCAATCAGTACGTAGATCGGAGTCTCTTTTTCTGCAAGATTCTTGGTATCCGTTACCACTGCTGACATTCCGCTTAAGAAACACTGTTTGTTGGAAATCGAGCGGATCTGCGAAATGGCATTCATGGTTCCATCCGATGATGTCGTTTCATCAAAGACAATGAACATCATCGTGGCATCCCCGTTATTGAATGCATCGTAGAGCTTATCCGGCAGCATATCCATGGGGACGGATATGTCCATAAAACTGTCGTACCATACTACCTTTTTCACATGCGGTACAGCCTCGATCTTTTTCTTCAGACTGGCTGTATCTTTCTCATTCATTCCCTCTACAACAAAAAGCGAATACGCCCCGGTTCCAAACTCATCCTCAAGGATATCCTGCCCTTTCATTGTTTCGATATCTGTTGGCAGATACGACAGAATATCGTAGTTTACCCGCGTGCCTATATACCCCAATATAGACGGAAACAACAATACAATGCTGGCAATGAGGATAACGAACCGCATTTTGACAATGCCTCTGGATATCTTTTCCATTACTTCTCTCCTCAAAAAATAAATTATGACCACTGGTCATTTTCAACACTATATGGTATACTTCAAAAATGACTAATGGTCAATATTTTTTGAGAAAGTTTAGATATTGTTTATAATTTTCCTTTTCCTGTCTTATTTCAGGCGGATATGATACAATAAAAGCGGATTATTGCGCTAAAATTGGAGGTATGTACTACATTTATGGGAAAACTGGATATCAATAAACGCTTAAAAATGGATTCTCTTCTGAACACTTCTTTCGAACTGTTCACATCCAAGGGGATCAATAAGACATCCATTTCTGATATTGTGGAAAAAGCCGGTGTAGCCAAGGGAACTTTTTACCTCTATTTCAAGGATAAGTACGACATCCGTAATCGGCTGATTGCACATAAATCCAGTCAGTTGTTTGCCCGTGCCTATGCCTGTCTCCAGGTATCAGGTCTCACGGATATCAAGGATAAAATTCTGTTCATCGTAGACCATATTCTTGATGAACTTAATGAAAACAAGGCGCTTCTGACCTTTATCTATAAAGACCTGAGCTGGGGCGTATTCAAAAGAGCCCTCACCACTGCTCCGGTCACAGATGATGTGGATTTCCGGAAGATTTATCAGCATATGCTGGATGAATCGGAACAGAAATTTGACAATCCGGAGGTCATGCTCTTTCTGATCATTGAACTGATCAGTTCTACCGGCTATAGTGCCATACTCTACAATGACCCCGTTTCCCTTGCAGAACTCAAACCTTATCTTTACAAAACCGTCCGCGGAATCATTGATGATCATATGCTCCCGCCGGAATCCATATAATTCAAAAACATAAATTGACATTAATTCTGAATCGTGTTATGTTGAACATATGAACAATTATTCATATGTTCATTTGTTTTATTAATATGATTTTATACCGTAAGGAGGTAATGCTCATGGCAATCAGTGACGTTGACTGCTGCGAAACATATGAACTTCATCCGGATCGGATTAATCTGGTCAATGCAGGTATGCCCGATGAAGATAAACTATATGATCTGGCTGAACTGTTCAAAGTATTTGGAGATTCCACCAGAATCCGCATTTTGTATGCACTTTTTGAATCGGATATCTGTGTCTGCGATCTTGCAGAAACACTGCAGATGACACAGTCTGCAGTCTCCCATCAGCTGAAGATTTTAAAGCAGTCAAAGCTTGTCAGCAGCCGCAGAGAAGGCAAATCCGTTTTTTATTTTCTGGCGGATGATCATGTACGAACAATGATCAATCAGGGACTTGAACACGTATCTGAATAACATACTGCAGCTCTACGCAGTGTCTGATACACTGCAGAAAGGTTTTCCTATGAAAAAAAAATTTAAATGTGAAGTTGACTGTGCTGCCTGTGCAGCAAAAATGGAAGATGCAATCAGAAAAATTCCGGGCGTAAGTGATGTTTCCCTAAATTTCATGATGCAGAAGCTCACGATTGAAGCACCTGATGATCAGTTTGACAGTATTGTCGCTCAGGCGGTCAAAGCCTGCCATAAGGTTGAACCGGATTGCGAAATTAAATAGACGTGCGATGTACTTCTATTTAATGGAACTGTAAACTCACGTATCTGAAAGGTATACAGGTATTGATTTATGACAAAAAAACAGATCAAAACCAGAAACAGAATTATTCTTGTACTTGTCCTGTTCTTCCTTCTGCTGATTGCAGATAAAACAGGATTTCTTGCAAGACTTGCCCTGCCGGCTGCAGTGACCTTTATCCTGTACCTGATCCCCTATCTGCTGATCGGCTATGACATTATTCTGAAAGCAGGCAAAAACATCAGAAACGGTCAGGTTTTCGATGAAAATTTCCTGATGATGATTGCAACTTTCGCAGCCTTCGGCATCCGTCAATATTCAGAGGCACTTGCGGTTATGCTCTTTTACCAGATCGGTGAACTCTTTCAAAGTTACGCCGTTGGCAAATCCCGCCAGTCCATTACTGAAATGATGAGTATCGCCCCGGAATATGCGAATCTTGAAAAAGACGGGCAGATCGAGAAGGTAGATCCTGATGAAGTCACTGTCGGCAGTATCATTGTCATACGCCCCGGTGAAAAGATTCCGTTGGACGGTGTGGTCACTGAGGGCGAATCCTTTGTTGATACTGCAGCACTCACCGGAGAATCCGTTCCGCGTAAGGCCAGAACCGGCGACAATGTCATCAGCGGATGCGTTAACGGGGACGGAACACTCAAAGTACGTGTGGCAAAAGCCTACGAAGATTCTACTGTTGCCAAGATTCTGGAACTGGTAGAAAACGCCAGCAGTAAAAAGGCCAGACTTGAAAACTTCATCACGCGCTTTGCCAGATACTATACACCGGTAGTCACCATCGGCGCTGCAGTTCTTGCATTTTTTCCTCCCCTTCTTCTGGGCGGTGGATTTTCCACATGGATACAGAGAGCCTGCATTTTCCTGATTGTCTCCTGCCCATGCGCACTTGTCATCTCCGTTCCTCTTGGCTTCTTCGGCGGGATCGGCGCTGCTTCCCGGATCGGTGTTCTGGTAAAAGGAAGCAACTTTCTCGAAGCAATTGCCGAGGTTTCAACAATTGTCTTTGATAAAACAGGCACACTGACCAAGGGTGAATTCAAAGTTTCCAAAGTTCTGCCGCAGACAGGCTCCGGTTTTACCGAAAGTGAACTGCTGGAAATCGCTGCGCACGGTGAGGGATACTCTACGCATCCAATCGCCGCTTCCATTCAGGCTGCCTACGCACAGCCACTGAAACTGGATCGCATTTCAGATACTTCCGAAGTTGCAGGTCATGGAATTCATGAGAAATTCGATGGTCTGGATCTTCTCCTGGGTAACGCCGCTCTGATGGAGCAGGAACGCATTTCCTATACACCCTGTGCTGAAACCGGAACTGTCATCTATATCGCATATGATCATCGTTTCATCGGCTGCATCGTAATCTCTGACACCGTAAAGGACGGTGCAAAAGAAGCCATTCACCGGATGAAACAGGTCGGCATACAGAAAACCGTCATGTTAACCGGCGACCGCAAAGAAGCCGCTGATGCCGTTGCTGCAGAACTTGGCATTGATGAAGTCCATTCAGAACTTCTGCCTGCAGATAAGGTAAACGAAGTAGAAAAGCTTCTTGGAAAATCCGGCAAGAATGCCCGGGTAGCTTTTGTCGGTGATGGCATCAATGATGCACCGGTTCTGATGCGCGCAGATGTCGGCATTGCCATGGGCAGCCTTGGCAGTGACGCTGCTATCGAAGCTGCTGATATTGTGCTGATGGATGATGATATCCGTAAAATTGCCGGAATCGTAAAAATCTCCCGCAAGACACTGCACATCGTCCGTGAAAACATCGTCTTCGCCCTTACCGTAAAGGTAATCGTGCTGGTTCTGGGCGCGCTTGGCATGGCGACCATGTGGGAAGCCGTCTTCGCAGATGTCGGCGTATCTGTCATCGCCATCATCAATTCCATGCGGGCACTCAGGACAAAAGGAATCTAAGGGCATGCGCCCGATCCGCTCATAACAAAAAGGACATCCATTTGCAGATAAATCTGCATGGATGTCTTCTTTATTGGCTGTTTCTGCGTATGCTTTAAGCCCGGCGCATCTCGGCTTCGCTGCTTCGCAGCTTCGTCTCGATGATCGGGCATGCGCCCGATCCGCTCATAACAAAAAGGACATCCATTTGCAGATAAATCTGCATGGATGTCCTTTTGTTATGAGCGCGCCTGGCTTAAAGCTTACGCAGGTGCCAGATGTCGTTATTATATGCTTCGATGGTCCTATCGCTGGAGAAGTAGCCGGCCTTTGCGATATTGGTGAGCATCATTCTCTTCCACTTGTCACGATTCTCATAATCTGCAAAGATTCTGTCTTTCTCTGCAATGTAGCTCTCGAGATCGATCAGGGTCATGAACCAGTCTTTATTCAGCAGTTCCTTGTAGAGGCGTTCCAGATTTTCTTTATGTCCCACCTTCATACACTGTTTGCCAATGATGAAATCAACCGCTTCCTTGATTACAGGACTCTTGTCATAATAATCCTTTGATACATAGTCAGCCTTTTTATAATGTGCAATGACTTCGTCTGCACTGATACCGAAAATATAGATGTTATCCGCTCCGACGAGGGAATGGATCTCCACGTTTGCGCCATCATCCGTTCCGAGTGTTACTGCGCCGTTGAGCATGAACTTCATATTGCTGGTTCCTGATGCTTCCTTGGAAGCAAGAGAAATCTGCTCAGATACATCGCATGCCGGAATCAGCCTTTCTGCATAGCTGACATTATAGTTTTCCACCATAATGACTTTCATATACGGGCTTACATCCGGATCGTTATTCACAATTTCCTGCAGAACCAGAATCAGATGAATGATATCCTGTGCGATCACATATGCCGGTGCTGCCTTGGCGCCGAAGATAAAGGTCAACGGACGTCCGGGCTTTTTACCATTCTTGATTTCCAGATACTTGTGGATAATATACAGTGCATTCATCTGCTGACGCTTGTACTCATGCAGACGCTTTACCTGAATATCAAAGATGGAATCAGGGTCTACTGTCACATTCTCATGCTTCTGCAGGTATGCCGCAAGATCTTTCTTTTTATTCATCTTGATTTCTTCAAGACGATTCAGAAACGTCTCGTCATCAATATGACCCAGCAGTTCTTCCAGCCTGTTCGCATCCTTCTTATATCCGTCACCGATTGTTTCGGAAATCAGATCTGCCAGTGGATGATTGCAGGACAGCAGCCATCTGCGGAAGGTAATTCCGTTAGTCTTGTTATTGAACTTCTCCGGATATATCTCATAAAAATCCTTCAGCTCTGACTTTTCAAGAATTTCCGTATGAATGGCTGCCACACCATTGATGGAATATCCGTAATGAATATCGATAAACGCCATATGTACGCGCTTATCCTTATCAATAATCTGCACCTTCGGATTCTTGTACTTTGCACGTACTCTTCTGTCAAGCTCTTTAATATACGGTACCAGCTGAGGAACCACTTTTTCCATATATTCCAGCGGCCAGGTCTCAAGTGCCTCTGCCAGAATGGTATGATTGGTGTATGCACAGGTTCTGCTGACAACGTCAATGGCATCGTCCATGGAGAACGCCTTGTCCTCTACCAGAATACGGATCAGCTCCGGAATAATCATTGTCGGGTGTGTATCATTGATCTGAATGGCTGCATGCTCATAGAGTCTGCGAAGATCATACTGACGTTCCTTCATCTCATGCAGAATCAGCTGCGCTGCATTGCTGACCAGAAAATACTCCTGATAAATACGCAGCAGATTTCCTGCTTCATCAGAATCATCCGGATACAGGAACAGCGTCAGATTCTTTTCAATCTCTTCTTTATCGAAAGAAATTCCTTTTTTCACAAGGCTCTCATCTACAGTCTCTATATCGAAAAGACGCAGCTTGTTCACGCCGTTATCATATCCGACCACATTCATATTATAAAGACGGGATGTCACCTTACGACCGCCAAAGCATACGTCAAAAGTAGTATCCGTCTTTTCCAGCCATGATTCCTTCTCCTGCCATGCATCCTTTTCCGCTGTCTGCAGATGATCCTTGAATACCTGCTTAAACAGTCCAAAATGATAATTCAGGCCGATTCCTTCCCCAGGAAGTCCCAATGTTGCAATGGAATCCAGAAAACATGCTGCCAGTCTTCCAAGACCGCCATTACCAAGAGACGGCTCCGGTTCTGCCTCTTCAATGTCTGCAAGACTCTTTCCGTTCTTCTTGAGAATCTCACTTACCTTATCATATACACGAAGATTGATCAGATTATTAGACAAAAGCTTACCAATCAGGAACTCCATGGAAATATAATAGATCTTCTTCTCTCCTACAATCGGTTCTGCCACATTCAGAAGTTCATTTGTAATGTCCAGAAGAACATAATAGGTTTCCTTATCTGAACATTCCTTCAGACTTTTCCCGAATTTTTTCTGTGCTCTTTCCTGAATCTGTTCTTCCAGATTCAGCACCAGAATATCACGCTGCATGTTTGTATGTGTTGACATCTCTTATCCTCCTTATACATCCACTTTACTCTGTGTCTGTTATCACGTTCCATTCATCACCTGTTGTTTGGAAAACGTTTTCTTTCTCTGTCAATTACATTATCACAAGAAAACGTTTTCCGCAAGTATTTTATTTTTAAAAATTATGTTTTTCCCCCGCATGCCTCTCTCGCCCTGAATATGGACGTTTCAGCCGTTTTCAGCAAATGATGTCCTCATACTTCATTCTGACAAGTTCATGCGGCAGAATCACCTTCCTGCCACTTTCTCCGTCCATCAGACGACCGATCTCCAGAACTGCCTCTTCTGATACATGTGCAAAATTCTGCCGAACCGTATTCATCTGCTTCCCAACATAACCCATCAGGATGATCCCGTCGAATCCGCAGACCGGACGGAAAATATCCATCTCTGTCAGTGCTTTCATCGCACCGATTGCCATAAGATCGGAGGCACACACCACCACATCCTTATTTCTGGCATAGCGCATCGTAATTTCCCGTGCCTTCAGTTCAGAAAAATCTCCGCTTCTGATCATCAGCTTCAGCTTCATATCCTGCGCAAGGCGCTTCATTCCATTCAGTCTCTGCTCCGTCACATAGCCATCAGATGTTCCCGTAATGTACAGCACCCGTTTACAGGTATTTTCCACAATGGTCTTTCGGGCAACGTCATATTGTGCTTTTTCATGATCAATGCTGACACAGCTTGTTGTCTCATTCACCATCGGTGCATCAATAACGACAATTTTGAAATTCCCGCTTCTGATCAGCTGATGCAGTACCCTGTCCTTCGTGGACATTCCATAAACCACAATTCCGCGAATACTCTGTGAAGCAAAATATCTGGTCATTTCTTCCAATGACATATCCTCGATCATGGAAAAAAAGACTGTAATCACATCCAGCTGCATCTCCTGCGCCTTCCTGATCGCACCGGAAATATACTGCATATCGATTTCGTCAATTGCCTGCGTCTGTGTATTGAGCTTAAGAAGCAATGCCACACGCCCGGCATTTTTGGAAGAAAGGGTCGCAGCAACAGCATTCGGAACAAACCCCAGCCGTTCCACCACTTCATTCACTTTCTGCCTTGTTTCCTCACTGACATTCGGATAATGATTCAATACCTTTGAAACCGTTGATATGGCAACGCCGGCTTCTCTGGCAACATCTTTAATCGAAACCATCTTCTGTACTCCGTTTCTGATGGGAAAAATCTGGAAACCGTTTTCCTGACATTATTAATATAGCGCAGCAGATCCTTTTTGTCCATAAATGAATAAACAGACACAAAAAAGGCGCTTTCCATAACGGAAAGCGCCTTTGGTCATATATCTGTCATATCTGTATATCCAATGCCGAACCTGTCTTCGCCGCTGTATATGCTGCTCCTGATGTATATGTATTCTGTGAAGTACCACCGGATGCAGCAAGTCCTGCAATCGTATTCGCCCGGTTCCCGATCTCCGCAATGTAGGAATCTGCATAAGATGTAGATGCATCATCTGCTGCAAACAGACTGTTGATTCTGCTGTCATCTGCATTTTTGAACACATTCTTATCAAAAGAAAGTGTCTTGTCACTTCCAATTGTAATCCCTACTTCTGACAGAGCTGAAGATCTGCTGTCTGTTGTTCCTGTCATCCATGTTGTATTACGGGCAACTGAAGTAATATTACTCCCGTTTCCTGCAGTAACGACCTTATTATATGCATCCACAAATTTCTGAACCGCTGTCGCAGCTTCGTCCATATCGGATGTTTCAAGCTTCTCAATATCAGAAACTGAAGCTGCCAGATTCTTTGCCGCTGCCGCAGTATCTGTCCCAGTTGTTGATGCTGCAGTGCCTGTAGTAGCTGCCGCACTGTCCTTGTAGGTAGACAGCAGCTTATCAAGACTGCCGTTTTTCTCATACGAAGTCAGCGTACGTGTCGTACCTGTTGTTCCTGATGTCGTACCCGAAGAGCTGTTGCTGCTGACCTTACTGGCCGCATTCTCCTTTGCGTAAGTCGCCTTTACAATCTTTCCATAGCTTCCATTCTTGATCGATTTGTAATCTGCAAGCGAATAGTTTCCCAGAAAGCTACTCTGCGAACTGCTGAAGCTTCCAAATATACTGCTCGCCATGGACGCTCTTGAATTGATGGATGACTGCGCACTGAATGACAGCTGCGATGAACCGATCGTACTCATCACCATCACCTCCCTGTGATTATTGGCTGTATTTTTGACCAATTTTTCTGACTCAGTTATATGTTATCACAATTTCGTCATTTTTTCAACCTTGCACACAAACTCCGAAAATACTGCCGGATACATGGAGTAATACCATGGAGCTCTGCTGAATTGTGGTTGATTTTCCGCATGCGAAATAGTAATATAATGAAGTGCTTACGGCTATGGCGGAACTGGCAGACGCGCAGGATTTAGGTTCCTGTCCGAAAGGGTATGGGTTCAAGTCCCACTAGCCGTATCAGATCAGGGATTCATCAGAGGATACTTTCTGATGAATCCTTTTTTCATGGAATGCTTATGTCAGCATCAGATCTTTTCTCCTGAGCAGAAAATCTATGATGTTCAAATGAACAATTCCATCATGGCTCATGTCTATCCTGTCAAGAGACATAACATATTTGGGCGAAGCGTCAGTGATCCGCGCATATGCGCCAAACTCTCTCTTTATCGTATCCCCGGTCGCCAGAAGATATGCAACCTGTATGAAGCACTTCTTCCCGTCTTTTATTGCCACAAAATCTATTTCGCCTTTGTATGTCTTGCCGGCAAATACTGTATAATTTCTTGAAATCAGCTCATTATAAATGACATTTTCAAGGAAAAATGTATCTTCAAAATTGATTGTATTGGTATTGATGGTTCTGAACCCACAGTCAACGGCATACTGCTTTTCCTTGTTGGACAGCGCTGTCTTTCCGGTGATATTATATCTGCCGACTCCGTGGAGCAGATATGCCTTCTTCATCTTCTCCAGGTAGGTATATATCGTTCGTCTGGAAACTTTTTTATTTCCCTTTTCATAACCTGCAAGAATGTTATCAATAGAAAGTTCCTTTCCTGCATTCGCCAGTATATAGAGTGAAATGTCTGTAAAGGCTTTCCTGTCAATGCTACGGCTTTTTCCTGTGATATCCTTCTTAACAATACTCTCATACACACTGAGCAGGTACCTTCGTATTGATGCTTCATCCTGAAAATCAAATCTCAAAGGGAATCCACCCCATTTCAGGTAATCTGTAAACATATCCTCAGAAAACGGACGATGATTCAGTTCAAAATACTCCTTCATCTCATAAAAGGAAAAAGGCAGCACCTCAAACTCAACCGTCCGTCCCGTCAGCAGCGTAGCAAGTTCTCCGGACAAAAGTGTTGAATTACTTCCCGTAACGAAAACAGACACATTAAGTGAAGCACGGAATGAAGCAAGTGCCTTCTCAAACTGCTCTACATGCTGTATTTCATCCAGAAAAAGATAGTATTTCTCATCATCTGTTATTCTGGACTTTATTTCCTTATTCAAATCACTGGCATTGACTATGTATTCATAATCCAGATCTTCAAGGTTCAGATATATAATATGGTCACCACGAATTCCCTGCCGGACAAGTTCATCTCTGATGGATTCCAGAAGAATCGATTTGCCGCATCTTCTTACACCGGTAATCACCTTTATCAGATCGGTCTCATAATATGGTCTTATCTGTTCCAGATAAGTCTCTCTTATTAGTTTCATGCATTTTATCTCCTTATATATTTCACATTATAAGGTATTTTATATTTTTGTGCAATCTAATCCTCAAACTCAGAAAACCCGTCTTTTTCCTCATAAGAAATATCTTATAATGCAGTATTTCATCACGACTTTCTCTGCGTAAAGACTGGACAGCTTTATTAAAAAGTGCTTTCTCATCATCAAATGTCAGCTGATTTTCGGCCGATTCAGAAACAAGCCATTTATATGCACTGACTTCTTCCTGCAAAACCACATTTATTGTCTCGGCTTCTGCAAGAAAATATGTAACCTGCTTATGATTGCCATTAGACAAATCATAGGCCATTGTCTCATTAAAACCTTCGACAAATGAAACTGACAGTCCTACTTCCTCTTTAATTTCCCGTATAGCAGTTTCCTTTTCATTTTCGGAATTTTCCATATGCCCTTTAGGAAATCCCCAATGTCCGTCAGAACGGCTTTGAATAAGCAGAAATTCATACTCGTCAGCAGTATTCACATGATATATAACTGCACCGCAGGACTTTTCAGTAATTGACATAACCATTCTCCTCAAAATTATAAAACATCTTGTTTTCTGATACATTCCTTTAATTCCCGCATCACGTGCATAAGTCTGCAGCTACGGCTTTATTTCGTATAATCATGCGACATTCTGTCACCGACATCATCAAGTGTATCGTCATGGTATTTTCCATATCCGGCAAAGCCTGCAACCTTTTCGCCATCCATTGCTACAAGTATATTTTCAGTCCATCTATGCGCCATATCCTTACATTTATCCAAAGTCAGACGTTCAAGATACTCACGGCTTACTATGGCAGAATATGCTTCATGCCATGACTTCCATTGTACATATGCTTTACCGTCCATCTCCGCGTCTGATTCCATTTTCTTTATAACAATGTTCATTGTGATTTACGTCAGCTCCCCGTCTTTTCGAAATACATCACAACCATCAACATATCCAATATACCTGAATCCACTATGTATTGCTATTTTCTTCGAGGCTGTCTGATCCTGAGTACATTCAATTACAACAGCTCTATGTTTTTCACGAAGCAGAAACTCCGTAAGTTCCCCGGCGTAGCCTCTGTGCCAGTATTCTCTCTTTAATACCCAGCCAAGTTCAAAGATATCCTCCTCATCTTTACTGCCTCCCCAGAGATGCCAGATCACATATCCGGCAAATCCATCCACATCATTCACCGCATATATAAGCGGCTCTGCACATAATGCAGCACTCTTAAGAAAAGATACCGTTTTATCCCTGTCAAACGGCGGTTCGAGATAGCGCATTACATCTGGATCAGATAACAAAAGATACAGATTATCTATATCATCCATTCTGAATCGCCGGATTACAAGATGTTTTGTTTTTGCAATTACAGTTGTCCGCTTCTTCATTTCAAGCTCTCCCCAAGAAAATCATTCAACTTTTCCCTTATATTCCGCCATGAACAGATAATCATCAACATTTATAGTTATTATCTCTGAAGGATTTATCTCTTCCATCCTTCCTGCTTCAAAGCCTGTATCATACGCCTGATGCGGCACCAGTATATTCGCATACACAGGACTTCCATGAAAAACGATATTCTCACCAAACTGTCTTTTAAGCAAGTCACACATTTTTATCCTCTATGCCTCGAATATTCCGCCGTCAAAAAATATGTCTTTACCTTCAGCATCTTTATAAAAAGAAACCTTTTCCGTTCCTGTAAGTCTGAAGCCTACAGCTTCAAGGAGCGATACAGAAGGCTTATTCTCTAGAGCTGTCCCTGCAGAAAATTTTGTGATACCGCTGCGCCGCTGATAATCAAGAAGAGCAGCTACTGCTTCTCTTGCATAGCCATGTCCCTGATATTCATTAAGAAAGCCATAGCTTATCTCATGCGCATCACCTTTCTTATTAAAGTTAACAAAACCGATTACATCTCTTTTCAGGCAAACCACATAAAACATATGATCAGTACCTGTCACGCCAGCCCAACGCTTAATACGGGATTTCATTGCGTCATCCTCCGTATCCTTAAAATTATCATATTGAGCATATTTTGAATTTTTCTGGTCTATCCATATCTGTTGGACGGCTCGCCAGTCGATTTCTTCAATTGATCTTATTTGAAGTCTTTCAGTTGTAATTAACATGATGTTTTTACCCGTCCATTTTCTGTTTTTTACACCCTGATCTTACGAAGCGGTTCTACCAGCTTATCAATTCTGAACCCTGCATCTACCAAAGTGTTGATGATTGTCGAAAATGTTCTGTGATACTTCTTGACATTATCTACGAACCACTCTGACTCATTTTCCTGCTCCAGACCATAATTACGCAACTTCAGATAAAGCTTGTTGTCATTCTCATCTCTGGTCCATCGATCTTCTCCTGAATGACATGTATTCAACGGATGCTCCTGGGAAAAAACATGTGTTCCATTCTCATTCAGCAAATGATATATCTTTCTAACAACACCGGAATAATCTTCAACATAATGAAAAGCCAAAGAACTGACAACAACGTCAAAGTTTTCATTAATCAAGTCTATATCCTAAATAGCCATCAGCTTATATTCAATTGCAGGATTGCTGTTTTCATCTTTCGCGATTTGCAGCATTTTAGATGAAATATCAATACCCACTACCTTGATGGCTCCGGCTTCTACATAATGCATGCAGTGTTCACCAAATCCACAGCCAAGATCAAGAACCTTCTTTCTTATGCCTTACACTTACCTGTCTGCTGTTTTATCAGTGCTTCTTCTTTTTACCCCTTTGCCCCGTTGCTAGTTGTCAAGATTTTGTTGTACTAAAGAAGAGAACGGACTGTTCATCCATTCCCTTTAATCTTAGCGTCAAATCGGCAAATCGGAGTCTATGCCTATTCAGTACCTAAAAAAACTACAAGATCTTAAAAAGCATAACTACAAGAAATACTATCACACCGTATGCCACTGCAAAACCGGCTCCCAAGAGTACCTTTTGATATGGACGATTCCCGATTTCACGTTGCTTTGTAATATCGTCAAGCTTCTCACCGATCAAGAATGCAACGATCTCGCGATATGACTGAATATCATTATCCTTTTTGATGGCTTCTACCTTAAATGCCGCCCATAGAAGATTTTACATACCAAAAAGCAGTCATCTTTTCAGAGCAATCTCTGCTCAGTTTTAGTCTTCAGCTTATATTTCAAGACTGTTCTGATCCAGCAAAAATTCCTTAACACCTATCGTCACATAACCATTATCATCACAACGCGGTTTCATGCTTTTTTCGACAATGATAATCTTTTTAAAAGAATCACTTACATTGTCAAAAGACTTCGTCTCCTGATTATATTTCTCATTATCAGGAATAGCATATGCTGATTGAATATAGTATTTTTTACTGCCTATTGTAGCTATAAAATCAATTTCAAGCCATTTCCTTTTATCCTTACCATCACTGTCTTTTTCTCTGCATTCTACTGCACCGACATCAACCCGATAACCCCTGAATCGAAGTTCGTTATATATTATATTTTCCATAATATGTGTTTCTTCTATCTGCCTGAAGTTTAGTCTGGCATTTCTAAGTCCGATGTCCTCAAAATAAATCTTGTAAGGCGTCTCTATATACTTTTTCCCTTTGACATCATACCTTTTGACTCTTGTCAGCATAAATGCCTCTTCCATATGCTCGATATATTTATCAACAGTATATGGAGCTATCTTCTCCCGCTTCACAGTTCTGAATGTATCAGAGAGTTTTCTGGGATTGGTCAGTGTAGAAATTCCTGAAGCTATGATATCCAACAATTCACTGATCGCTTTATCAGACTGAAGATTATATCTTTTTATGATATCTCTGAGATAAATGTTCGCAAGCTGCGTGGTCAGATAATCTGCTTTCTGCTCCTCTGTTTTCATGAATGCAACTGCAGGGAGTCCACCATAGATCATATATTCATCAAAGGCTTCCTCTGTTGTTCCATCATAATTTGCTTCAAATTCCGAGAATGAAAGCGGAAGGACATGAATCTCATCACCACGTCCTTCAAACTCAGTAAGAATATCTTTTGATAAAAATCTTGAGTTACTTCCCGTTACGTATACATCAAAATATGACTTTCTGAGGAATCCATTCAAAACTGCCTCGAATGCTCCCAGATTCTGTACTTCATCCAGAAGCAGATAATAATCATGTTTGTCCTTTACCATCTCATTGATGTATAAAAGGAACTTCTCAGGGTCAACCTTCACGGTATCACCTGCATTATCAAAGCGCAGTGGATCCTCTCCGATCTTTATCAGATCATCTGCGGAGTCAAATGCAAACTTTATTATATGATCTTCACTGACACCGGATTCCAGCAGATGATCATAAAAAATATTATTCATAAGGTATGATTTCCCCGCTCTTCTAATGCCGGTAATTACCTTAATAAATCCATTATGTTTCCTGTCAATAAGGCGCTGCAGGTATATATCACGTTTAATCTCCATGGTGTCTCCGATTTAATATTTTTGCCGTATCCGGCACTTCTGTTAAATGCATAATAGCATAAAATAATTTTAATAACAATAATTGATTTAATATTTTTGCCGCACGCGGCATTATTGTTAATTCTCTATGTCCTATTTCACCCGGTAATTACTGTACAAAATGCTCTTGGTCATGAACCCATTAGCAGCTTTATATATCTGCGATTTTTTCAAAATCTCGATAAAGTTATTATATTCGTCCGAATGGTACTTTTCTATTATCTTCTTCCTGGCGACTTCCAAATATGAATTCATGTTCTGAATCTGCATACTGGCAATACCGTCAATATAGATTTTCAAATCAGCAATGCATCTGTAATGGCTATGCTGAAAATACCTGATAAGTTTGCACAGGCCCGTGGTGGATGGTCGTCAGACAGGGTGATGAAAAGGGTATACCAGGAAACGTTTGAAAAGGAAAGAATAAATGTAGACAGCGCAATGGATGAATATTTCTCCGATGAAATCATACCGGAAGCGAATGAGAAGTATAACACGGATCAGTATAGATCTTTCCTGAAACTATTAAAAAAAAATACGGCAAGATCCAGAAAAGAATTCGATGCATTTTGTGAGCAATACAATCTTTAATATGCAACACAAAATGCAACACGCTTTTTAGGAAATGCCGTATCATCATTGGTTCAAGAGTGAGACACGTGGGAATCGAACCCACGACAACTTGATTAAAAGTCAAGTGCTCTACCGACTGAGCTAGTATCTCATAGTATATATTTGAAAGCTGGGCTAACCAGATTCGAACTGGTGAATGCAGCAGTCAAAGTGCTGTGCCTTACCGCTTGGCTATAGCCCATTGTGTTGTAACCAAGCTATCTGCAAAACAGGTTTTGTAGAAAAGGGTGGGTAGTGGGACTCGAACCCACGGTCTCCAGAACCACAATCTGGCGCGCTAACCAACTGCGCCATACCCACCATAACTGCCGATCCGATAAAGGCTGCAGTATTGGCAAACGAATCAGATGATTCATCAAAAATGTGCCCGGGGGGATTCGAACCCCCGACCCACGGCTTAGAAGGCCGTTGCTCTATCCAGCTGAGCTACGGACACACATTGGATAAATAAAGCTTTCGATCTGCTGACAGATAAATCAGTTATGACCGAGAGCGGGTGATGGGAATCGAACCCACGTATCCAGCTTGGAAGGCTGGTGTTCTACCATTGAACTACACCCGCGTATGAAATTGTTGGCATTCACCAGAAAAGTCGGGGTGACAGGATTCGAACCTGCGACCTCCTGGTCCCAAACCAGGCGCTCTAGCCAAGCTGAGCCACACCCCGAAATTGGAATGTCCGCGATCATTACTGGCTTAAGTCCGGTGCCATAACGCAAGAGCTATTATATAATGTAAATTGAACTGTTGTCAACCAAAAAATTGAAATTAAATTTTTTTATTTTCAATTTATCTGCAAAAGCCCTCTGCAGGCGCTTTTGCAGGATATGAATTTTCCGGTTTATTTTTCTTCTATCCGTTCTCTCAGCATCTGCTCCATGGCACGAAGCGCTTTCCCGCGATGACTGATTTCATTTTTTTCCTGTTCTGTCAGTTCTGCTGAAGTCTTACCGTATTCCGGCAAAAAGAAAATCGGATCATAACCAAAACCGTTTTCTCCCAGAATTTCATGCGCAATAATACCTTCCATCGATCTGCTGGTGGACAGAATCGTCCCGTCCGGCAACACTGCCGCAATCGCACAGACAAACCTTGCCGTCCTCTCTTCATCCGGAACCCCATGTAAACGCTCGATGATTTTCGCATTTTTGACCGCATAGGAAGTATCTTTTCCCAGATAACGTGCAGAATAAATTCCGGGTTCCTTATTCAGATAATCCACCTCCAGACCGGAATCATCCGCCAGTACAATTACGTCTGCCTGCCGGTTCCCATCCTGAAGTTCCTGTGCTACGGCTGTCGCCTTGATCCGTGCATTTTCAGTAAAGGTCGCACCGTTTTCTTCTATTTCCATATTGATTCCCGCTTCTTTCATGGAGATGATCTCCATATTCAGTCCGCCGAGAATTTCCCTGATTTCACGCATCTTGTCCTGATTGCCTGTTGCGAATATGATCTTCATCATCGTTTTGCCTCTCTGTCCCTATTTCTGCACCTGCCCGCCATAATATATGGCCTGCACGATTCCATGCGCTATTTTATTCAGATAATCACTGTCATTCAGATCTGCTGCATCCTGCGCGTCCTTCAGATTACCAATGCACAGAACAGCTGACGGTACCTCTGATACTTTCAGAAGATCATATTCATCCCCCGCCGCCTGCACCGGCTCTGCCGTCTTCCCTGTCGCATATGCACAGTCTCTCTCCAGCTGCACTGCCATATCTGCGTTTCCAAAGCCCCTGATGAAAAAGCGGTCATTATAAAAGCTTCTGATCCCGCTGAAGTTCTGCCCGCCTCCATCTGCCGTGATTCCGATCAGCATATCCGCCTGTGCATCTTCCGCCAGTTTCACTCTGTCAGAAGCCTCCGGATCACTGTCGTCAAGTCTTGTAAAATAGATTTTCGTACCCGGATCTTTCATCAGACTGTTAACTTTTCTGGCAATCTGAAGTGTAATTTCTTTTTCCGCCAGTCCTGCCGACGTACTTCCGGCCTGCTTTCCCCCTCCTGCGGGGTCTATGACAACTACCTTCTGGTAAACCTCATGCGGCTTCTGAAAACGAATCGTAATGTTTTTCTCGGACAGTTCACTCTGATACTCATACAGCCCGCTCAGCTGTATATGAAGGCATACCTGTCCATCATTGCCCTGTGAAATACAGCTGCCGCCGATAACCTGTTTCAGGCCGCTGACAAGTGCATCATGCTGATAATATGACAGTGCATCCCTGCTGTTCACATATACCCACAGCTGACGTGTCATATAATGATTTTCCATAACAATATCATCTGAATTCACATGTTCCGGAAGCGATATGACCAGCGTATCCTGCGACGCATCTGCTGCCGGCTTTTCTATCGTCAGCTTCGAAACCGCCGAACTTTGTACCGTGGCAGCCACGCTTTGTGCTGCATCCGCAATCAATACAGTTCTGGTACCCAGCCGCACCATCATGACACTGACGGATGCTGCTGCAAACAGTGCCGCCAGAATTGCCGTCCGCTTCATCAGGGCATCATTTCTCATCTTCCGTTTCCTTCTGCTGCATTTCACCCTCCGGTATATATTTCTTTCTGGGCGGTTTTGGTCCCATAAACTGATAATAATATGTCTTGATCATTCCGTTATATATTTTCCGGTTCTTATCTGCCTTACGTCCGATGAACTTCTCTGCCTGGTCATATGCCGTAATCAGATACAATGACCAGCTGTCCAGCGCACGATATCTTGCACCGATCATATGATACAGTGAAGGCAGTTCCTGCTGGTCTCCGATTCGTTCTCCATAAGGCGGGTTGGTAATGATAAAACCATATTTCTTACGATGACTCAGATCTGCAACATCTCTTGCCTGAAAATGAATCAGATCCGCAACACCTGCCTTCTGCGCATTAATCCTCGCAATTTCAATCATGGCCGGATCCAGATCATATCCCTGAATATCAGTATCAATATTCAGATCCACTGCATCTTCCGCTTCATCTCTGACATCCTGCCAGTTCTGCGGTGTAATCAGATGTGTCCATGTTTCTGCCGTAAAATTTCTGTGCATGCCGGGTGCAATCCCCGCTGCAATCATTGCCGCTTCAATCGGGATCGTACCGCTTCCGCAGAATGGGTCGATCAGTATCCTATCCGCTCTCCACGGTGTCAGTTCGATCAGCGCCGCTGCAAGATTTTCTGCGATCGGTGCCTTGGATTCCAGCTTGCGGTAGCCTCTCTTATGGAGAGAGCTTCCTGTGGTATCAAGCGTAACCGTCACTTCATCCTTCATCAGGAATACTCTCACGGGGTAAGATTCTCTGTCTTCCTTGAACCAGTCCGTATGGTAACTCTCCTTCATCCGCTCCACCATGGCTTTTTTCATAATGGACTGGATATCAGACGGGGAAAAAAGCTTGCTTTTGACGGAAGAAGCCTTGGTTACCCAG
>JAKVKH010000044.1 GCA_022486625.1 Butyrivibrio sp. | reverse complement strand
ATTTGACAAAATATATATCGGATCGGGGTAAGTTGTTTTTTATATGCTCTGAAACATCAGTAAAATCAAGGCCTATGAATTATGAAATTCTCTCATTTATAATGATGGAGGAAACATTTGGAAGTAAGAAATCAGAAGTGTTGCACCGGATGACGGTGCGTCCAAGCTGGTTTTGAATACCACAGGATTTTAAAGGAACGCGTCAGCAGGGAAGATGATAATCGTAAACTGATCAGATGGGCTGTCGTAGACTTCTGAGGTACAGGAACGTGGAGCAGATTGTCGAAGCGCTTAAAGAAGATCCCGTGCTGATTGAGAAGATTGTTGCTGCAGCGGAGCAGTGTGCACCTGATTATGACGAAGACAGGATGTATGAGATGCTGATGAAAGTGAAGCAGTGATCAGGAGGAATGTGAATGGAATTCATACATGAAAAAGAGCGGATCTATCAGACGGATGAAAGTGGCACAGTGATTGCAGAAGTAACTTTTCCGGTCAAAGACGGGGTTGCAGTGATTAACCATACTTTTGTGGATGATTCGCTTCGCGGTCAGGGAATTGCCGGGCAGTTGGTGCAGGCAGCGGCAGAGCAGATTCTGCAGGATGGCAATAAAATCCGTGCGACATGTCCATACGCTGTGACATGGTTTGAAAAGCATAAGGAGTATGCACTTGTCTGATCCCTGAGGGGCAGGAGAAAGGGAAATGCTATGATAACGGACAATATCAGACTTTTTACCCAGAGCAGTATCCGAATCGAAGGAAAGTATGTGATCTATGTCGATCCGTTTCATATGAAGACTGCACCATATGATGCAGACGTGATCTTCCTGACGCATGATCATTATGATCATTTCAGTCCGGATGACATTGCCAGAATCATCAAGAGCGATACGAAGATTGTTGCACCGGAAAAGATGGCCGGAAAGGCCAGAACGGTTGTGCCGCCGAAGGGAGAGCTGATCCTGATCCGTCCGGGCGAACGTTATGAGATTCCTGGGCTGCTCATTGAAACGATTCCGGCGTATAATGCCAAAATGCAGTTTCATCCAAAGAGCGCAGGATGGACAGGGTATTGCCTTGAGGAAGATGGACAACGGATCTATATCTCAGGGGATACTGACAATACAAAACAGGCACAGCAGGTGAAGTGTGATGTGGCACTGGTTCCGATCGGCGGTACATTTACGATGGATGCGCATCAGGCTGCGGAACTGATCAACCGGATACATCCGTGTCTGGCGATTCCGACACATTACGGCAGTATTGTGGGAAGACCGGAGGACGCTGAGACTTTCAGACGGCTCGTTGATCCTGAAATACTGGTGGAGATCAGAATGGAATATTTTGATTGAGGAAGAGAAAAGATGACAGGAAAATATCCGGTAATTACGTTATGCGGAAGCACACGGTTTAAGGACGCGTTCATGGAAACACAGAAAAGGCTGACGCTGGAAGGCAATATTGTCATCAGTGTGGGGCTTTTTGGACATTCCGGTGACAGTGAGGTCTGGGAGCAGATGGACGAGGGAACACTGACGAAGACCAAGGAAATGCTGGATGATATGCATAAGAGAAAAATTGATATGTCGGACGGTATCTTCGTGATCAATGTGGGCGGTTATATCGGAGAGAGCACAAAGTCAGAAATTACCTATGCACTTGCACACGGAAAGAGTGTCCGTTATCTGGAATCATGAACAGGACTGCAAAAAAAGGGTCTGCCGCAGGGGCAGATCCTTTTTTATGCGGTATGACTGTTGTTAATCGTCGGTCTCGTCATCTTCAGTTGTGCTGTAAACGGTACGCTTTCTGGCCATCTCATCACTGTCAAGATATTCGTCATATGTACTTCTCTTATCGATCAGAGAGCCATCCGGCAGAATTTCCATGATACGGTTGGCAGTTGTTTCAACAACCTGATGGTCACGGCAGGCAAAGAGTTCTACACCGGGGAAGCGAATCATGCCTTCATTGAGGGCAGTGATGGATTCCATGTCGAGATGGTTTGTAGGTTCATCAAAGATCAGACAATTTGCACCGCTGATCATCATTTTGGACAGCATACAACGGACTTTTTCACCACCGGAGAGGATCTTTACCTTTTTGATACCGTCTTCACCGGCGAACAGCATACGTCCAAGGAATCCTCTGACATAGGTAACATCCTTGACCGGAGAGTAGCCTGTCAGCCAGTCGGAGATGGTCAGATCATTATCAAATTCCTTTGTGTTATCCTTCGGAAAATAGGCCTGGGATGTGGTGACGCCCCATTTGAAGCTTCCCTCGTCAGGATCCATTTCTCCGGTCAGGATCTGAAACAGTACGGTCTTGGCCAGTTCGTTGCCGCCGACAAATGCAATCTTGTCATCATGCTGTACAACGAAGGAGAGGTGATCAAGGATCTTTTCACCATTAAGAGTCTTCGTGATTCCGTCAACAGTCAGGACTTCATTTCCGATTTCACGATCCGGACGGAAGTCGATATAAGGATATTTACGGCTGGACGGGCGCATATTATCCAGTTCAATTTTTTCAAGGGCACGTTTTCTGGAAGTAGCCTGTTTGGATTTGGAAGCATTCGCAGAGAAACGGGAGATGAATTCTTTCAGTTCCTTGATCTTTTCTTCCTTCTTCTTGTTGGCTTCCTTCATCTGACGGATCATCAGCTGGCTGGATTCATACCAGAAGTCGTAGTTGCCGGCATACAGCGTGATCTTACCGTAGTCGATATCTGCAATGTGTGTGCAGACCTTATTGAGAAAGTAACGGTCGTGGGATACCACAATTACGGTGTTCTCAAAGTTGATAAGGAATTCCTCAAGCCAGCCGATGGCATCAAGGTCCAGATGGTTGGTAGGCTCATCAAGGAGCAGAATGTCCGGACTTCCGAACAGTGCTCTTGCCAGCAGAACCTTGACCTTCTCCGCACCTGTCAGTTCACTCATGAGCTTATGATGAAGTTCCGTGTCGATGCCGAGGCCGTTCAAGAGACTTTCTGCATCAGATTCAGCTTCCCAGCCGTTCATTTCGGCAAATTCACCTTCAAGTTCGCTGGCACGGATTCCGTCTTCATCTGAGAAATCCGGCTTTGCATAAATGGCATCCTTTTCCTTCATAATCTCATACAGACGGGCATTGCCCATAATTACCGTATCGAGAACCGGGAAAGAATCATATTTGAAGTGATCCTGTTCAAGGAAGGACAGACGCTGACCGGGTGTGATGACAACTTCGCCGTTGGTCGTTTCAAGCTGGCCTGACAGAATTTTGAGGAAGGTGGACTTGCCGGCGCCGTTGGCACCGATGATGCCATAGCAGTTGCCTTCCGTGAATTTGATATTTACATCTTCGAAAAGAGCTTTTTTGCCCACACGAAGTGTTACATTATTTGCACTGATCATGAATAAAACCATGCCTTTCTTTTCTTATTACATTTGAAGGTACCTATTGAATTATATCGGAATAAGCTCTTTTTGCAAGCCCCAATTACAAATGCAAGAGATGGACAGGCGATAAAGAATGTATATTGTAATCAACAGAATGACCAAATTCCTGCATATTTTTTTTACATTATTATTACGCAGCTTCTGTTGAGGGAGAGGAAGACTGATGATAAAATAGAAATATGGCTGCCTGAAACAGCTGTGGGGAAGGGGAACATATAATTATGAAGCTGAACTATCGTCGTACAATTCTGGTCGGACTTGCATTCCTGTCAATCTGTGTGTTCTGGCAGTTTTATGACAATGAAATACCCAAAATTCTGAAAAACACTTTTCATCTGGGCGAGACATGGACAGGCGTGATTATGGCACTGGACAATGTGTTGGCGCTGTTTCTGCTTCCTTTTTTCGGAGCACTTTCAGATAAAACACATACGGGAATCGGAAAAAGAATGCCCTATATCCTTTTGGGAACTGCACTTTCGGTGATTTTTCTCATGCTTCTGATTGGAGTTGCAAACCGGCCTGGCAGACTGGCTCTTTTTATCGTGATTCTGTTATGCCTTTTGGTGTCTATGGGAATATACCGTTCACCGGCGGTATCACTGATGCCGGATCTTACGCCTGCGCCGCTTCGCTCGAAGGCCAATGCAGTCATTAATCTGATGGGGACGGTTGGTGCAATCTATACACTGATCATGATCAAGGTATTGTTAAAGGAGCCTGCAGACGGTTCACTTGCTGACTATATGCCGCTGGCGCTCAGCATTGTGGTCTGTATGGTCATCACGGTCTGCGTTCTGTATCTGACCATTTCAGAAAAAAAACTGGGGCTGAAGGATGGGATGGCTGCTGCACAGGCAGATACCGGAAAAGAAGAAAATGGGGCTGAAAGTACAGAAAGTGTGCCGATGTCCGCGCCTGTGAAAAAAAGCATGATTTTTCTGCTGATTTCAGTATTCTTATGGTTTACGGCTTACAATGCAGTAACAACTGCTTTTTCCAGATATGTAGAACAGGTGTGGGATCTTCATAACGGTGCTTATGCAGACTGCCTGATGGTGGCCACGATTGCAGCAGTTCTGAGTTATATTCCTATCGGGCAGATTTCCAGTCATATCGGACGGAAGAAGACAATACTCATCGGCGTTGCACTGATGAGTATCTGTTACCTTGCAGGTTCATTTGTTCCGCATTTTTCATTCGGTATTAATATCATGTTCGCGGTGATCGGCTTTGGCTGGGCTGCAATCAACGTCAATTCTTATCCGATGGTTGTGGAAATGAGTAAGGCTGGAGATATCGGCAAATTTACGGGAACTTATTATACTTTTTCCATGGCAGCGCAGGTTTTTACACCCATTTTTTCCGGATTTCTGCTGGAATATGTTTCCTACAGAACGTTATTTCCCTATGCATTTGTCTTTTCCACACTGGCATTTATCACCATGCTGATGGTGCATCACGGTGACAGCAGACCGGTTCCTGCAAAGAGCAGACTGGAAAATTTTGATGTAGATGACTGATTTTGGATGTAAAATGTGTCCTGAAATCTAACAGTTGTGATTTAATGTGAAAAAGGGTTGCCATAAGAAAAAACGTGTATTAAAATAAGCGAAGGTGTTCTGTAACGATAGCATCAGAAAGTGTCAGTTATAAATGGTTTTGGAGAAAGTTGTTTTAATTGCAGTTGTAATTCTTGCGGTTCTGGTGGTTCTGTATTTCCTTGCAATCATGCCGCGTGTGACGAAAAAACCCTCACGGGTACCATTTGTGGGGAAAATGTATGCGCACAGGGGATTGCACGACAATAAAAGCGATGCTCCCGAGAATTCCATGAAGGCATTTCGGAAAGCTGTAGACGCAGGATATGGAATAGAACTGGATATCCAGCTGAGTAAAGATGGGATTCCGGTTATTTTCCATGATTTTACACTTGCACGTGTGGCACGTTATCCAAGGGGAGCGGAGCCGGTGGATGCTGTTATTAATGAGGATGGCAGTACGGGTGTAAAGGGCAAGGTATGTGATTATACTTTTGCGGAGCTGGAAACATTTCACCTGATGGATTCTGAGGAGAAGATACCGACATTTGAGGAATTCCTGAAACTGGTGGATGACAGGGTACCACTGATTATCGAATTGAAGATTGAGCTTCTGGATATGTCCGTCTGTCAGAAGGCGGATCAGATGCTGCGCGACTATAAAGGACTATACTGTATTGAGTCTTTTAATCCGCTGGGATTGTTCTGGTATCGCAGAAATCACAGGGAAGTCATGCGAGGGCAGCTGTCAGACGCATTCCACAAAGAAGATCCCGAAGCATTCCGGGGGCCTCTTTATTTTGCGCTTACGAATCTTCTTTTCAATTTTATGACAAAACCGGATTTTGTTGCATACAATTATCATTATGCGGGAAATCTTTCCAGAAGGCTGTGCAGAGGGCTGTTCCATAATGTGGCTGCTGCATGGACAATTAAGGATCAGGCGGCACTGAATGAGAGTCGCAGGAACTTTGACATCTTCATATTTGACAGTTTTATTCCATCAGACTGAAGTGCGCTGTGCTTTATAATGACAGAGGTTGCGTAGCTTCATTACGATGACAGAGGTTGCGTAGCTTCATTACAATGACAGAGGTTGCGCAGCAACCTCTTATTGAAAGAAGTGCTCTGCACTTCTTTCAATTGATAATTCTCCATATTTACTATGGAATATGGGTAATTATATAAAATTAGTAGCATGATGAAAGGATTTACCGATGCAAGAGTCGGTAAGAAAGGGAAGAAAATGGCTAAAAAGTGGGTTTATTTGTTCACTGAAGGAAATGCCGACATGCGTGAGCTCCTTGGTGGTAAGGGCGCTAACCTGGCAGAAATGACTAACTTAGGACTTCCGGTACCGCAGGGCTTTACAATTACTACGGAAGCTTGCACACAGTACTATGAAGACGGAAAACAGATCAATGACGAAATTCAGGCTCAGATCAATGATTACATCGTAAAGATGGAACAGATCACAGGCAAGAAGTTCGGCGATACCAAGAATCCGCTTCTTGTTTCTGTTCGTTCAGGTGCAAGAGCATCCATGCCTGGTATGATGGATACCATCCTCAACCTTGGCTTGAATGAGACCGTTGTGAATACAATCGCAGCTCAGACAGGCAATGAAAGATGGGCTTGGGACTGCTACAGAAGATTTATCCAGATGTATTCTGATGTTGTTATGGAAGTTGGTAAGAAGTATTTCGAAGAGCTGATCGACAAGATGAAGGCTGAAAGAGGAGTTAAGCAGGATATCGAACTGACAGCTGCTGATCTCAAGGAATTGGCTGGCCAGTTCAAGGCTGAATACAAGTCCAAGCTCGGCGAAGCATTCCCGGATGATCCGAAGGAACAGCTGATGGGCGCTATCAAGGCTGTATTCCGTTCATGGGATAACCCGCGTGCCAACGTATATCGTCGTGATAACGATATCCCGTATTCATGGGGAACCGCTGTTAACGTACAGATGATGGCATTCGGTAACTGGTCTGATCAGTCAGGTACCGGTGTTGCATTCACAAGAGATCCTGCTACAGGTGAGAAGAAGCTCATGGGTGAGTTCCTGATCAATGCACAGGGTGAAGACGTAGTTGCCGGTGTTCGTACACCTCAGCCGATTGCCTGCCTTGGCGACATCATGCCTGAAGTTTATGAGCAGTTCAAGAAGGTCTGCGCTACACTTGAGAATCATTACAGAGATATGCAGGATATGGAGTTCACAATCGAAGAGAGAAAGCTCTACATGCTGCAGACCAGAAATGGTAAGAGAACAGCTCAGGCTGCTCTGAAGATCGCATGTGACCTCGTTGATGAGGGTATGAGAACAGAAGAAGAGGCTGTTGCAATGGTTGAGCCTCGTAACTTGGATACTCTGCTTCATCCTCAGTTCGATACAAAGGCACTGAAGGCTGCAACACCTCTTGGAAAGGGCCTTGGCGCTTCTCCGGGAGCTGCATGTGGTAAGATCGTATTCACAGCTGAAGATGCTGTTGAATGGGCTGCAAGAGGCGAGAAGGTAGTTCTGGTTCGTCTTGAGACATCTCCTGAAGATATCACAGGTATGAAGTCTGCTCAGGGTATCCTGACAGTTCGTGGTGGTATGACAAGCCATGCTGCAGTAGTAGCACGTGGTATGGGTG
This sequence comes from Butyrivibrio sp., assembly GCA_022486625.1. Lineage (GTDB taxonomy): Bacteria > Bacillota > Clostridia > Lachnospirales > Lachnospiraceae > Butyrivibrio. The sequence goes on along the minus strand of JAKVKH010000044.1, from coordinate 23,751 downwards.
AGTGCTGTGTATCCGGTTGTGGTGAAATCGCAATGGATGAGGAGCATAAGCAGTTCACACTTGCAGGAAAGACATTCCACGAAGGAGATTTCATTTCCATCGATGGTACAACAGGTAACATCTATGAAGGCGTAATTGCTACAGTTGATGCTACAATCGCCGGTGAGTTCGGACGTATCATGTCCTGGGCTGATAAGTTCAGAAGACTTAAGGTTCGTACAAACGCTGATACACCTCGTGATGCAAAGAAAGCTCGTGAGCTTGGTGCTGAAGGTATCGGCCTTTGCCGTACAGAGCACATGTTCTTCGATGAGGAAAGAATCGCAGCATTCCGTGAGATGATCTGTTCTGATACAGCTGAGCAGAGAGAAGCAGCTCTTGAAAAGATTCTGCCTTATCAGCAGAACGATTTCGAACAGCTCTATGAAGCTCTGGAAGGATGCCCGGTTACTATCCGTTTCCTGGATCCGCCGCTGCATGAGTTCGTTCCTACAGAAGAGGAAGATATCAAGAAGCTTGCTGATGCACAGGGTAAGACTGTACAGCAGATCAAGGACATCATTGCCGGCCTTCATGAGTTCAATCCTATGATGGGACACAGAGGATGCCGTCTTGCTGTTACATATCCTGAAATTGCAAGAATGCAGACAAAGGCTGTTATCCGCGCAGCAATCAATGTTCAGAAGAAACATGCCGATTGGAATGTATCTCCTGAAATCATGATCCCGCTTGTATGTGATATCAAAGAGCTGAAGTATGTTAAGAAGACAGTTGTTGAAGCTGCTGATGCTGAAATTGCAGCTGCAGGTGTTGATCTTAAGTATGCTGTTGGTACGATGATCGAGATCCCGAGAGCAGCTCTTACTGCTGATGAGATCGCTACAGAAGCAGACTTCTTCTGCTTTGGTACAAATGATCTGACCCAGATGACATACGGCTTCTCAAGAGATGATGCAGGTAAGTTCCTTGGTGCTTACTATGATGCTAAGATCTTCGAGAGTGATCCGTTTGCAAGACTGGATCAGACTGGTGTAGGCAAGCTGATGGAAATGGCCATCAAACTTGGCAAGCCTGTTAACCCGAAGCTTCACGTAGGTATCTGCGGCGAGCACGGTGGAGATCCGACATCTGTTGAGTTCTGCAACACAATCGGTCTTGACTATGTTTCCTGCTCACCTTTCCGTGTGCCGATCGCAAGACTGGCTGCAGCTCAGGCTGAAATCGCAAGAAAGAAGAAAAATGCATAATCAGTTCGCAGCAATGTGAACGATGCGGCCCCGGAGAAGAAATTCTCCGGGGCTTTTTCTGATGAGTGAAAAACAGATGCATTATACAGGGAACATATGCTAGAATAGTCAGGAGAAAAAAGTTTTCGGCAGGGAGAGTTTCATGGATATCGCAGTGTTCAGTGACATACACAGTAACCATTCTGCATTGCAGGCATGTTTTGATTATGCAGTGGGGAAGGGCATTACCAATTTCATATTGCTGGGAGATTATGTTTCCGACTGTCCGAATCCGCAGAAGACGATGCAGCTGATATATGTCATGAAGCAGTATTTTAATTGCAGGATGATCCGTGGAAACCGTGAAGATTATTTTCTGAATTATCGGAAAAAAGGGTTGGACAACTGGCATAGAGGTTCAGCAAGCGGTTCACTTCTTTACACGTATGAAAACCTGACGGATCGTGATTTTAATTTCTTTGAATCACTTCCGATCTATGAGGTCTGGGCACAGAAGGGATTTCCGAAATTTGAGATGTGTCATGGTTCGCCGGAATCTTCCAAAGAGCTTTTGTTCAGGGATAAAAGAAATACGAGAAAGGTGTTGTCTCATCTGAGTACAGGGATGCTGCTGCATGGCCATAATCATGTGCAGGAAATCTATGATTACAGAGGAAAAGTGTCTTTAAATCCGGGATCAATCGGCGTTCCGTGGTATTTTGACGGAAAGACACAGTTCACCGTTCTGCATGGAAACGGGCGTACGTGGGAAGCGGAAAACATGCAGCTGGAATATGACAGATCAGAAATCCTGAAGGAATTTGCATCCAGTAAACTTACAGAAATTGCACCTGCCTGGGCAGCGGTTACGATGCACACAATCAGGACGGGAAATGATCTGAACGAGACGGTCCTGCTGCGCGCCATGAGATTATGTGAAGAAGAATGCGGAGAAGCCAACTGGCCGGATATTCCGGAGAAATACTGGGCTATTGCGCTTCGTGAAAACTTCATTGACCTTGCTGGAAAGGACATTCCACACAAGGGGAGTGCACTTTCCCAATTGTAAAAAAAGAATTAAATAATGTAAACAAAGCAGAATACTATAGATCAGAACTGCCGAAAACGCCCACTTTAAGGCGCTTTCGGCAGTTTTAACTTCAATATTGCGGATAACCTCGTAAGCTTTTAAAAGAAAAAATGAGAAAAAATGAGATAATAATTGAAAATGAATAATATTCAGACATGAATCCGTTTGCAAACAGGTGGCGATCTATTTATTATATGTTTTTAGAAGTTAGCACTCAGTAAATATGAGTGCTAACAAATGAAAAAAGATCAAAAAAGTGATTTTATAAAGGAGGCTTTACAATGAAATTAGTACCATTAGCAGACAGAGTTGTATTAAAGCAGCTTGAGGCAGAAGAAACCACAAAATCAGGTATCGTTCTTCCTGGCAAGGAAAAAGAGAAGCCGCAGCAGGCAGAAGTAATCGCAGTTGGTCCTGGCGGAGTTGTTGATGGCAAGGAAGTAAAGATGGAAGTCAAGAAGGGTGACACAGTCATCTATTCCAAGTATGCAGGAACAGAAGTTGAGATGGAAGATACAAAGTACATCATCGTTAAGCAGAACGACATTCTTGCAGTTGTAAAGTAATTTCTTTTCACTTTGAAATATGAAAAACACGAATACACAGGAGGTCATTTAAAATGGCAAAGACAATTAAGCACGGTGCAGATGCCCGTCTTGCAATGGTTGAAGGTGTGAACAAGCTTGCTGATACAGTAGGTGTTACAATTGGCCCTAAGGGCAGAAACGTAGTTCTGGATAAGTCCTATGGTGCTCCGACTATCACAAACGATGGTGTAACAATCGCAAAGGAAATCGAGCTTGAAGATCCATATGAAAATATGGGTGCTCAGCTCGTTAAGGAAGTTGCTACAAAGACAAACGATGTAGCAGGTGATGGTACTACAACAGCAACAGTTCTGGCACAGGCAATGATCAATGAAGGTATGAAGAATCTGGCTGCAGGTGCTAACCCGATTGTCCTTCGTAAGGGTATGAAGAAGGCTACAGATGCAGCAGTTGCAAGCATCAGCAAGATGGCTACAAAGGTTAAGGGCAAAGAGCAGATCATGAGAGTTGCAGCTGTTTCTTCAGGTGATGAAGAAGTCGGCAAGATGATTGCAGACGCTATGGAAAAGGTTTCCAATGATGGTGTTATCACAATCGAGGAATCCAAGACCATGCAGACAGAACTTGACCTCGTTGAAGGTATGCAGTTCGACCGTGGTTACATTTCCGCATACATGGCTACAGATATGGATAAGATGGAAGCTGCGCTGGATGATCCTTTCATTCTCATCACAGATAAGAAGATCTCCAGTATCAATGATATCCTTCCGCTTCTGGAGCAGATCGTAAAGACAGGCTCCAAGCTCCTCATCATCGCTGAAGATGTTGACGGTGAAGCACTGACAACTCTGATCGTAAACAAGCTGCGTGGCACATTCAACGTAGTTGCTGTAAAGGCTCCTGGCTACGGCGACAGAAGAAAGGCCATGCTGGAAGATATCGCAATTCTGACAGGCGGTAAGGTAATCAGCTCTGATCTTGGTCTTGAACTGAAAGATACCACAATGGAAGATCTTGGACGTGCTAAGAGCATCAAGGTTGAGAAGGAAAAGACCACAATCGTTGATGGCGAAGGTGACAAGAAGGAAATTCAGGCAAGAATCAGTCAGATCAAGAAGCAGATCGAGGATACCACATCTGATTTTGATAAGGAAAAGTTACAGGAACGTCTTGCAAAGCTCGCAGGCGGCGTAGCAGTTGTACGTGTCGGCGCAGCAACAGAGACAGAAATGAAGGAAGCAAAGTACAGAATGGAAGATGCTCTGAATGCAACAAGAGCAGCAGTTGAAGAAGGAATCATCTTCGGCGGCGGAAGCGCATACATCCACGCATCAAAGGATGTACAGAAGCTTGCTGAAACACTGGAAGGCGATGAGAAGACAGGCGCCAAGATCGTACTGAAGGCTCTGGAAGCTCCGCTGTACCACATCGCTGTAAATGCAGGTCTTGATGGATCCGTTATTGTTAACAAGGTAAAGGAAAGCAAGACAGGCGTTGGTTTCAATGCATATACAGAAGAGTATGTTGATATGGTTAAGGACGGAATCCTTGATCCTGCAAAGGTTACAAGAAGTGCACTGCAGAACGCAACAAGCGTAGCAAGCAGCTTCCTGACAACTGAAGCAGCAGTAGCAACGATCAAAGAACCTGTTCCGGCAGCTCCGGCTGGAAACCCGGGAATGGGAATGATGTGACGATAAAAAGTCAAATCATCTGAAACTCAGAAAACGCGAAGCGTTTAAAGACAAAAGAGGAAGTGCATGCAAGTTTACTTGCAAATGCACTTCCTCTTTTTGTCTTTAAACCCCTCCAAAAGAGGGACCTGAGTTTCAGATGACTTGACGCTAACGACATCCGATAGGAAATGGGGCGAAATTGGGTGCTCACATCCATATTCTGACCCATTTCCTATCGGATGGGCCAGCCATTTCCAGGCACGCAGCGAAGCGTCCGTGCCGTCCCCAGACTCTCTCCCCGCCCCTGATTTCTATTCAGAAAACCCGCATCATTGCAATATTTACTTGTAACTCTATCGCTGATTTGATAGAATAGTTCGGTAAGTTTATTCGAAAATGGGGTGAAAAGGCGATGACACACGTTGTGGCGATAGCGGTCATACCCGCGCTGCTGCTGATTTTCTATATCTACAGCCTTGACAAAATCGAAAAGGAACCGACTAGACTTCTGGTGAGACTCTTTTTCCTGGGAGGCCTGTCCACCATATCTGCAATGATTCTGGAAACAATCGGTGAAAACGTTCTGAAGGTGGAGGGAGTAGCCCTGCCGGCGGATGTATATCTTGCTATTGATAATTTTCTGATTGTCGCACTGGCAGAAGAAGGCGGGAAGCATTTTGTCATGAAACATATGACATGGAAGAACAGCGCTTTCAATTTCCGCTTTGACGCTGTGGTATACGGAGCAACGACATCACTTGGATTTGCTGCATTTGAGAATATTCTCTATATTATGAATTATGGCGATTCTCTTGCACCGACACGTGCAGTAACGGCTATTCCGCTGCATTGTATCGCGGGTGTGTTCATGGGACATTATTATGGACAGGCGAAATACCTGAAAGACTGTGGATACGAGAAAAAGTCAGGATTCTATATGGCAATGAGCATGATAATTCCGGTGCTCATTCATGGCTTTTATGATTTCCTTGCGTCTTCTGGTACGGAGTTATGTAACATCGTGTTTCTGGTGTATATTGTCGTATTGGATCTTGTGGCATTTCGGAAGGTGCGCAGATATTCCAAAGAGGATACGGCAGTCTGAAAGCTGAATTATTGAATCAGGCTGTAATGTCGGCCGCTTCATTTATCATTTGGAGCCTTTTTTACGGGCTCTGTCAAATATTAACGTAAGATATTTACGGGAGGAACTTAAAATGAAAGAATTAAAAGATTATGTACGTACAATCCCTGATTTTCCTGAAAAGGGAATCATGTTCAGAGATATCACAAGTGTCCTGCAGGATGCAGATGGACTGCACCTGGCAATTGATACCATGCAGGATCTGGTAAAGGATCTTGATTTTGATGTAGTAGTAGGAGCTGAATCACGTGGGTTTATTTTTGGCACACCGATTGCATACAATCTTCGTAAGCCTTTCGTACTGATTCGTAAAAAGGGAAAGCTGCCCTGCGAGACTGTTGAAGTGGATTATGATCTTGAATATGGTAAGGCAACACTGGAAATGCATAAGGATTCCATTAAAAAGGGACAGAAGGTTCTGATTGTGGATGATCTGATCGCAACAGGCGGTACGACAGAAGCAATGATTCGTCTGGTAGAGTCTCTTGGCGGAGAGGTTGCCGGCGTTCTCGTCATGATGGAACTGGCAGGACTTAAGGGCCGTGAGAGGATCAGCAAGTATCGTCTTGATTCCGCAGTTGTTTACGAAGGCAAATAAGAGTCCGTTCGAGGCAGAGCTTATATGATGGCAGAAGATAAATTTGATGATGGAAAAATTGAAGAGATCAAAGAGCATCAGACCCCGGAGAAACTGTACCAGGATCTGATTGAACGAGTTCAGAAATACCATCCGTCCGATGATATCACCCTGATTGAAAAGGCATATCACACCGCGGCTGAGGCACATAAGCAGCAGCTGCGCAAATCGGGCGAACCCTATATCATACACCCTCTCTGCGTCGCAATTATCCTGGCTGATCTTGAACTGGATAAGGAAACCATTGCAGCAGGACTTCTGCATGATGTCGTGGAAGATACCATCCTGACCAAAGAAGAGATTGAACGTGATTTCGGACCGGATGTGGCGCTTCTCGTGGATGGCGTGACCAAACTGCAGAGTCTGCAGCTGTCAACCGATTATAAGGACAAAACACCGGATCAGCTGGAAATGCAGGCAGAAAATCTGCGTAAGATGTTTCTGGCGATGGCAAAGGATATCAGAGTCATTCTGATCAAACTGGCCGATCGTCTTCATAACATGCGTACGCTTAATTACATGCCACCGGAAAAACAGCATCGTATTGCACAGGAAACACTGGATATCTATTCACCGATTGCCGGAAGGCTTGGCATTTCCAAAATTAAGGTTGAGCTGGATGATCTGTCTCTGAAGTATCTTAAACCGGATGTTTATTATGATCTGGTGGAAAAGGTATCTGAGAGAAAGAGTGAACGCGAGCAGTATGTGGAGGACATTGTAGAAGATGTCAGAAAACATATTGAAGCTGCGGGTATCAAAGGCGAAGTGAACGGCCGTGTGAAGCATTTTTTCAGTATCTATAAAAAGATGCGTAACCAGGGCAAGACACTGGATCAGATCTATGATCTGTTTGCGGTCAGAATCATCGTGGATACTGTAAAGGACTGTTATGCGGCACTTGGTGTCATTCATGAGATGTATAAACCGATTCCGGGCAGGTTTAAGGATTACATTGCCATGCCAAAGCCCAATATGTATCAGTCGCTGCATACGACACTGATCGGACCGACCGGACAGCCGTTTGAAATTCAGATCCGTACCTATGATATGCATCGTGCCGCTGAATATGGTATTGCTGCACACTGGAAATACAAGGAAGCATCGGATGGCAAGAAGGTAGAGACACAGGAAGAGGAAAAGCTTGTGTGGCTGCGTCAGATTCTGGAATGGCAGCGTGACATGTCGGATAATCAGGAGTTCATGAACCTCTTAAAGAGCGATCTGAATCTGTTCTCTGAGGATGTGTACTGCTTTACGCCGCAGGGTGAAGTGAAGAATCTTCCAGCCGGGTCAACACCGATTGATTTTGCATACAGTGTTCACAGCGCAGTCGGTAACAAGATGATCGGCGCCAAGGTGAATGGCAAGCTGGTACCGATTGATTACCGGATTCAGAACGGCGACCGGATTGAGGTTCTGACAAGCCAGAATTCCAAGGGACCCAGTCGTGACTGGCTGAGTATTGCAAAAAGCACTTCTACCAAAAACAAGATCAACCAGTGGTTCCGAAATGAACTGAAGGAAGAAAATGTTGCCAGAGGCAAAGAACTGCTGACGGCATATTGTAAGGCAAAAGGAATTGAAATTTCCGATTTATCAAAGTCGGAATACATGGATATTATCATCAGAAAGTATGGCTTTCATGACTGGGATGCTGTACTGGCTGCAGTCGGACACGGCGGACTCAAAGAGGGCCAGATCATCAATAAGATGGAGGAACTCTACGAGAAAGAGCATAAGAAGAATATTACAGATGAAGAGGTTCTGGCTGCGGTGGCGGATACGAGTGTCACCCCGAAGATCTCCGGCAAGGGAAATGCAATTATCGTCAAGGGCGTGCATGATGTGGCAGTCCGTTTCTCAAAGTGCTGTAATCCAGTACCGGGAGATGATATCGTCGGCTTTGTCACAAGAGGAAGAGGTGTATCCATCCACCGCAGTGACTGTGTGAATGTCATCAAGATGGCACAGGAAGACCGCAGCAGACTGATTGACGCCAGATGGGAAAATGAATCTGCCGAAGGCGGAGAGAAGTATACTGCCGACATCAAGATTTTTGCCAATGACCGTAATGGACTTCTGGCGGATATTTCCAGATCTCTTGCAGAAAATAACATTGATATTCAGGCCATGAACACGCGTACCAGCAAGCAGGGTCTTGCAACGCTTGAGATTTCCTTTGAAGTTTCAAGCCGTGAGGAACTGAAGACACTGATTGATAAACTGCGTATGATTGACAGCATTATTGATATTGAAAGGGCAACAGGCTGATGGAAGAATCAAAAATCATGGTAGGTTCGATGACGCTTGGCATGATCCAGACCAACTGTTATTTTGTCTATCTTGAAGACGGGCAGAATCATGAGGTGCAGACGGTTCATGAAAAACGGACACATTGCATTGTCTTTGACCCTGCAGATCGAGGAGACTTTATCTATGATGCGCTGACGGACAGAGGCTTTTCCATTGATCAGATTCTTCTGACACATGCGCACTTTGATCATATCGGCGGCGTCAGTGAGCTCAGAAAGCTCAGCGGGGCACCGTTATACTGCTACGAAGCGGAAAAGGCACTGTGTGAAAATGCAGACAATAACTGTTCTGCAGAATATGGCAGGTCGATTACTTTCACACCGGACAGATATCTGCCGGATCTGGAAATGATCGAAGCAGCGGGGATGAAGTGCCAGCTGCTTGCCACGCCGGGACATACTGTGGGCAGCTGCTGCTATTATTTTGAACAGGGACATATTCTGATCAGCGGAGACACTTTGTTCGAGGACTCAGTCGGAAGAACCGATATGCCGACAGGCTCCATGAGTGCATTGGTTCGGTCTGTGAGACAGAGGCTGATGGTGCTTCCGGAAGATACGATAGTTTACCCGGGGCATGGCGGAACGACAACGATCGGGCATGAACGTGCTTATAATGAATTTCTGTAATGGACAGGATACTGTCAGAAAAAATGGATTGATAAAAAATGCTGGTTGTAACACTGAATAAAGATAAGTATAAATACGATATTCATTCTCTTTTCAAGGCTTTTTATCCGGAGCAGGATGTCAAAATGATCCTGAAGGATGAGGAGAGCAGTCTCTGCTCTGATGAGGGGATGCCGTCTGCAGCAATTGATATGGAAGAAACAGAAGGCTATATTGAAATGCAGTTGACTTCTTCTGACGGGACTGTAAAAACGGAGCGCGCAGTCTGCGCAGAAGAAAGTACAGGGAAAGAAACTGTGAATCCGGATTATGCGACAAATGGATCGATGGCTTCTCTTCTGACGCCAAAAAATGCCCTGAAACAGCTGATCTACGGTATGCTTTCACAGGAAACCGGGACGCAGCTCCCATGGGGGACACTTACCGGTATCCGACCGGTAAAGATACCGATGATGATGCTGGAACAGGGGCATCAACCTGCAGATATTCATGATTACATGCAGAAGGTCTTTTTCACAAGTCAGGAAAAAACTGATCTCAGTATCGATATTGCACAGCGGGAGCACAGACTTCTTCAGGGAATCGATTATCGTAATGGTTACAGCATTTATATCGGAATTCCGTTCTGCCCGACGACCTGCCTGTACTGTTCGTTTACTTCCTATCCGATCGGTGCATGGACGAAGGAAGTAGATGACTATGTTTCCTGTCTGGAAAAGGAAATCGATTATGTGGCAGAAGCGTTTAAGGACAGACAGCTTGATACCATATATGTTGGCGGCGGAACTCCGACCACACTTTCTCCGCAGCAGCTGGACAGACTTCTGGGAAAAATTGAAAGTGCGCTGAATCTGGAGCATCTGCGTGAACTGACGGTGGAATCCGGACGCCCTGACTCTATCACACCGGATAAACTGCGCGTCATGAAGCAGCATCACGTCAGCAGAATCTCCGTAAATCCCCAGACCATGCATGATAAGACACTGAAATTCATTGGCAGGCGTCACACGGTGCAGCAGACCATTGATGCATTCCACATGGCAAGAGAAGCAGGATTTGATAATATTAATATGGATATTATTCTGGGACTTCCGGGAGAAACAGAGGAAGATGTCAGAAGTACCATGGCGGAAATTGAAAAGCTCCGTCCGGATGACCTGACGGTACATTCTCTTGCGATCAAGCGTGCATCAAGGCTGCAGGAATGGATCCGTGAAAATGGAATTGATACCATTAACAATACAGATGCCATGATGCATATTGCACATGAGGGCGCTGAGCGGATGGGATTAAAGCCATATTATCTGTATCGTCAGAAAAACATGTCCGGTAATTTTGAAAATACCGGGTATGCACAGGAAGGCAAGGCGGGTGTTTATAACGTCCTGATCATGGAAGAAAAGGAGTCAATCGTTGCACTCGGTGCGGGAAGTGTTTCCAAGGCGGTATTTGACGGCGGCAGAATTGAGCGTTGTGATAACGTCAAAGATGTGAAGCTTTACATGGAAAAAATTGATGAAATGATAGACAGAAAGCGCAGACTTTTCACCGTCAGGTGAGAGGCTGCGCTTATTTTTGGTTGCAACATTTAAAAAAGTAGTGTATATTTCGGTATTGTGAACGTGATCACTTAGAAAGAGAGATGTGCAAATGGCAAAGAAGTATTTACTGATCGTAGAGTCACCGACCAAAGTGAAGGCAATTAAGAAATTCCTGGGAACCGGATATGAAGTGGCAGCCAGCAACGGACATGTTCGTGATCTTCCAAAGAGCCAGATGGGAATTGATGTGGAACATGACTACGAACCCAGATATATTACTATACGCGGGAAAGGCGATGTTCTTGCCAATCTTCGTAAAATGGTCAAAAAGTCAGATCATATTTATCTTGCAACTGACCCTGATCGCGAGGGAGAAGCAATCTCATGGCATCTCAAGGCAGCACTGAAGCTTGAAGATGCAAATGACAGGGTATCCAGAATCACATTCAATGAAATTACCAAGAATGCCGTTAAGGAGGCACTTAAACACCCCAGAGATATTGATATGAATCTGGTAGATGCTCAGCAGGCAAGGCGTGTACTTGACCGAATGGTTGGCTATCGTATATCTCCGCTTCTGTGGTCAAAGATCAAGAGAGGCTTAAGCGCAGGTCGTGTTCAATCTGTTGCACTTCGCATTATCTGCGACAGGGAGGATGAGATCAATTCTTTTATTCCGCAGGAGTACTGGTCTCTTGATGTGGCACTGAATGTCACAGGAGAAAAGAAACCGCTGATTGCACATTATTATGGGGATGCAGACGGCAAAAAGGAAATTCATACCAAAGAAGAACTCGATCAGATCTGTTCTTCCTTAAAGGGCGCAAAATATACAGTAACAGAAGTAAAAAAGAGTGAAAGAAGCAAGAAGGCACCTTTCCCGTTCACCACATCCACGTTGCAGCAGGAAGCATCCAAAGCACTGAACTTCTCCACACAGAAGACCATGCGTCTTGCACAGCAGCTGTATGAAGGAATTGATATCAAGGGAAGCGGGACAGTCGGCCTGATTACCTATCTCAGAACTGATTCCACCAGAATTTCCGATGAAGCAGCGCAGATGGCGGAAAATTATATTAAAGAATCTTTTGGTACCGAATATATTGCAGAACAGACTTCAGAAAAGAAAAGTAATGTAAAGATTCAGGATGCACATGAAGCAATCAGACCGACGGATGTTACCAGAACGCCGGTAATGGTAAAAGAATCTCTTAATCGTGATCAGTTCCGTCTGTATCAGCTGATCTGGAGAAGATTTATGGCAAGCCGTATGGCAGCAGCCAGATATGAGACAACCTCCGTGAAGATTGCAGCAGGAGAGAGCAGGTTTACAGTAGCAGCATCCAAGACTGTGTTTGACGGCTTCATGAATGTCTATACGGATGAAGATGATCAGATTGAAAAGAATACGCTGATGAAGGGCATTGATGAAAAAACAAAGCTGAAGTTTGATTCTTTTGATCCCAAACAGCATTTTACACAGCCGCAGCCGCATTATACAGAAGCTTCTCTGGTACATGACCTTGAAGCACTCGGCATCGGCAGACCAAGTACTTATGCGCCGACCATTACAACAATACTGGCAAGGCATTATATCACAAAGGAAAGCCGGAATCTGTATGTGACAGAACTGGGCGAAGTTGTCAACAAGATGATGAAGGAATCTTTCCCTTCGATTGTTGATGTGAATTTTACTGCTAATCTGGAAACGCTTCTTGATGGTGTAGCAGAGGGCAGTGTAAAGTGGAAGACTGTAGTTGAGAACTTCTATCCGGATCTGGACGAAGCTGTCAACAAGGCAGAGGCTGAGCTGGAAAAGGTACAGATTGCTGATGAAGAGACAGATGTGGTCTGTGAACTCTGTGGAAGACATATGGTGATCAAATATGGTCCGCACGGTAAGTTCCTGGCATGTCCTGGATTCCCGGAATGTCGTAATACCAAGCCGTACTTTGAGAAGATCGGTGTTGCGTGTCCTAAGTGCGGGAAGGATATTGTCATTAAAAAGACGCGTAAGGGCAGAAAGTATTATGGATGTATTGATAATCCGGCCTGTGATTTCATGGTATGGCAGAAACCGTCAGCCATGAAGTGCCCGCAGTGCGGAGGACTGATGCTGGAGAAGGGAAATAAGCTTGTCTGCGCAGATCAGGAATGCGGCTATGTCTGTGACAAACCGGCACAGGAAGAAAAAGAATAAACAAATTGAATATAACTGTCTGTAAATTTGAATATAATGTAGTTATTAACTGAATTTTCACAATAATGCCATACTTTACAATTGATGAAGCACAAAAATTGTGCTACTATAAAAATAGTTGCACTTCTTTTCGCATATCGTATACAAATTGTAAAGGAGACGAATCATGAGCAGTGTGCAGTTACTGGACAAGACCCGTAAAATCGGTAAACTTTTGCATAACAGTAATTCCGGTAAAGTTGTGTTCAATGATATCTGCAAGGTATTATGCGATATTCTGTCTTCCAACATGCTTGTGATCAGCAGAAAGGGGAAAGTTCTCGGAATCGGTGAAACAGAATCCGTGGATTCACTCGGTGAACTGCTGGTGAATCATGTCGGAGATTTTATTGATCCGATGCTGAATGAGAGACTGCTGACGATTCTCTCTACAAAAGAGAATGTCAATCTGGAAACACTCGGCTTTGAAGGTGTGGATACACAGAAGTATCAGGCAATCATTACACCGATTGAGATTGCAGGAGAACGTCTGGGGACTCTTTTTATCTATAAATGTGATGAGCCTTATGACATTGATGATATTATTTTGTGTGAATATGGTACAACAGTAGTCGGACTTGAAATGCTGAGGGCGGTTAATGAAGAAAGCGCAGAGGAAAGCAGAAAGCTTGCAGTGGTAAAATCTGCGATCAGTACACTTTCTTTTTCCGAAATGGAAGCAATTGTACATATTTTCGATGAACTGAATGGAATGGAAGGAGTCCTGGTGGCAAGCAAAATTGCAGACAGGGTCGGAATTACCAGAAGCGTGATTGTCAATGCGCTGCGCAAGTTTGAAAGCGCAGGTGTTATTGAATCCAGATCATCCGGCATGAAAGGTACTTATATTAAGGTCCTGAATGATGTCGTGTTTGATGAAATTAAAAAGCTGAAGCAGCAGATGTGATTGCTGTCAGTGTGCATAACGGATTATGAATGATAGGATGAAGGGATTTATCGCTGACAAAAGTGGTAAGTCCCTTTGCTTTTTTGAGAAAACAGAATTTTCCGGCAAGATCTTGTATAAAAAAAGAAAAAAAACACAACATAAAGTACTGTTTTTAAGGGAAACTGCTTGTATTTTGCATTGAAAAATCATAATATAGATAAAGAATAGTTTGCCATGATATGAAAAGCATATTGTGACCAGAAGGAGGCCTGACGATGATTAATTCAGGAGCATATGACTATATCAACGTATTGGACAAGGCTGCGGATGCATCGTGGATTCGCAATGACGTAATTGCCAATAATATAGCAAATGTGGATACCCCCGGATATAAGAGACAGGATGTCGATTTTGAGGGAGAGCTTCAAAAGGCACTTGGAAATTCAAAATATACGACCATGGATGATAAGGTAAAGGCCCTTGATACCAAAGACCTGACACCAAGAACATATACGGACTCTGCAAATTTTTCCTACAGGCTGGATGGCAATAACGTGGATATTGATACGGAAAATGTCACACTTGCTGCGAATGAACTGAAGTATAACGGTATCATGACGGCAATGCAGACGGAATTTTCCAATCTGAAATCTGCAATGTCCGGATCATGATGAAACAGCGGGAAGAAAGGAGTAATTGAATGGGCATATTTGATTCTTTTAACATTAATGCTTCCGGTCTTACTGCGCAGCGTTACCGGATGGATATTATTTCTCAGAATCTGGCGAATGCGAATACTACCAGAACCGAGGATGGTACACCATATGTCAGAAAAGTGGTTACGTTTGCGGAGAAGGATTCTCAGACTCCGTTTTCCAAGGTGCTGAATTCCGCAACAGACAGATATTCGGGAGATGGTGTCAAGGTATCTTCTGTGTCTGATGATACATGGACACCGATGAATACTGTATATGAGCCATCGAATCCGGATGCGGATGCAAATGGTTATGTAACTTATCCGAATGTAAATACAGTGACGGAGATGACGAACCTGATTGATGCAAGCAATTCCTATCAGGCAAATGCAACTGCATTTACAGCCAGTAAGGATATTGCATCAAGGGGTCTGCAGCTGGGACAGCAGTCATAACAGACCGGTGAGCAGATGAAGCGGAATATGAAAAAAGGGGCATGACATGGCAGATATATCAACAATTACCAATGTATCTTCCAATGCGATCAAAGCGGCAGAGGAAGCAAACAGTAAAGTCGCAAGTCCACTGGGAAGTACAACGGACGATGGCAGTTCATTTTCAGATATTTTTTCAAAGGCAGTGGATAATCTGAATACAACCAACAGCTATCTTTCTGATGCGGAAAATGAAGAGATTAAATGGTCGCTTGGACAGACTGATAATACACATGATCTGACCATTGCCCTTCAGAAGGCATCAACTGCACTGCAGTATACGGTAGCGGTCAGGGACAGAGCATTGTCTGCATATCGGGAACTGATGCAGATGCAGTTCTGAATGAAAAAGCACGTTGAGAAAGGGGATCCGGCATGCCTGAAAAACTGAAAGCTGTGCTCCAGCAGATAAAAGACTGGTGGGATAAGTTTTCAACCAAACAGAAAACACTGATTGTTGTCGGGACTTCTGTGGCAGCACTTACAGTAGTAATTCTGGTTACGGTTCTGACGCGCCCGACCTATGTACTGCTCATGAGTGCGGAAAATACATCAGAGGCATCACAGGTAAAGACGCTTCTGGATGACAACAGCATAACCTATACGATTTCCAATGACGGGCTACAGTTCAGAGTACTGGAATCGCAGGAAGCGGATGCAAACATCCTTCTTGGCGCAAATAATATACAGGCTGCGGATTACTCTATTGATAATGTGACGAATGGCAGTTTCTCCACAACAGAGTCAGATAAACAGAAAAAATATGTGGCTTATCTGGAAACCAAGCTGGCATCGGATTTTTCGACCATGGATGCCATTGACAGTGCAAAGGTGAGCCTTTCCATTCCGGAGGATGACGGTACTCTTCTGGCGGATCAGCAGGAGGCTTCTGCAAGTATTTTATTAAAGCTGAAGGATCCTGATAACTTTACCGAAGACAATGCATCTTATATCGCAAAGGCAACGGCTGCGGCAATCGGTAATAAGTCGACAAATAATATTGTGGTTCTTGATACGGAAGGAAACATGCTCTTTTCCGGAGAAGATGACAGTTCTGCAACCGGAACGGCAAGTACGCAGCTCTCACTTAAGGACAAGGCACAGAAAACGATCAAGGGTGAGGTGAAGAAGGTACTTCTGGGTACGGATCTGTATGATAACGTGGAAGTTGCCAGTAACCTTGTCATGGATTTCTCGAATAAGGAAGAAACCACACATGATTATACTCCGGTAAGCGGCGGAACGCAGGGGGTACTGAGTCATGAAAATACTTACAGTTCTACCGGTACGAACGGCACAAGCGGAGTTCCCGGAACGGATACCAATAATGAAACCACGTATGTAACGCAGGATAATCAGACTTCGTCCTCTACTGTGGATGAGGATTCCAAGGATTATCTGCCGAATGAGAAGATCACGACGACTACAACACCTGCAGGTGTCATTGATTATACCAATTCATCTATTTCAGTAACGGCCATCAATTATGTGGTTATGAATCAGGGAGATTATGATTCTGCGGCAAATGGAGGATCAACCTGGGCACAGTACAAGGCAGCAAATGCCAGTCCTGTAGATGTGACAGATACCATAGATGCAGCGACAAAACAGCGTTTGGTGGATGTCGTGGCACATGCGACAGGCATAAACAGCAGCAATATCACACTTGCTCTTTACAATGAAAATGTATATTTTGACAATACAGGTGCAAACATCAGTTTGACAGATATTCTGCAGATTGTTCTGATCGTGGTGATTCTGGGGCTGCTTGCATTTGTGATTCTTCGAAGCCTTCGTACCGAGAAAGAACCGGAGGTGGAAGAACAGCCGGAGGAATTATCAGTGGAACATCTTCTGGAATCTCAGCCGCCGGAAGAAGCACTTGAAAATATTGAAGTGGACGAGGGATCTGAGACAAAGCACTTAATTGAGAAGTTTGTGGATGAGAATCCTGAAGCAGCCGCAAATCTTCTTCGCAATTGGTTGAATGAAGACTATACGTGATACCATAATATCAGGTGAAATATGACAGAGCCTGTCATATCTGAGACAGACCAAACCATGTCAGGAAACGGGGAACAGACATAAGATGCCATCTTCCAGCAGTAAAGAAGAATTAAGTGAGCTCACCGGAACCCAGAAAGCAGCGATCCTGCTGATTGCGCTGGGACCGGAGAAGTCGTCCACAATTTTCAAACATCTCAAAGAAGAGGAAATTGAGGAACTGACTCTTGAGATCGCCAATACAAGAAGCGTAACGCCGCAGGTTAAGGAAGCTGTCATCAATGAATTCTACGGAATCTGTCTTGCACAGCAGTATATTGCCGAAGGCGGTATCAACTATGCAAAGGAACTTCTGGAGAAGGCCCTCGGTGAAGACAAGGCCATGGATGTCATCAGTAAGCTGACGGCATCGCTTCAGGTTAAACCGTTTGAGTTTATCAGAAAAACGGATCCGTCACAGATTCTTACCTTTATTCAGGATGAGCATCCGCAGACCATTGCGCTCATTCTCTCCTACATGTCACCGCAGCAGAGTTCTTCCATTCTGTCTGCACTTCCTCCTGACAGGCAGGCAGATGTGGCAAGGCGTATTGCCCGTATGGACAGAACAAGCCCGGATACGATTAAGGAAGTAGAAAAGGTACTGGAATCAAAACTTTCTTCTCTTGTCAATCAGGATTATACCATTATCGGTGGTGTCGATGCTGTGGTTGAGATTCTCAATACAGTTGATCGTGCAACTGAGAAACATATTATGGAAACTCTCGAAATCGAAGAGCCGGAGCTTGCGGATGAGATCAGAAAGAAGATGTTTGTATTCGAAGATATTCTTATGCTTGACGACAGATCTATTCAGCGTGTGCTGCGTGATGTCGATAATAATGATCTCGCACTGGCATGTAAGAGCGCCAATGAACAGGTACAGAATGCAATCTTTAATAACCTGTCCAAACGTCTGGCGGTTATGATTAAGGAAGATATGGACTTTATGGGTCCTGTCCGGATGAAGGATGTAGAGGAAGCACAGCAGAAGATCGTAAATATCATCAGAAAACTGGAAGACTCAGGAGAGATCGTAATCTCCAGGGGCGGAGGTGACGAGATCGTTGTCTAATCTGTATAAAGCCGGCTGGGTCACTGTAGATCAGAGTGATAAGCGCGTAATTGATAATAATGAACTGATAGATCAGAAAATCCTGAAGTTCCGTGAAGAAGAGAGAAAACGTCAGGCTATGAAGGCTGCGGAGAATTCTGAAAATGCGGAAAGAGAGGATGGATTTACCGAAGGAATCAATGCGGAACAGCTGTCACAGCTGACAGAGGATGTCGGAATACTTCCTGATCCCGATCAGCAGGATACGACTTCAGGTGCGGAGATTCAGATCCGTGTGGATGAACAGCTTGAGGAAGCCGGGAGACAGGCACAGCAACTGATTGATGATGCGCAGAAGCAGGCGCAGAAGATCAGACAGAATGCTAAAGATGAAGGCAGAAATGCCGGATATAACGATGGATATCAGAATGGCGCAGAAGAAGCTGAAAACCTGAAAAAGGAGATCGCAAAGCGCGGGGAAGAACTGGAAACAGAATACAGGAAAATGGTGGATTCACTTGAACCTGAGATGGTAGATGCACTGACACAGATCTATGAACATGTATTTGAAGTGGATTTGCGAAACGATAAGGATATTATTTTGCATCTTTTGCAGACGGCGCTCAGCAGGATTGAATCCGGAAATGACTATATTATTCATGTATCTCCTGACGATTACGATATGATTACGGATGAGAAGGAAAAGCTTCGTGAGAATATTACTTCTCCGAATGCTACAATGGAAATCATTGAGGATCCGATGATGAAGGAAAATGAATGTATCATTGAGACAGACGGCGGCGTATTTGACTGCAGCGTCGGGGTAGAACTTGAGGAGCTTTCACGGAAACTGAAACTTCTGTCCTTTGAAAGAAAACGCAGTTGACGGGGAGGATATGTCCTGTGAGCAGTCTCATTGATTTCTCCAAATATAAGAAAATGGAGTCTCAGACCTACTATCGTACCAGAGGGAAGGTAGTAAATATTATCGGACTGACAATTGAATCGGCTGGTCCGGACGCCAAACTGGGGGATATCTGTCTGATTTATCCCAAGAGTAAGGATGAAGATTCGCCGGCACAGGTGTCCGGGAAGCCTACCATGGCGGAGGTCGTGGGGTTCAAGGACGATCATGTGCAGTTGATGCCATATGAAAATACAAATGGAATCGGTTGCGGAAGTATTGTGGAAAATACGGAAGCGCCCTTAAGAGTCAATGTCGGAGAGGGACTTCTGGGCAAAACGCTGGACGGTCTTGGAAGAATTGACGGAATAAATTATGGGCAGGGAATGCAGCTGGAAGATGGGATTTCTTATTCCATTGAAAACCAGCCGCCGGATCCAATGACCAGAGATCCGATATCGGATGTCCTGCCGCTCGGAGTAAAGGCTGTGGACGGCCTTTTGACAGTCGGGAAGGGACAGCGGATCGGAATCTTTGCAGGTTCCGGTGTTGGTAAATCTACACTTCTTGGTATGTTTGCAAGGAATACCAAAGCGGATATCAATGTCATTGCACTGATCGGAGAGCGAGGCAGAGAGGTTCGCGAATTTATAGAACGTGACCTTGGTCCGGAAGGAATGAGTCGGTCCGTTGTCGTAGTTGCTACATCGGATAAGCCGGCACTGGAACGTGTCAAAGCAGCCAAAACGGCAACTTCCGTAGCAGAATATTTCAGAGATCAGGGCAAGGATGTGCTTTTGATGATGGATTCACTGACTCGTTTCTCCATGGCACAGAGGGAGATCGGACTGGCAAGCGGAGAACCGCCTGTATCCCGCGGCTATCCGCCGAGCGTGTATGCAGAGATGCCAAAGCTCCTGGAACGTGCGGGCAGATCAAAGAGCGGTTCCATTACAGGACTTTATACAGTACTCGTTGATGGCGATGATTTTAATGAACCGATTACCGATACTGCACGAAGCATTCTGGATGGTCATATTGTATTGAATCGTAAACTGGCACAGAAAAACCATTACCCGGCAATCGATGTGCTGCAGAGTATTTCCAGATGTATGAGTTCAATTGTAGGTCCGGAGCAAAAAAAAGCATCCGGCAGATTGAAAAATGTATTGGCTACATACAATGATGTTGAGGATCTGATTAATATCGGTGCTTATAAGAGCGGTGCCAATAAAAATATTGATTTTGCCATCGAGAAAATTGATCAGGTCAATGAATTCCTGATGCAGAGCACGGAAGAACGCTATACGTTTGAAGAAATTGTAGCACAGTTGGAGGCAATTTTTGATGTGGATGAAAAGCGGCAGGCACCAGAAGAGGCGGCAGAAACAACGTAACCTGTAAGACTAACTTAACCTGAGGGAACAAAATGGCCAGATTTGTTTATCGAATGCAGAGCATTCTGAATATCAAACTGAAGACGGAAGATCAGGCCAGGATGGAGTTTGGAGCAGCAAAGCACAGGCTGGATCTGGAAAACGACAGACTGGAACAGATGATGGAGAAGCGTCTCGGATATCTTGAGGAAGGCCGTGATCTTCAGAAGGACAGACTGAAGGTACATGAGATTATTGATAACAGACAGTATATGAAAACAATGGATGATTTGATCGAGCAGCAGAAGCAGACTATCAGAAAAGCTGAAAAAGCTGTTGATGTTGCAAGAATCAGGCTGACTACTGTTATGCAGGAGCGAAAGATGCAGGAAAAACTGCGGGAAAAGGCTTTTGAAACATTTGTACAGGACGAAAAGGAAGCAGAAGCAAGAGAAACGGATCAGCGAAGCAGTTTTACCTATGGACAGCGGATACAGAATAACAGGTAATGAACGGATCAGTTTCCCGGATTATTTCAATGATAAAAAAAGCAGGAGCCAGAGATGCCGGATAATAAGAAGACGCCAGATGATGAAGAAGAAAATACACAGGACGAAAATACACCTGCTGCTGATCCGAAAGCTGCAAAGGCGCAGCTGAAAGCCGAGAAAAAGAAGCTGAAGGAAGATCAGAAGCAGCAGAAAAAGGATGCAAAGAACCGCCAGAGAGAGCTTGAAGATCGTGAGGCTGAAATTAACGGCGATGATGAAGGAGGCGGCTTCGCAACAGCGCTGATTACGATTCTGATTATTCTGATGTGGCTGATTATCATGGCGCTTCTGGTTAAACTGGATGTCGGTGGTTTTGGCTCAACAGTTCTGACTCCGATTTTGAAGGATGTGCCGTATGTCAATAAGATTCTGCCGGATACGACATCAGCAGGCACAGGAAGTTCACAGAGTGGGAATTCCGCTTCGGACGGCAGTATGGTCAGCGGTAACAGCACGCAGACAGGAGGTGCCGACGCGGCTTATGTTCAGAAACTGGAACTGCAATTGCAGGATGCACAGAGTAAGAACAGTACTTACGAGGCCAGTATTGCACAGCTTCAGGCAGAAGTAGACAGACTTAAGCCCTTTGAAGATGAGCAGGACAAGCTGGAATCGGAAAGGCAGCAGTTTTATAAGGACATTGTTTATAATGATAACGCACCGGATGCGGCATCCTATGCCTCCTATTATGCGATGATTGAGCCGGATATTGCAGCATCTATCTATCAGGGGGTATTGGAAGGCCAGCAGAGTGATGAAGAGGTAAAAAAATATGCGGCAGCGTATTCGGCCATGAAGGCGAAGCAGGCAGCAGCTATTTTTAATAAGATGGATGATCTGACGCTTGTTGCCAGAATACTGAATCAGATGAGTTCGGATGACAGAGGAGCGATCCTTGGTGCAATGGACGCAACAGTTGCAGATGAAGTGACCAAACTGATGGCACCTTCTGCACTTCCGGAGCTTTCCGGCAGCAGTAACAATGCCGGCAGCGGAAAATAAATGATCTGAAAAAAGTGAAAAAGATCGGCCACATGGGTTATGTTTTTTACCTGTGTGGCCGATACTATTACTGAAAAAGACAGGTATGCTTTCGACCATTTTGAAGCACATGCGGCAGGAGCCGCAGAAAGGAGAACAAATGTCCAGCACAACTGTACAGGGCATTGGGCTGCAGAGCACGGGAATGACCAATAATGTGCAGATGCAGAACAACAGGCAGACATCCACATCAGACGATACTCATTTTGATGATGTGATGGATGCAGCAAAGCTCAGTACACAGGCCGTGGGGCAGACAGGACGTCAGAGCACAGCGGTACAGGTACAGAGTACGACGAATCAGCTGGGAAAGACAACAGAACCTGACAACAATAACAAATCAGCTGTTGTTCAAAACAGGCAGAATTCGCGTGATACTTCGGATAAGGTCAGTCAGAATAAGATGACCGAAACCGATCAGACGGATGACAGGGATGTCAGTACAGATGTGAAAGATGCAATTAACGAAGCCGGGAACAAACTCATCAGGGATATGGCGAAAGAACTGGGAATCAGTGAAGAGGATGTTAAAAATGCAATGGAAACGCTGGGACTTACAGCAGCTGATCTTTTGAATTCACAGAACATGGTTCAGCTCTTTTCCACGCTTACGCAGGATTCTGACTCAGTGAATCTTCTGACTGATGGGAACCTGTTTCAGAGTCTGCAGAATCTGCTGCAGGAGACCGATACGCTCAGCCAGAACATATCGGAGAACTTTGATCTGAGTGATGAACAGCTTCAGACAGTAATCAGTTCCGTGTCACAACAGCAGCCGGAAGTATTACCGGAGCTGACCGATTTCACTGTGAATGACAGTTTACAGAATCAGCAGGGTACAGAGCAGACTGTACCGGAAGAGAGCCAGTTCAATATTCTGAAAACCGACCAGAATGGAAAGGTAACACAGATTCAGGTCAGTGTGGATGATCAGACCGGAGCCAAAACTCTTGGCAATGCAGAAGTTGTCACCCTTGCAGAAAATACGGCAGATACCGGCGAGGATACGGACGCTGGGAATCAGGAACTGACAGGAAACGGCGCCGGACAGAATCTTCTGAATCAGATCGTGGATGGACTGAGTAAGGCGGCAACAGACATATCACAGACACAGAGTACTTTTCAGAGTGCAATGACGCAGCAGACCGGGCAGACTGCAGACATGCAGTCAATTATCAGCCAGATTACAGATTACATGAAGGTACAGCTCAAACCCGATATGACTTCCATGGAGTTGCAGCTTCATCCGCAGAGTCTTGGTAATGTCAACGTGATCGTAACAGCAGGGAAAGATGGCGGAGTGGTTGCACAGTTTACCGCACAGAATGAAACGGTGAAGACAGCACTGGAAAGTCAGGTCGCACAGCTCCAGCAGAGATTTGACGAACAGGGAATCAAGATTGATGCCGTTGAAGTTACGGTGCAGAGCCATCAGTTCGAACAGAGTTTCCAGCAGAATGCACAGCAGCAGGCAGAGGCACAGAATACGGGAAACGGCAGTACAAGAGCAGTTCACAGAATTAATCTGGGAGAAATGAACCAGGAAAGCGGAGGACTGGAAGATTTGGATGATGACAGCAGGCTTACCGCACAGATGATGGCAGTGAACGGGAATACCGTTGATTACACGGCCTGAGGAAAGGAGAAAAGAATGAGTG
>JAKVKH010000043.1 GCA_022486625.1 Butyrivibrio sp. | reverse complement strand
GTTTTCCTGATTCAAATCTCAACCGTTTTCACATGCCTTTTCTTAACTAAACAGATTTTTCAGAGGCTTGTAACCTGTGAGATACCTTTCCTAACAGACGAAATGCTTATCTAAATGACATTGATTTCGTACTATGGCAGACAAAAGAATGCAATGATTTTCGAGTCACTGGAATACCCTTATTTATCAGTAGAAATTGCGCAGATAAAAAGAAAATATGCAGATATTAGTAATAACCTGATTGCCATAGATGATTTTGGTACAGGCATTAATAATTTTGATGTGATCGATGCTGCTAACCCTAATATTGTAAAGATAGATCGGACATTACTGACCGATATTGATAAAGATACGTACAGACAGGAACAATTGCGCGAAATAATTGATGCATTTCATGCAAGAAAAATAAGCGTGGTGGCCGAAGGAATCGAGACCGAAGGCGAGTTTGAAACAATGAAGGAATTAGGAGCAGATTTTTTCCAAGGGTACTATTTGAAAAGACCATCGTAAAGGGTAAAGTATTGGGGAAAAGCCTATAATTCGAACCATCAATGACCATATGTTACATTATCATTTGTTTTATGATACGAGTAAGAATCAAGAAAAATAGCCATTTTCGCAGGATTTTTGCACCTCGCAAATAATATTTTTATATCACAAGTCATCCCCAAACGATGTTGTATCCTCTGCTACCATTCCAAGGCTCTCTTCCGGATTCTCATAACGGAAAGACTTCTTTAAGCGTTCGTATAAAACAGCACCCAAAGTATCCATGACCTGTTTCATCATTTCAGGTTCCCTGAACATACGGACAAAGAAATCATCATTTTGTTCATATCGGCTCGCTGCCATTTCTGGAAAGTCTTTTTCAAAAAGGAGCATAAATGTTTTGAAATCGTTGTTGCTGGCATAGCTGTGCCACTTATCCTGCGCAGCATAGTCATTTTCAATCTGCAGGAGCACTTTATCCATCTCACTGAAATTTGTACCATAGCGCTCATTGATCTTTTCAATGATAACCGTGAGCGGATCCTTTTTCTTTTCCCGACGGCCGGCTTCCCCTGTGATCGGCTGAAATCCGTCCTCTGATGGTTCTAATTCAATTCCGCCTTCAAAATCCTTTTCCAGACGGTAATATTCAAGCAGTACTTTATCATCTACGACTACCTGGTCATTCCCACCTTTGGGCAGCTGCATATACAGAAATTTTGCATAGACACTGAATTTATGAATGTCTTTATCAAACAGCCTGCAGACCTGCGTAATAAAAGCGTAGATCCTGTTAAAACGGGCAAGCGTTGATTTAAAAAGGTCCTGCCTGTCTGCCGGGAGTGCTGCGAACCGGTCAAGTGCCGGCCTGATCTGTCCCTGCAGCTTTCCGAGATCACCCGCATTCTGCTCCTTTACAGAATAGAATATACCGGCAAACTTATCGATTTCAATCTGCTGGTAAACCCTGTATTCATCCAATGTGTTTTTCAGATCATAAACAACATTCGGATCCGTTTCCTGTTCCAGAACCGTCTCTTCATAATAGGGTTCAAAGGACTTTTTGATGTCTTCTGCAGAATTTACAAAATCAAGAACAAAGGTATCCTGTTTCCCCCGCATCGTCCGGTTAAGCCTTGAAAGTGTCTGTACTGCCTTTACCCCGGACAGCTTTTTGTCCACAAACATCGTATGCAGGAGCGGTTCGTCAAAACCGGTCTGATACTTCTCTGCGACAATCAGCATCCCGAATTCATCTGTATGGAATGCCTCCGGCAGTGCCTTTTCCTTTATGGTCTCTCCGGCTTTGTTATGGTTCATCTTCTCTTCTGTAAAGGTCTGTCCGTCATCCTCAACTTCTCCGGAAAATGCTACCAGTACATCAAGATCTGTATATCCCTTTTCTGCAATCTGCCGTTTAAATTCCTGCAGATAGCGAACTGCATGAAGCCTTGAAGGTGTTACAACCATCGCCTTGGCTTTCCCACCGATTTTATGCATCGTCACATTGCGGAAATGCTCCAGCATTACCGTAGTCTTCTGTGAAATATTGTGCGGATGCAGCGTTTCAAAATTCCGGATAGCATTGACACCCGCCGTCGTATCCAGTTCCGGGTTGTCCGGGATCGCTTTGGCAATCTTGTAATACATTTTGTAGGTCATGTAATTTTTCAATACATCAAGGATGAAGCCCTCTTCAATAGCCTGCCGCATGGAATAGATATGGAACGGATGATATTTTCCATCCGCACCTTTTTGTCCGAACATCTGGAGCGTCTTGTCCTTCGGCGTTGCAGTAAATGCAAAGAAAGACATATTCTCATGGTTCCCCTGAGCAGCAAGTTCATCTAAAAGCCTGTCCTCATCGTCCTTACGTTTACTCTCATCCTCATATTCCATCTCGGCGTATTCTTCCAGGAGTTTTTCCGTATCCGCAAGCGCACGCTTTAATTTCTTTGCTGCATCTCCTGTCTGTGACGAATGTGCCTCGTCCACAATAACTGCAAACCGTTTACTGCCGGTTTTCACTTCTTTGTAAATCACCGGGAACTTCTGCAGTGTGGTGATAATGATCCCTGTCCCGTTTTCAATCGCATCCTTTAACTGCTTTGAATTCTTATCCACCTTCTGCACGACGCCATCCACATGGTCAAACTGATATACCGTATTCTGCAACTGGCTGTCCAGCACACGCCGGTCTGTCACGATGATCACGGACTGGAATATCTTCTCATCTT
Source organism: Butyrivibrio sp. (assembly GCA_022486625.1). Taxonomy (GTDB): domain Bacteria; phylum Bacillota; class Clostridia; order Lachnospirales; family Lachnospiraceae; genus Butyrivibrio. The sequence goes on along the minus strand of JAKVKH010000043.1, from coordinate 28,868 downwards.
TATCGTCATGCAGCCCTGCAAGCCTGTAAGCAAGCCACGCAATTGAATTGGATTTTCCGGAGCCTGCACTATGCTGAATGAGATAATTATGCCCCGATCCGTTTTCCTTTACATCTGTCAGCAGCTTTGTAACCACATCCAGCTGATGATATCTTGGAAAAATCATCCGCTCCGATCTGACCTCTCCGGTCTTTTCATCCCGGTCTGTCTGCAGGTGCATATACTTTCCGATGATCTCAAGCAGTCTCTCCTTACATAGTACATCTTCCCACAGATATGCCGTATCGTAACCATCCGGGTTCTCAGGATTTCCGGAACCACCCACATGTCCTGCGCCATTGCTGCCCTGATTAAACGGGAGAAAATATGTCTGACTGCCTTCCAGATGTGTCGTCATATACACACGTGACAGATCCACTGCAAAATGGGCAAGGATTCTTTCCTTGAAAGTAAAAATAGCATCTTTTCCCGCCCGGTCAAACTTGTACTGTTCAATCGCATTCGCCGTATTCTGTCCTGTGAACTGACACTTCAGTTCCAAAGATACCACAGGAATTCCGTTGATAAACAGCACGATGTCAATGCTGTTTTCATTCATCAGCGAATAATGAAGCTGCCTGGTGCAATGAAAGATATTTGACTGATACTGTCTCTGTGTTGTCACATTGATCGAGGTCTCCGGTTTCCAGAACACTGTCCTGAACTTAATACCACGATCCGTAAAGCCTTGCCTCATAACGCGCAGGAGCCCCACCATCTTTACCTCACGGCATAAACGGTCTACAATCTGCTTTTCACTGTCAGAACCATAAATTTTCTCGTAGTGCTCCCAGGCTCTGGGCTGGCTGACCCTGATAAATTGAAGAAAAGTACCTGTATCAAGTGCAAGCTTCCGGTCAAACTTCCCCGGATCTCCCTTTTCATACCCGCCCCTGCTGCAGAGATATTCCTCAATATCCTGTTCAAAGCGTTTTTCCCTCACATCAAAATCAGACATATGCAGGCCCCCCTGTGATCATTTTATTTATTGCTTGCTTTTATCAGCAAACCTTCCAATACCCTTTTTGACTTGTGCCTTTTCTTTCAATAACCTTCTTCTGTCGCAATTTATCTGTATAATATTTGATCTGATTCATTTTCCATCCCAGTATCTCTGACATTTCTGCCTGTGTATACTCCGGATTCTTTTCTATTATCTGTAAAATTGCCTTTTCTTTTTCCGATAAATCTGTCCTCTCACTTGGCTGGTCAGTTTCATTGGCACTCTGGTCGGCTTGGTCGGTATCTTGGTCGGCTTGGTCGGTCGGTTTGGTCGGATCAACCACACCAAGCGAATCAAATTCAGGCTGTTTCCGATACAGATTTATACGGAAATCGCTCCCCATATCAATAAGTTCCGGTTCCCGAAGTCCATATTCCCTTGCTTCCCTGAACATCTTAGGAATGCCGCTTCCCCATGCCTCAACGACATTCATATAAGCAAATGCTGCAGCAATACCTTTATTTCTGAGTTTTGACAGACCTGTCTTCATCTTCTCAATCGTGATCTCATTGTCCAGCATTCCCGGCGATGTGACCTCCAAACGGTCATCAAATATTGCAACCTGAATCTTCCCCGGTGTCAGATAGCTGCGGTGACATACTGCGTTTGAAATCATTTCCCGGATCGTTTTCACCGGCAATTCGTAAATATCCTGTCTGCCGATACCTTCCACACGGGAACCGATATTGATATGACTGAGAATAAACTGATATGCTTCCTCAATCTGCTCATAGATCGGACCGGCGTATTCCCTACGGGTAATAAAAGTGTCCCGCACAGTTCCTTTAAATACCGCACACTGAATCACAGCCTCCGGAAAAGCATCCGCATCACCGTCCAGCAGAAGATAACCATTTGACGGATAATACTGACCGTCTTTTTCTGTGAGCAGTTTCCATGTAAGCAGTTGATTTTTCCCCAACGGCCTGATCTGCTCCCTCATCTCTTCCGTTGTACACAGCCGCAAAGCATGCTGATACAGCCGATTGCAGAACATAGAGATTTTTTCTTCAGTAACAGGCTGATCTGTAGCAACCTGATCAAAGGACCGGTTCGTTCCTTCCAAAATCAGCTCCTGTATAGAATAACGCTCTGCATGACGCGTCGACCTTGAAACCCGTACATAAGTCCCGTCCATAATTCCCTGCGACTTGATATAATAAGGACGCTGCATACCAGGCAGTATTTCAACTACAATAATAGCCTTATCATCAATTTCCTGCAGGTTGACGCTTGGCGTGATTTTAGGCTCGCAGCTGTCAAAAATCGCGCTGGTTATGGCATCCATCTTTTCAAAAATCTCTTCTTTTTTGATCCCTGTAACCTTCCACGTTCCATCCTCAACGCCAAAGACAATCCTGCCGCCTTTCCCATTTGCAAAGGCAACTACAGATTTCATATATTTCTCGCTTTTTGCCGGAATTTCCTCCTTAAATTCAACATCATCGGATTCCCCTGCAAATATTTCCTCTGCTGTCATTTAGTCACCTCCCGTTTGCCGGTAACGACCTCGTAAATGAGGGATTTTTTGTAGGCTGTCAGCTTACTGATCAGCACTTCTCTCCGTGCAATCAGTTCATCAATCTTAGCCGACTTTTCATCTATGAAATCTGCAATCTGTTTCTGTTCTTCCAGTGGTGGAAAGCAGATTCTGATGTTTCGGAACTCAGGCCAGTACAATCTCAGCCGGAAGTCCGCAATTCCATGCGAATAACGGTGCATCTCTTCTGTTGCAATCGGTGTACGGAGCAGGTATTCTGCATACCGACTGTCGATTTCTGCAAATGGTCTTGCAACCACATAGGCCGGGCTGACCATCCCTTCAACACGTACCGCACCGAATGCTCCCTGCCATGCCCTCATCATATTGTAAGTCAGATCCCCCGGCTGTACACGTTTATATTTCGATTTGTCTTCACTGCGTACAAATACCCGGTCACTTTCCTCATCGCTCAGTTCACGATCAGAAACACCTGTATTGATAGATACTGTCAGGATCGGCAGATCTTCATTTCCGTTTTCTGAAACTTCTTTATAAAGATTTGCAATCCTGTAAGTCTTCCAGTGTGCCGGAATCTTATCAATCCATCCGATTTTACAATCGGAAAGCTTAACATCCGGGTTCAGTCCTTTGGTCACTGCCTCAGTAACCATGGAAATCCGGTAGGCTTTCAGCCTCTCGATGATGCGCTGCTCTTTTTCGATAATGTTGTCGATTTGAGAGCATTTTTTTTCGAGGTAATCTGCAATCATCACTTGCAATTTATGTGGCGGACATACAACCATTTCATTATTAAGCATAGCTGTAATATCCAAATTCTGTATCCCTGTTGTTTGCTTAATATAATTCAAGACATATTTATTCGAATAAAAAATCACAAAGATATACTGCACATACCTATTATCAAAATCTTCTTTCACACGTATGCGTTCAATGAAATTTGCATACAAACAAGGAAAGTTCAAATTAAATATTACAGTCCGACCTACAGGTGTTTTATCGCCTCCACCAGATTTTTCAATCAATATATCACCTTTTTGAAGCAATAATCTTGAAATGACATTCTGATCGTAATTTCTTAAAGTATATTTATAGTTTTCAGAATTCTTAATTTGCATAGTTGAATAATCAAAATCTGCTATTCTCACACATACAATATCCTTCGAATCATTTTTTTCTTCCTCTCCCCATACACCGCAATCTCTTTCTTTAATACAATTCTTCATTCTAATGCAAGACCATTCTTTCGGTATCTCCCCGATCCATTCCACCCCGCTGTCCTTCATTTCCCTCATAGATCAAATACCTCCTCGAGACTTCCGGAGAGTTCGGTTTCCAGATCCATGATCTCCGCCATGATTTCCTCTGACGGCTGCGGCGCTTCATATTTATAGAAATAGCGGGTGAATGGAATTTCATATCCCACCTTGTCCTTTTTGCGGTCAAGCCAGGCATCCGGTGCAAAGGGAAGCACCTCACGCTTAAAGTATTCCTCAATGTCATCTTTGAGCGGTATATTTTCTGTATCCCGGAGGGATGTATCCGGCTCCGGCTTCCCTTTCTTAAGAACCGGCTTTCCATCTGCGTCCTTCAGCGGACGCTCCACTGTGACCTTGGTATAGCCGAAGTCTGCATTGTCAAAGATTTTGCTGACTTCATCCTCTCTGAAATCTCCATACAGCTTTGTGATCTCAGCGATCTGATCCTCCGCAATGTCATTTCTCTTGTTACCAAGTGCTTTCCTGCGCTTCTCATAAAGACCATTCGCATTGATGAGCTGCACCTTGCCCTCGCGCCTCGTACCGGCCTTTTTATTGGACAGCACCCAGATGTACGTGGCAATTCCTGTATTATAAAAAATATCATTTGGCAGTGCGATGATAGCTTCGAGCAGGTCGTTCTCCAGAATAAACTTACGAATCTCAGACGGTCCGCTGCCTGCGTCCCCGGTAAAAAGTGGTGAGCCATTATGGATGATGGCAATGCGGCTGCCGCCTTCATTCGCATCCTTCATCTTGGAAATCGCTGTCATAAGAAACAGCATCTGCCCATCCGAAGCAGACGGAAGCCCTGCACCAAACCTTCCTGCGAACCCGCGCTTTGCCTCTGCTTCCACCTTTGCTTTTTCATTTTTCCACTCACGTCCGAAGGGCGGATTGGAGATAATGTAATCAAAATGCTGACCCTCAAACTGATCCTCCGACAGCGTATTCCCATCTTTGATAAAATCGGCATTGTTTCCTTTGATCAGCATGTCCGCTTTACAGATGGCAAAAGTCTGGTCATTGATCTCCTGTCCGAATGCCATGAGCTCCGTGGATGCATTCAGTTCATGCAGATATTCCTCCGCGACCGACAGCATTCCGCCGGTACCGCAGGCCGGATCGTATATGGTCTTCGCGACATTATTGCCTGAAAGGACATCATTATCATCATTAAACAGAATGTTGACCATGAGACGAATGACTTCACGAGGCGTATAATGCTGCCCTGCATCTTCATTATGTGCCTCAGAGAATCTCCTGATAATCTCCTCAAATATATATCCCATCTCCAGATTGGAAATGACATCCGGATGGAGGTTGGCCTGCGGAGATGTAAACTCCTTGATAACGATATAAAGGATGCCTTTCGTTGCCATGGTCGTGATGTGACCATCGAATTTAAACTTCTCAATAATATCCTGCACATTCTCAGAAAAGCCATTCAGGTAATCTCTGAAATTGGCCTCAATATTGTCCGGATCATCCAGGAGCCTTTCAAACGTATACTTGCTTGTATTGTAAAAAGCATATCCGGATGCTTTGCGCAGCAGGATATCCTTCATAGGCAGCTTTTTTACTTCCTCATATTTCTCAAGTACAGCATCTTTCGTATCTGAGAGAATGCAGTCAAAGCGCCTGATGACGGTGAGCGGCAGGATCACCTCTCCGTATTCATGTGGTTTATATACCCCTGTCAGCTTATCTGCAATTGCCCAGATCAGATTTGCTTTCTCACTTACATTTGCACTCAGGCCCATTATTTTTCTTCCTCCGCTGCTTCATTTATGTACTGCATAATATCTCCGTAATCGCATTTCAGCACCCTGCAGATTCTCCCCAGAATTGCAAGATTGACAGGCTCATCCCGGCGGAGCTTGGTCATCGTATTCGGGGCTATCTCAGCCTCCTTACGGAGTTCTGCCTTGCTCATCTTCCTGTCTTCCAGTAATTTCCACATTTTATTGTATGAAATCGCCATATTGTGCCTCCGTGACTGCATTTACATTAACTATCAGTATACCGTATCAGCTCATTTTTTCCAATGACTTTTCGCAAGTATATGCGAATATGTCAAATGTACCGTAAGCGTCAAATAGATAGAGTATAGTTTTGGTTCAGAACAGAATGTATACTCTATCTATTTGACGCTTACCAAACTACCAGCTCTGCTGGTGATTCGTGATTCGTACAGGAAATTGTTCAGACCTATTATTCTTTCAACATACCACTTCTCTATATTGTCTTGATAGTATTCTGTTTTATATTCACGAAATCACGCAATATACATTTAATCAGTTAAAGGCATCAGGTATTAAAAAGTTTCGAGTAACTATCGACATTTGGCACAGTTTAAAGTTACCGATGTACAAATCGGTAAAACGTCTAGAGGAATTAATAATCAATCTCTTTATTTTCGTTACAACATCCTTTTGATTTCCCCGTATGCTTCACCAATCCAAGTCTTATGAAGAGTCCGTAAATGTACGAGGCACCAAACACACTCAGTTCTTTCGGTGAAGACATAGCAACAGGCAATGGCTCATTCCGATCAATCACCTTTCGGAACGCAATCTCTACGGAACTTCGGGTTATCGTCTTTTCTTTACGCGATACCACAATCTCATTTCCTTTTTCTCCGTGACGGTTTTTCTTAAACTCATATGTAAAATCTAATCACTATATCAATGTACAAACATAATCAATGTAAATCACTTCCTCCTCATTTTCAGGCAATGTGACCTGCCCTTGACAATAACTTAGTTTCGCGATACTTAAAAAAGCGGGTGACATTTGCCACCCGCCAATCAATTATGGTTCCTGCAGAGAAGTTCTCATTCTCGTCACTGTCTTGCTTTTTATCTCTCTATCACCCTGCTGAACTATCTGTTTCTTCACTTTCAGTTTCTCCCGGAGCGATTCACGGCCAGCTTTTACTTTGTTTGAATCATGCTTTTGTTTTTCTTCCTCCAGCTTTTCATCCGGCGACTTTGTATTGTTGATCACGTTGTCGATCATATTGAAGTTTGCTTCTTCCAGCTCTTCCACCTTGGCAAGCGGCTTATATTCATTCAGCTTGATCTGCAGTTCTCTTGCCTGCGTGACATCGCTTTCCACTTCGCTTTCTGCAATAATATCTGACAGATATTCTTTCAGATAGTCCGTATCTCCATTTTCAATATTTCCCGCAATCTCCGCAATATTCGCTTCTTTATCACTGACCTGGTCTCTGTACTCATAGGGATCAAAGTTTTCCGTAAATTCATCAATTTCCGTTGCAAGCTGAACTGCATCCATGGTTTTTTCCGGCTGATTCTTCTCCAAAACAGCTTCAAGTTCTGGAGGAATATCTCCGCGTATCTCCATTTCCGGCATTTTATCCATAAGATCTGCCAGCATTTCCATCGCTTCTTTGCTGCCGGTGATTTCCGATACATACTGCAGGTTGTCCAGATCAAATGTCTTTCCGATCAGCACATCCCACTGTGTGTCCATATAGGCTTCTTCGCCATTATGATGCACATTGATCCCAATGGCTTTAATACCATGCATTCTTTCTGCAGGAATGCTCCTGAAGCGCTTTACTGCTTCCTCTGTACTGGCAATGTTCTCATAATATTTTCCCATTCCATGGAATTCGCTGCATTCGGCAACCGTCAGTGTTACGACTGTATCTTTCGCAGCAGCCAATTCCGCTTCTTTTCGTTGCAGATCATTTTCAATCTCAGTCAGACGGCCCACCATCGTTTCTCTGTCTTCTCTGCTGACCGGATGAACTTCAACACCGGCATTTCCGATCACAAGCGGATCCTCCTGCAGGATGCTGTCCAGCTCATTCACAGAAACTGCTCCATCATATTCCATCAGGACTTCAAGATTTTCTCCGTTCTGTTCCAGTCCTCTGCATCTGTCCCCTACAATCACAACATCCGTGATGTCTGCATGGATATTATAATCATCCAGAAGGCTCTTGATATGCCCCAATACAGCAAGCTCAATGTCCTCGGCCTGCATCCCGCCAAGCTGATGAAAACGGTCCTGGGTACGGGCTTTGAAATCAGAAATGTACTTTCTTGCGGATAACTCCTGCAGTTCTTCCTGCGTCGGTTCTGCGGTTTTCACTACATTCACTGCTGTTATCCTCTCCTGCAGTTCCGAATAATCTATGTCAGTCGCCTCATCTGACATACACAGATTCTTCTGCGGGCCGACACGCTGATACAGGTCTTTGTTGATGTCATAGTCAGGAGCTTTCAGATCACTGATCAGAAGATTCATTGCTCCCTGTGTTGTGATATCCGGATCCGTTATGATTCCCTCATGCAGCTTCTCACAGGCATCATTATAAATTCCATAATGATATCCTGTTTCAGCAGATGCGACCGTCAGATACAGATCTCCAATGGATACGGCCATATTTCTGATATTTTCTTTCTGCAGAAATTCCGGCACCATTTCAAACCCGAAGGAATCCACATAGAAAGCTTTCTCCGCTCCGTTCTTCTGTGTGACGATCACATCGCTTACAGAAAGGCTGTGGCCCTTGAAATCTTCCGGACGCTCAATATTAAATTTCTCAAACAGCCCATCCAGTGTCATTTTGGAGTCAAGCTGTCCACAATAAACAAGATTATAATTTTCTTTATCCACAGCAATTCCATTTCGATCCAGATAGCTTTTTCCCTCAAAGATTTTATCTCTGTTTGCATCTGAATCTTTCAGCTGATAGATCTCATAAGTATCCTGCCCGTTTGCAGCGCTATGATCCGTCACTGTTCCTGGTTCATGGACACTGTATGTTTCCATTTTCTCTGATACATTAAATAGATCCGGGTTGCTCTCCCGGAGGCTCAGGTGTCTGGCGGTTCCTCCTGCCACAATGATATGGTCAGTGAGTGGGATATTCATAAGTTTTCCGGCTTCAATCAGCCGCTTCGTCATTTGAATATCTTCCCTGCTCGCTTCCATGGATCCGGATGGATGGTTATGAAAGATCATAATACTTGTTGCATTGGAAAGAAGTGCTGCCTTAAAGACATTTTCTATCGGCACCTGTGCCTGATTGGTGCCGCCGATTGATACAATGTTGTAGTTGATCGGATGAAGCTTCGCATCCAGATTCGTGATGCACACGTATTCCCTGTCAAATTCAGCAAGTGCCTTTGCCATTACTTCGGCTGCTTTATCCGGTGTATCAATCTTCTCTGTACTGTAAAGAGGTTCGGCCTCTGCGAGTTTCAGTCTGACGCTGACCTGTTTTAATTCGTATTTTTCATCTGCCATTGTCTTCATCTCCTTCCTTTCCTGACTGACCGGCAGACTCCACCGTAATGCTTACCATAGTCGATTCATCAATGTTTTTCAGATATTCATTCAGTTCTTTTATGCTTGTAAATACAAGCTCATTCCGTTCATTTTCCATAATGCGTTTCCTTTCTGACTGCGGACAAAAAATCCCAGTCGGCATTATTCCTTCCGGCTGGGTATCCTTCATCCATGATTAAAGTGCATTTTCTTTGAGTTTCTCTGCAGAACCGCCATCCGACAGTCCGCCATGAAGCTGCGTTTTTCTTTCTGCGAGCTTTGCTTTCAGGGACTCCCTTCCCTGGATCTTCGGAAATTTTGGCCGCTCTGTTTTTCTATCTGCTGTCCTTTCCTTTGTCTGATATACTGACTTTTCTTCCGACATCGTACTGTACTGCTGATCTGACGGCCTTTCTGCAACATAGGAGGCTTTTCCATCGGTCTGATCATCGGTCAGCTCCTGATCTTCTGCAGCAATCCCTTCATTCCCTTTTTCATCCATATTGAGAAGCGCATTCAGCTCGGCAAGCCTTGAGAGCTTATCGGTCAGCTCCTGCTCTTTCTCAAACGGCTTCACCACTTCCTGCTTTGCTATCGCAAGCTGCCTTTCAGTATTCTCCAGATGTGATTTATCCTCTTCCATTGTTTTGGTCATGCCATCCAAAAGGTTATTGATCCTTGTGATATTGCCGCTCGCATCTGCGCCGACCTGCATGTTGTGTGAGAGCTGTCCCCTCAGATTCAGTACAAAGCACTTATTAAATGAATCAAAAGACAGCGCCATCCCAAAGCCGCGGTATTCACCCACATTGACGGATGCGTTAATGTCCTTCATCGCATGGCACATGTCAATCAGCGCAGTACCGGCTTCCTTACGTTCGCTGTATACCCTGTCTCCGATCTTCATGGAAAAGGCATCTTCCTCTGCAGGTGTATTTTCTGCATTCTTTGCGATATCCGCTTCAAATCCCGCAATACGCTCCTTCAGTCTTGAGATCTGCATAGGGAAGTTCTTTGCGATATTGTCCTCCAGACGGTAGATCATGCTCGTATGGTTTGCTTTGGCAAGTTTCAGCTTGCTGACATCCACATCCATCTGCATCTTTTCCTTGATGTAGGGATTTCCGGTTGCAAGCGCCTTTACCTCTGCATAGGACAGTGCGGACTCGTCCACATCTTCACAGGATCTGACCGGCGATTTGCTCGTCATGATCTGGCCTATGAATTTCTGTTTGTTCTCAATGACCTGCCAGGAATATGCGTCAAACGTACCCTCTGTAACGTATTTGAATACCTTTACCGGCACATTTTTATCCTTAAACAGATTTCCCTGCCGGATAATACGTCCTTCCCTCTGTTCGATATCAGAAGGTCTCCACGGACAGTCCAGATGATGCAGTGCGATCAGTCTGTCCTGCACATTGGTACCGGCACCCATTTTTGCGGTTGATCCCAATAAAAAACGGACCTGCCCGCTTCTTACCTTTCCGAACAGTTCCGCTTTCCGCTTTTCCGTATTCGCTTCATGAATAAATGCAATCTCTTTCTCAGGTACTCCCTTCTCCATCAGTTTCTGACGGATATCATCATAAACATTATAACTGCCGTCTCCCTTTGGCGTTGAGAGGTCACAGAAGATCAGCTGTGCTGCCTTATCATCACTGTACTTCTCATAGATCTGATATGCTTTTTCCGCACATTTTGAGGTCTTACTGTTTGGATCATCCGGCAGCATATCATTGATCAGACGCTGATCGAGGGCAAGTTTCCTGCCGTCATTTGTGATCTTCAGCATATTATCGGTTGCCGAATCCACCATTCGGTTACGCACTTTTTCCGCGCGTTCCGCAAGGGATGCGACCATATCCTTCTGGTTCTCACTTGGTTTCAGAACCACTGTTTCAAATTCCGCATCAGGAACCGGAAGCTTCAGCATATCCGGTGTCTGAATATCCGCTGACTCTTTAAATAAAGAGATCAGCTCCGGCAGGTTATAGAACTTTGCGAACCTGGTCTTTGCCCTGTAGCCTGTCCCTTCCGGTGCAAGCTCGATTGCCGTCTGCGTCTCTCCAAAGGAAGAAGCCCAGGAATCAAAATGCCCCAGTCCAAGCCTTTGCAATGTACCATACTGCAGATACCGCATGTTGGTGTAAAGCTCCGTCATGCTGTTGCTGATCGGCGTGCCGGTTGCAAAAGTCACACCCCTGCCGCCAGTCAGCTCATCAAGATACTGGCATTTGGCAAACATGTCGGAACTCTTCTGCGCTTCTGTCTGGGAGATTCCCGCTACATTGTTCATTTTGGTATAGAGAAAAAGGTTCTTATAGTTGTGAGACTCGTCCACAAAGAGCCGGTCCACACCAAGCTGCTCAAACGTGACTACATCATCTTTCCTGCTGTCATCATTCAGCTTCTCAAGCCTTGCATTCAGGGATTTCTTTGTCTTTTCCATCTGTTTGATGGTATACCGTTCCCCGCGGTCTGCCTTTGCGAGTGCGATCGATTCTTCAATCTCATCGACCTGCTTTTCAATGATTGCCGCCTGTCTCTCGCGTGATAACGGGATCTTCTCAAACTGGCTGTGTCCAATGATTACCGCATCATATTCCCCGGTTGCAATCCTGGAGCAGAACTTTTTACGGTTGGCAGGTTCAAAATCTTTCTTTGTGGCAGCAAGTATATTTGCCCCGGGATATAACCGCAGGAAGTCACTGGCCCATTGCTCTGTCAGATGGTTCGGTACAACAAATAATGACTTCTGACAGAGACCCAGACGCTTGCTTTCCATTGCCGCCGTGGTCATTTCATACGTCTTGCCGGCACCTACGCAGTGTGCAAGAAGTGTGTTATCCCCATAGAGGACATGGGCGATTGCATTCATCTGATGCGGTCTGAGGGAAATGTCCGGAGTCATTCCCGGAAATTTCAGATGGCTCCCGTCAAACTCACGCGGTCTTGTGGAATTAAACAGTTCATTATACTGCCTGCATAAAACCTCCCTGCGCTCCTGGTCTTTGAAAACCCAGTTTTTAAAAGCTTCACGGATAGACTCCTGCTTCTGGCTTGCAAGCGTCGTCTCTCTTTTATTCAGCACCCGTTTTTCTTTTCCATCCTCAATCTCTGTATCATAAATACGGCAGTCCTTCAGATTGAGTGAATCCTCCAGTATCTTATATGCACTCGCCCTTGATGTTCCGTAAGTCATATTTGCAAGCGCATTTCCACGGTCTGCATTCTTCCCTTTCACATTCCATAGCCCTGTCACGTCAGAATACTGGATCCCGATAACCCCGTTACGCATGAGGTATCCCGGCGTCTCAAACGTTTCCTGCATGAAATCTTCCATATATTTCGGATCGATCCATGTTGCCCCGATCCTGACTTCAATCTCAGATGCATCCAGTTCTTTAGGCTGAACTTTCTTTAATGCTTCCACATTCACGGCATATTCCGGATGTGACCCGGCTGCGTTTTCTGCCAGGGCAAGCTTATTGCGCACATTACCGGACAAATATTCGTCCGCTGTTTCCCACTGCTCCGTCATCGGATTTTTAAATATCACTCCGGACAGTTCTTCTGCGATGGCATCTTCATCCTTCCCGGAAAGTTCTGCCATATAAGCAAGGTCTACCTTTGCCTTTTCCTGCAGGGAAACTGTCAATGCTTCACTTGCAGTGTCTACCGATGTAACCGCCTGCGCATGCTTAATGGTACGTTTGCTGAACATGTCTGCCTTACCGGTTACATTCCCCTCATCATCCATGCGTTCAAGGGAACTCAGCAGACAGTAGCTGCTGTCCTGGTTAAATACACGTTTGTTGGTCTGCGAATTCAGACTGCCAAATTTCTTCTCAAAATCATCATATACAGCATTCAGTTCTGTCTGCTTATCATGGATCTCTGCATCAGAAACGTCTTCAAGCTGCAGGTTGATAAGCTCCTGTGCACTGTCCCTGATAGCGATCATGCCTCTCAAACGTTCTTCCTGCGCATCACTTACATCAATAGGACGCATGATGGAATTTTCACGGTAATAAATGCTTCCATCCACCACCGTATAGCTGAAATTCTTAACCTCCGGATCTGCCGGTATAACTTCTGCCGTCAGGTCATTTTCAAGGTCATCCTCATCAATCTGTGCCTCCTGATAAACGCCAGAGATCCGCTCCGCTGCTTCCTTAAGCTGTTCTGCAAACGGTCTGCTGTTGTCTGCCTGACAGGTACTTTCCATGCCAAACGGGCCGGATACCATTTCCATCTTTCCGACGATCATCTCCGGATGTTCCGCAAAATAGCTGTTCATCCGGATGCCGTCTTTTTCTGACAGATGCACCCAGTCCGGTTCAATATCCATGATCCGGTCGCGCTTCTGCAAAAAAAGAATGTCGGACGTAACCTCTGTCCCGGCATTCGCTTTAAATGCAGTATTGGGAAGTCTTACAGCACCCATAAGGTCTGCCCTCTGCGCAAGATACTTACGGACTTCCTCACTCTCCTTATCCATCGTTCCCTTACTTGTAACAAACGCCACAATGCCGCCGGGGCGGACCTTATCAAGCGTCTTGGCAAAGAAATAATCGTGGATCAGAAAGTTATTTTTATTATAAGGTCTGTCATTTACCTTATACTGTCCGAACGGCACATTTCCAACTGCCGCATCGAAAAAGTCATTGGGAAAGTTTGTTTTTTCATAGCCCCTGATCTGGATATGGGCTTTAGGATAAAGCTGCTTTGCGATCCTCCCGCTGAGTCCGTCCAGTTCCACGCCATATAACTTGCTTTCCTGCATCTGCTGTGGCAGCATACCAAAGAAATTCCCGATGCCCATTGCCGGTTCCAGGACATTTCCTTTATGAAAACCCATACGGTTCATCGTATCATAAATGCTGTTGATAATCGCGGGACTGGTATAATGCGCATTCAGGGTACTTTCTCTTGCTGAAGCATATTCCTCCTGTGTGAGCAGGCTTTTCAGTTCCTGATATTCCGCTGTCCATCCGCTTTTTGTTTCATCAAATGCATCGGCAAGCCCTCCCCATCCGACATATCCGGATAAGATTTCCTGCTCCTGTGGTGTTGCGATCCGGTTTTCCAGCTCAATCGTGTTCAGTGTCTTTATCGCACTGATATTTCTCTGAAACTTCTCTTTGGGACTCCCTGTCCCCAGATTATCATCCGTGATATGGAAGTTTACTGCTTTTGATCTGTCTATCTCCGGCTCATTTACATGCTGCCGGTGATCCGCCTGCTCCGTTGTCGGCACCAGAATGCTGTCATCTGCCTCAGTCACATTTTCTGGGGTTTCAGTCACATCTTCTGTTGTCCCTGCTGGCTCTCTTGTTTCCGGTTCTCCGGCTGCATCTTCTTTTGGAATTTCTTCTGCAGGCAATTTTTCTGCTATCTCTTTTTCTTTAAGGAGCCGTTCCTGTACGCGCTGCATTTCCCGCTCTGTCCGCGTCTGCTTCCACTCCGGATACTGAGTTTTTTCCTCCGGGGAAAGATACTGATCCGCTGCGATCAGTTCACGGATCCTTTTTGCGACAACACTCCATGACAGCAGGACATCAGCATAAGGATCACTGATATTGCCCTTCTTAAGTTGTATTCCTTTGGAATCATGATCTTCCCAACCATGATCAGAGCCGATCAGTGCATGGCTTCTGCCGCCGATTCCATACTCATTTTTCAGAAATGCTACCGTTTCTTCTTTTGTATGCTGTCCCTGGAAATAATCATAGATCCGCATCTGACCTTCGTTGTAGCCGCTTCCATGCGACAATACGGCATCTATTTCATCCTGTGTAACAAAATCCTGTTGCATCTCCGGAACTGCATCCTGCACCGGGTAGTTGATCCGTGTGTTTTTATGGTCTGTCAGTTCCTGTAAGATCTCTGCCGGTGTTGTACTCATACGGAAAAGAAGATGCTTCTGCCCACTCTCAATCATCTGAACGGCTTTTCTCACTTCCGTCTCAACTTGTGCAGTCCCCTCCGGCATGCCAAGCATTTCCACAAGCCTGTTGATCGCGTCCGGATACAATGAATGGCCTATCCCAAGACTTTCCGGAAAGTCATCTATTCCATCTCTGAACAGAAAATAAACATGGTTTGCAATTCGCTCGGCCTCTGTCGCTTCAACCAGAAAGACATCCCTTGCAGGCATATAAGAGCCGTTTTCTACCATCGTCCGGATACGGCTTTCGATTTCTTCCCATCCCATACTCAGGAAAGGTGCTTCTTTCGCAGACATGCCATAACCCAGCTTCATCCCATTCTGATCAAACCAGACAGAAATCGGATTGCCATCCATGGTGAAACCCTTTGCAGTTGTTTCATATTCTTTTCTGAGGAGGGCTGCCATTTCTGAAGCATCTTTACCCTCCTGGTACTTCGCATAAATTCTTTTCCTGCTGTGGTCTCTGTTGCCGCCGGTCCGGAGAATCGCGTTGATCTGCTCTTCATCCAAAGAAAAAGCGGCAGGAGCTACAAACTTTCTCTGTGCTTCTGCCGCTGCAATCTTTCCCACCTGTTCTTCCATACTTGGAAACAGGCTCATTTGTTCATATTCTTGCTTTACAGGCTGTATACTCTCTCTGCCAGAACGATTTCCTCTGCCCGGTTCCGGATGCTGTTCGCCCTGCGTACCCATTCCATCTGATCGGATGCCTTCAGTGCTTCGTTCACTCCCTCGTTCTCCCGCATCTGCTTTTCCAGAGATTCCAACATCTCCTGTGCCTGGTTCTGTACCTCCAGACAGTGCTGTCTGAGCGTCCCCTTCAGGAGCATCGCCGAGTACGTTCCGCCATAATTCTCCTTCAGGTACTTTCTCCTCATCTCCCCGTATTTCAGGAGCGGCTCCTGCGGTTCCTCGTTCGCTTTGAGATTCGGGATCTGATAATCCCCGTTCTGAGTGTAAGTTAATTCCATCGCCGTTTCCTCCCTCAATATTCTGCCCATTCTGGCTGTTGTGATGATCTGTGTCTCTATGTTCACTTTCACGCTTTAAAGCATTGTAGTCTACTTTTGAAGTGATTTCAACACTTTTTTCTGAAATACCTTCCCTGGCCGCTTCTTTTGCCAGTTCCTGCTCCATTGCATTGATGGAACGGCCCATCTGCATCAGAATCGGTTTTGTAAGCTCCGATACTGCATTTCCAAGGATCATCAGCGCATCAACAGAATTAAACTCATGGATATAATCAAAATCAAGTTCTTCTTTCCATGACTTCATGTCACAACCGCAGCGTGACAGAAGTGTGTAGCTGATACTGTTTTCGACCGTTTCTCGGAGCCTTTTACCGACATTCAGATCATCCAGTCCATAAAGGAAAGAACCGTTTAAAGAACTCATAAGCTCCGGAAGAAGTTCCTCATAATAATCTGCAGTGATATGTTTCGCAAGGTCATCCAACCGGCCTTCAAATGTTTTTACACGGCTTGTGGATCCATAGATTTTTTCAAGATCTGCAATTACCCTGTCCTGGTACTTTTCTTCCATTTTCCAGAGTTTGGGTAGTCTGCCGTTATACCTTCCCGGTGTGACATCCGATACATCAAACAGGTATTTCAGTTTATTCTTTCCAGAAGCATCATCATCGATCAGGGCGATTCCCTTCGCCCCACGTCTGACCCAGCAGTTCATCCTGTCATTCCAGATACCTATACTGGCGCAGGCTGTTGCATCCGGACGCTGTGCATAGATCAGCATCTGCTCCCGGAATGGATACCGGTACAGCCTTGCGGCTGTATCAAGATATTTCATCCATTCCTCTTTGTTTCTGACAATCTGCCTGGCTGCGTCATCTGCAAGTCTGGATATTTCTTCAAATTTGTTTGCCATCTGCTACCTCCTCGATCAGTCTGCTTTCTTCTTTTTCTTTGGAAACTCTATTTTGAATTTATACTGATATCCGGAATGCTCCGCACCGTCTTTTCCATTAAACCGGTATGGCTGGACTCCATCCGGGATCAGATAACAGTCATATGTTTTTTCTATGCCGCTTTTATTACTCTTAAGTCCTTTCATCAGGATCTTTTTGCCTTCCAGAAGGCTGACCACCTGGTTCTCCGATAATGCTTTTCCCATGGCATAGCCAAATGTCATGCCACATCTGCCCTTGCAGTACAGGCCAAACTTTCCTTTCACAACTTCTCCACCACAATGCGGGCATTGATAGGATGGCCCGTAATCTCCTGCAAACATCTTTTTTTCTTCCTCACCAACTTCGTGATAATTCCGGATCAGTCCGTTTACCATTTCTTTGATTCCCTGCATGAACTCTCCGGCACTGACTTCACCATCTGCTATCTGAGACAGGGTATTCTCCCAGTCTGCAGTAAGTTTAGGTGACTTGATTACATCCGGGAGAATGGTAATCAGCTTCATGCCATCTGCTGTCGGAACCATCTGCTTTTTCTCACGCTTTACAAAACCGTCATGGACAAGCTTTTCGATGATATCTGCTCTTGTTGCAGGAGTTCCAAGACCCTTCCTTTCCACTTCTCTTACAATATCTGCGCTTCCTGCCCGTTCCATGGCAGACAGCAGGCTTGCCTCTGTAAAATGCGGCTGTGCCTTTGTCATGTGGTCTGTCACCCTGACTGTGAAATCCGTAAGTATCATGCCTTCCTGCAGATCCGGCAGAAATACACTTTCTTCCTCTTCTGTCTCACCATTCTCATTGGAAACCTTTACGCCAAAGAAATCTTTCATCTTCTGCTCATAATCTTTAAAACCATTCTTTAATACGGTTCTGCCGGATGCCTGAAATGCATGACCGTTACAGAGGATCTCTGCTTTTACGGATTCATATTCCTGGCTCTCTCCGGTCGCACAAAGGAGTCTGTCCGCAATCAGGAAAAGCACTTTTCTTTCCCCATCCGGAAGTGCTGACAGATCTGCATTCAGGATCTCTACTGTCGGTATGATTGCATGATGGTCTGTGACTTTCTTTGAATTCATAACACGCCGGATGTCAGGCTGTGTCCGTATGTCATGTGCAAAAGGAATGACAGAGCAGATGGCTCCAATAACATTTCCTGCCGTAGTTTCCATATCATCGGACAGAAACTGGCTGTCAGTTCTCGGATAAGTGGTCAGCTTATCTTCATAAAGACTCTGCGTATATTCAAGCGTCTGTTTTGCAGTAAAACCGAGGATCCGGTTCGCATCTCTCTGCAGGGTAGTCAGATCATAAAGTTTTGGCGGTGAAGCAGTCTTTTTTTCTTTTACAAGAGATGTAACGGTTGCCTGTGAGCCATTGCAGTCCAGCACGATATGGTCTGCCTCCTCTTTTGTCCCTGTCTTTTCTGATACTGCATCAAGTCTGTCTGAAATCAGATGCGTCAGGAAATATTTCTGTGGCTTGAAATTTGTGATTTCCATTTCACGGTCTACGAGCATGGAGAGTGTCGGGGTCTGTACTCTGCCGACCTTCAGAACCTTACCGCCATACAGTGTCGTAAAAAGCCGCGTCCCATTAATGCCCACAAGCCAGTCTGCTTCCTGTCTGCAGAGTGCCGATCTGTACAGGTTGTCATATTCATGCCCGTCCTTCATATTGGCGAAACCATCGCGGATTGCCTTGTCTTCCATGGATGAAACCCAAAGACGCTTAAAAGGCTTGGTACATCCGGCCATGTCATATACCAGGCGGAAGATTAATTCCCCCTCCCTCCCGGCATCTGTGGCACAGGTAAGCTCGGTGACATCATTCCTTTTCATCAGATTTTCAAGTACCCTGAACTGTTCTTCTGTGTCTTCTTTCACCACATGCTGAAAACGCTCCGGCATGACCGGCAGGCTATTATAATTCCATTTTTCATACTGAGAACCATATGCTGCAGGCTGTGCCAGTTCGATCAGATGACCGACGCACCATGACACGATCAGATTCTCCCCCTCAAAATATCCATCTTTTCTTTCATAATTCGATCTGCCAAGAATTGCGTCCGCTACGGATTTTGCAACGCTCGGCTTCTCCGTAATGCATAAATTCATTTGTTTTCTCCTTTTTTGTAATAAAAAAGCCGGCAGCTACTCATCATTTCTGACTTGTAACCACCGGCCCGGATTAAGTTTTCTCTTACAGCGCTGTCTCCGCCTTATGCACCATGTCCTTCACTGCCTTTTCCGGTGCTTTCTTTCCAATTTCCGCTTTTTTCTCCTTAAGCTTTGCTTTTAATGACTCCTTTTCCACAGGCTTTGTCTTCAGATCCTTATCTGCAGGTTTTCTGTCTGTGCGGTACTCGGCTGCTTTTTCAGCGGATCTGTCGGAATCCTTTAAGAGATCATTTTCTTTCATCTCTTCCTGATCCGCACGGACAAGCATGTTTCCTTTCAGGAGATAGACGTTATCCGACAGACGTTCATCTTGATCTACCTCTGATGCATTCACCGCTTTTACCATATCCTTAAGATTTTCAAGTTCTGCCTTATCTCCAGTATTGGGAACCGCGATTGTTTCGTGCACAGAAGAAGGTAAAATGTAGAAATTATCCGTGCCAAGCTGCTCTGCAACCTGTTCTCTGACACCGGGAAATGTAATGGCTGACGCGCCGTTTACATTTGAATGATTCGTAATGACCATCATCATCGGTTTCTCATCAGGGTCATATGGCATCCCGAACTTCTCCTCCATCCGAAACATTTCCGGAGGATCAATCCTTGGTGTATTCTTTTCTGCAAGCTGATGCAATGTATGGATGTCAATGCCATACCTTTCCATCAGAGCATTTGTCACCGGTGTTGTAGCTCCCTTCCCCATCATTTCTTTTAAATCAATCTGGTACACATAAGAAAGATCACCGATGTCCGTATGCGGTCTTTCGCTCAGTAGATCCTTATTTGCATCTTTATTCACAAGTTTCAGTGTTACACGGTCCTGAACTTTCTTTAAGTCCGTAATGGCATTAATGTCAAACGGTCTGTCCAATTCATTCTGGTCGCGGATATCTGCAATATTCTGAAGGATATCATCAAGACTTCTGCCATTCTCATAGTCCTTAAAAAAGGAATCAATGTAAATCGTCGGTGCAACATTACTTTCTGGTTCTTTGATTACAATTCCTGTCAGTTTCATGCCATTATTTTTTATGACATCACTGAGTGAAACCGCCGCATCTTCAAACTTATCCGACAGAAATTCTTTGATCCTGTCTTTAATTTCATTTTTGAATTCTTCAAAATCCATCATTCTGTTTTTCCTCCCTTATTTGCGTAAAAATCGAAACGTCTGCTGTCCTGTTCATTGGTATCTGTATCAATCTGAGGAACATCACTGTCTGCAGGCTGCCTCTCTGCATCATCATTTTCAGCATCATCCTCTGGCTGATCTTCTGTTATATCTGTATCTTCTTCCTCCGAATTTTCAAAGAAATCGTCTTTATCCGAAGTCTCTTCATCTTCATTTTCATATTCCTGGTCATCGCCTTCGTCATCCTCGTCTTCATCCAGGAATTCATCACCCTTACGCTTTTTGATCTTAAGGATATAAGCTGCCACAATGATAATCACACCGATAATTCCAAGGAAAATATATGTTGCTGTCGGGTTGTCCTCTTTCGGTGTCTTTTCCTTACTGTCGCCTGCTTCCTTATCCGCTGACACAGATTCTGTGGAACTGTCAGTCTGCGCTTCGGAGCTTTCTGCTGTAGAAGCATCTGCAAGGCCGGTATCCATGGTATTGTTATTCGGATATACGCTTGCTGTGGCAGGAAGTGCTGACTCTGTAGTCGCTGCATTCTGCGGGAGAGTATCACTGCTTGTATTGTCCGTTACATTCAGGAGATCATTTTCCGTAATCTCCGTCAGGAAATATGTCTGCTCCGTATCTCCGGATCGGTCAATAATCAGATAAAACACTTTGCCGGATGCAGCCTCGATCGTATAGAATTCTTTCCCTTCTTTCGTTTCTCCGCTTGTGCCCGTCTCCGCAGCTTCTGCCGCATCTGCTTCTGCAAATGCCTGTTTTTTCTGTGCTTCCATGGATGTACTGTCAGAAGAAATGCTATTTCCATCCGCATCTGTTACCGTATGGGAAGTCACCTGGGCCGTTGCACTTAATGGATCTGTCGGGTTTGCGCTTGCAGGCAGAGAATCTGCAGGGTTTACATTTGAAGACGTATCAGACGGATCCTTGTAATATGGGTTGGCCATCTGGTATACCTCAGACATGTTTCCTGCATTATCCATTGCTTCGATAGAGAACTTCTGATATCCTGCATCGAATTTCTGCAGCTGAATACTCACTGCGCCGTTTGTCAGGTCGGTAAATTCATAATCATCCACATAAATGGCTTTAATCCCTGAATCCGTATCCGATGCCTTTACGGATAAACGGCCATTGTTGATTGCAGCATTCAGCGTAGGTTTTATGAAATCGAAACACTTAATGC
Source organism: Butyrivibrio sp. (assembly GCA_022486625.1). Lineage (GTDB taxonomy): Bacteria > Bacillota > Clostridia > Lachnospirales > Lachnospiraceae > Butyrivibrio. Next base: position 7,363 of record JAKVKH010000043.1, on the reverse strand, counting down.
TCCTGTTCTTGCTGTAGGTTTTTCCATTCTGGTCCGTCACCTCGACATATACGGTACAGTTCTCAGAAATATCCAAAGCCATATCTTCTGTTATGTCTGTCCAACTGCCATTCTGTGCGATCTTGGCCTTGACTGTCGCAATTTCAAAATGCCCGCTTGACGCAAGGTCTTTGACAGAAACATTTACCCTTGCGCTGTCGTTATACCAGCCGGATGGTGTTTCAATCGTGATCTTCACATTCGGTGCAACGTATTCGCATTTCTGATAGTCAGCCTTGCATACGGGGCAGCTTTCATTGATATCTCCCGAAGTGCATTTTTCAGTACAGGTACATTTCTGCGCTGCATCGTTCCCGGATACATCCTCTGAGGGCGCAGTACTGGAAGATGCACTGCTTCCGGACACTGCTGCAGTTGACGACGATACTCCGCTGGTTGTCTGCGCCGATGCCGGTATCAGGTTTCCGCTGTTCATCATGAAAGCACCTACCGGCATCGTAAACAGGATCGCTGATACCGCCAGTGTTCCGACCACTTTACTCAATTTCTTCTTTTTCATCTGTTAAGATCTCCTTTATCTCCGTTTTCTGAACGTTCTTCTTATTCTTTTCTTCCAGTAAAAACAAAATCTCGTCTTCACTAAGCTGTTCAAGATATTGCAGCTGTTCAGGCGAGATTTTGTGTTTCTTTATGATTTTCATTGTGGCCGCGTCTTCCATCATGGCTTTCTGCTCGGAAAGGTCTTTTTCCCTTTTCTGCAGTTCCATGATCCGTTCTCTGACGCTGCCAAGTTTCGTATTAACAGTATCTAAATTCACAAGTCTGTTCCTCCTTATCGAAGCCTCCCATATGCGTAAAAATGGGACTGCCAGTATGATGTATTGATGTTTGAATATTTGATCGGATCCCCGCAATGCAACATTACCCCGTCGCCGCAGTATATTCCGATATGTGTTACCGGATTTGATGTATGGTAGGTTCCGGTAAAGAAAATAAAATCACCGGGTTTTGCATCAGCAGCTGATACCCGCGCACACATATTATAAATGCCCTGAGCGGAATGTGGCAGTATCCTTGTGCTGAATCCGCTATGCTCAACACTCCATTTTACAAACCCGGAGCAGTCGAACCCCGTTGTCGGTGTGCTTCCGCCCCATACATAGGCTCTCCCGACATATTTTTTTGCTTCATTCATGAGTGCCTGGACTTTTGCATCACTAAACGCATCCGGAGCATCGACATCACCTGGATCCTGGCTGATGCCATCCTCTCCTTCGCCATACAGCGTCCCTTCTCCAACTTCGAAATAGAACAGTGGATTATAGTATTCCCCATTGTAAAGGCACTCCAGATGCAGGCTGCTTCCTATAGCACTTCCGGTATTTCCGGAGAGGCCGATCAGCGCCCCCTTCTGTACATTTTGTCCAGTACTTACCTTGAGTCTTGACAGATGAGCGTATTTACTCATATAGCCCTGGTCATTTTCTATGACAATATAATTGCCATATTCCTCCGAATACCCGGCTGTCGTGACTTTGCCATCCTGCCCGGCATATACTGCAGTCCCGACCGGAACGGAGATATCTATACCTCTGTGAAGCTCCTGCAGACCTGTATTCGGGTTCTTCCGGTATCCATAATAACTACTCACGTAGTTGTACCAGTAAAGGGCAAGTGGCGTCCCATATACCTGCAGGAGACCTCCTGTCTGTCCCAGTGTGTCATAGACTGTTTTCTGGTCAGCAGTAAGTTTTTCACTTACGATATCCTCCAATGATTTGACGGTCAGCTTTACATGTAAGATTGTGACCTGGTAATCTTCGTCTTCATCTGCCCCCGTCTCGTCATTATGGACCGGCCTTGTTCTGGTCACTGTTTCCGGTGTCAGTGTAAGTGTGTACATCTCTTCATATAAAGCATTCAGCTCACTTTCTACATCCGAAGCCTTGAACTCAGTCAGTTTTGCAGAAAGGTAATTTAGCAATGTTGCCGGATTATGTCCAATTTCTCCCAGGTTATAATCATATTCATCGTACCCGGGATTTGTGGATTCTATGCTGTCGATCTTGCTCTGTAACGCCATTTCTTTCTGCGTGAAGGAAAGATCTGTAGCATCAAGTTCTGCAGGCTTGCTCATGTATGCACCACTAAGCGTTGTAGACGCGCCTCCGGAGAACATCGCTGTACAGGATGAAAGCGTTCCTGTAATCATGATTAGAACCAGTCCAAACGCGCCTAGCGTACACAGGATCACTTTATTTTTCATAACCGCATCCTGCAGCTTATGAGCTATCGCCGTAAATGTAGACGATGCCTTTGAGGCTGCTTCCTGTGCTGCCTTATCCTTTGCACCGTTTCTGAGAGCCTTGGCATAGGTTTTCTTTATCCTTGCTTTCTGCATCCTTTTCTTCACAAAGGATTTTTTCAGTTCCGGATTTTTTTCAAGCGCCTTTTTATAACGGAAATTCACTTCTGCCTTAAATGCTTTTTTCTCAAGTCTGGCTGCTTTGGTATATTTCCTTGCATTCTGATACTTTAAGGACTCCCTTACAAAATGATATGTGTCCTCACCTGCCTTTTCCGTCCTGTGTGCAGCCTCCAGTCCTGCATTATCCTTACTGGCTTCTGATATTTTCTGATGCACCGTATTTCTGGCTTCGTTTGCAAACTTCTTTACCATTTTCCTTGATGCAGATGTTTTTAACGGCTTCACTGTTTCATTCGTTGCAAGCACAATTTTCATCTGCCCGGTCTTACTGTCCCTGACCTGTTTTAATGTATAATCTGTCTGTATCGGAAGTTTCTGCTGGGCTTTAGTAAGCCTGTCATGTGCTTTCTGAGATTTTGCGGATGCTTTTCTGACTGCTGTATTACCGGAAGCCTTTTGCTCTTTCCGGTTCATCCTGCCTATACCCGCTTCTTCCCTGACTTCCGCATCAAATGTACCTTTCCTGCTGAACTCCCTGCCAGCTGTCTGCCTTCCGGAATGCACCTTTGCATCATTTCTGTAATAGGTATCACGCTTCCGGAAGCCCTCATCTTCACCATCCTCTTTACTTACCGGTTGGATATCTTCATACCCTGTCCCTGCATCCCCTGCCTTATTTGAAACTTCTGGTGTGTTTCGGAATGCAGCGGACCTGTTTGCCCGTTTTTTTGACATTCCTTAGTCACCTTCCTTGACCGCTTCTTCCGGCTTGGTATTCATGATTTCATAAGTCTTTGTATTTGTCGGATATTTGTCCACAAATGGAATAACGACATTATCAAAAATAATCAGTCCGGATCCCTGGTCAGAATTCGTTACCGATTTCAGCTGCATCTCTGACAGCCCCAGCTTATCTGCAAGAATGTCCTGATCCTTCGCATTCTGGTTTAACAGATAGATAAAATCACTGTTTCCGAGGATACCTTCTATCTCTTCTGATCTCAGAAAGTCTCCGACATTCTGTGTAAGCCCGGTAGGGATACCGCCCCATTTTCTGAAACGCTTCCAGATCTCAACCTGATACGTCGCTGTCTGTTTCTGTCTGAGAAGCAGATGGAACTCATCACAGTAATATCTTGTGGCAATCTTACGTTCACGGTTCTTGGAAACCCTGTTCCATACGGCATCCTGGACAATCAGCATGCCAAGGTTCTTCAGCTGATTTCCGAGATCCCTGATATCAAAACAGACAATACGATTCTGGCTGTCCACGTTAGTTCTGTGGTTAAAATAGTTCTGGGATCCATGGACATAAAGTACAAGGCTGTTAGCGATCCGTACTGACTTCGCTTTTGCATCCTGCCTGAGTTCTGCAGAAATATCCTGTGGGTCGTAATGCAAAAGTGCATTATACAGATCTTCAAGAATCGGCATGCTCTCTGGCCCCGGATGTTTGAAATACTCTTTATAAATTCCATCAATACACCGGTCAATAATACCTTTTTCATCATTCTGCAGACCATTCTCACCACCGGCGATCATATCACAAAGGGTGATCAGAAAATCCGATTTCAGTCTCAATGCTTCCCTGTCATTTTTATGTGACATCTGAATATCCATCGGGTTCAGATATTCCACCGAATTTGTGGCCAGCTTTACTACCTGTCCGTGAAGTGCACGTACAAGAGGAAAATATTCTCCCTCCGGGTCACAGATCAGCACATCATCCGTTGTCATCAGGAATGTAGATAAAATCTCCCTCTTGGCACTGAATGATTTACCGGAACCAGGTGTACCGAGAATGACACCATTCGGTGTCCTCAGACGCTTTCTGTCTGCAAGGATCATGTTATTGCTGATCGCGTTCAGACCATAATAGATACCGCCCGGCATAAACAGCTCCTGTGTGCAGAATGGCACAAGGATCGCCGTACTCTTTGTTGTAAGCACACGCTCTATGCCTGTATCATTGCAGCCGATCGGTGCCGCAGCCATAATGCCCGGCTCCTGCAGGTACTGAAGGACACGCAGGTTATTATTAGACTGCTCTACAACGCCCGTGACACGCTGAATGATGTTATCCAGTTTTCGTTTGCTGCGCCCAAACCCTGTAATCAGGAATGTCATCTTGATAATCTTCTGGTTACTGGTATTTAAGTCATTCAGAAGTTCCAGTGTATCCTTTTCATAAGTGATGATATCTGTCGGCAGTATGTCCATGTCATATCCGGACCGGACTGCTTTTTTCTGTTCCTCGATCTTCATCTTCTGAATATCTGTCAGTGTCTTTTTTAACATCTTGATCGCTTTTACCGGATCCATAGTCTGCATATGCATTGTGAGAGACAGGTTATCATCAATATCAAGGAGCTTTTTGATCAGATCATCATTAAACCTTGGTGCAATGATTTCCAGAAAACACACCTTTCCGTACATCCCGCCGCTTTTGAAACGGCTTGGATACCGGAAGTCAAATCCGGGTGGTGCAATGTAATCCTTTATGCTCTTACCGGATTCCGACAGCTCCTTAAATGAAAAACGGAAAGGCTCCATGGTATCCTGGTTAAAATACTCATGCAGGATACGAAGTCTTTCCTTTCCGTCCAATGCCCTTGCATTGGTTTCCATATCATTCAGATTATCTATGACATCCTTTTCAATATTCTGCAGCTTGCTTCTGGCATCCCTTAAGTTATCTGCCTCAATACCGAATATCAGGTACTTGGATTTTAAAATGCCGTTATTACCCTTGGCTGCCTGCTTCTGCAGCATCTCTGTATATTCCATGCGGATATCATCAAATTCATCCCCTTGGAGCGGAATGTCAAACTGTTCCATCAGGATCTTTTCATTCACCTGCCTGTTAAATAAAAACAACTGGAAATGGATCGCCGGATCAAAGTAATTGATGAGCTTTGAATATTCCTCCAGTATGGTTCCTTTATCCTCAATTTCAAGCAGGTCATAGTTGATATCATGAAATTCAACCATTTTCGTGTAATAGTTCTTGCTAACCTTGCAGATACCGTCCTGGTACATTTTTTCAAATGTGATGGTTTTCTGCGCTGTATCAGGTTTTTTATCTTTGCTTCCTTCACCGGCATACTGTCTTTTCAGTTCTTCAAGTCTTCTTCTGTCAATCAAAGTCAGCCCGGTTGCTTTACCGGATTTCTTCACTGTCTGGCTGTCTGAATGCTTTCTGCTTCCGAATATCTTACGCTTGACGTGTTCGATGATAATCTGCAGAAACGACTTTTTTGCCGTATTCTTTTTCTTCAAGATACATGATCTCCTTCCTTATTTTTTCTCTTTCCTCTAACTTCCGGTAAATATTCTCCGACCGGTAAGGACGTATCCCCGGCATTATTACAGACTGCCGGATTCTGAAATATATCAGTTTCTCTGCCGGGAAACCGTCTTTTTCATACATGGCAAGCAGAAAAAACGGCACCATACTTCCGACCATAATCAGCGATGATACCGATGTTCCCATTACAGGTTTGGTCAGAAAGTACAACGGTACTCCCGTGATTCCTGCCGCCCCAAAACCAATAAGCTGCCTCTTTGTCAGATTAAGTGCCACCTTTGTCTTAATCCCTGACAGGTTCTTCGGCACTGGTACTGAAATTGCCATCTTTATGCCCTCCTTCCTCCAGTTCAATGCTGTACGACACTTTACCGCCTTCCATCAATGACTGTTAAATATACTTTTACTAAGTGACGATGTCTTAAACAGTGATATGCACAGGATGAGTGTATATGCTGCGACTGACCACAGTGCCGTATGGAGATTGGATGCAACCGTGATCGTCCCGACAAGTACCGCATATATTCCAACGCACACCATGATAAAGAAGCCCTGGAACGCCAGGGCAAAAAGTCCTTTTAAATAATTCGTGCCGATGGATCCCCACTCCCTGTTTGTAAGGGTCGCATACGGGATCGGCGCTACCGAAACAAAAAGATATATTTCTATCATTCGCCCATAAACAATGACGGTGATAAGGGCTGACATGATTTTCATACATAAGCTCAGTAGCATGGTTTCTATGCCAAGTCCTAACAGTTCCCCGATTCCCATCGTGGAAAACTGCGTTTCAAACATAGACTGCAGCGTACTCCCGACATCAATACTTGTGCTGTGCGAAATTACCGCACCGGCTTTTGTAACAATGTGGTTCCCGACATCAAATACCGCCATTGTGATATCAAATGTCTTGGAAAGGAGCAGTACTGCAATACATGCCTTGAACAGATACCGGAAGAACAATGAGGTATCAAATTCATGCATGTTATTTTTGTCAATCACCATGCTGATCAGCTCATAGCACAGGACAAACGATATAATCATCCCGGCTATGGGCATCATCACATTTTCTGACAGCTGTTTTATCATATCAAAAACAGCTGCATTCCATGTACTCGGGGTCTTGGAGACCTCCCCGGCTATTGTGCCCACCTTGGTATTGACATCGGTGAACATATTATCCAGGTTGGTCATGATCCACCCCTGCAGCATCTCTTTTATGAATTCGGTTATCTTTTGGATAATCCCTGGCATAGATTAAGCGAAAAGGGTAGAAAGCTGAGGAATCACCGTCTGCGCGATAATAATAATACCGCCGCCACTCATAAGCTGCTTAATGCCCTGTGACTTCGCGCCAGGATTATCGTTCCCATACCCTTCCAGAAGGTTGATAACACCCCATACGCCGACACCTGCTCCGATTGCGGTTACTACTGTCTTAAGTCCTGTGATTGCTGATGTAAAAAATGCCATAATGATTGCCTTTCTCTTATTAAAAGATATAATCTTGTTGGGGAAAGGCTGTCCCTGGGCATCACGCCCAAAAACAGTCTTTCCTGTTACTGTTCTTGGGCGAAGCGCCCAGTTCTCCATATTCAGTTGTAGTTGTTCCGTTCCTATCCGGATCT
>JAKVKH010000042.1 GCA_022486625.1 Butyrivibrio sp. | reverse complement strand
AAATAATATTACAGATAGGAACTGGAGGATTTCTCTGGTGGAAATTAATGTTGAACTTGAGGATCTGATGGAGTCTGGAAATTTTGCGTATATGATTCCTCAAAAACTGAAGACGAAGTTTTTTGATGACAGTTCCATACTTCTGGGAGCCCGCAATCAAAGGGGGATAGCTCTGGGATGTGCTCTTTTTCAGAAAAATGGCAGATATATGGATCTGCTGTGGATTTATACTGCACCGGAAGTGAGACGGTGCGGGGTGGCAGCGGAAATTCTGTATACAATGATGGCGGCAATTACATTTGAGACCGCATGTCTTGGGGTAATGGCAGATTATGACGGAAACAGAAATCCGGAACTTCAGCAGTTGCTTGTGAAGCTGGGGTTTGATTTAAGTATGCAGAAATGGCCGGTCTATCATTTTCAGCTGGAAGAAGCGGCAGGGTTGAAGCTGTTTGCACGAAAGGAAACAGGAGTATGTGCTTTAAAAGACTGCTCGGCAGTTTCTTTTGCAGAATTTATGCGTATCTGTCAGAAAAATAGAGTTATGCTGCCTGTGGATGCTCCATTTTCTCCGGAAAAATATGATACAGATGTCAGCATGGTATTTATGAAAGACAACCAGATTAAGGGACTGACATTAGTTGAGGCGGAAAAGGACAGATTATATTTTGCCTATGCATACATAGATACAGAATGCAGCATTATGCTTGCAGTTCTTCTGGGGCAGACGTTTGAAGCAGCACAGGAGAAATATACCGGTCAGACAGAGGTATCAACAGCAGCAATCAGTGAAGAATCAGAAAAGCTTTTAATCAAACTGATTCCGGTTTTGCATCAGCTGGTTCAAAGTCATGCGGAATGGATAAATACAAAATCATAAAATGCAATGAAATCTGTGCCATATATTTATTACTGATCAGCCTTTGGCAGGGAGGATATGTTTATGGATGCGTTTACAGATTTTTTATTTGGACACAAAGAAAAGCAGGAGAATGAGGAAACAGCGATAGAAATGCGTGATCTTTCGGAGCAGAAGGAAGATCCTGTCTTTTCCATGCATAATCCTGCGATTGCCCAGATGATGTCGCCTGTCACAGATGCATCGTCTGCAGTAGAATCACTGCAACGACTGAAAAATAAGTTTGCAGTCATGAAGAGCTATAAACAAGGGCAGAGCCGTGAAGATAAGGAACAGAGAATTGCTAAGACGGAAGCAATGCTGGATGCCTTCGAACAGAAAGTTGCAGAACTGAAAAATCTGACGCAGAAGGAAGCCGGGCAGAGTATCGCAGAATTAAATGAGAAATTAAGCGAAACTGAAGTGAGACTTTCAGAATATATGGAATGTCCGCCGGCAGAGCAGATTCTGCGGCAGAGAGCGATTAATGAGGAGTTTGAAGACCGGTCAGACATTAAGGCCAAATCCAAGAAGCAGAAAAGAAGGAACGTAACAGAGTATAGGGGCAGATATGGTGCAACGGAAGAAACCGGTGCAATGATTTATGATATGAACCATAAGCAGAAAGAACTGGATAAGCTGGACGCAAAGTACAGCGAGAACAAAAGAAAAGTACCTGATTATAAGCCGGAAGAACTCAGTCTTGATAAAGGAGATGTAGACTGCAAATTTGAAAATGGAAGCGGCAGTGCATTGAATGTCAAGGGACTGATGGAAAAACTTGAAAAACTGAAGCTGTATAACGAAAAGAGAAAGCTGGAGGATGCAAGCCAGGAGGAACTGGCCAGATATGATGAAAAAATTACAGTTCTGACTACGACGCTTCAGTTTGTCTGCGCGGCGAATGGAATTGATTTTAGTACAAAGGAAATGTTTGCACAGAGCACAGTTGTGGAAAAGAAAGAAGCACAGCAAAAGGTTGCAGTGGCGAACCGTTTTTATAACAGTGTGATAAAAGCGTATAAAGGATATGCTTCCGATGGAAAGTGGAATCCGTTCACAGAAGATGAAGCAGGGCAGAAAGAAGAAAAGCAGGATAAAGAGAAAGAAAAAAAGGAGCTTAAGGAGCAGGCGGCGGTCAGAAACAAAATTTTTTCAAAAGAAAGTTATGAAAAAAATCTGACGGAGATTGTTTTAAACAGCGCAAAGGAAATCTCTGCGGGGAAAAAAGAAGATAAGAAAAATGATGATCGCGTTTTAACACATATTTCAGATGGAAATATGGAAGCGATTTTTAAAGACGTTGCTGAAAAATGCAGAAATGTTGCTGATTTTGAAAAAATTCCCATGGATGCAGATAAGATCAGGCAGAATCCGGAGGAAGCAAAACAGTTTGCGAATGCAATTGTCCTGCTTAATTATGTCAGAGTGCAGGCTGATGAAAAGAGCCTGGATAAAATGCTGAAGGAAAATGCGTTTGGCGATCAAAGAAATGTGGAAAAGACATATCGCCTTATGATCTTCGCAAGGCAGATGGAAGATTATTCGGGATATGTGGATTCTGTTCTTCGGACGGAAAAGATGCCGGGAGAAGAAACAGAACTCAGTAAGATGAGAGAAACATTTGGAAAGCGCATTGAGCGGGTAAAGAATTATCAGAACCTTAGAATGGAAATGCTCAAAGAAAATGACGATACGGATATTTTTGCACCGGGACAGGAGAATCTGAGGGAAAATAAGGAACTGCTGAAACAGGCAAATAAATCCGTTGAAGAGAAAAGAAACATTGCGCAGGCACTGAATGATCTGAATCCGCTAATCGAACTGCGGAATAAGCTTTGTTATGATGCTGAAAATGCCAGAAATGAAAATAAGGTAAAGAAAGCGGAAGAAAATTTTGCATCAGAGAAAGCAGAATCCCAGAAGAAGATTGAACAGGCAGAAAAACAGCTCTGCAGATTAATGGGGGTAAAAGAACTTACACCGGAACAGAAATTTGCATGTGAAGAGCAGGCTGGCAATATCGTAACCTGCAATTCAGAATATGAATTATGGGCCGGACTGAAAGATAAGATTCAGAAAGGCGAAAATATAAAGGAATTACTGGAAGATCTCACGACGGATAAAGAATTTCTTATATCTGATGATCAGGAAAGGACCAGGTTTTATGAGAAATATCTGAATGCGCGTGCGAATATATATTCTGTATCAGGATTGAAGGAAAAAGTCAGTTCACACTTCACGGTAGATGAGGATATTCCGGAACTGCGAAAACTTGTAGAAGCCGGAAACAGTGCAGATATCCTCAGTTTTATTTCCAAAAGGCAGAATAAGGCAGAAAAAAAATGGCAGAAGCAGCATCAGAAACTGGTGGAGCTTTTACCGATGGAAAAAGAGGCGGATGGAGTATTCCAGATGCTTCTGAATGGAAAAGAACAGGAATCAAGTGCGTATACAAAGAAAAGTGAAGATTCTGTCCTGAAGAGACATCTGGAGAAGATAAGGGAACAGGCCGCGGACGACGGGCAGAAGTCTTTTGCAGAGAATATGGCAGAATATGCGAAGCTGAAGAAAGACTTTATGGCAAAGCATGGCAGGATAAATGCAGATCTGGACGGATATGATGAACTCAGCACGATTCTGAAGGAGAAGGAAGTAACAAAGGATACTAAGCCGGAGGAATTTGCTGCCGATTCTGCCATAATGCTTTCTGATCTGGAACTGCATAAGATAAGAATCAGGCTCGAACTTTGCAGTGGAATTGCAGCGAGAACCGAATTGAATGCGATGAATTCTGCTATCAGAGAGCGGATCAGAAAGCAGTATGATCCGAAATTGGGTGAAGATGAATTTGAGGCAAGAGAGAAAAAGCGTATAAAAGATAAGCTGGAAATTCCCAAAACCTATGAAGAAGATAAAAAGGCTGATATCCCAGGATATACAATCGAGACAAGGAGCCTTCAGAAGCAGCTTCAGGAGGGACCGGCCAGCTATCTGAAAGATCTGGTAATCAGTAAAAATTATGACGTGAATGAATATATGTTCAGACCCCGCATGGATGAGTTTAAGCCGGATGGAGTCACATCGATCAGATTCAGAGACCTGATGGAGAAGAAACAGGCACTTGAAGTCTGGATCAGCCATTTTGAAAATGATGAAAGTTATGAGGAGAATATAAATAAAGGAAAAGAATTCCTGAGTGCACTTTCGAATGTGCTGAAAGCCTATTGCATGGCGAACGGAGTCGATTACCCTTCCGGAGAGCTTCTGATTGAACGTGCGGGAATGACGAAGGAGAAGGCCAGAGAACTTATTTTAAATGCAAATGCAAATTACATGGATATTCTGTCTGCGTTTACCGGAAACAGTGAATATGTTCAAAAGGGTGCGGAAGAGGAAAATTATCTGAAGGGGCGCACCAAGAAGAAACAAAGCAGCAAATCGGTTAAGGATAAGCTTGCCAGTATGGCCGGAAGTGAAGTACTGCAGAAATTGAATAATCTGTATTCGGGACCGGATCGGTTGAAATCGGAGTCGTGGCGAGGTGTTTCGGCAGGTGATGATGATATCGAAAAGGATAAGCAAGATAAGCAGAAGGTGAGGTCTCAGTACAACTTTTACCAGAAGTCTGTGGGGAAGAAAAAAACTTTTCTGGAAAGATACAGAAATTATCGAAACCGCTACATGAACGCATCCTATGATCTCAGAGGATTTAAGGTTTCGGCAGATGCAGGTGGCAGCCTGGATTATGGCGTCATAAAGAAAAACAATACAGCAAGTGAATACAGCACGCTGGCCGGTGAAATGAAGACATCGGCCAAGGCTGTAGGAGTGCAGCTTAATGCGGATTTGAAGTTCGGAACAAAGAAGAATAACCTGAACAGTAAGCTGCAGGCAATCATTGGAAAAGCGGAGGCAAATGCCAAGATGACAGCGTCCCTTAGAGACAAGGAGGGAAATCTGGATCCTGTTCTGATGCTTGGCGCAAGTGCCAGAGCTGTTTTCGCTGAAGTTTCGCTTAAACTTGGTGCTACGATACAGGGAGTAGGACTTGGCGCAAGCATTGATTTCGATACTGGATTTGAATTAACTGCCAAGGCGTCATTCCAGCACAAAAAGCTGCATATAGATTTTGGTGCAGCGCTCGGACTTGGGGTAAAATTTGCAATTGATGTAGATTTGTCGGGATGCAAATGGATTGACAAACTGTATGATAAGACAGCGCAGCTTGGTACCAGTGGATATAACTGGTGCAGAAAGAAAATGGGGAAGAGTGAGTGGATGTCAAATGCTGAATTTAAAAAGCTATTCAAGCAGACAAATACGCCATTGTTCGCAGAGGATACAGAGCGCATCCTTAAGCAGACAGATAATGGAAAGAAAGATATGGAAACAGACAGCAGAGTTACCGATCTGGATGCATATCTGACTGATTATCTGAATAAAAAAGGCTGACAGGTGTGATTGGAGGAATATAGATGGAGATTAAGAACATACTGCCGATTGGTACAGTCGTGAAGCTTAAGGAAAGCGGGATCAGCGCCATGATCTGCGGGTATTGCCCGACAGGAAATGACAGAGAGGGATATACATCGGATTATTCAGGCTTCTTTTATCCTGCAGGGTATTCCGCTGAGGAAGAAATATTGCAGTTCGATGAAGACATGATTGATGAAATCCTGAATATGGGACTTCAGGATGATGCACAGCTGGAGTTCACAGTAAAGCTAAGGGATGCCATAAAAGATATTCCCAAACAGATTTGAATGGAGGTACTGCGTTGGAAATTAAAAATATATTACCGGTAGGAACCGTCGTTTTACTCAAGGAGCATGACATAAAGGTTATGATCTGCGGATATTGTCAGACCAGTGACGACTGGGATTATGCGATGGATTATTCGGGGCTTCCGTTTCCTGTCGGATACTATGGGGAAGATAAGATCATCCCTTTTAATGAAGATCAGATTGATAGAATTGTGGCAATGGGATTAGAGGATGATGAGGAACAGGAATTTGTCGATAAGCTGAAGAAGGTCATCAAAGACATTCCGGAGCGTTCATAAGAGGAGGAAGTCAGATGCTTGAGAAAATGATGCCGATAGGCAGTGTGGTTCGTGTGGATGGAATTGGTTCAAGGGTACTGATCTGCGGACATCAGCAGATGAAAAAAGGTGATGAGGGACATATTTATGATTACATCGGAGTCAGTTTCCCGTCAGGGTATACGGGTTCTGATGAGATGATTCTGTTTGATCATTCGTCAATTTTGCTTATTTATTTTATCGGTCTGCGTAATCAGGAGCAGATTGAGTATATGAATGCCATGGCAGAAGCTTTGAAGGCAATAAACTGAAAAAATCGGCTTCATTTTACGGGTATATTCTTCCGGCTTTTTTGCGCAGGTGTTAAAGGTACAGATTATGCTGCGGTATTTTGTGGAAAGGCAGGGTAACCTATGAGGGGAAATTCTGATTCCGTTAATCGGCGGCAAAAATATGCTGCGGCAGTGATTCTGTCGGCAGCAATATTCTGCTGTCTTTTTTTATTTCCTGAAACAGTACGTGCACAGGAAAAAGACAGCCGGGAAACCGTCAGGGTTGGGACGGTAACGGAAGAAGGATATTCGGTAAAGGATCAGGACGGAGTGGAACGCGGGTATGATGTTGAATATGCGTTCAAGGTGGCGCAGTATGCCGGCCTTAAGCTTCAATTTGTCAATGAACCGGATTATAAGGTTATGCTGGATGATCTTGCAGACGGGAAAATCGATATGGCACTTGGAGTAGCCAAAACGAAAGAACGTGCAGAGCGCTTTATTTTTGCAGAAATAGAGAGTGGTACAGGAATGATGTCTGTATGCGTACGAAGTGATGACGGGCGCTTTGATTATGGCAATGTTGCACAGCTTAAGGGAAAGAAATTCTGTGCAATCAAAGACTCCGCCATGGTGGCTGCATTTACACAGTGGTGTGCAGGTTATGATTTTGTACCGGATATCACGGAATACAGTACGGCAGAGAAAATGGATGAAGCTCTGCAAAGCGGCAAAATGGATGCGGAGATCGTTGGAGGAACCCAAATTGATGGGTACCGGGTCATCCTGCATTTTTGTCCTACCAAATATTATTTCGCATTTCAGAAGGACAGAACAGATCTGAAGGGACAAGTCGATGAAGCGATGTTCCGGATTCTGGCGGAGGACTATTCCTATGGATCGGAACTGCATAACAAATATCTCGGCAGTGAAGAGCAGGGCGGATCGATCTTTACAGCGGAAGAACAGGAATATATAAAGGCTCATAACGGGGAAATAAAAGTTGCAGTTCTTGATAATGACCCGCCGTTTTATCAAAAGAAAAAGAATGGCACTATTACAGGGATCATTCCGGAATATTACGGGGCACTTTCTGAATACAGCGGGCTGAAATTCAGCTTCGTTCCGTTTGCTGACTGTAATGCGGAGATTGCTGCGCTGTCAGCGAAAAATATTGATGTGATCGGCTTTATTAACGATGATGTCTTTTACGCAGAAAAGAACAATATGCTGCTGACGAGATATTATACCCGTCAGAGTATGGTTAAAGTTACGCAGACAGGAACCGGTACAATTCAAAGTGCTGCGGTGAGACAAAGTGATGCATCTGCCGTAAGCTATTTCCTGGACAGACATGCAAAAGGCGTCAGCGTGAGCAGCTATGCGACAATGGCCGATTGCTACAGGGCGCTTAAGAACAGAAAGGCGGATACCATTATCTGTGGAATTCCGGATTCCACCTGGTTTATGAATCAGCACAGAGCATCAGAGTATACGGTTACCAATATTCCCGGACTGCAATGGAGCATCTGCGGTGCGGTCAGAATGGATGATTCTCTGTTGGCTTCTGTCCTGAGCAAGGCTGCAGCAGCTTCCGGATCAAGAATGGACGGGATATTGGCGAACAGCTTTGTACTGGACGGGAGCATTTATGCGCTTCTTAACAGAATTCCTGTTGTATGGGTTATGTTCATTATGGCAGTGTCCACACTGATTATTGTGACGCTGGTTTTACTGGCATACAAAAATCTGAAGCAGAAGGAAAAGATTAAAATAATCCGGGTAGAGGCAAGAGCGCAGGCGGCAGAAAATGCGCGGGCTGCCGAGGCCACTTTTTTATCCAATATGAGTCATGACATGCGTACACCGTTGAACGGGATCATGGGCTTCACCAATCTCGCGATACAGACGCAGGATTATGACAGTCAGAGGGAATATCTGAAAAAAATAGATGAATCCAGTCGGCTGATGCTTGATATCATCAATGATGTTCTGGATATCTCCAAGATTGAGAGCGGGAAGGTTCATCTTGAATATTCCATATTCCGCCTGAAAGAACAGTATGGCGCCATACTTGAAAATATCAGGCAGTCGGCCACGGCAAAGAATATTGAACTGAAGGAGAAGGATGATTCAGGGTTTGATTACATATACTCGGATAGAATCCGGTTACAGCAGGTGTTCCTGAATCTGCTGTCCAATGCGGTCAAATATACAAAACCCGGCGGACATGTAAAGTTTTTGCTGAGTCGTGCTGCCGGAAAGGATGGCGGCTATGGTCTGCATATTGTTGTCAAAGACGATGGCATTGGGATAAAGGAAGATTTTCTGACCCATATTTTTGATCCTTTTACACAGGAAGGAAGATACAAATCGAGCAGCGTACAGGGGACTGGACTGGGTCTTGCCATTGTGAAGAAAATTATTGATCTCATGAACGGGCAGATAACAGTGCAAAGCCGTGAAAATGTCGGAACAACGTTTGAACTTTATATACCGGTCCGGGAGGCAGAGCCGGAGGAGATTCCGCAGAATGAGACTGTGACGGAGTACCGGGAAAGCCTCAGCGGAAAGCGTGTGCTTCTCTGTGAAGATAATGATATCAATGCAGAAATAACGGAAACAATGCTTATACAGAAGGAAATTGAAGTTGACAGAACCAAAGATGGAAAAGACGGAACGGAAAAATTCAGCAACATGCCGCAGGGCTATTATGACATCATTCTGATGGATATCAGGATGCCCAATATGGATGGCTATGAAGCAGCAACGGTAATCCGTTCCATGGACAGGGAAGATGCAAAGACCGTACCGATCATTGCACTGACTGCGGATGCATTTTTTGATGACATTACAAGAGCGAAGACTGTCGGGATGAACGGGCATATCGCAAAGCCGATTGACTTTAACGAATTGCTGAGCACAATGCAGCAGATGCTGAACCGGAAAGGCAATGACTGAGCAGGGAGAAGAGGAACTGGATGCAATTCGCATTGATGGCTTAAAAGAAATGAGGGTGGAAATATAGGTTATACTATCAATATCTTATGGACGTTCTGATATTAGTGTTATACTTCATACCTATACGTATAAGTGTTACAAAAATGCTTGACCACAACAAGTGAAGAATAATAGATGATACGGAGGGCATATATAAATGTTAGATGCGAATGGATTTAATGGATGGGCTGATGCGTATGACAACGAGGTCAGAACGTCTGAAGAAAATGATGAATATCCTTTTGCCGGTTATAATGAGGTACTTGGGTTAATAGAGCAGCTGGTTGTTGGTAAAACAGGGCGTACTGTACTTGATATAGGTTTTGGTACAGCAGTTCTTACCAGGAAACTTTATGATAAAGGCTGTAAAATCTATGGGCAGGATTTTTCTACGAGTATGATTGAGATTGCGCAGAAGAAGATGCCAAAGGCGGAGCTTTTTTGCGGCGATATGTCTGATGGACTTGTGCCGGAACTTTGCAGGAATAAGTATGATTCTATTATTGCAACTTATTCCATTCATCATTTAAGCGACGATGGTAAGATTGATTTTATAAAGCAGTTATTACCTTTGCTGAATGAGAATGGAAGTATTTTTATTGGAGATGTGTTATTCAAAACAAGGGCAGAACTTGAGGCTTGCAGATCAGATGCGGGCGAAGCCTGGGATGAGGATGAGATATATGTTGTCGTTGATGAATTGAAGAAGCATTTATCAAATGTAATTTTCCATAAGATTACATTTTGCTCAGGAGTTATTGAAATTAAAGCTTATTGAATTTTCAGGAAAACCAGAATTTGCTGAGGTGTGGGCATTGCCCGCCTGTTCCGTCCGTTCATGATGCTTTGAACGATATGAAGGCGCTGCCCCCTCAAAAGACCTTTGAAGAAAATGAGACATGAAATAAGAGGAATCTTTCTTCGGAAAATGGATCGGAGGATGGTTCCTTTCTTATTAATTGATGGTTTAAAATAAATGAGAAAATATTCATATCTGAATATAAGCACGCGAAAACTAAAATTGACAGTTGAAAGATAAGGAGAATTGTAGCTCTGTTGCAGTGAACCACAAGCTGGAAGAGTTAAGAAAACCAGAATTTTCAACGCAGTTGGCTGTTTCTGTACTTTAAAGGAGAAATTCTGTATTTTCGGCTGAACAATAAAGAAAAATAACTTGGGCTGTCAAAGCCATAATCCGCAGCTATTTCAGTGACGGATTTTTTCGTTACAGAAAGGTCCAAAGCGGAACGTCTTAATCTGTAATCATTCAGGTACGCCAGTGGACTGTATGCAGTGTATTGTTTAAAGAGCCTGAAACAGCTGCTGGATGAGATCCCTGCCAGTGCAGCCAGCTCCTCGACTGTGATTTTTTCAGAATAATGGTCGTGCATATATGTGATCATCTTCATAAGTGCTTCTGACCTGTTGTCCTGAGATACTGCAGGTTCTTTCATTGACTCAAATTTTCGATAAAAAGGCTGCCATATCTTTAAAATGAGTTCCAGACAATGAATTTCAAACAGAGGATCATCTTCATCAAGGCTATATATATCGTAGACCGTCTGCCATTCATCGTCCGATTCGGACGGAGATAGAATAAGGGTATCAACTTCAGAACGGATAAAATCGTGAAAGTATTTTCTGTAAATGATGGATTTTAGATCCGGAGATATTGTCTCCGGGTTAAAAATTATGCCAAGAGCCTTACTGTTCTCGGACTCTCCGATGGCATAGTGAGTCCTTCCGGAATTTATGAGGATGGTGTCCCCTTTATTCAGACAGTGCGGATTGCCGTTAATATAATAGGTTGCAGACCCGTTAATGATAATGTCTATTTCAAACTCATCATGCCAGTGGGCAGGCAACATCAGATCAGGGAATTCATTGAAATAATCGTTATATCTGTCGACCCGGAAGCTCTCATCACGGTAGCTGTTAAATTCCATCAGATCATTACGCAGATTCAGTGTTTTATATACTTTTGGGGTTCCCATTATTCAAAGCCTCCTAATACCTTCTGATCCTGACAGTATTCTTATAAAAATATACAGGATAATTAAAGAAATTCCAAGTGCATGATAGTATTATAACAAAAAAGGCAGATAAGGAGAAAAGAAATGGCATCATTACTGTTGGCAATTATTTATATAGCTTTTATAAGCCTTGGGCTTCCGGATTCACTGCTGGGATCAGCCTGGCCAGTCATGCATCAGGAGCTTGGTGTGAGCAGTTCCCTGGCAGGGATCGTAACAATGATTATCTCGGCAAACACTATTATCTCAAGCCTGATGTCAGACAGGCTTACGCACAGGTTTGGTGCTGAAAAGGTCACTGCAGTCAGCGTCCTGGCAACAGCGGTCTCACTGCTCGGATTCTCCGCATCAGGAAGATTCTGGATGCTCTGTCTGTGGGCGATCCCGTATGGCCTCGGGGCAGGTGCGATCGATGCAGCTCTCAACAATTTTGTGGCACTGCATTACAGCTCGAGGCAGATGAGCTGGCTGCACTGCTGCTGGGGAATAGGAGCATCGGTCAGTCCCTATATCATGGGCGGAGCCCTGGCTTATGGCGCGGGGTGGCAGGCAGGCTACAGAAATGTATCTGTGATCCAGTTTGTCATAACACTGATCATATTTCTGTCTCTGCCGTTATGGAAGAAAACACCGAGCAGAGTATCATCCAACGAAAAGGCTGGAAGCAGCGGGCCGATACCGATTAGAGAAGTCGTCAGAATACCGGGGGCAATATTCCTGTTTATAGCATTTTTTGCATACTGCGGGGTGGAACAGACAGCTATGCTGTGGACATCCAGTTATATGGTTACGGCAAAAAACGTACCGGTTGAGACTGCGGCGACTTTTGGAGCACTCTATGTGCTTGGAATAACAGCAGGAAGGTTTGTCAGCGGACTGATCTCCGATAAGGTGGGAGACAAAAACATGATCCGTCTCGGGATCGTCATTATAGGTCTGGGTCTTCTGACTGTGATCATCCCTGTGAAAGGGACAGTTTTTGCCATAATTGGAATGCTGATAACCGGCTTTGGCAGCGGACCGGTTTATCCGTCTATCATTCATGCTACGCCGGATAATTTTGGGGCAGACAGGTCGCAGGCTATAATAGGAATGCAGATGGCATCGGCATATGTGGGTTCAACATTCATCCCACCGTTATTTGGACTGGTCCAGAGTGCTTCAGGGATATGGTTATTCCCGTTCTTTCTGATGATATTTTTCGTATTACTGATAGTCATGACAGAAAAACTGAATCAGAAGGTTAAGACCGTAGGAAACAGATGAGAATAGTCAGTCTTGAGGAAAATATTTTTACAAAGAGTGGCAGGAAGAAAGGAGGTGCCCGATGGGGATGTCTATGTTATACTGTCTGTGTTGCATTCCCTCGGAGTCAGAAAAATATGGACCAAAAGAGGCGTATATATAAGGATTTGAAAGGATTTAAGAAGATAAAATGAGTGTAATTAATGTATTATTCATCTGTCACGGCAATATCTGCCGCAGTCCGATGGCGGAGTTCATGCTGAAGGATATGGTGGCAAAGGCAGGGCTGTCAGAGCAGTTTCAGATTGATTCTGCGGCCATCAGCACGGAGGAAATCGGCAATCCCATGTATCCGCCGGCCAGAAAAAAGCTTGAGGAGCATGGAATCGTATGTGAGAAGCGCGAGGCAAGACAACTGACAGATGCGGATTACTGGGATTATGATCTGATCATCGGCATGGACGAAGAGAGTATGCGCGGCATAAAGAAAATTTGCGGTGCAGATCTCAGTCATAAATGTACACTGATGATGAATTTCACAGACAGACCCGGGACAGAGGTTGCAGATCCCTGGTACACAAGAGATTTTGATCAGACCTACCGTGATCTGGAGGATGGCTGCAGAGGACTTCTTTCAAAACTCGGCGGCGGGCGGTAATACAGAAGTGTCAATATTGCTGCATAAAAATTGAAAATATCATAGAAATGATACAAAAGCATACATAAATGTAATGAAAATAATTGCCAAAATATGTGATATTTTGCTAAATATTGTTGAAAAGATAAAAATATGTTGCACTTATTGCACAATCCTGCTATTCTGAGTCTACGAAAACAAACAACGTTTGTTTCCGGTAAATCAGATAAAACGATGGATTGTAACTGAAGAACCTGTTCAGGCAAAACCATATTTCATGAAGAATCGTGATATTTGAACTTTGATATCAGTTCCCCATGGGAGATGGTTTTTTTTATACCCAAAATCAGGAACCCCGGGTGTCTGCAAAAGGAGTGTACATGAAGGTACTTAAGGTAATCAACAATAATGTACTCAGCTGCATAGATGAAGACGGACAGGAAGTAGTGGCCATGGGGAGAGGACTGGGATTCCATGCACATCCCCGGAGCATGGTCAATCTGCATCTGGTGGAAAAGATATTCCGCATGGATTCCGAGGATATGGAAAGTCTGAAAAAAATGTTTGCAAGACTTCCGGAAGAACATATCGAGATCAGTCATCAGGTAATTGCGTATGCATCAGAGGTGCTCGACAGATCACTTCGTGAAAATCTGTATCTGACACTGACGGATCATATCAGTTTTGCCATAGATCAGAAAAAGGGCGGGCGTTCTTTTCACAATGCACTGCTGACCGAGGTCAGAATCTTTTATCCAAGGGAATACGGCGTAGGCAGATATGCACTCGATCTGATCCAGAGTAAGCTCGGCATTATGTTTCCGGAGGATGAGGCAGCAGGAATTGCACTTCATATCGTAAATGCGGAATATGATTCATCCATCAGTGAGACGGTTTATATTACACAGGCACTGCACGATATTCTGGAGATTCTGCTGAAGGACACCGTTCTGGGTCTGAGAACGGAATCTATATATTTTGATGAACTGACGGTTGCACTGAAATTTATGGTCATGCGTGCATTCAGGGGAGAGCAGGAACCGCACAGCCAGGACAGCAGACTGCGGGTAATCGAAGAAATCTATCCTGAGGAATACCGGCAGGCGCAGAACATTATCAAAGCGATCAGTGAAAAGAGCGGGCATGAAGTTGCAGAAAGTGATGCCGCGCATCTTGCTATTTATCTGCACAGAGCGGCAGATCCGGAGAAAAGAAAGAGCGAGGAATAAGGACAATGGGACTTGTAAGCAGATTATTTGAAAAGAAAACAACAGGATTTGCGCTGAATGCACCGGCAGAAGGTGTATGTGTGGCACTGCATGAGGTGCCGGATCCGACGTTTGGAGAAGAAATGATGGGAAAGGGAATTGCCATCCGGCCGACCGGAAACTGCATTGTGGCGCCCTGTGATGGCAGGGTGGATATGGTATTTCGAACCGGACATGCCATCAGCCTGACAACGGAAATCGGGGCAGACATACTGATCCATGTGGGGCTTGATACGGTAAAGCTGAACGGAAAGTATTTTACAACCTGTGTAAATAACGGCGATACCGTAAAGCGCGGGGATAAGCTGATTGAATTTGACAGAGAGGGAATTATTTCTGAAGGCTATAACATGATCACACCGATGGTCATCTGCAACAGTGATAAATTTGATCGCATTGAAACCGTAACGGACCGGGATGTACAGACTGGAGATACAGTCATCAGAATCAGATAAGCGGAGCCGGGTGACAGAAAGGAAGAGGCAGAAATGATAACAGGAAAAGGGCAGACAGTATGCGGCGGAATTGCTTCCGGTAAAGTGTTTGTCTGTCGCAGGGCAGAGCGGGGAATCATTGCAGCTTCACAGGGGGCGGATGAGGAACTGAAGCGCTATCATAATGCGCGTGGCCAGGTAAGGGACAGGCTGGAAATACTTCGCAGGAAAACTGCAGAAGAAGCAGGCGAAGCGCAGGCGCAGATCATCGAGGTACAGCAGCTGATGCTGGAGGATCAGGATCTGATCGATGGCACAGAAGGCAGAATCAGAGAAGGAAGAAGCGCTGCAGAAGCGGTGCTGCAATGTGCACAGGAAACGGCGGATGAGTTTCGGGCCATGGAAGATGAGTATTTCAGAGCCCGGGCGGCAGATATTCTGGACGTCTCCGAGCAGCTGGCAGAGGCACTTGGCGCGGGGCAGAAGGTGCCGGAGCTGACGCACCCTTCAGTAATTTTTGCAGAGGATCTGGCACCAAGTGAAACACTCGCATTTCCGAGGAATCTGATTCTGGGAATAGTGATCCGTGGCGGTTCATCTACGAGCCATACTGCAATTCTGGCCAGGATGCTTAATATTCCGGCAATTGTGCAGGCGGATTTTGAGATGCAGCAGATCAGAGACGGGCAGGAAGCAGTTGTAGATGGAACGAAGGGTATTTTTTATCTGGATCCCGATGCGGAGACGTTTTATCAGATGGAAGAACTCAGAAATAAGGAGCAGTCTGATCAGGAAGCACTTGAAACCTACAGGGGGGTACCTTCACGGACACGTGCAGGAAGAAAGATCAGCCTGTATGCCAATATAGGATCTGCAGAAGATGCACAGGCAGCAGTAATGGCAGATGCGGAAGGCATCGGCCTGATGCGCAGTGAATTCCTGTATATCGGAAGGAGCAGCTGTCCTTCGGAAGAAGAACTGTATGAGGCGTACTGTAAGGTCATCGGGATCATGGGCGGCAGAAAAGTGATTATCCGTACCATGGATATCGGATCAGACAAGCAGGCCAGCTATTTTGCCGGTGATCCGGAAGAAAATCCTGCGCTCGGATATCGCGGAATCCGGTTTTATCAGAAGCATGCACAGGCTTTTGAATCGCAGATGCGTGCAATTATCCGGGCAGCAGCGACGGGACCTGTGGGGGTCATGTTCCCCATGATCACACAGGAAAGTGAAGTCAGACATTTAAGACAGGAGTGCGAGCGAATTCATAAAGAACTTCAGGCAGAGAATCTTCCTGCCGGCAGCTTTGAATTCGGAATCATGATAGAGACTCCGGCGGCTGCGCTGATCACGGAGCAGCTGGCAAAAGAGGTGGATTTTTTCAGCGTCGGTACCAATGATCTGACGCAGTACACACTTGCAATTGATCGGCAGAATGCAGAACTGTCAGGGCAGTTTGATCCCCATCATCCGGCACTTCTGCAGCTGCTGTCATTGATAGCACAGAATGCACGAAAGGAGGGTATCTGGGCCGGCATCTGCGGGGAACTTGCGGCAGATACAGCACTGACGGAGAAGTTTCTGGACTGGGGCTATGAGGAACTGTCTGTTTCTCCGGCCAGTGTATTAAAGCTTCGGAAGGTGATCTGTAACCTGGACTGAAGGGCAGAAAGGAGGGAAAAGGAAAGGTGAAGGAAATCAGGTACATAATTCAGGACGAGATCGGGCTTCATGCAAGACCGGCGGGACAACTGGTCAGACTGGCGGGAAATTATCCGTGTGCAATTATCATACATACAGCAGCGGCGCAGGCGGATGCCAAAAGAATGCTGGCGGTCATGAAACTGGGAGCAGCAAAAGGTACGGAGCTTACGATTACCTTTGATGGTGAAAAAGAAGAGGAAGCCGCACAGGCAGTTGAAACGTTTCTGAAAGAAAATCTGTAAGAAAAAATGCATCTATTGATAATTACATAATCTGGGAGGTTATAAGGGATATGATGAAAACATTACAAAGACTTGGTAAGTCTCTGATGCTGCCGGTTGCCTGTCTGCCGGTTGCCGGAATACTGATGGGTATCGGTTACTGGATTGATCCGACAGGCTGGGGAGCCAATAATCTGCTGGCACTTCTTCTGATCAAGGCAGGTTCAATTCTGATTGATAACATGGCGGTTCTGTTCGCAGTAGGTGTTGCCATCGGCATGTCACAGGATCAGGAAGGAACAGCAGGACTTGCAGGACTTATTTCCTGGCTGACCATTACCACAATGCTCAGCAGCACAGTAGTAGGACTGATCGTTGGCGGAGATGCCAATCCGGCATTTGCAAAGATCCAGAATCAGTTTATCGGAATTCTGTCCGGTCTGATCGGTGCAGGATGCTATAACAAGTATTATAAACTGCAGGTTCCGGATTTCCTCGGATTCTTCGGCGGAAGACGAAGCGTTGCGATTATGACCACGCTGTTTTCTCTTCTGGTGGCAATTCCGCTGTTCTTTATCTGGCCGGTAGTGTATACGGCATTAGTAAGTTTTGGCGAATTTATTCTGGGAATGGGCGCTGTCGGTGCAGGAATTTACGGCTTCTTCAACAGACTGCTGATCCCGGTCGGACTTCATCACGCACTTAACAGTGTATTCTGGTTTGACGTGGCAGGCGTAAATGATCTTGGTAAGTTCTGGGGCGTTGCAGAAGGCGGTGTCAAGGGTGTAACAGGTCAGTATATGACAGGATTTTTCCCGGTAATGATGTTCGGACTTCCGGGCGCAGCACTTGCAATGTATCATACAGCGAAGACCAAAAGAAAAAAGATTGCAGCAGGTCTTCTTTTATCTGCAGCACTCTGCTCCTTTTTTACCGGCGTTACGGAACCTCTGGAATTCTCCTTCATGTTCCTTGCACCGCAGCTCTATGTTGTTCATGCTCTGCTGACAGGAATTTCCTGCTTTGTCTGTGCAATACTGCCGGTTCGTGCAGGCTTTAATTTCTCTGCAGGTTTTGTGGACTGGTTCCTTTCCTTCAAGGCTCCGTTTGCAGAAAATGTATGGATGCTGATTCCGATCGGTCTTGTATTCTTTGTTCTGTATTATGTGATCTTCAGATTCATTATTACGAAATTTGACTTAAAAACACCGGGACGTGAAGATGATCAGGAAACAGAGATGCACATTGAACTGGCTAATGATGATTATACCGGAATGGCCAGAATTATTCTGGAAGGGGTCGGAGGACCTGAAAATGTGGCAAGTGTGGATAACTGTATCACAAGACTTCGTCTGGAAGTGAAGGATCGTCTGAAGGTAGATGAAAAGAAGATCAAGTCTTCCGGTGCCGCAGGTGTTATCAGACCCGGAAAGACCAGTGTACAGGTAGTCATTGGCCCGAAGGTACAGTTTGTGGCAGATGAGTTCAAGAAACTGGTAGAAGATAAATAAAGCAGAAACAGATCAGCAGATAGAATAAGAAAAAGACCCGCCTCCGCCTTGTAGCAGCGATACATAAGGCGACAGCGGGTCTTTTGAATGCAGGTGCGTTACAACTGCATTTAATGCAATATTAATAATAATCAACCAAAATGATTAAATTTATCACTGTTATAAAAAATATTAAGTGTTAAGATAAGATGAATCAAGAAATAAGTGATAAAATATAACTGACAGAGGTGCATTGCGATGGAGAATTTTCAGAAATATCAGAGACAGTATTTCATGCCTCCGAAAGTTACTTATGACTGGGTAAAAAAAGATTATATTGATAAGCCGCCAATCTGGTGCAGTGTGGACCTTCGCGATGGCAATCAGGCGCTGATCGAGCCCATGAGTCTGGAAGAAAAGCTGGAATTCTTTACAATGCTCGTAAAACTGGGCTTTAAGGAGATTGAAATCGGATTTCCGGCAGCTTCAGAAACAGAGTTTGAGTTTGCCAGAACGCTGATTGAAAAACATATGGTTCCGGATGATGTGACGCTGCAGGTATTGACGCAGGCAAGAGAGCATATTATCCGTCGTACCTTCGAAGCGGTGAAGGGTGCGCCGCATGCAATTGTGCATCTGTACAATTCCACATCGGTTGCACAGCGTGAACAGGTATTTAAAAAAGATAAGGATGAGATCAAGAAGATTGCGGTTGACGGCGCGGTTCTGTTAAAAAAACTGGCAGCCGAGACCACAGGCGATTTTCTGTTTGAATATTCTCCGGAGAGTTTCCCGGGAACAGAAGTAGATTATGCGGTGGAAGTCTGCAATGCAGTTCTGGATGTCTGGAAACCGGACAGAAAACATAAAGTGGTCATCAATATTCCGACCACAGTTGAAATTGCAATGCCGCATGTATTTGCCACACAGGTGGAATACATTCATAAGAACCTGAAGTACCGTGATGCGGTGGTACTCTCACTCCATCCGCATAATGACAGAGGAAGCGGTGTCAGTGATGCAGAACTGGGTATACTTGCAGGTGCGGATCGTATTGAGGGAACGCTTTTCGGAAACGGAGAGAGAACCGGTAACGTGGATATTGTGACGCTGGCACTGAATATGTTTTCACATGGCGTGGATCCAAAGCTTGATTTCAGTCATATCTCGGAAATCGGAGAGACCTACGAACGTCTGACCAGAATGCATATCTATGAGCGCCAGCCGTATGCGGGAGCACTTGTATTTACCGCATTTTCGGGTTCACATCAGGATGCGATTTCCAAGGGATTCGCATGGCATGATCAGAAAAAGGATCATGGCATATGGAGCGTTCCGTATCTGCCGATTGATCCCAAGGATCTTGGCAGGGAGTATGACGGAGATGTGATCAGAATCAACAGTCAGTCCGGTAAGGGTGGTGTCAGCTACATCTTAAAAACCAACTACGGCATGATGGTGCCAAAGGCCATGCAGGAAGACGTCAGCTATACGATCAAGGATATATCTGACAGAGAGCATACAGAGCTTTCTCCGGAACGGATTTATCAGATTTTTGAAGACAAATATGTACACAATGACGGCGTATTTCAGGTGACGGATTGCCATTTCAGGCAGGGAGACGGAATCCTTGCGGAGATTACCATTCTTCATGCAGGTAAGGAGCATGTGGTTGCTGCGAACGGAAACGGTCGTCTTGATGCGGTCAGCAATGCGCTCAAGCAGTATTTTGATATCAGCTATGAACTCAACACTTATGAGGAACATGCACTCAGCAGAGGGTCTTCTTCCAAGGCAGTCACCTATGTCGGTGTGACGCAGGATGGCAAGAACTACTGGGGTGTCGGAACGGATGAGGATATTATCAAATCCTCCATCAATGCACTTGCCGTGGCGGTCAATCAGATCGACAGTGTAAAGAATGTGCATGATAGTAAAGATGAACGGATTAATGCTATAATTAATTATATTCAGGAAAATTATCTGACGGTAACGCTGGATGATCTTTCTCAGAAATTTTATCTGTCCAAGCCATATCTTTCCAAGTACATCAAGGAGAAATCCGGTGTCACTTTCGGAGAGAATGTAAAGAAGATCCGTCTGAAGAAGGCCAGTACGCTCCTTCGGAACGGCAACATGAAGGTGGAACGTGTCGCAGAGGCAGCGGGCTATCAGAATGTAGAGCACTTCAATCGCCTGTTCAAGAAAAAGTACGGCATGACACCGGTTCAGTATCGGAGCTCAACGAGGTAAAAAGGTTCGGCGGGCTCCGGACGGAAATGGAGCATCGCGGATGGAAGAGAGCCAGAGCAGAGCATATATCGAATTCTCGCATGTGACCAAGACTTACAGATCCGGCGAGGTGAAGATCAATGCGCTTTCCGATATTTCTTTTCAGATCGGAAAGGGCGAGATCTGCATCATCGTCGGAGCATCAGGTGCCGGCAAGACAACACTTCTGAATATTTTGGGCGGAATGGATACACTTTCTGCGGGAGAAGTGTGGCTCGACGGCAATAATATTGCAGGATATTCCCGAAAACAGCTGACCACGTATCGCAGATACGAGATCGGCTTTGTTTTTCAGTTCTATAATCTGATTCAGAACCTGACCGCACTTGAAAATGTGGAACTGGCGTCTCAGATCTGTACCCGGCCGCTGAATCCGGCTGATGTTCTTGATGAAGTCGGACTGCATGAAAGGGAAGGAAATTTCCCTTCACAGCTCTCCGGAGGTGAACAGCAGCGTGTGGCAATTGCACGTGCGCTTGCCAAGAACCCCAAGCTTCTTCTGTGCGACGAACCGACCGGCGCACTCGATTACAATACAGGCAAAACCATTTTGAAACTGCTGCAGGACACCTGCAGAAAAAACAACATGACAGTTGTCATTGTAACGCATAATCTGGCCATCTGTCCGATGGCAGACCGGGTGATCCGGGTACGGAGCGGGCAGGTGGAGTCGATGCACGTAAATGAGCATCCGACACCGGTGGAAAATATCGAATGGTAACGTCCTTTGCCTGATGGCAGAAAGGCAATCATTTGAATAAAAGCATGCGGAAAAATGTGATCAGAGAAATTCTGAGCTCACCCGGGCGTTTTCTGGCAATCCTTCTGATTGTCGCGCTTGGCGTGGGCTTTTATTCCGGGCTGTGCATTTGTCAGAAAACGATGATCAGTTCCATGGACAGGTACTGGAACAAGCAGAATATGTATGACGTACGGCTGATTTCCACACTTGGTTTTGATGAGGATGAACTGCAGAACATACAAAAGCAGAGCGGTGTGAATGTTGCAGAAGGCGGCTACTTCACAGATGCACTGGCCAGTGTTTCTGACGCGGCAGATGGTGAGGAGGCAGTGCATATCCAGTCCATTACGGAGCAGGTTAATGTGCCGGAGCTGCTGCAGGGAAGGCTTCCCGGAGCGGCAGATGAATGTCTTGCGGATGATGCGGCATTTGATGAGAAGGATATCGGCAGTACGATTACCGTCAGCAGCGATAATACAAAGGATACGCTGGATCTTCTGAGGGAAAAGACATTTACCATTACCGGGATCTGTCGTTCTCCTTTATATATGAATGCGGAACGTGGCAATACAGATATTGGAAGCGGCAGACTTTCTGCATATATTCTGGTTCCGCAGAAGGCGTTTGACAGTGATTACTATCATGAAATCTATGTGGACGCTGTGACGGACGGGCAGATCTACAGTACCGCCTATAAGAAATCTGTCAGCATGGCCAAAAAGGCGCTGAAGAAAGCTGCGCTGTCGGCGGCGGATACCAGATATCAGAAAATCATGGATGATGCCCGTTCTGAGGCAAAAGTGAAGATTGAAGATGAAATGGCTGTTAAGAAAAAAGAAGTGCTTGAGGAAAAACTGAAGCAGCTGAAACAGTTGCAGACAGCACAGACAGCGCAGACAGCCGGAATGACAGATTCTGCAGCATCCATGTCAGAAGCAGAGATTAAGAAGCAGATTGAAAGTAAATTTGCGGTGTCGGATGAAGAGATGAACAGGATGATTGATGACGCGCTTGCAGATGCAGATCTTCCGGATGCACCGCAGATCACGGTTCTCACCAGAAATGAGAATGCCGCTTATGCAGGTTTTGACAGCGATGCGAGTATTGTCAGTTCGATTGCACAGATTTTTCCGCTGTTCTTTTTCCTTGTTGCCGCACTGGTATGTATTACGACCATGACACGCATGATCGAGGATGACCGCGCACAGATCGGTATATTCAAATCGCTTGGCTACAGCAACGCGGCAGTCATGAGCAAATACTTTCTGTACAGCGGAAGTGCAGGAATACTTGGCGGAATCGGCGGTTATTTTGCCGGGATATGGCTGCTGCCGAATGCTGTCTGGACAGGTTATGCAACGACCTATGATCTTCCGGGGAAGCCGGTATATCTGTTTGACCTGAAGCTGTTCCTGATTTCACTTGCAGTTGCACTGCTGTGTACGGTATTCGTAACCTGGATCCGCTGTCATGAAGACCTGGACTGCGAGGCAGCCGACCTGATCAGACCCAAGGCTCCGCCGATCGGTAAAAAGATACTGCTTGAAAGAATCTCTCCGATCTGGAAAAAAATGTCCTTTCTGCATAAGGTAACCCTGCGGAATCTGTTCCGCTATAAAGGACGGTTCCTGATGATGCTGATCGGAATCAGCGGCTGTACGGCGCTTCTGGTGGCAGGATTTGGCATCAGAAATATTTTTATGGGTCTTGGGAATGAGCAGTATGGCGTTTATACATTGTATGACGGTGCAGTGTCCTTTACAGATCCGCTGACAGACAGGACGCGCAGCAGTTTCGAACAGGATGCGGCAGGGATGGTCAGAAGTATCATCTATGTGTCACAGCATTCCGGGGATATTGCCGCATCGGCCGGAGGAAGCAGCAGTGAGATTACATTTACAGCTATGGATACAGATACGGATTCATCACAGGATGACATGAATGTTGATACGCAGACCTCGCATTTCGTTAATCTGGAACAGGGCGGGCAGGTACTTTCACTTCCCGCAGATGGTGAAATCCTTCTGGATCTTGGCATGGCCAGAAGCCTGAAACTGAAAAAAGGAGATCAGGTCAGAATCAGCGGAACAGATGGTGAATGTGAACTGACTGTTTCCGGAATTTATGAGAACCGCCTTGGTAACGGTGCATATATTTCAACAGAAACAATGGAGCAGTGCTTTGAAGGCGGAGCAGCAGACAATGCGGCATTTGTGCTGTTTCCGGATGATGTGCAGGTACATCAGGCGGGGAAGGAGCTTCTGGGTGCTTCGAATGTTGCAAATGTGACACTTTCACAGGACAATGCAGACCGGTTCACTTCTTCCATGGAGGGACTTGATTATATTATCTTTGTCGTGATTCTCTGTGCCGGAGCGCTTGCATTTATCGTAATCTACAACCTTACAAATATCAACATCAGTGAACGGATGCGGGAGATTGCAACGGTCAAGGTGCTGGGCTTTTATGAGAATGAAGCCTGTGCCTATGTATTTCGTGAAAATACCATGCTGTCGGTGCTCAGCGGCGCGGTCGGTCTGCTTCTGGGCAAGTGTCTGCTGATCTTTATTGTAGACAGAATCAGCCTGGCAACGCTTGTTCTGACACCGCAGGTAGGCATTATCGGATATGCAGGTTCCTTTGTGCTGACAATGCTGTTCTCATGGCTGATGCAGCTGTTCATGCGTCACAGAATTGCAGGAATTCATATGGCAGAGTCGCTGAAGTCTGTAGAATGAAAACGCAGGACAGAAAAGGACTGTTGAAATGATCCGGGATATGTTACAATGGAACATGGCTCATTACGTGAAAAAGCAGATCTTCATTCGCGTAAAGGCCATGTTTCATTTTTTTTACTGAATGGGTATCCATTTCAGATTTATCAGGAGAAAGGCATTAAATTTATGGAAAAAAAATATGATGTGGTAATTATCGGAGCAGGTCCTGGCGGAATCTTCTGTGCATATGAACTCAAGGAGAAAAAACCGGAGCTGAGCATCCTTATTGTAGAAAAAGGCCGTTCCATCGAAAAAAGACAGTGTCCCAAGAGAGTAACAGGCAGATGCGTAGGCTGTAAGCCGTGTTCCATTACAACCGGCTTTGCAGGGGCAGGTGCGTTTTCTGATGGAAAGCTGTCACTGTCACCTGATGTAGGCGGTAATCTGCCTGCAATTCTGGGCTATGATGAAGCAACAAAGCTGATTCATGAATCAGATCAGATTTATCTGAAATTTGGCGCTGATACCAATGTATACGGTGTGGACAAGGAAGCTGAGATCCGTGAAATCCGCAGGAAGGCAATCAATGCCAACTTAAAGCTCATTGAGTGTCCGATCCGTCATCTGGGAACAGAGGAAGGCTATAAGATCTATGCCAAGCTGCAGCACCATCTGGAGGAAGCAGGCGTGGATCTGCAGTTTAATACCATGGTGGAAGACATCATTGTAGAAGAAGGCGTTGCAAAGGGAATCCGTACGGATAAGGGAGATACCTTCTACGCAGATGAAATTGTATCGGCGGTAGGACGTGAAGGCGCTGACTGGTTCAAGGACAAGTGTGAGGAAATCGGGATTGAAACCACACCCGGAACCGTGGATATCGGTGTCCGTGTGGAAGTCCGTGATGAAGTCATGCAGTTTCTGAATGAAAATCTGTACGAGGCAAAGCTCGTATATCATACGCCGACGTTTGATGATAAGGTACGTACCTTCTGCACCAATCCGTCAGGAGAAGTGGCAACAGAATATTATGAAAACGGACTTGCCGTTGTCAACGGACATGCTTATAAGGCACAGGATTATAAGACCAGCAATACGAACTTTGCACTTCTGGTGTCCAAGAATTTCACCAAGCCGTTCAAGACACCGATCGAATATGGTAAAAAAATTGCGGAGCTCTCCAACATGCTCTGCGGCGGCAGAATTCTGGTACAGACCTATGGAGATTTCAAGAGAGGCAGACGTACGACAGAAGAGCGTCTCTGCAGAAACAATCTGATTCCGACCCTTAAGGATGCTGTTCCCGGAGATCTTTCTCTGGTATTCCCGCACAGAATTATGGTTGACCTGGATGAAATGCTGCAGGCACTTGATAAGGTTACACCGGGCATTGCATCTGAAGAAACACTTCTGTATGGTGTGGAAGTGAAGTTCTATTCCAACAGAGTTATTGTGGATCGGGATTTTGAAACAAGCGTACATGGACTCCGGGCTATCGGTGATGGCGCAGGGGTGACGCGGGGACTGCAGCAGGCAAGTGCAAACGGTATCAGTGTTGCGCGCAGTATTCTTCGTAAAATGGATCAGGATTAAGGCAGGCTGTCTGGAGCAGATATGAAGTTTGGAAATAAAGTGCATGAGAGGAATGGCAGAAAAATTTATCATGGAAACTGGAAAGTCCTGGTGGCAGCGGTCTTTTGTGCGATGGCACTGGATGGATGCGCTGCACTGCCGACAGCGCAGAATCCGCTGAAGATAGTGCTGACAACAGGATTCGGACAGAATGAAGTATTCCGGATTGAGGATGCGTCCTGCAGCCTGCCGGAGCTGATGGTATATCTGATCAATACGCAGGATGAATATGAGAAAACGCTTGGCAGCGGAATCTGGAAGGCAAAGGTCAGCGATCAGAGTCTGGAGGAAAGCGTAAAGGAATCCTGTCTGGCAAAGATTGCGCAGATCAAGACCATGAACCTGCTGGCAGCGCAGAACGGTATTGTTCTGAGTAACAGTGAACAGACACAGGCACAGGCGGCGGCAAAGGCATATTATCAGTCGCTGAATGAAACGGAAATCAAGGCAATGGACGGAGTGACACAGGATACCATCCGGCAGCTTTATGAGGAATATGCACTGGCAGATAAGCTGTATCAGTATACAATCCGTGATATCAATCCCGAAGTCAGTGACGATGAGGCCAGAACGATAACCGTTCAGCAGATTATGCTGAAAACCTATACACTTGATGCAAGCGGGCAGAAAGTACCGGTATCAGATACTGCAAAGCAGGCGGTGTATCAGAAAATGCAGATGGTTCAGAAGCAGATTGGTGATGGAACTGCATTTGAAACGCTTGCGGAAAAATATAATGAAGCAGACGCGGTTACCATTTCCTTTGGCAAGGGAGATGTGGACAGCGCACTGGAAAACGCGGCGTTTAATCTGGCAACGGATCAGGTCAGTGACATTATCGAGACAAAAGACGGATATGAGATCATCAAGTGCATGACGACATTCAACCGTCAGGAGACAGAAGCCAACAAGGTTAAAATTGTGGAGGAACGCAAGAAAGAGGCATTCGGACAGCAATATGACGATTTTGCCGATAATCTGACCAGAGAGCTGAATACAGAACTCTGGGCAAAGGTAACAATGCCGCATGATGCAAAGATCACGACCAGAAGCTTTTTTGAAGTGTATGATAAATATTTTCCAAAGGATACAATGATCAAATAAACCAGAGAGGGCAGAGTGCATGGGCGAACTGATAAACCGGATGCTGATACTGACAGGCGCTCTTATGCTGTCACTGACACAGGGCAGGATTACCATGTCAGTGATCGCGTTTCTGGTTGGACTTATTTTGACCGTGTCAGGTATGAAAACAGAGGATAAGCGTGTCAGAACGGCACTGCTTATCCTTTTTGCTGCAGGAATCTATCTGCTGCCGGTATTTAGCTGTTTCCTGCCGCTCATGGGATATGAACTGGCGCTGTTGCAGATCAGACGTGGAAGATCTCCGGCAGCGGAGTGGCTTCTGGCTGCTGCTGCGGTATGGCCGGCAGTACGTCAGATGCAGGATAATCCGATCTGTCTTGTACTGTGCCTGCTGCTGATGGCGATGGCAGTCAGAATGGCATATATGGACCAGCAGGGCAGGGAACTATCGCAGAAGCTGATGCAGACAAGGGACAGCGATACGGAACTGAACCTTGCACTGCAGGATAAGAACCGTATGCTGATGGAAAGCAGAGAGAATGAAGTCCGTATGGCAACACTGCAGGAAAGAAACCGTATCGCAAGAGAAATTCACGATCATGTGGGACATATGCTGACAAGGTCAATTCTGCAGATGGGTGCATTGCAGACTGTACATCAGGAGCAGCCGCTTCATGCGCAGCTGACAGAAGTGTCGGTAACTCTGAATCAGGCAATGAACAGTATCCGCGAGAGTGTGCATGATCTGCACGATGAATCGGTGGATATAAAGCTCAGCATACAGGATGCCCTGCAGCAGCTGCAGGGAAGATGCCATGTCATTTTTGAGGATGAGATGTCGGGTTATATTCCGAAGGAAGTCAGGTACTGTTTCATCGCAACGGTAAAGGAAGCGGTTTCCAATATCATCAGACATTCCGATGCCTCACAGGTGCATGTCATGCTGAGAGAACACCCGGTGCTTTATCAGCTGGTAATTGAAGACAACGGGAAAACGGGGATGCAGGCGCCGCTTACAGAAGGACAGATGTCCGGTATGGGGCTTCAGAATATGAGAGACCGCGTAGAATCGCTGCACGGGCATATCCGGATTGACAGTGAGAATGGATTTCGTATTTTTATATCAATTCCGAAGCAGAGAGCGGAACAGGAGAAGATGGTATGAAGGTGGTAATCGCAGATGATGATGCACTGGTCAGTGTATCTCTTAAGACCATACTGGAAGCAAAGGGAGAGATTGAGGTCACGGCAACCGGCACGAGTGCGGGGGAGGCGGTTACCCTTTATGAGCGATATCACCCGGACGTTCTTCTTCTGGATATTCAGATGGGCGAAGAAAGCGGACTTACGGCAGCAGAGCAGATTCTGAAGAAAAATCCGCAGGCGAAGATCCTGTTTCTGACAACGTTTTCAGACAATGAGTATATTATCCGGGCGCTGAATATGGGAGCGAAGGGATATATTCTGAAGCAGGACTTTGAAGGTCTTGTACCGGCACTGTTTTCCGTGTATGAGGGACAGTGCGTTTTTGGCAGCGGGATTGCAGGAAAACTTCCGCAGCTTTTGCAGGAACAGAAAAAATTTGATTTTGCAGCCTCTGACATCAGTGATAAAGAGCAGGAGATTATGGCACTTGTGGCAGACGGTCTCAGCAATAAGGAAATTGCGGACAGGCTCTTCTTAAGTGAAGGAACCGTCCGCAATTATATCAGCAGTATTCTGGATAAGCTGGGGCTTCGGGACCGCACGCAGCTTGCAGTATTTTATCTTCGTAAGGTGCAGCAGGGATAAGCCGGTCCGGATGCAGAAAATTCATCTTACAGCCTTTGCCTGATCTTCTGATCCACAGTACCTGCAAGTGAGAGATTGGCAATGATAAAGAGTATCTCGATTCCGAAACAGAGGATTACTTCATGGAAATCGATGGCATTTGTGGATAAATTCATCAGCCTGTCATTCAGACGGATATACCAGTAAGCCGGAAGAAAATGTGCAACAGTCAGTACCTGCGGTCCCAGAAGCGACTGGTTCACAAAGATACCGCACAGAAATGCCATTCCGAGGCTGATCACATTGGCAAACATGCTGACCGTACTCGTGCCTGTCTTTGTACCGGTTGACAGACTGCAGGACAGATAGGCGATGGAAAGCGATACAATGGTGAACAGGAAGGTATTCAGGATACCGATGGCAGGCTTTAATCCGAGCATGGAGGACCGGTAGATACAGAAACCGACAGCCAGAAAAAATGCCCAGACTGCAACAGAAAAGGTAATGCTGGCCAGAATCATCTGACGTTCAAAGGATCTGCCGCTGATTGCGGAGCAGCGGATACGGTCGCTGAAATCTTTTTTCCGGAAGATGGTCAGAACAATACCGACGCCCAGAATAATGGTATTCAGAAGAACGTAAGGCAGATAGCGCATATAGTAATAGAAGCTTACATTGATGTCGGATACATTGGATGAAAATGTCATCACAGCAGGCGACGAAAGAGCGGCAAGAGAAGTTTCCGTGCTTTGTATGGCCTGTGCCTGAGTCTGACCGCCTGCAAGATACATCTGCAGCGCTTTGATATACTGACTGATCTGCTCGTCGATAAAACGGCTGTTTGTGCTGCCCGGAACGGTCTGTACACTGACCAGATTTTCGGTGCTGCCGTTCTGGAGCTTTTGTGAGAAACCTTTCGGAATGGTCAGTACATAATCCACATAGCGGTAGTAAAGGTTGTCCTCTGTTATCTGAGGGTCATCTGCAGCTGCAATGATATGGTGTCTTGAGGCCAGATAGTCAGAGAGCGCTGAAGAAGCAGGGGTCCGGTCCTGATCTTCAATGCATACTTTCAGCTGATCGGCAGAGAACATGGCAGTTTCTGATTTTTGCTGTACGCCGCTGATCCAGAAGGTCAGCATCAGAAATATGAAGATATAGATTCCGATGGCACCTGCGTGCTTCTTTGCAATCTGAAAAAACATCCTGAAAATGACATTTCTGTCATTATTTTTGTCAGAGGCTTTCATATTGTTTTCCCCTTTCAAGAATGATTCCGGTGAGGAATAAAACAGCAGAGACAAAAAGCAGGTTGCGAAGGTCTGCCATCAGACGGTCCGTGCTGCTGCAGACGACCATGGAATAAAAGCAGTCCGAGATCAGTGCGGCCGGGTTAATGCGGTTCAGAACGGGCATGGTATGTTCAATATAGATTCTGGCATTGCCTGCATACAGTCCGGAAAGTCCGCTGCAGGACATGATGGTGACCATCAGCACAGCACTTTTGACCTGTTCGCTCATTCGGCCGATACTGCCGACAGCAAAGCCGAGGCACACGCCTGCCAGACATCCTGCGGCGCAGGAGATGAGAATCAGCGGAAGCTGCGAACCGAAATCAATCCGCAGAACCAGAATATTGAAGGCAAGGGTGATCAGGATGCAGGTATACTGGATGCAGAAGCTTGCAGTCAGAGATCCGCCCAGAACGATACTGCGAGGAACCGGCGTCAGGGCATTGCGCATACCGATATCACTTAAATTGGCCTGACAGTTGATGACGGCTGCAAATCCGCTCATGCTGGCATACAGACAGAACATGGCGATCAGATTATAGAAATAAGTCAGGGATTCATCCATGCTGCCTGTGTGATTGACGGTATGGATATAATCTGTTTTCAGCGCTGCTGTTTTCAGAACTGCGGGGAGCTTTGCGGGGGCAGTCGCTGCTGTCTGCAATATGACCGCTTCCTGCAGATTGTACTCATCGGTAAAGGTTTTCAGAATGCTTTGCTGTAGTGTGTCACCTTTTTCTGAAATAGACAGAAGGACAGATCCGTCTGTCTGCAGTGTCAGGATGCCGGCGATATCATTCTGCCGCAGGAGATGCTTTGCAGCAGAGGCATTTTTATAGGAGACAGATAAAAGAGCCGTGTCTGAACCGGTGCTGAGAGCGTCTGTGACTTTGCGGAAAGCGTCTGCCGTATCCGCATGAGACTCCTGAATATTGTCTTCTATGACAACGGCAACCGGAATGGCGCTGAAAGCCTCACTTTTTGACAGGTTACTGAAAGCAAAAAAGAAGAGCGCAGAGAGCAGAACCGGGAATGCCAGGCACCAGAAGAGCTGCTGTCTGTTACGCATACAGCAGAGAAAATAATACCGGAAGCTGTGTACAAAATTGAGAACAGACTTTTTCATTGATCGCGCAGCTCCTTTCCTGTGATTTCAAGGAAAACGTCATTGAGTGTCGGCAGCTGCGTTGTAACATGACCGAACGGCAGCTCTTTTTCCTGCAGATAACTCAGCACACGGATCAGATTGTGGGACCCGCCGCTGCACAGTGCGGTCAGTTCATGATTCTGCCAGTTACATTCATAGACATGAGGAAGACTGCGGATGGCGGCCAGATCATCCTGCGCGGGCTGAGGCATATCGATCCGGATGGTTTCGCTTTTGCGGATCATTTTTTTCAGCTCATCGGCGGTACCGAGTGCAACATTTTTACCACCGTCAATGATGGCGATTCTGGTACAGATCTGTTCTACTTCTTCCATATAGTGTGAAGTATAGATAATTGTGGCACCATCGTGCTGCAGCTTCTCAATTCCCGTCAGAATGTGGTTACGACTCTGCGGATCAACGGCAACGGTTGGTTCATCCATGATGATAAGACGCGGCTTGTGAGCGATTCCGCAGGCAATGTTCAGACGTCGCAGAAGACCTCCGGAGAGTTTCTTCGGGCGGAAATTTCGAAATTCCGTAAGTCCTGTAAACTCCATCGCCTCTTCCACAAGCGGCTTTCTCTGACTTCGTACGGGCACATACAGACCACAGAAGCTGTCAATATTCTCATAAACGGTCAGTTCATCACAGACCGCAACATTCTGCATGACCACGCCGATCTGCCGCTTGATGTCATAACTGTCCGGTGTCATGGGGCTGCCGAAAATTTCGATGGAGCCCTTATCATAATGCAGAAGAGAGAGGATACAGTTAATGGCGGTTGTTTTGCCGGAACCGTTCGGACCGAGCAGACCGAAAATCTCGCCTTCCCGGACTTCCAGATTCAGGTGATCGAGTGCGATAAGTTCTTTATAACGTTTGACCAGATTTTCTACTTTGACAACAGGTATACTCATTTGTGATTCCTTTCCATTGTGTTTTACCGATACTTTCAGTATAGGCAGATGGATTGTTCAGGGGCAGTGTGATATGTCAGAATCGGATATGACAAATGTCATTTTATATGGAAATAAAATATGAGATAAAGGTGAAAAAATTACCGGTTTATAATATAATATTCTTAATGCAATGTCATTTAGTTAACCAATTTCAAATTAAAATCCAGTGGTTTTCTTTCAGAGAGAGCCACTGTTTTTTTTCGTCAAAAACTTAAAAAATATTACGAAAATAGTTGAC
>JAKVKH010000041.1 GCA_022486625.1 Butyrivibrio sp. | reverse complement strand
TTGTTTTCCTGATTCAAATCTCAACCGTTTTCACATGCCTTTTCTTAACTAAACAGATTTTTCAGAGGCTTGTAACCTGTGAGATACCTTTCCTAACAGACGAAATGCTTATCTAAATGACATTGGCATATCATGTACTTCACCAAGTGCACCTTCAGCTGTCTGCACCATGGAGATACCATCCTGTGCATTGGATGAAGCCTGTGTAAGACCTCTGATCTGACGTCTCATCTTCTCACTGATGGAGAGTCCTGCTGCATCATCTGCCGCACGATTGATCTTATATCCGGAAGCCAGTTTCTCGGATGACTTTGCCTGCTGCGCCGTTGTGATGCCTAACATTCTGTTACTGTTTGCTGCGGTCATGTTGTGTTGTACTACCATAGTATTTTCCTCCTTGAATCAGAGCCCGCGTCCCTGCTGCCCATTCCTTTTTTCATGCGGCCGTAACGCGGATTCCTTTCCTGGCTGCTTTCTTTTTGTCTTACACAACATATATCGGCGATTCAGTGAAATATTTTATAGCAAAAATGTATTTTCTGTATTTTTCTGTTCAGTTTTTCTGATCAATAAACTGCGGCTGTACACTCTTGGATTTATTCATGTTCTGATAATAGTCCAGTGCGACCTTTGCACTTCGTTTTCCGTTTTTATACTGCTTTCTGGTCTCGGAAAAGTATGCATCCGCCATTTTTTTATTTCTCATTTCTTCAGCTTCCAGACTGCTGCTGAGCGTCGTAATCTCCCGGATCATCTCCTGCATGATCTGAATTTCATTTTTATATTTATTCCGGTTCTGTTCAATCTCCGGTTTAATGTGATCATATAAGGACTGAAACCCGTCATTGAGCTCTGTCAGCTCATCAATCATTTTTCCCTTTCGTTCTACTGCCTGGTCAAATGCTTCTGTATCTACATTTTCCGGTTTTTCCAGAATCTGCCGCTGAAGTTCATTTTCCTTTTCAATTCTTTTCAGTACACTGATTTTCTTCTGCAGACTCTCCTGCATCATATCCAGATATGACTCTGTCATACTCATCCTCCGTTTACCATAAAAGAAGCCGTTTGCTATCTGTATTACAGTATAGCACCCGGCTTCTGACTTCTGAACTGAAATTTATGCTTCCTTTACCATCATATGATTCATTTTCATAACCTGCACCCAGGTATCGCGGATCTCATGCATATGTCCGTTCAGTTCCTGCAGAATTGCAGGATCCTTACTGATATTGGCTTCAATCAGCCTCCTTGATATGTATGAATACATGTTTTCAAAATCCTGTGCAACCGCATACTGCATATCCAGCGTTTCCCTCAGGTAATCAATGATCCGCTCTGCACGCATGATATTGTCATGTGCCTTACCCATATCCTTCTTTTCAATCGCAATTTCTGCAATGTTCAGGAACTTGATCGTTCCATCGTAAAGCATCAGTGTCAGTTCCGCAGGGGAAGCTGTCAGGATCTTACTGTTCTTATACTGTGCAAAAGCCTGCTGGTAGGTTGTATTCATTACTGGCATATGTGTGTCTCCTTTTGTTGATTTTTAATCATCTGCTTTATGGTTTATCTGATCTGCTGTTTCATGAAGATGATCCAAGCATACTTGACAATGATGAACTCGAAGAATTGAGCTTGGTCAGTGCGGTCTCCATCTTGGCAAACTTTTCATAGTAAAAATCCTGCTTTTCCTCAAGTGCGCTCTGCGCATCGGAAATCTGATCCGTATAGGCACTGTACTGTGAAGCCATCAGCTTGTCTTCATACACCGTATAGGAACTGCTGTAGGCCGTGGACTTCATCAGCCCGGACATTGAAGAATAGAGGTTTTTTGTCAGCTGCGTGAAGAAATCCTGCACCTTAGACGGGTCACTCGATATCGCCGCCCCCAGCAGATCCGTATTGCCGCTTGTCGAACTGTCATCGGAATTGCCGTCAATATGATATGCATTCCGTTCGTTATCCTCTGCCTCAAAATAACTCAGTGTACTGATTCCGAATGTCGAAAGTGAAGCGGTGGATGTTGTTCCGTCAGAAGCCGTAACAGTAAATGATTTTGCCATCGCCTGCACCATGGCATCCTGTACGGTTCCGAGCGTATCATCCTTGCGAAGAAGTGCCCCCTTGATTTTATTTTCCCAGTCTGTCACTTCATCATCTGTCATCTTGTCCTTCTGATCATCTGTCAGCATGGTGTATTTATCCGCAGAGTCTGCATTGTACAGAGAGGAAAACTGGTTTACCAGCTTATTGTAATCCGAAATAAACGATTTAATGGAATTGTAAATTCCGCTGGTATCATTTTTGGTTGTCAGCGTGATGTTCGATGCTTCTGCTGTCGCGGTAATCGTCAGTCCGTTTACCGTATAGGAATTATTGGTGGAGGTATACGCCGCACCATTTAATGTAATCTGTCCATTCTGTCCGGCAATATAGCTGACACTGCTGCCAAGCCCCAACGCGCTCAGTACAGTCGAACTGCTGTCACCGGATATGGCAAAACCTGCTGCCGTACCTGCCGTCTGTGAAGAGAGATAGATCCTTCCATTCGAAGCATCAAAGTTTGCAGTTACTCCTGTACTCGTGGAAGATGACTTTGCACTGTTGATTTTGGACATGACACTGGAAATGGTATCTGTTGTCGCCACATCCACAGAAAGAGTATCACTTGAGCTGCCCCCGATTGTCAGTTTCAGCGTGCCGTCTGCCGTCAGTCCCAGATCCGCCATTGTTGTGGATGAGGTAATAGCGGTAGAAGAGGCTGTACCTGAAAGTGCAAGTTTTCCGCCTGTTGCATAGGCGCTTTTTGCCAGCTTATCCACACTCAGTGTCTGTGTGGTATTCATTGCGCTGTCACCGGTCACAACAGATACTGCAGATGTATTCGAAGCAGTTGTTGTCTTCTTGGAATATGCGGTAGAATACTTCAGCGTATTCAGAGATCCATTGTAAAACGATAATATATCTTTATTTAATGATTTCCATTTATCCTGTTTCCAGGTCAGTTTTTTCTGTTCTCCGGTCAGTGTATCGACCTTCGTCTGGTATGTACTGGTAAGCGCAGTAATCATGCTCTCTGTATCCAAGCCGGACGTCAGACCTGTCATTCTGATCAATGACGATGCTGCCATATTCTTTACCTCCTTCTATCAGGATCCGTGTTTCACAGTACCAGAACGCTGCGGATCCGGTCAGCGTCTTTCATCCACCATAATTCCTGCCAGTTCCCAGACTTTTGCAATCATATCCAGTGTCTTCTCCGGCGGAATCTCCTTAATCACTTTTTTGCTGTCTCTATCCACAATCTTGATGGTCACCGTATTGGTTGCTTCATGGATACCGAACACGGCTTCCGTATTGGAAGTCATTTTCTTACTCATTTCCGCAACTGCCTTACGGATTTTCTCGTTTTCCTGCTCTACATCATCCAGCGATTTTGCGATATTCTTTTCTTCTGTGGTAAAGCTTTCCTGTACAGACGCCTGTTCAACCTGTGAATCCTGTCGTACCTGCGTCGCCTGTTGCTTCTGCGTCAGATCCATATCTCCCGTTTCAACCGGTGTTTTATGCACAGTTGCTGCGCTATGCGCCGCTGCCTGTCCGGATTGCTGCAGCTGTATATTCTGTACCTGCTGTGCTGAAACATTTCCATATCCCTTAACCACTTCCAGTCCCATTGTAACCACCTCCGTGTATGCGACCTTATACGTCCATGTGACTATTCCATATGTCAGTGTATTCAAAGCAATAATCCGAATATGACGGAGCTGTGTCATCTCTGTATTCACCCCGTCCAATCAATATATCGGATATTTTTCGGATATCTTAACTGCCGGACAAAAAATAATCGAAGAAAGCATTACAGGCTCTCTTCGATCATTTTTTTCAGAAGGATGCGGTAATCGAACAGGTTCAGTGTTTTTTCCTGTCCTCTCTGTGCAATCTCCATCCGTTCCCGATCGTGTTCCAGATAATACAGAATCAGCTCCTGCATTTCCTCAGGGCTTCCTGCCATCACAAGTTCCTGCCCGTTCACAAAATATTCTTCAAGCTCCTGCTGGTATCCAGTCAGCAGGAAACCGCCTGCCGCCATAATGTCCAGTGCCCGCAGCGGAATTCCGCTGCGAATGGATCGCATGGTAAAATTCAGATTGATCTTACTCCTGTGAAAAATTCTTGGCATTTTTTTCATATAATCTGCTCTGCCAAGATCATATACATTCTCAATCACCGGAGAATATTCCTGTGTATACAGATCCAGCTTACAGCATTTTCCAAATCTTTCCAAAAGTTTCCTGCGTTCTTCCTGTGTCACCTTTTTACGCAGAATATCTCTGATCACCTGATCCAGATTCATCTGATAGCTGCCGCTTAAAGCAAATTTCATATACCGGTTCAGTTCTCTGATCTTCTCTGCCGGCAGGATACTCTCTTCGCCGATCAGATCTGCTCCGAAAATCTGCTGCTGCGCTGCAAAAACCCCTTCAAGATATCCGCGCAGATATTCCGGAAGATATTCTGCCGCCTGGTCATAAAAATTGTATTCATTGTCATAAAGACTTCCAAGAAAAGTCACCTCATGCTCATATACCGGCATTTCATCCAGTTTTCCTGATACTTCCCGCAGTCTTTTGCTGTTTACTCCAAGCGGGGAATAGAACACGGTAGAAATTCCCTCTTTTTTCATCTGCAGATACATTGCCCGGTCAAAAATCCAGATTCTGTTCACATGATTACGTACCATACGGGAGGTCAGCGGCAGATGCGGTGAATCAAAGATCCATGAGATATACACCACATTCATACGTTCACATGCTGCAGACACCACCGGAAAAAAGTTAAAGCTGAATGCACATGCATAGGGTTTCCCGCATGTTCCGGCATCCGTCAGTTCTTTATGCAGCGCTGTTTCAAACCCAGGATCCTCATTCAGACGGTTCCAGTCATACCGGAACGGAATCACTTCATGTCCCAGTTCCTCCAGTACCATCCTGCAGTCTTTCCCTGTAAATTCATTCCAGTCATAATATAGAATTTTCACTTTATTTCCTCAAAAGAAAAGCGCAGTGAAATCATCCGCTCACTGCGCCTGTATATCCGTCTGTTTACATCAGTTTCTTCAGTTCATCCATATTGGTCATATCCGTTGATGCCTTATTCTCCTGCTGAATCTGCGCATATACTTCCTTACGGTAAATCGGAATTTCCTTTGGTGCTGCAATTCCCAGCTTCACCTGATCTCCACGGATCTCCAGCACGGTAACTTCTATATTATTATTGATAATAATTGCTTCATTCTTTTTTCTCGATAATGCTAACATTCTGCCTGTCCCTCCGTTTTTCGCAAACTGA
Source organism: Butyrivibrio sp. (assembly GCA_022486625.1). Classification (GTDB taxonomy): domain Bacteria; phylum Bacillota; class Clostridia; order Lachnospirales; family Lachnospiraceae; genus Butyrivibrio. Next base: position 27,515 of record JAKVKH010000041.1, on the reverse strand, counting down.
ATTTACTTTTCCTTTTTCGCTGCTTCCTTCTGCTTCTGCAGAATGTCATAAATCGGGAACTTCACAGCATAGTCATCCTCATCCAGAATCACCTGACAGCCCATTCTGGTATCGGCATTGATAATAAACGGTCCCTTCAGATTGACAGTCATCAGCTTCAGGTCATGCGGAACGGTAACCGTTACCATCACCAGCATGTTATCCGGTGTCAATGGCTTAACCTCTTCCAGCACATCGTCTTCAATCTGCGGATTGTAATCCGGTTTCACATGGAGCGGATCCATCACCGGCATGGCAAATGCAGGTTCATCAAGAGACTGCAGCCACTGAATAGAATGGCTGTCCTTTTCCATATCGTACATCAGCGCAAATCTGGTCAGCTGCGGAAAACCGATAATTCCCTTTGGAAATGTAATAATCTTACTGTCATCAATCTCTGCTTCCCCGAAAATCTTCGTAAGTAATTTCATCGTAAAACCTCCATGTGGTTAAATATAATTCATCAGCGACGTCTTCATAATCTTGCTCGTTGCCATCAGGGCTGCCTGATAGGTCAGTTCTGCAGTAGAAAGATTTGTTGCAGTCTCTGCCAGATCCGCATCCTCATTATCTGACTGCAGTTCCTTGAACGTGGTAGTCTGACTCTGCAGTCTGCTCTGTACCAGATCCAGTCTCTTTGATCTGGTACCATTTTCGGTCACGGCAACATTGGCCTGATCAAGTGCACTCTGTGTACTGGTAATCTTGTTTTCGAACTGTGTCTGCATGTCTTCACGAAGATAATTGTACGCTTTCTGTGCCGCATCAATCTGTGTCTGTATATTTGTTTTATCGGTACTGGACGCCGTTTCCAGATTTGCCTTAAGTGTTGTCAGCGTTGTATTTAAGGATTTCAGCCGATCCAGTGTACTCTGCAGATCATCCACGTCACGTTTCACACCTGTCGTGAATACTTCGTCTGCTGTTGTATTTACTGCAACTGTCTGGTTGTAGCCGACATCATATTCCATGATATGATCGCTGCTGCCGCCATTATATACAACACCGCCGCTGGTACAATGGAAAAGGTTCTCCGGACGGATATCACCGGATGCCCACTGATTCTTATTATAAACCACATCGATGGTCTTTGCATTGGTAATATCGGTAAGTCCTGACAGTTTATTTTTCAAATTGCTCCCCAGAAGGAGTTCTCCGGTTTCCGTATTCAGGTAGCATTTATCCGTCTCTGAACCTCCGGTTGCCAGCTTATTGTAAATTGTATCAATATCTGCTTCGGATGTTTTACTCGTAATCATATGATCCGCCGCAATATCAACTGTCGTTTCCTGATAGGACGCATGTGCACTTCCGTTCGCTGTCAGCTGAATCACGTTATAGGTGCCAGTTGTACCGGACGTCAATGTATAGGTTCCATCTGTATTTACCGTTACGGCATATGCATTTCCCTTTGTAGAATTGATCGACATCGTATATGGCTGATCTGCCGCCCCTGTAACCGGTACTTTAATGCTGTCCGCCCCTGCACCCGTTTCAAAACTGACCGTAGATATCGTTTCTGCAGAAATATTCGCAGATGCTGACTTCACTGCCCCGGACAGACCGGAAACCACTCCTGCAGCAGAAACTGTTAACGATGCTGTAACCGTCCCTGTCATCGTTACTTTATAACTGCCATCGCTTATCTCCGCCGAATAGGTTGTACCGTTTAATGTGACCTTATTTCCATCTGTCGGAATATTGACGCTGATATTCTCGCTGTCAGTCTTAAAGCTGAGTGCAATCACCTTATTGGTCGCATCTGTCGCAAGTGAAGTCGTTGCGGGTACGGTCATCGGTGTGCGGTATTTCAGGCTTACCCCGCTGGTCGTGGTCTCATTCAGATCAGAATAAGACAGCCTGATCCGGCCCACTGATGTCTGCGTAATTGCTGCTTCCGTTTCCGGTGTGCTGCTAACGGTTGAAGTGATATTATATAAACCATTCACACGGTTCGAAGTGCCTACATCCGAAGCATTGAATTCATCATTGATTCCGGTATAGTCCTTCGTGGTATTCGCATCAAATGTCAGGCTGGTATCCGTCCTGTATCCGGTAAAAACATATCTGCCTGCATAATCCACATTGCCTGTGGCATAGTACTCATCTGAAAGTGAATCCATCTGCGTGACTATAGTCGTCAGGTCATCCAGCTCCAGATATTTATTGGAACCCTTTACTGCCTGCTTTGAAGAATCAGTAAGTACACTGGTTACTGTGGAAAGCGCATCCTCCGTTACCTGAAGCCAGCTCTTTGCATCCTTGGAATTTTTCTCATAATACTGTGACAGCTGTGATACATTGCTGCGAAGTCTGAGCGCTCTGATGGCCACCACTGGATCATCCGAAGGTCTTGTAATCTTTTTACCGGTAGAAGTCATGGTATTTAATGTATCTTCATTGGTCTTATTGATATTGATGTTATAAAGAGAATTGTTATGTACGATTCTGTTTGTAATTCTCATAGGAATGCCATACCTTTCTCTTATACGCCGGTCTGCAGAATCAGACGGTCATAGATTTCCGTAAGCGTCTGAATCATTTTGGAAGAAAGCGTATAAGAATTTGAATACTGAACCATTGCCTCCGCCTCTTCATCTTCATCAACACCCGAAGTGGAAAGTCTTTGATTATTAATGGTATTCTGAAGCGACGTATAGGTGGTTTCCATCGTCTTGGAATTACTGGTATTAAGACTGACATCCGCCAGTACCTTATCCAGAAATTCTCCTGCTGTTGCACCTCTGAAAATTTCCTTCTCCGCCATCATGGTTTTTAAGGAAGTCAGATTCCCGAACTCACTTGCCCCCTCTGTCTTATCTGCCTTGGTTGCCAGCAGATCCGCATTGTCCGTAAGGGTACTGTTTACTGCAAAATTCGCAGCAGTTACATCATAATAGCCTTTATTGGTACCGGTCATTTCCTCATAGCTGTACTGTGCGGAAGAATCAGTGGTTTTATCTGCAGTAAACAGATTGACACCTTTTGTACCATCCGATGTGTAACCGCTTTCCATGATCTTATTGACTTCAGAAGAGAAGCTCCGGATCCACTCATTCATCTGTTCCATATAATACGGAATTCCCTGATAAGACACTGCACTTCCAACCTTGCAGCTGTCTCCGCCCGCAGTGGTAATCCGGCTGAAATCTTTATCTGTTCCGCCTTCCAGCGTAAAAGTATACTTTCCCGACCCTTCATAAGTCCATGAATCATAGTTATAAGTCCGGCTTCCGATGGTGATCGTACCGTCTTCCGGTAATGTACATTTGCCCATATCAGAAAGATAACCTGACTTTGTCTCTATGGTAACCTTCCTGCTTGATGCATTCCATGATGCACTGGTACCGTTGAAATACTGACTGTTATTGCCGTCCCGCATTTCAATCAGTCCCTGAAGTGTCCCGCCGATGTTCTGATTGTCCAGCCTGAAATCACCCAGGTAGTTGGTAGAACCTGACTTGTAATCTGAACTGACCCATTTGATATTATAAAGTCCGCTGATATCATTCTGATTGATGCCTTCATCAGACTCCCTTGCCACACAGACGAGCTTTTTATATTCATACATATCCACTAGCGTCTGTCCGCCGGCAATGCTGACCTGATATCTTGTTGCTCCGGTATCTCTGTCCGGATCATTTTCGTCAATTACCTTGGATTCCTTTACCGCTACATTCACCAGTTTGGAAAGGTTATCCACAATTGAATCTCTTTTATCCCGAAGATCATTGGCTGTTGTTCCTGTCATTTCCACAGTATTGATCTGCTGATTCAGTGTTGCAATTTCCTCTGCCATGGAATTAATGGAATCTGTTGATGTCTTGATTTCATCATTCAGATCGCTCTGCTCCGCCTGAAGATTTCCGCTGATATTATTAAAATACTCCGCCACACTGGTTGCCGCAGAGATAAAAGAAGTCTTGGTCGCTGTCGTTCCTGCTGCTGTCATCACTGACTGCAGACTGGTCTGCAGCGCTGTATACAGAGATGAGAACCCGGTTGTTCCGTTATCATTCAGATAATTCTCTACCAGATTATTGTAATACTGCTTCTGCGTGTACTGTCCAAGGAGTGTTTCATTATTCCGGTATCTGGTGTCATAAAAACTGTCCCTGACACGCTGGATTGAAATGGTATCCACACCTGCACCTGCACAGCCATATGTGGTAAAAGTCTCAAGTGCATTTGCTGCCTGCTGTACGACCTTTTGCCTTGTATAGCCGGTGGTATCCGCATTTGATACGTTATTTGCAGTTGTATTATATGCCGCCATTGCTGCCCGAAGTCCCGAAGCTGCAATATTCAGGCCGAAAAACTGTGATGCCATGTGTGCTCCCTTCTCAGATGCCGTAAATTATGAACCAAGTGTTGTCACCACATGCTCCAGCATTTCACTGACTACGTTAATATATCTGCTGGCTGCATTATAGGCATTCTGAAATTCAATCATAAACTGTATTTCTTCATCACTGGAAGCTCCGACGATCTGCTCTCTCGCGTTTGAAATCGTAGTTACCGTTGTGTCCTGATTATCTGCAATACTCTTACTGACTGTACCTGTATTGGCAATCTGTGAAACCAGTGAGCTGTAATAATTCTGCAGATTTGTGGTTGTGGCCACATTCGGATTCAATGTATATTTGGACGTTGTAAATGCAGTTTTCAGTGCCGTTGCGGCTGCCGTGTCTTCACTTCCGTCTGCCGTTTTAAAGGTATTCAGTGTCGGGGTCTGCATCAGCAGTGAATTGATCTGTGTGTTCATCACGGTAAATCCGGTACTGTTGCTTCCTGCAAGATGTGCAGAATCAATCGTATAATTCAGACAGCTGGCAGGATCTGTCTGCGTGAACATCCAGTAATCCGTAGTCTTGGTTTTCCCGTCTCCTGCAAGTGTCGCAGGATTGCTTGCGCTGTTCTGCAGAACTGAATTGATGGCTGTAAACACACTGTTGCACAGCTGGTCAAATTCTGCTTCATTATTCATAATGACTGACTGTGCAATGTTTTTATTATAATAGGTACCGGTGGTATCATCCTGAATGTCATGATAGGTCGCATTATGATCTCCCCTTGCCAGAAGCGTGGACCTGAGTTTTCCGACATCCGTATTCATATCCGTAGATACCGTCTGTGTCAGGTCGTAAACATGTGCACCGCTGATATCCTTTGTTGTCGTCCCGTCTGCCGCAGTTACCGTCTTGGCTGCAAACTCCCAGTACGGTGTATTGTACTGACACGGGCTTTCACTGGTATCACATGCCATGTGATTTACATGATCTGTTGTTACAAACTGAGTTCCCTCAAAGCTGACCAGCACGTTACCGAAAATGTCCTCTTCATAACTGATATTTCCAAGCTCTCCGAGTTTATCCAGAAGGCTGTTTCTGGTATCCCTGAGGTCGTTTGCGTTTTCCACACCGCCGCATTCGATTCCGACAATTTTTTCATTCAGCTTGCTGATCTGATCCCCATAGCTATTAATCTGATCCACCAGCGTCGATACACTGTCATTCAGATTCGCCTGATAGGAAGTCAGCCCCTTGTAAACGGCCTGTGCCCTTTCTACAAATTCATTACTTCTTGTCACAAACGTACTCTGATTTACTGCAGAGGTCGGATTCTTGGCAAGCTCCTGTACTGCCGACCAGAGATTATTCAGCGTATCTGCAAACTCTGCACCGTTCATTTCCTGCAGCTGATCCTCCACCTCATTGATCGTGGAATAGGACACATCATAAAATCCGCTCCTGCCATTTTCCAGTCTGTAGGAGGCATCCAGAAATGTGCTTCTGACCTGCTTGCAGTTATTGTAATTAACACCAAGACCGATCTGTTCCCAGCTGACTGCAGCATTGCTTTTTGACAATGTGGAATAAGACCTGGTGCCCTGAGATACCTGCTGCCTGGTATATCCGTCCGTGTCAATGTTGGACATATTATGTGCAGTTGTATTCAACGCATTCTGCGCCACCTGTAATCCTGAAGTTCCTACATACAGATTTGCCATCAGTGCCATAGTCTATTCCTCATTTCGCATAAAAAACAGCAGATACATCATCTGCATGTTCTGGATCACCGCGCATTCTGATACACTGCATTACTGCTTAGCATCAAACCTGCCCTGTTCCGGTCCGATAACATCACCTGATGTGCCTGCTGTCTTTGTGTAATTTGCCGTTTCGGGAGCTCTTTTAGAAGCCTGTAGGATGTTCATCTCGAACTGCACCATCTCCAGAGAGCTCTGAAGCAGTGCCTGATTCTGGCTGTTCACACGCTTGACATTGTCCGCGATGGTTTTGAGCCTGTCGCGTTCGGCCGCCAGCTGTTTCTGTTCCGCAGGTCTTTTATCCAACATGCGAACCAGATCGGTCAGTTTTAAGGTAGTAACATCCTTGTTAAGCACCGTTGCAATATCTTTCATTGCAGTCTGTCTTCTGTGTTCCAGTCTTGCAATTTCTGCAACAACGTGCTGTTCCTCATCCGTGATTTCTGCCAGTGTTTTCAGATCTCCCGATACAATGATCGGGGTCTTTCTGCTCGACAATCCCAACAGGCGCTCGTAACTCTCGTTTTCCTGACTGATCACTGTGATCAGTTCTTCCATCAGACTCGCCACGGGATTATCCTCCTGCCATCAATCTGTTCTGTTCAGATTGCCCTGTCTTCTCAGACGCTGTAACCATCCAGAAGCTTATCTGCAAAGCTGTCATCATCCACATCGTAAGTTCCGTTCTGAACGGACTGGCGAAGGGGAGATACAACATCTTCTCTGATATCAGAAGTCTCATTCAGCGCCTGCTTGGCAGCCTGAATATCTTTTCCGATAGAAGAAATCTGAACCGCATCCATGCGGCTTGTTTTTTCTGTCTTTGCAGCTTTCTGAACCTTGCTGCTGTTATAAATCTGCTGAATCTGGTTATATGCCTCTATACGCATATGTCTGCCTCCTTTCCAGGAAGTATTCTGATTACTTATCTATTACATTTATCGGACAATTGTATCATTACTTTAGTCTTTTGCAAAAATTTTTACAAAATCTTTTTTGAATACAAATGCTGACCTGTTCTATATCGGTCAGTCCCCTGGAAAAATTAACAGATGATTTTCATGGCCTGCATTTTATCGTATAATAAATGCAGATGTAATGACATCCGTAATACACAACAATAGTTTGGGAGGTTTCAGCTGAATATGCAGATGAAAGATCGTACAGATGATGAACTGATGAGGGACTGGCCTGCACATTACTACGAAATCGAAGATATCGCCAGTCGTGAAAAATGTCTGCAGAAAATTCTGGCAGAAAGCCCGGAATCTTCTGCTGATTTGAGAAGGCTCTCACTCCTGCGCACGCGCTACGGCGAACAGCATGAAACAAACCGCGGAGACCGCTTCATGGGTGCCTGGATGATGATTAAGATCTCCGGCAACACCGGCATCAGTTTTCTGAACCGCAGACGAGCGGAAAAAGAGCTGCGAAAGAATCTGGAAAATCTCTGTATTCTTGGCAGTGAACCGGATGAATATCTGATCCGTGAATGGCAGAATTTTGCAGAATGCTTTCTGCGCTCCTGCACGCAGTGCAAAACCTACGGTTCCACTCTGTTCGGAATGTTCCCTCTGAAAGACAGATCGGTTGCCGCCAAGATTGCCGGGGAAATCGATCTGGTGACAAAAGTCCTTCCCTCTGCCTTCGGCCTGGAAAATGAATGTGCTGTGTTCCGGAACATCATGATTGAGGCTTATAAAAACAATCTGGAAAACGGTCAGGAATATTGGGACAGTTACTGCCGGTCCAGATAATCCCCCACATTTGCTGACGTTACCTTTGCATAGGGAAGGCGGATATATTTTCCATCTTCAAGGCCAAGATTATCCGTTTTTCCTCCGGTTGCAAGCGCATAAGCCAGGCGGAACATGGAGATTGCCTGTCCTGCCCTGTCATTATAAACCGTTCCCAGCATTTCTCCGCTCTGTACCGCATCCAGCCCGACCTTTGTTCCGTCAATTCCGAAGATGGCAGGCCACTTGCTGCGTGGTGTTCCAGCTGCCTTATATGCATCAATCGCGCCAAGTGCCATATCGTCATTATTGGCCAGCACCAGTTCGATGTTCTCGCCCTTCTGCTCAATCATCTGCGTTACTTTGGTCTGCGCCTGCGCACGGTTCCAGTTCGCTATGGCATACCCCATTTTATCTACCTTGACCCCTGCATCTATCAGTGTATTCACGGAATATTCCGTTCTGACAATAGCATCCTGATGTCCTGCTTCCCCTTCCAGTACAATGTACTGAATCATTCCATCACCATTTTTGTCAATTGACGGATCTGCATTGCAGGCTACTGCAGCAAGCTCTCCCTGCAGAATTCCCGACTGAAAGGCATCTGCGCCGACATAATAAAGTCCGCTCCATCTCTGCAGATCCTCTTCTACCAGCTCTCTGTTGAAAAAAATAATCGGCACATTATTTTTTCTTCCCAGATCAATAATTGTCGTGGGATCCGTCCGGTCAACCAGATTGACACAGATTACTCTGCAGCCATCTTCAATCATCTTACTGACCTGTTCATTCTGTGTTTTCTGGCTTTGCGATGCATTGTATACTTCTGTGGTCACATCTTTTGTCAGATCCTGATTAAAATCTTCCATCAGTTCAGAAAGAAATGTATCATACTGATCATACAGAGTAACGCCGATTTTGATCTGCTTTACATCCGTCCTGTCTGCCATAGTACATCCTGCCAGCATCAGCGCTGTTATTCCCACTGTCAGTATGGTCTCAAGCACTCTGCCGATCTTTTTTTTCATCCCCAAAATATTCATTTTCATCCTGTCCTGCCCGCCAAACCTCACTGAATAATCGGAAACAGAAGCTTCTGATTATCTGTATCGTACATGTTGTCCTTGTGAACCACCCGATAGCTGATCTCATGATCTTTCATCGGTGTCAGCTTGTTATCAAGTCTGTCCGCAACAGAAACAACTGCCTGATATCCCATATTGTATTCATTGGGCACAATCATGCTGTGGATTGTTCCATAATCAAGATAATACACATTTTTATCCGAACAGCCTTCCCCATAAAGGTCTGCCTTATCTTTTGTCTGTGAAAGATAATCTACTGCATGTTCCAGTCCGTCATTTTCCATTGCAACAATGATATCCGCATGTACCTTTTTCTGTCGGTATTCCAGACGTTCCTCTGCAGCTTCGGATCCATCCTCCACCCATACTACGCTTGCACCGGAATTCTCGATACTGCTGATAAAACCATCCAGGCGTTTTTGCAACGCATACTGCTTTTGATTTCCGGAAATAAGCCCGATTTTTTTCCCTTTTAGTTTATCTCCGTAATTAATCATCAGCTCATTTCCAATTGCCCGCCCGATTGCATTATTATCAGGCATAACGGCCGCATATTTTCCCTCCACATCAACTTCCGCATCTGCATCTGTATCTACAAGTTCCAGTGCTGCTCTTCGGCTGATTTCCGTAATCATGTCAGCTGTTCCGCTGCTGGAATACAGCTGTGTGATGATCCCGTCCGCGCCACTTTGCAGTTCATTTTCAATCATCTGTCGTTCTTCCGACAGGTTCTGAAATTCTCCTGTGGAAACCAGGTTCAGCCTGATGTTCCGGTCTTCTGCCGCCTGCTCAAGCCCCGCCTCAAACGGAGTCCATCGATCTCCTGCGCTGTTCTCCACAATCACAGAGATCTGATACTTTGTTTCATCCGTACCGCTATAAAGCATCGAAGTTGCTGACAGTCCTATCACCATGACCAACAGAATACTCACCAGAAAATACCGCCATTTAGCTTTCATTTTTCCGGTCCTCCTGTTCTGTCGTCTTTTGTAAAAGCTGTCCCTGATACTTTCCTTCCTCCAGCAGCGTCTGCGTTTCTTCCGTATACGGAATCGCAGGCAGGTGAATGATTACCTGTGTACCCTCATCCGGTTCGCTTTGAATCGAAAGTCCGTATTCCACTCCAAATCTCAACTGGATCCTGTTATGCACATTAATCAGTCCCACGCCGGAGCCATGCTTATGCGCCCTCTGATTATCCTTCAGCAGCAGGTTCACTTCTTCCTGCGGCATTCCAAAGCCATTATCCTTTACCGAAATATAAATATCTCCATCCTTAAGGAATCCATGAACGAAAATTTCGCCATCCTCGTCCATATCCTTAACGCCATAATAAATTGCATTTTCCAGAATCGGCTGCACAATCAGCTTCACCGTACAATATGTTCTGATCTGTGGTTCAATATCAAAATTAACTGAAAACGCATTCTTATAGCGGATCTTCTGAATGTTCATATAATTTTCGGCATGTCTTAGCTCGTCTTCAATCGAAATAATAGTTTTTCCCTTGCTGAGACTGACCCTGAACAGACTTGCCAGCTGCGTTACCATAAAGACCGCATCATCATACCGTTCGCCCTCAATCATCCATACAATGGAATCCAGTGTATTATAAAGAAAATGAGGATTAATCTGTGACTGCAGCGCATCAAGTTCACTTTTACGTTTTTCCTCCTGTTCAACCACAATGTCTTTCATCAGCTGGGATATCTGATCCAGACTGGTCTGCAGTGTACGTCCCAGATGTTCCACTTCTGTTGAACCACCGATATAAATTTTCGGATGCAGATTACCTGCCTCCATATCCTTAATGGAATCATTCAGCCTGCGCAAAGGTCTTGATACACGCAGAGATACCAGCCGGTTCATCAGCATCATGACCAGAAGTGTAAGTGTCACCAGCATGATCACAAAATACCTCGTACTGGCAAGTCCCATCTGGAAATTATGCATCGGGATTACGCTGATCAGTTTCCATCCCGTATAGCTCACAGTATCGACAACAACCACACGGCGTTCTCCGTTATATGTTTCCTCATGGCTTCCGTCCTCATAGGCTGCGGCCTGCAGATTATCTTCAGAATAAAGTCCTGCATTGATCTGCATCTGTCTGGGATGATAAATCAGTTCTCCGCTGCTGTCACACAGATATACATACTGCTGCGAATTTGAGTCGTTTACTTCGCTCAGCATCTGTTCAATTGTGCTGTAGTTCATATCCACCAGCAGTACGCCCAGTGTCGGTGTCCCGTGATCCGTCAGTTCCACCGCTCTGCTTAAGGAAATCACCCAGTAGTATCGAAACGTCGGATCATCAAAAAGGTTCTGTACATGTGGCGTGGAAAAATGCAGATTTTCCAGCTGATCAAGTGCCTTGGAATACCATTCCTGCTGCGTGACATCCAGACCGTTCTTTTCCACTGCCACCGGTGCTGCAGAGATCAGTTTTCCACGATTCGTATAAAGTGCAAAACTGATCAGGTTATCCTTATTGGCTTCGTACAGAAGATTCATCTCGCTGTCTACAGAGCCTTTGCTGAGATCCGTATCCTTAATGACATCATAATACATGGCATCTGAAATACGCCTCATATTGCGCAGATAATCCTCCAGATTGACAACCGTCTGCCCAAGCAGCTGCTGCGTACTCTCCGTAAGCATCTGCTGTGAGCGGATCGCAAACTGCTGATACAGCGTAAATCCCAAAAACAGCATGCAGACCAGGGATACAATGGTAAACGGAACCAGAATCGTCATCTGAATACTGCGCGGGGAAAAATGCCATAGGGTCCTGCACCATGATATTTTCTTACGGATCATCCCGATTTTCTCGTGCAGAACACGTCCTGCTTTTTTCATACTCAGTTCTTCCCTGTCTTATATTTGGATGGAGACATTCCGAACTGCTTTTTGAATACATAGCTGAAATAGTTCGGATCTTCATAACCCACCTGCTGCGCAATCACATAAGTCTTCTCATCTTTCTCGATCAGAAGCTGCAGCGCTTTCTCCATCCGGTAATCCGTCAGGAAATTAATAAAAGTCTTCCCTGTTTCCTTTTTAAAAACAGTGGAAAAATATGCCGCACTGACCCCCAGGCTGCTGCAGACCAGATCAATGGACAGGTTCTGCTCTGCATAATGATCATGCACATAATCAACTGCCCTTGTCACAAATGATTTGGATGTATCCTGCCGCTTGCTGCGAATCATTCCCTGCATATTAATGCACAGATCCGTCAGCCATACTGTCAGCTCCGCCGGCTCCATCTGCTGTGTCATATGATATACATCTTCATTCCGGTCAAAAACTGCATCCGGATCAAGATGATTATTCCTTGCAAAACGATACAGTTCACTGACCATTTCCATAATAAACAGCCGGTGTCCCTGAATCGTTGACTGCGCATTTGTTCTGGTACTGACATATGCAGAAACCGCCACACGGAGTGCTCCCTGCTCATCCATTTTGATTTTCCTGAAAATTTCATGCAGCTCATCTTCCTGTGAGTCTTCCGCCGTGTCACTGCTGCCCTGTGGCGTAATTTCCGTAATGTTGATTGCCTTTGTGGTTCCATACAGCGCCCTGTAGGATACCGCATCTCTTGCACCTGCATAAGACACCTGCAGATCCTTAAGCTGACTGCAGACCTGACCGATTCCAACCGTCACATTTGCATTGCACACGCTTCTGGCAAGTCTGCAGAATTTATCACAGTCATCTGTAAATCTGGTAACATCATCCTCCAGCATCATCTGTGCAATAAGTGCCGTACTGCCCATATAGGAAAAGAATCTGCTGTCCCACCTTTTTTCCATTCTCTCTTCTGCAAGCTTTCTGACCGATACAGAAAGAAGAAGCGGGCTGATTCCCTTTGGCACATCTGTCGTACTGGTATGAAGAATTGCCACACAGTATAACGGACCATGAAGGTTGATCCGGTAGTCCTGCATTTCCTTGTCCAGCCGGTTTTCGGAAATCCGTCCCTCCACCAGCGAAGCATAGAAATCCTCCTGCAGAAGCGGCAGACTTTCCATATAATAGGTCGTCAGTTTTTCCACATTCTGTTTTTCATCCAGTTCCTTATCAAGTGCAGCATGAATACGCCCGAAAACATCTTTCAGTTCCCCGGCGTCAATCGGCTTTAAAATATATTCCTCTGCTTCCAGACGGATTGCTTCTTTGGCGTATTCAAATTCATCAAAACCGGAAAAAATAATAATGCGAATATTCGGATACTGCTCCTTGAGCTTTCTGCTCAGCTCAAGTCCGTCCATGTATGGCATCTTGATATCCGTCATCACAACATCAGGTGTATGCTCTTCAGCAAGGTCAAGCGCTTCCAGTCCGTTATGCGCATAACGGGGCAGTGCATACCCCATTTCTTCCCAGTTCATTTTATGAAGAATCGCCTGGATGACATCCTCTTCATCATCTACCAGTATTACAGAATAATTATTCATATCTGTCATTCATTCTCTTCCAGAGTACGCCCAGAATAAGGGTACAGATTACGATCTGTGCAAGTGCGATCTGTACGTTGATGAGTACAAGGCCTGCCATGACGAGTGTGGAAAGGCCAAAGAAAATAATCAGTTTTCCCGCCCCTCTGGCATAGTTTTCAGGATCCTTTACCGGAGGCTTGCTTTTGCCTCTGATGGAGTCAACATCCTTAAGTGCCAGCAGTCTCCACGCATAGTACATGCAGATCACAAACAGCAGAAGCGGAATTCCTGACTGCTCCATAATTGTATTCGTATCCATAACATATCCTCCTGGGATGTCCTGGGAAATGCGAAGAGGACGGCCGTGAGAATATGTGATACCCCGTCGGGACGCTTTCGCTCTGCTTCACACGCAGCGATTCATAACGCTGTACAGAACACGGCGTAAGAACCGGCGTGCTCAGAAGCCCTCCCTGGGTATTCACATTTCTCACCTGCCTGTTCCTGTTTTCCATCGTTCCCATCAGTTACTTTATCTTCTGTATTATAATAATTTCAAGTGCCTCTGTACCTGAATTTATTATATATTATAGTTGTGAACAAATGAAGGGCTGCGGTAAATTTACCGTGGCCCTTCGGATTTTTATATTCAGAAAACTGAATTGCACCACCTGACATCCGTGGCTGTTTCTCATCTGCAATTACTTCTTTGCAACATACTTTCTGATATCCAGTGAAATAGCTACGAAGATAACAATACCGATTGCAATGTACTGTGCATTTGCATTTACACCAAGGTACTGAAGCGCTGCCTTCAAAAGTTCGAATACAGCAACACCAATGACAGCACTGGATACTTTACCACGACCACCTGTTACAGATACACCACCAATGGTGCAGGCTGCAATTGCTTCCATTTCGTAACCATATCCAAGGTTAACGGATGCTCCGCCTGCCTTTGCTCCCAGCATGAATCCTGCAAGACCGTACATCATAGCTGCTTTCATGTAGATCAGAATCATGGTCAGCTTAACCGGAACACCGGCAACTTCAGCTGCCTGCGGGTTACCACCAATTGCATACATATATTTGCCATGACGTGTCATGTTGAAAATAAACCATGTAATTGCTGCAACCAGGATGGCGATCCATACCAGATAACTGATTCCCAGAAAACTGCCTGTTGCAAAATTTGTATACTCTGTTACATATCCGCCAAGCGGTGTAGCGCCTGTGTAGATCAGTGCAAGACCATATACGATTTCCATCATTGCCAGTGTTGCAATGAACGGAGGAACGCTGAGGTATGCGATGAAAAATCCTGAAATTGCTCCGAACATACCGGTTACCAGCATAACGATAATCAATGCCACGAATACATTCAGGGGCTTCATGTCCGGAAAAAACTTATTGGAATAATCCATTTTCTGAAGAAGTGTACCTGCAATACATGCAGCAAGACCAATCATACGTCCTGCTGACAGGTCGCATCCTGCGGTAATTACACAGCCTGCAATACCAAGTGCGATTACCAGTCTTGAGCTCATGTTCATCAGGATATTGAGCAGGTTATTGGTTGACAGGAAATTATTGGATGTAATACCTGTATATATTACCAGAATGAACATTACAATGATAACACCATTGTTAATAAGGAAATCTCTTACTTTCTGTTGTTTTGTCTTTACCATTTTCTTTTCCTCCCAAAGGGTGAAGTCTGCCGCCGATCAGAACTTTGTCGCAAACGTCATGACATTTTCCTGTGTCATTTCATTTTCCTGATCCAGTTCTCCGGTCAGTTTACCGTTACACATAACATATACTCGATCTGACATTCCCAGCAGTTCTGCCATTTCAGAGGAAATCATGATGATTGCCTTGCCCTGTCTTGCCAGGTCTGCCATTATTTCATATATTTCATGTTTTGCTCCGACATCAATACCTCTTGTCGGTTCATCCATGATGAGGATATCCGGATCATTCGCCAGCCATCTTGATACAATAACCTTCTGCTGATTACCACCTGAAAGATTGGAAATATGTTCCTTCATACTCGGTGTCTTGATGCTCAGCTTTTCGATACTGTCATCCACAACCTTGTCAATCTTTTTATGATCAAGTACAAATCCTGCTTTCAGGAACTTGTTGTATACGGTTACGCCGACATTGTCCTTAATGGAAAGACATCCGAAAATACCGTTTCCACGTCTGTCTTCTGTAATCATTCCGATTCCGGCATTCATTGCATCAACCGGCTTTTTGATACTTACTTTCTGTCCGTGAACATAAACCTCGCCGCCTGCCAGATGACGGATTCCGAAAATACCTTCCATCAGCTCTGTTCTCTGTGCACCTACAAGACCTCCGAATCCGAGAATTTCACCCTTTCTTAAAGTGAAGGAAATGTTCTGATAGGACTTTTCAAGAATGGAAGAAACATTCTTTACTTCCATAACCACTTCTCCCGGCTTACGGTCCTTCGGCGGATATATATTGGTAAGTTCACGGCCTACCATCTTTGCAATAATCTGATCTGTTGTCATTTCTGCTGCCGGCCAGGTTCCGATATAGGTTCCGTCTCGCATGACCGTAACATCATCAGCAATACGCTTGATCTCATCCATTTTATGTGAGATATAAATCATGGCTACATTCCTTTTCTTGAGTGTATCCATAATTCTGAACAGTGCTTCTACTTCATTATCTGAAAGAGAAGATGTTGGCTCATCAAAAATAATTACCTTCGCGTCATGAGATACTGCCTTTGCAATTTCTACAGACTGCATCTGGCCTACGGAAAGTGTACCAAGCTGAGCCTTCGGGTCGAATTCCATGTTTACTTCCTTCAGCCACTTCTCTGTTTCTTCGTACATTGTTTTATGATCAATTACCTGCAGCGGTCCATAATTCTTTACCGGAAATCTGCCAAGATACATGTTTTCAGCAACACTTCTTGCCAGTACCGGCTGAAGCTCCTGGTGTACCATCGCAATACCGTTTTTCATGGCTTCATCAGGATTATTGATTTCAATTTTCTCCCCATCCAGCAATATTTCACCGGCATCCATCTTATAGATACCGAAAAGACATTTCATCAGTGTTGACTTTCCGGCACCATTTTCTCCCATCAGTGCATGTACGGTTCCGGGACGGACAGCAAGCTGTACGTTATCCAGTGCCTTTACACCGGGAAATGACTTGGATACACCTTTCAGTTCCAACTTATACTCTGATGCCATATTCCCTCCATTGATCTTTACGATCCGTTAAAACAGGTGCGGGCACAGCGAATGTACCCGCACCGCATCATTTGCTTCTTTACTGATTATTTAACCTTGTCCAGAATTTCCTGTGCATTGTCAGCTGTAACCTTTACATAGTCGCATCCGATATAGTGATCGTTGCCTGCGCCTGTAATGTAGTTGATTGCTGCCTCTGCTGCACTGTGAGACTGAGCAAAGTGATCGTTGAATACAGTACCTGTCATTGTGCCGGCCTGTACATCTTCAAGAGCTTCGGACAGAGCATCAACACCTACAAGGTAGATGTCCTTGCCAACTGTACGTCCAGCGGACTGGATGGACTGAAGAGCGCCAAGAGCCATTGCATCATTGTTGCAGAATACAACTTCTACATCATTGCCATACTGACTGAGTGCATTGGCAACGAGCTGCTGAGCTGTAGCCTGATCCCAGTTACCAACTTCATCATCAAGCTTGTTTACTGCAAGTCCTGCATCTTCAAGAGCCTTAACAGAATACTCTGTACGGTACTGTGCATCTACGTTTTCCGGATCACCTTCGATCATAACGTAGTCAACCTTGCCGTTCTTGTTCATATCCAGCTTATCCATGCCAAGATCAGCAATGATTTCGCCCTGGAATGTTCCGGACTGTTTTGCATCGCAACCAACATAGGTTACGTTCCAGTTGTTGTCTTTCCATCTTGCTTCTTCATCTGCGTCAGGTTCACGATTGATATATACAAGCGGAATATTTGCCTTTACAACCATATCTGTGATTGTAGAAGCTGAAGAAGAGTTAACCGGATTGATGATCAGAACGTTTACACCTTCTGTAATGAAGTTCTGAATCTGGTTGGTCTGTGTAGCCTGGTCATTTGCACCATCTACAATTTCAATGTTGTCCTTGCTGAATCCCTTGGATACAAGATATTTCTCCAGTTCGTTTCTGAACAGTGTCATGAAGTTATCAGAGAACTGATAAATGCAGACACCAACCTTTGCCTTGGAAAGATCCACATTTGTGGATGCAGCTGCTGAATCAGCGATAGAAGCAGCATCTGTAGATGTCGTTGTAACTGTTGAAGTCTCAGATGTAGCTGCCGGAGCTGTGCTTGCTGTACTGCCAGATGCGGAACTGCCGCAGCCGGCCAGTAATGTAACTGTCATTGCAGCAACGGTGAAAATACTAATTGCCTTTTTCATAAACTTGTAACCCTCCTGTAGTTTTTGTGTTCGCAGGTAATCCCTGCATCACTGTTTACAAGAGAATTATAACAATCAGCTTTGTGCAAAAACATAGAGAATTCTTCTATGCATCTAGAAAATCCTTTTGAGTTTTTGTAGATTATGTGTGATATGCACAACTGTTTTTATCATTTTATGTGCATTATGCTTTATTTATATAGTTAAGTTTTTTGCATCATCTGTCACTTTGCAATTATCTTTTGCACAGTTTCTGCCTCGCTCTCTTTTCCGATCTGCTTCTTGCTTTTGTGTTCATTACGTGCTAACCTAGGTAACGCATTGAATCATGAGTGTTTAAGTACAGAATGTCTGTACCTTCCTTCCCACTCATCATCATGAAAAGTAAAACGGGCAGCCGCCTTGCTTTTTATTAAAACTAAAGGAGATAAAAATTCATGCAAAGAAAGAAAACTCTGTTTATTGTTCAGGCAGCTGTAATTGCTGCACTCTATGTTGTCCTTACCCTGTTTGCCCAGGGTTTCAATCTCGCCAGCGGTGCAATCCAATGCCGTTTTTCCGAAGCACTCACCATTTTACCGTTCTTTACTCCCGCTGCAATTCCCGGTGTCACACTCGGATGCTTCTTAAGTAATGTCCTTATGGGAAGTGCACTTCCTGACGTCATCTTCGGAACACTGGCCACTTTTCTTGGAACTGTCGGTACATGGTATCTCAGAAAACACAGATTTTTCTGCAGCATTCCGCCGGTAATTTCCAATGCAGTCATTATTCCCTTTGTGCTTAAATATGCTTACGGTGTAGGCGATCTTCTTCCTTATCTGGCACTGACTGTCGGCGCCGGTGAAGTAATTACCTGCATGATCTTCGGAGAAATTCTTCTGAATGCGCTTTTCCCGGTCAGACATATTCTTTTTGCTGATGACCATACGGTCTGCAGACGTCTGCGCAAGGCGGAGCAGAGTCCTGATACATGAGGTATTAAGGTCGTATTAAGATCATATTATATATGAAGAAACAGCTCGTTCCTGTTGTCAGAAGGAGACATCAGCACGAGCTGTTTTTTCTGTCGGATGTTTTTCTCAAAAATCAATATGGGTTACCATAGAATTTTTACCGATTTTTTATACTATATATTGGTAATTATACAAATTGACTCTACTAAATGTTGTATTTATAATTTAATGCAGATAAAGATCCGTAAGAAAGAAGGTTGCCTTACATGATACATACAGTACGGATTGCCGGTCAGAAAAAGCATTCCAGTGTGAACGGCCCCGGTGTCCGTTATGTTCTTTTCCTGCAGGGCTGCCCTCACAATTGCCCGGAATGTCAGAATCCGGAAACACACGATCTGTCCGGCGGTACGAAAACGGAGATCAACAGTGTGATACAGGATATCCTAAATACCAGATACCTTGACGGAGTCACCATTTCAGGCGGGGATCCGCTGATGCAGCCACAGGCCTGCTGTGAGATTGTCCGGCAGCTGCATGAACATGGCATTAATATCTGGCTCTATACCGGCTGGACCTGGGAGCAGCTTCAGCAGGGTGCTGCAGGAAAAGATGCCATCCGAATACTTTCCTATATAGACGTTCTTGTGGACGGACCTTTTCTGAACGCGCAGAAAAGTGATCAGGTTATTTTCAGGGGCAGTACCAATCAGCGCCTGATTGATGTCCAGTCCAGTCTGCGCTGCGGTCATGTCACTGAATACAGTTATACATCTTAACAGGGGGATTCAAATGAAAAATGTAATCAAGCGTAACGGTACCAATGCTCCATTTGATGCAGGCAAAATCGAAAATGCTCTGGCTAAGGCTTTCCTGGCAACCGGCGAGATTGAAGCAAGAGACATTTCCACCATGTCACGGGCAATTGAGCTGATGGTGGAATCATCTTTGAATGATGCTGATATTAAAGTTCCCACTGTAGAGGGGATTCAGGATACAGTAGAATCCACACTGATCAAATGCGGCTATGCCAGAACTGCAAAAGCCTACATTCTGTACCGCAGTCAGCATAAAAAAATGAGAGATACCAAGACCACACTTCTGGATTACAAGAAACTGGTAGATGGATATATCGGCGCAGAAAAGGACTGGCGCGTAAAGGAAAACTCTACTGTCACCTTAAGTGTGGGCGGACTGATTCTGTCCAATTCCGGTGCCATCACTGCCAATTACTGGCTGAGCGAAGTATATGACGAAGAAATTGCACAGGCGCATCGCGACTGTTTCATGCATATTCATGATCTGTCCATGCTGACCGGCTACTGCGCCGGCTGGAGTCTGAAGCAGCTCATTCAGGAAGGTCTCGGCGGTGTTCCGGGTCGTATCACTTCCGGTCCGGCCAGGCATCTGAGTACCCTCTGTAATCAGATGGTCAATTTCCTCGGCATCATGCAAAATGAATGGGCCGGTGCGCAGGCCTTTTCCTCTTTCGATACCTACCTTGCTCCTTTTGTAAAGCTCGATCACCTTTCCTATGATGATGTAAAACAGTGTGTACAGTCCTTTATCTACGGTGTGAATACGCCTTCCAGATGGGGCACGCAGGCTCCTTTTACCAATGTCACGCTGGACTGGACTGTTCCTGATGACATGAAGAACCTTCCGGCATTGGTCGGCGGCAGAGAAATGGACTTCACCTACGGTGACTGCAAATCCGAAATGGATATGGTGAATAAAGCTTTCATCGAAACCATGGTAGAGGGTGATGCCAACGGCAGAGGTTTCCAGTATCCTATTCCGACCTATTCCATTACAAAGGATTTTGACTGGAGTGAAACAGAAAACAACCGTCTGCTCTTTGAGATGACTGCCAAGTATGGCACACCGTATTTTTCCAATTATATTAATTCTGACATGAATCCTTCGGATGTACGCTCCATGTGCTGTCGTCTGCGTCTGGACCTTCGTGAGCTGCGCAAAAAAGCCGGTGGTTATTTTGGTTCCGGTGAAAGCACGGGTTCCATCGGTGTTGTAACACTGAACCTGCCTCATATGGCCTATCTTGCAAAGGATAAAAACGATTTCTTTTCGATTGTGGATCATTACATGGATATTGCCGCACGTTCACTTGACATCAAGCGAAAGGTCATCAGCAGACTGCTGAATGAAGGTCTGTATCCATATACAAGACGTTACCTTGGTACCTTTGACAACCATTTTTCCACCATCGGTCTGATCGGTATGAATGAAGTCATTCTGAATGCAAAGTGGATGGATGGGGATCTTACCACCGAAAGCGGTCGCAGCTTTGCTGCAGAGGTTCTCCGTCACATGAGAGCACGTTTGTCTGATTATCAGGAACAGTACGGCGCGCTGTTCAATCTTGAAGCAACCCCTGCCGAATCAACCACCTATCGCTTTGCAAAGCATGACGTTGCCGAATATCCGGACATCATCACTGCTGCCAGAGACGGTCAGGCACCTTATTACACCAACAGTTCACATCTTCCGGTCGGCTATACCGATGATATTTTTGATGCACTGGAAAAAGAAGATGAACTGCAGACGCTGTATACCTCAGGTACTGTTTTCCACGCATTCCTCGGAGAACGTCTTCCTGACTGGAAATCTGCAGCTTCACTTGTCAAAAAGATTGCGGAGAATTTCCAGCTGCCATATTACACGCTCTCCCCCACCTACTCTGTATGTGCAGAGCATGGCTACATTGCAGGCGAACACTTTACCTGCCCGACCTGTGGAAAAGATGCAGAGGTATATTCCAGGATCACCGGCTATTATCGCCCGATCCGTAACTGGAATGACGGCAAGGTTTCTGAATACAGGAGCCGCAAAACCTATCAGAACGTTCAAATGTTTCCCAGAACACAGTTGGAAGAGGCCACCGCGGATTCTTCTGCAACAGATGTTCCTGTAGCAGAAAAAGAAACATCCTGCAATGTACAGACATTATCTGATCAGGAAATGCTGCTCTTATCCACAAAGACCTGTCCCAATTGCCGGATTGCCAGCAATGAACTGACCAAAGCCGGAATTTCATTTCGTGTTCTCTATGCTGAAGATCCTGAAGGTGAAAGTCTCGCAAGACGTCTTGGCATCAGTAATGCACCGACACTGGTTGTCCCGGAAGGTGAAGATGTACAGCTGGTCGGAAATGTCAGCAATATCAGAGCATTTATAAAAAACAGCCTTCGTCAGTAAAAAACAGATGTGTCGCATCCGTTCCATTATAAAAGGAAGCAGCGGAATTTCCTTCACCGCTGCTTCCTTTTTATGTTTCAGATCATCATATCTCTGTTCATATCCCTATACGGACATTATGCAGACATTCTCTTTCTCTTCTGCTTCTTGCGGTACAGTTCCTGATCCGCTCTTGCGACCAGGTCATAAATGGTATGCATGCTGCTGTCGCACCTTGCCGTTCCTATACTGACTGTCAGTTGATATGGTGCCTGCGCTTTATGGTTTTCCAGTGCAAGTGTCATATGAATACTGTCACAGATCCGTTCCGTTTCAAAATTGTTATCCGTCTCTGCAACCACAATAAACTCATCTCCACCGTATCTTGCAATAAACGGTCTGCCCGGTACATCTGCACAGGCTTTTTTCAGGCACATGGAAACCCTTTTCAGTGCCGCATCACCCTCCAGATGTCCATATGTATCATTAATGGATTTAAATCCGTTCATATCCATCATCAGAAGACATAACCTGCCACGTGTCGGCAACGCCATTTTCGCACTCAGATAGTTACGAAATTCACTTCTGTTATTAAGTCTCGTCAGAGGATCCAATGAAATCAGCTGACTGAGTGTATTGTTATGCAGCAGAAACGCCCCCATCATCAGATAGATCACCGTCACTGTCTGTTCCATATCAAGAATACTGATCAGCACAAGAAGAACTGCAGGAATATATTTCAGAATTCTGAGTGCAGGAACTGCTGCAGAATGCGGCACCCTGATGTAGCATTTTCCATAAAGGAGTGTAAGTACTGTTTCAGCAGCAACTGCGCCATAACATAGAATTCTGAACGCAAGTGCCGCAGGTGCACCGCCAGGGATCAGCATACGATCGCACAGATACCATAAAAGATTAAGCAGAATCAGCGGAAGCGCAAAAATCATCATTCTGTAAATCAGAAACATTTTTCTTCTGTTGTTACGGTTTCTGTGAACATTCACAAGCATCATCAGCAGAAGACCGATCCCGCTGACCCTGAATGCACAGAATAGAACTGCTTCTTCCATACCTGAGCCTCCTATCTATTTATCATATACTACTCTTCTCCCTGTTCGCAAGTATAATTTACGGAATATTGAACACTAATATATATATTAATCGGTTTTTTCCCCATTTTTCATGAATTCCGTACATATCCTGCGGTATATCTCTGTATAGGTGCTCCCTTTTTCCCATATAAATGCAAAATCATGTTTCACATCAAAATCCTTCAACTGAATTTCTCTGAGTACTCCATTTGCAATCTGTGCGCTTGCCGCTGAGCGATACAGAAAAGAAATCCCCGCATCCTCTTCCAGCATCTGCAAAATGGCATGCATGCCTCCGATTTCCGTATGGCCTGAAAAATCTCCTGCTGCCATTCCCATCGCAGCCAGCTGTTTTTCAAGCACATCTCTCGTTCCGCTGCCAGGTTCGCGGATCAGCAGATTTTCATTCAGAAGATCCGCTATTTTTTCCGGCTGCTTTTCAAACACGTGCCCCGCTGCGCAGACCGGAATGAACGGTACTGTTGCGTACGTCATGAAATCAAAATCCCGCCGATCAAAATATCCTTCCATCAGTGCAAAATGCAGCTCTCCGCTTCGAAGCTCACGGATCAGCTTTTCCGTATTGCCAATCGTCATACGGATATCCGCATGCGGATGTTCCTTCAGATATTTTGCCAGCGGTTTTGCAATCACATATTCCCCGATGGTCATCGTAACGCCAAAATGAACCGGTATCTCCTCTGCATCCCTTTTGAGAATCTGCTTTTTCAGAAGCATCTCATCATTTCGCATTGCCGTTGCGGTTTGCTGCAGCATCCTTCCGGCAGACGTAAGCTGAAGCTTTTTCCCGCTATAGGAAAAAAGCCTGCATCCATACTCCTGCTCCAGATACCGGATATGCTGAGATACCGCCGGCTGCGTAATATTCAGTATCTCCGATGCCCTTGTGTAATTCATTGTTGCGCAGACCGTCAGGAAGGTCTGAATTCTCATATCCAGCATAAACCGCTCCATTTTCTGCGTTCATTTTCCCACCGAGGTTGCATAGCAACCTCGCATAGATGCGAATGCCTTTGCATTCGCATCTAATTATAACAGAATTTTATTGATATATAAATATTTATAATTTTTCTTTATTGTTTTTTTCGTATAAGATCATCTACGAAAGTACGACAAAGAACATACTTCTTCGATTAAACCGCGGTTACATTCCGCAAAGGAGACTCATCATGAACTTTATCAAAGAAAAAGGCACCGGCCTTGCTGCCTGCCTCGCAATTGCAATTCCTTCCTGGTATCTTGGAAAACTTTTCCCTGTCATCGGCGGCGCTGTCATTGCCATTCTATCCGGAATGGTCATTACACTGCTCTGGAAAGAAAAAGGCCGTGCCGAAGCCGGTATCCGTTTCACCTCCAAAATGATTCTGCAGACTGCAGTTGTGCTTCTGGGATTTGGCCTGAACCTGAACGTTATTCTGGCAACCGGACGGCAGTCCCTTCCCATTATCATTTGCACCATTTCCACTTCTCTTCTGATTTCCTACGGACTCCACCGCATCATGCACATCCCGTCCAATATCTCCACACTGGTCGGTGTCGGTTCCTCCATCTGCGGAGGTTCTGCAATTGCCGCCACCGCTCCTGTCATTGATGCCGATGATGATGAGGTGGCACAGGCCATCTCCGTTATCTTTTTCTTTAATGTCCTTGCTGCTGTCTTTTTCCCGATGTTCGGTAAACTGATCGGCTTCTCCACCACTTCCGGTGAAGCTTTCGGTATCTTCGCGGGAACCGCGGTAAACGACACTTCTTCTGTTACCGCTGCTGCTTCCACGTGGGACAGTATGTGGAATCTCGGCAGCGCCACGCTGGATAAGGCAGTTACCGTAAAGCTGACCAGAACACTTGCCATCATCCCGATCACCCTTGTTCTCGCACTGATCCGTGCCCGCAGAGCCAAAGCTGAAGGCACCTGCGCAAACGGCTTCAGCTTCAAAAAAGCATTTCCGTTCTTTATCCTGTATTTCATTGCCGCATCTGTCATAACGACCGTTGCAATGAGCGCCGGCGTTTCTGCCTCTGTGTTCACACCGCTTAAGGAACTGAGTAAATTCTTTATCATCATGGCAATGGCAGCCATCGGCCTTAACAGCAATATCGTCAAGCTGATTCGCACTGGCGGAAAGCCTATTCTCATGGGCGGTGCCTGCTGGATCGGCATCACGGCAGTAAGTCTCCTGATGCAGCACATCTGCCACATCTGGTAAAAAAGCAAATTTCTTCCCCTGTGCCGGTTGCATTATTTTTTATAAATGCCATACTGGAATTCAAAACAGAAATATGCTGTGATGATAAAGGAGAAGTAAATGAATTTTCTGGAAGAAAGAATTATGAAAGACGGCCAGGTTCGTGAAGGAAATATTCTGAAAGTAGACAGCTTTCTGAACCATCAGCTCGATATTACTCTGCTGGATCAGATCGGCCGGACGCTTTATGAGAAATACAAAGATAGAGGAATTACCAGAATTCTGACCATTGAGGCCTCTGGCATTGCCATTGCCTGCATGGCAGGACAGTATTTTCATGTTCCTGTCGTTTTTGCTAAAAAAGCAAAGAGCAAAAATCTGGATGGTGCACTTTTTACATCCTCTGTACGATCTTATACCTACGGAAAGGATTACACCATTACCCTTTCCAAAAAATTTCTGCAGAACACAGATACTGTTCTGATCGTTGACGATTTCATGGCTATCGGAAATGCCATGCACGGTCTGATCGATCTGTGCCGGCAGGCCGGTGCGGCCGTCGGCGGCATCGGAATTGCAATTGAAAAGGGATTTCAGGGCGGCGGCGATCAGTTGCGCACAGAAGGCTATGATCTTACCAGTATCGCAATCATCGACCATATGGATGAGCAGCACGGCGTCACCTTCCGCCCCAATCCCTGAATACTTTATTTTTCCTCTTCTGTAAGACTCTTCCCCTGTGCAATCTCAAGGTCAACTCCTGTCGGGTTGGGTTCATCATCTTCAAAAATGTAATCCTTACCCGGCAGAATTGCATTCAATACAATTCCGATCAGAGATCCTGTTGCCAGTCCTGAAAATCCAATGGTAATACTTCCGATTGTAAAATCAAGTGCACCGGCTGTGGAATAATTGATGCCGATGGACAATACCAGAATCAGTGCTGCGATGATGACATTACGACTCTTGGAAAAGTCGACTTTTGTTTCTACAATATTACGGACGCCGACTGCGGAAATCATTCCGTATAATACCAGTGAAATACCACCGATGGTTGCTCCCGGCATAACTTCAATAATTGCTGCAAACTTCGGGCAGAAAGAAAACAGCACTGCAAAATATGCGGCAATGCGAATGACTCTCGGATCATATACCTTGGTCAATGTCAGCACGCCGGTATTTTCTCCATATGTAGTATTGGCCGGTGCGCCGAACAGTGCGGCAACCGTAGTTGCAAGTCCGTCGCCTGTCAGTGTACGATGAAGCCCTGGATCCTTGATATAGTTGATGCCAACTGTGGATGAAATAGCGGAAATATCTCCGATATGCTCCATCATGGTTGCAAAGGCAATCGGTACAATCGTAATGACTGCAGTAATCAGAAGTGAAGTATCGGTATGACCTCCTGTAAAGATGGCAAATACTGTACGGCTGTAATCAATCGGAAAACCAATCCAGGGTGCCTGAATAACCGGAGTAAAATCAATCAGTCCGGTAAGCGCCGCTACCGTATAGGAACTGATGACACCCAGCAGAATCGGTATGATTTTGATCATTCCTTTTCCCCAGACGTTACAGATAATGACAACGGCAATTGCAATCAGTGCAATCCACCAGTTGGTTGCGCAGTTTTCCACGGCTGATTTTGACAGATTCAGACCAATGGCGATAATGATCGGTCCGGTTACTACCGGCGGGAAAAACTTCATTACCTTATTTGCCCCATAAATTTTAAACAATCCTGCAAGTACCAGATATACCAGTCCCGCAATCGCAACACCAAAGCAGGCATAAGGCAGCAATTCTTTTTCCCCATGCGGAGCGATGGCCGCATAGCCTGCCAGAAATGCAAAAGATGATCCCAGAAATGCCGGGACCTTTTTCTTGGAAATCAAGTGAAACAGCAGGGTACCAAGACCCGCAAACAAAAGTGTTGTAGACACACTCAGTCCAGTCAGAAGCGGTACCAGTACTGTTGCGCCGAACATTGCGAACATATGCTGTAGTCCCAGCACCAGCATTCGCGGCGCGCCAAGTGTACGCGCATCATAGATTCCTTTTTCCCCTATAGTGATTTTTTCTTTTTCCATACATACCCCTTTCATTTTTAAAACAGATTTGCCTTCCTCATTTTAAATCATAACCACCCGTTGAACGGGTGGTTTGTTCCACCCCTATAAGGGGTGATTACCGACATTGGAGCCTAAAGGCTCGTTGAACAAGTTCTCCAGCCGCACAAACATTTATCTGCTGAGCCCAACA
>JAKVKH010000040.1 GCA_022486625.1 Butyrivibrio sp. | reverse complement strand
ACCTGGAAAATGAATACCTGAAGGTCATGATTCTGCCGGAACTGGGAGGGCGGATCCAGCGCGCCTTTGATAAGACAGATCATTATGACTTTGTATATTACAATGAAGTGATAAAACCGGCGCTGGTCGGCCTGACAGGCCCCTGGATCAGCGGAGGAATCGAGTTTAACTGGCCGCAGCATCATCGTCCGACGACGTTTGCACCGACGGATTACCGGATCCATGAGAACAGCGACGGGAGCTGCACGGCAGAATGCAGCGAGGTTGACCAGATGTATGGTACGAAAGGCAAGGTCAGTTTCACCCTGTATCCGGGACACGCATATATTGAGGTACGCGGCCAGCTTTACAACCGTACGCCGCTTCCGCAGACGTTTCTGTGGTGGGCCAACCCTGCAGTTGCAGTAAATGATTTTACACAGTCTGTTTTTCCTCCGGATGTCACAGCGGTGTTTGATCATGGCAAGCGTGCGGTCAGCAGGTTCCCGATTGCGACCGGTGTATATTACAAGCATGATTACGGCGCCGGTGTGGATATCTCCCGGTATAAAAATATTCCGGTGCCGACCAGTTATATGTGCGCTCATTCTGATTATAATTTTGTCGGCGGATATGATTACCGGAAGGAGGCAGGCATTCTGCATGTGGCGGACCATCATGTAAGTCCCGGCAAGAAGCAGTGGACCTGGGGCTGCGGCGACTTCGGCAAGGCCTGGGACCGTAACCTGACAGATGAAAACGGTCCGTATATTGAACTGATGACCGGCATGTTCTGCGATAATCAGCCGGATTTCACATGGCTCAAACCCTTTGAGGAAAAAACATTTACACAGTATTTCATGCCATATAAGGCGGCAGCGGATGTGAAAAATGCCAGTAAGGAAATTGCACTGAATCTGAAGGTACAGAATCACAGCGCAGAAATGACAGTCTATGCGTCTGCGGTTTATGAAGATGCGAAGGTTGTTCTGACAGAGAATACGCCGGAGGCGGGCAGCAGAAACGTTTATGAGAAGACCATGAGCTTAAGCCCGGTGGATATTCTGCAGGATTCCTGTACGGTCACGGGGGAGGAAACGACGCTGACACTTTCTGTATATGATGCATCTGGCAGGAAGCTACTGTCTTATACACCGCAGCCGCGCAAAATCGAAAAAATTCCGGATCCGATGTCTCCAGCCGGACGTCCGGAAGAAATCATGACGGTGGAAGAACTGTATCTGACAGGACTTCATATTGAACAGTACCGCCATGCAACTTATCTGCCGGATCCGTATTATCTTGAGGCACTCCGGCGTGATCCGGGAGATATCCGCAGCAATACTGCCTACGGACTTCTGCTGCTGCGCCGCGGACAGTTTACGCAGAGTGAGTCTTATTTCCGCAGGGCAATTGAGCGGATGACGCTTCGCAATCCGAACCCTTATGACAGTGAGGCATATTTTGATCTGGGACTCTGTCTTTTCTATCAGGAACGGATGGAAGAGGCATATGATGCGTTTTACAAGTCGACCTGGACAGCAGCGCAGCAGGAAATGGGATTTTATTATCTTGCGGCGATTGACTGCAGAAGAGGAGATTTTGAAAACGCACTGACGCATATTGAACAGAGTCTTGTAAAGAACTGGCATAATCTCAAGGCCCGCGCGCTTAAGGGGAGGATACTGGACCGCCTTGACAGGAAAGAGGAGGCAGCCGGATGGTATCAGCAGAACCTTGTTGTGGATGCATTTGATTATTCTTCGAGAATTGCAAGCGGAGATGTGCAGGGAGCCTGCAGATTAATGGGAGAGCGTATCAGCAGCTATCTGGAATGTGCAATCGATCATGCAGAGGCAGGAATGTACAGACAGGCGCTGGATATTCTGGATCTGTGTCCGAAGGACAGTCCGCTCCTGCACTACTATAAAGCTTTTTATATGGAAAAGGAACAGACGGAAAACGTACAAAAGGAACTGAAAAAGGCTGCGGCCTGTGATTCTTCCTACTGTTTCCCGAATAAGCCGGAAGATATTGCAGTACTGGAAATGGCAATCAGAGAGAATCCGTCAGATGCAAAGGCACCCTATTATCTTGGCTGCCTTGAATATGACCGTCTTCAGTATGAAAGTGCGGCGGAGCTTTGGGAGATGAGCGCAAAAAGAGATGACTCCTTCCCGACCGTCTGGAGAAATCTGGCAATTGCATATTACAACCGTCTGGGGAGAAAACAGGATGCAAAGGAATGTATGGAGAAAGCGTTCCGGCTTGGAGGCGAGTCCGATCCGAGAATTCTGCTCGAACTGGAGCAGTTATACAGAAGGCTTGGCAGGAGTCTGGAAGACTGCTGGGAACTGCTGGACTCACATCGCAGGGTGACATTCCAGCGGGATGATCTGTATATCGAATATGTAAAGATTCTGAATCTGCGGGGCGAATATGAAAGGGCATATGAGCTGATCATGGCGCGGAAATTCCATCCATGGGAAGGCGGAGAAGGCAAGGTGACCACGCAGTATACGGTAAGCCTTGTACAAATGGCGGCGAAAGCACTTGCAGGCGGTCAGGCATCGCATGCACAAAAGCTTCTGCAGGCGGCACTTGTCTATCCTCATAATCTGGGAGAAGGTAAGCTGGAAGGCGCAAAGGACAATCATATTTATTATTATCTCGGACTTGCACAGCGTGCCCTTGGAAATGAAGCGGAAGCGGCTGCATACCTTGAACGGGCAGCGGCAGGAAATGAAGAGCCGGCCAGTGCAATGTATTACAATGACCAGCCGGCAGATCTGATTCTGTATGAGGGACTTGCAAATCTTGCACTCGGGCGCAG
This sequence comes from Butyrivibrio sp., assembly GCA_022486625.1. Taxonomy (GTDB): domain Bacteria; phylum Bacillota; class Clostridia; order Lachnospirales; family Lachnospiraceae; genus Butyrivibrio. The sequence continues at coordinate 30,135 of JAKVKH010000040.1, read as the reverse complement.
GCAGCGCGCACTGTCGAGATTTCACAGCCTGATTACCTATGGGGAACAGCATTATTATGATCATGTCGGTTATGATTTCTTTGCCGTTTCACTTCCCGACATGCAGCTCTTTGAGTCTGACCTGACGGCAGATAACCGTGCTTACTGTAATTATCTGGTCGGGCTTGGCAGCCTTGGACTTGGTGATACGATCCGGGCGAAAAAGAGTTTTGAGGAAGCACTGAGCGCAGATCCTGTGCATCAGGGTGCCCGGATTCACAGAAAGATGCTGGAAGAAATGAAATAAATATCAATGAGAATGGTCTCTGCACTTATATTGCAGCGGCCATTTTTTCTGCATACCGCGGTTCAGTCATATTGGCGGGATCCAGGATCTGATTCAGCTGATCCTCCTTCAGAAGACCGGCCTTCAGTACCAGCGTTTTTACCGGGATTCCGGAGGCAAGAGATTCTTTGGCAAGGTGCGCAGCTTCCTTGTACCCGATATAAGGACAAAGCGCGGTAGTGATGCCGACGCTGGAATTCAGAAGCAGCTGGCAGTGTTTTTCATTGGCGGTAATTCCGGTTACACAGTTGCCGGTAAGGGTCGAAACAGCCTGTGTCATAGCGGTAATAGATTCGAAAAGGCTGTAGAAGACAACCGGTTCAAAAGCGTTGAGTTCCATCTGGCCGGCTTCTGCAGCCATTGCAATTGTAATGTCATTACCTGCTACACGGAAGGCAACCTGGCTGACAACTTCAGGAATTACCGGGTTTACCTTACCGGGCATGATGGAGGAACCATTCTGCATGGCAGGCAGTGTAATTTCACCCAAGCCTGCTCTGGGACCGCTGGCCAGAAGCCGGAGGTCATTGCACATCTTGGAAAGATCCATGGCACATGTCTTCAGCACGCCGGATACAGTGACAAAGGAATCAAGATTTTCCGTTGCATCAAAAAGGTCTTCTGCCTGTTGCAGCGGATAGCCGGTCACTGCGCTTAAATTCGGAACAATACCGGAGAGGTAGCAGGGCGTTGTATTAATGGCAGTACCGATTGCGGTAGCCCCCATATTTACTGTCAGAAGTTCTTTTCGTACCTCTCTGATCCGGTGACAGTCACGACTGATCATAACGCTGTAAGCATGGAAAGACTGACCAAGGCGCATGGGAACAGCATCTTCAAGCTGTGTTCTGCCGATTTTCAGGATATGATCAAATTCTTTTGATTTATTCATGAGTACTTTGGAAAGGGAAGTAAGATTTTTTTCCAGAGGGGTCAGAAGATCAAGAGCGGTAAGCTTACCGGCGGTGGGGATTACATCATTGGTGGACTGGCACATGTTGACGTGATCATTCGGGTGGACAATGGTGTAGTCACCTTTTCTGCCGCCGAGCAGTTCAATGGCTCTGTTGGCGATGACTTCATTCATGTTCATGTTGGCACTGGTGCCGGCACCGCCTTGAATACCATCTACGATGAACTGGGAGGTGAACATGCCGCAGATAACTTCATTGCAGGCAGATTCAATGGCAAGAGCAATTTCGGGAGACAGTCTGCCGCTTTCCTTATTTGTAATGGCGGCCGCCCGTTTGATTCGAGCCATATTGCGGATAAATTCCGGATAAAGTCTGCGTCCGGTAATCGGAAAATTTCGCTGTGCACGCAGGGACTGTACACCATAATAGGCATCTGCCGGAACTTCAAGTGTTCCGATGGAATCTGATTCTGTTCTCATTTCCTTTTCCATTTCTTTTTTCATTTCTGCTCCTCACTCAGCATGCATCTGCCGCATGTGATTTATGATGTGGTGAGAATAGCACCGGGAAAAATCAAAGTAAATAAGGCAGGGATTATTCATTGAAAAACGATGAATTCCGGGAAAAAGACTTTAGAAAAGAAAGAAAAGCGACTGCGGTGCAAAAGAAAATGAGGTTTACAATTTCGGGGTTAAGTGATATTTTGGAACAAAAGGCACAGGCGCCGGTTCGGCACCTGTGCCTTTTGCTATAGTGAGCCTGTAAAACAGACATTTAAAACAAGGAGGTCACTGCTGATGAAAAAACTGGACAGTGTTGATCTGAAAATTGTGGAAATTCTGCAGAAAAACGCACGTACGCCGCTGAAAGAAATTGCGGCGGCGGTATATCTGTCTTCGCCTTCTGTTTCGTCGAGAATTCAGAGACTGGAAAGAGATGGCGTGCTGACGGGATATTATGCACAGGTGAATCCGCTGATGCTGGATTACCATATCAAGGCATTTATTAATCTTGAAGTGGAACCCGTTCAGAAAACGGTCTTTTATCCATTTATCCGTAAAATTCCCAATGTAGTGGAGTGCAACTGTGTGACAGGAGATTACTCCATGCTGATTGAAACACTGTTTCATTCCACAACAGAACTGGATCATTTTATTAATGAGCTTCAGCAGTTCGGACGGACCAAAACGCAGATCGTGTTTTCAACATCAGTAGAGCAGAGGGAGGTGCCGATTTCTGCAGTGTAGACTTATATGTCAGCGTACGCTGTAAGCCGGATCACAGGTTAGCCTTATGCCGAGTTTACGGAAAATCCGTTCGTCTACTTCGGATACGATTACAGTGGAGTGGGCTTCACATCCGCGCAGTTTTGGAAGCTGTTCAAGCGCGAGCGCAGCATTCGGGTTTGTGGCAGCGCTTGTGGAAAGGGCGATCAGCATTTCATCGGTATGGAGATGTGGGTTTTTGCTTCCGAGATAACGGATCTTCAGTTCCTGAATCGGTTCAAGTGCTTCTCGTGAAATCAAATGAAGGCTGTGGTCGATTCCGGCCTGCAGCTTCATGGAGTTTAATAAGCAGGAAGAGGCAGCTCCGAGCAGATCATTGGTTTTACCTGTCATAATACGTCCGTCGGACAGTTCAATGGCAGCACAGGGAGTTCCGGTTTCTTCCTGACGCTTTTGTGCAGCAGGAACAACGACGCGATCTGCAGGAGTAACACCCGCCTGCTTCATCAGCAGTTCGAGTTTTCTGACAATTTCTTTTGAGGCGGCGCCGGTTCTGGCGTCACATAATCCCTTATAATATCTGCGGATAATTTCCTGTCTTGCAGCTTCCATGCAGACCTGATCATCAATAATGCAGTTACCGGCCATATTGACACCCATGTCAGTCGGGGACCTGTAGGGAGATTCACCGAGAATCTCTTCAAACATGGCATTCAGAACAGGGAAAATTTCAATGTCACGGTTATAGTTAACAGTTGTTTTACCATAAGCTTCAAGATGGAACGGATCGATCATGTTGACATCATCGAGATCAGCGGTAGCGGCTTCATAGGCAATATTGACGGGGTGTCTCAGCGGCAGATTCCAGATCGGAAAGGTTTCGAACTTGGCATAGCCGGCGGTGATGCCTCTTTTATGTTCGTGATAGAGCTGTGACAGGCAGGTTGCCATTTTGCCTGATCCGGGGCCCGGCGCGGTGACAACGACCAGCGGACGTGTGGTCGGAATATATTCATTTCGGCCATAACCTTCATCACTGACAATTTTCTCAATGTCACCTGGATAACCTTCGATGACATAGTGCAGATAAGAACTGATTTCATGAGTCTGCAGTTTCTGGCGGAATTTGTCGGCAGCGGCCTGGCCGGTATATTTGGTAATGACGACAGAAGGAACATAGAAGCCCATATCGCGGAACGCATCAATCAGCCGCAGAACGTCAACATCATAGGTGATTCCCAGATCTCCCCGGATTTTGTTCTGTTCGATGGACTGTGCACTGATGACGATAATGATTTCTGCCTGATCCTTCAGATTTTCCAGCATCCGGAGCTTACTGTCCGGCTGAAAGCCAGGGAGAACCCTTGACGCATGAAAGTCATCAAACAGTTTGCCGCCGAACTCCAGGTAGAGTTTGCTGAATTTTTCAATCCTTTCGCGAATGTGAGCAGACTGAATCTGCAGATACTTTTCATTGTCGAATCCTGTTTTCATCCCGTGATCTCCCTTGACCGTGTATGTGTGGTTATTTGTATACATCAATTATTCTATCTTACTGGATTTTACAGGAATGTGGAATGGAAAAAAGAAACAAAAATAAAATTCATGATGGAAAATACAGCATTCTGTGGTGAATGATATTACCTTACAGTGGTCAAAAGGTGCCGGATGAGGCTATAATCAAAATGACGTAAAATCGCGGAAGCCGTAATGTAAGAAGGCAATTTGTGACATTGCAGTTACTTGGAGAAGGTAAAAAACGATGAGCAGAAAAAAACAGGAAACAATGGAATTCCGTTATTATGATCCGCCGCAGAAAGAACCGGTTCTGGCGATGATCGGTGATGAATGGATCAGAGAGTACGGAAACGGAATCACCTATCAGCATTTTCATAATCTGATGGAAATCGGATACTGCAGAAGCGGTTATGGCATTTTGAGCCTGGATGAACGCAATCTTCCATACGAACCGGAAATGATCAGCATTGTACCGCGTAACTATCCGCATACGACCAACAGTGAAGAAGGAACAACCAGCTACTGGGAATATCTGTTTCTGGATCCTGAGAGCATTCTGCGCGGATTATATCCGGAAAATGAGTATTATTGCAAGAAAGTACTGCAGCTGATCAACAGAAATGCAATTTTCGGGAAAACAACGGAATATCCGCAGCTTTCAGGAATCATTCAGGAGATTCTGAATGAAATGCGGGATAAAAAGGAATTTTATATTGAGGCAATCAGAGGACTTCTGACAGCACTGGTCTATGAAATCGCACGCGTGAATCAGAACCGGCAGGAACCGGAATTCTCCGGGCGGAAAGAAGGCATGATGTCGATCAGCAAGGCACTGACCTATATCAGCCAGAATTACCGCGATCCGATAAAAATCGAACAGCTGGCAGAGCTGTGCAGCCTCAGCGAAACACATTTCCGCAGAATTTTTACCGAGTATATGAACATGACACCGCTTGATTATGTCAATATGATCAGAATTCAGATGGCCTGTGAACTGATCAGAAAAACCAATAATTCCATGAGTGATATTTCCATAAAGTGCGGCTATGAGACCATTTCCACCTTTAACCGTAATTTTAAGAAAATCACGGGAGTGACACCATATCAGCTTAAAACAAATCCTGAAAACTACGAAGGAAAATTGCTGAGATTCCACATTTCTGCGGAAAAAGGGTGGTAAATCCTGCCAAAAGATGCTTTGCCATGCGTTTACGACCCGCTGAAACAGGTGAAACCGCTCTGAGAGCCGGAAAGACGGATAACAGGAATGAAAAACAAGTTTCCGAATGAAATAAATGGTCGAATTTGCACATTTCAGAAACGAATATAAGAACACTACGAAAAAACATGTTGGTATAATTGCCTTATAAAAGTTGATGGAGCAAAGAAAAAGTATACAAGATGCATAACATAACAAATAAATACTTTTTTGAGCTTCGTCATTTTCACACAAATAGGGAGGTTATACAAATGAGAAAGAAACTGGTATCTATCTTACTGGCAACTGTAACAACAGTATCACTCGCAGCCTGCGGAAGTTCCACAGCAAGCACGACAGCATCATCCACAGCAGGTGATTCCACAGCTACTGCAACATCTGACGCTTCAGCAGCTGCATCCGAATCCACAGACACAGCCGCAGCAACAGCAGCAACAACAGCAGTCAATGTGGATACTGCAAATGAAGGCGATGACACATTATCCGTTTACGCATGGGACGCAAACTTCAATATCCCGGCTCTGAAAGATGCAGAGAAGGATTATCAGGATAATGTAGATCCTAATTTCAAACTGAATATCATCCAGGCATCACAGTCATCCGACGTTGAAAATGCCATCACACTTGCTGCATCAGCAGGCGATTACAGCACACTGCCGGATATCGTTCTTTTCCAGGATCATTATTTCCACAAATATGTTACAGATTATCCGGATGCATTCCAGTCTGTTGATGATGCAGGTGTTGACTGGACAGATTTCGGAGCTGAGAAGCTGTCCTACTCCACAGTAGACAACAAGCACTACGGCTTCCCTGTAGATAACGGAACAGTTATCATGGCTTACAGAGTAGATCTCTTAAAGCAGGCAGGATACACAATCGACGATATGAAGGGTATCAGCTGGGATGACTTCATCAAGATCGGCCAGGAAGTATATGCGAAGACAGGTAAATATCTTCTTTCCATGGATGGCGACGGAAATGATCTTGTATACATGATGCTTCAGGCTGAAGGCGTTTCACAGTTCAAGGACAACACAACACCTTACATTTCTGATAACAAGACTCTTGTAGAAGTAGTCAACAAGATTGTTGAAATGCAGCAGAAGAACGTTCTGTACCTTGCAAATGACTGGTCCGAATATACAGATCAGACCATCATGGGCGACATGGTTGCAGGTGTTATGAACGGTAACTGGATCATTCCTACAATCGAGCAGGTTAAGGACAACAGTGGTAAGTGGGAAATCACAACAATGCCTACACTTGAAGGCAACGGCAAGGAAGGTTATGCTTCCAACGGCGGTTCTTCTCTGTACATCACAGCTAACTGCAAGAAGGCTGATCTGGCTAAGAAGTTCCTTGCTTACACATTTGGCGGCAGCACAGTAACATATGATGGAGCACTTAAGGATGGCGGTGTTATTACAACATGCATTTCTGCAGGTAAGTCTGATGCATACCAGGCAGGTGTTGCATACTTCAACAATCAGCCGATTTATTCACAGATCGTAGCAATGGGCGCAAATGTACCGGTTATCCAGCAGAGTGATTATCACTATGACTGCCGTACACAGATCGCTGCAGCAATCCAGAATATCATTGGTGGTGCTGACGCAACATCAGCTCTCAAGGATGCTGAAGATCAGCTGAACATGGATATGGGCAACTGATTATTAACTGAGAAGGTAATCACATACAACGGGGAATCGGTTTTCCGACTCCCCGTTTATTGCAAAGGAAAAATCAACCGCTTGCGGAGAGCCGCAGGGATTTACAGTTGAAGGAGGCTCTAATTTGAAAGCAAAAAAAATGAGCGTGACCGCAAAACAGCGCAGGGCAGGATGGATTTATCTGACACCGGCAACACTGCTGATTGCAATCATGAGCTTTTATCCGATGGTTCAGGCTCTTTTCACATCGTTTAAAACTGGTTCAAGTGCCCATATGAGATGGGCAGATCCGATTTTTAATAACTACATTCGTATGTTCCGTGATAAGCTGTTCATTCGTTCTCTTGGAAACACGTTTCTGTATCTGATCGTAGAAGTACCGATCATGTTAATTCTGGCAATTCTGCTTGCACAGTTATTGAACAATAAGGATCTGAAATTCAAGGGATTTTTCCGTACATGCGTATTTTTACCGTGTGCAACCTCACTGGTTTCCTATTCTTTGATTTTCAAGTCGTTGTTTGCAACAAACGGACTGATCAATTTAATTCTTGTGAAGCTTGGCATTTTTGAATCAAACTACAATTTCCTTGGCACACCGTCTTCTGCAAGAGCAATTATTATTATTGCACTGATCTGGAGATGGACAGGCTATAACATGGTATTCTATCTGGCAGGACTTCAGAATATTGAGTATTCTGTTTACGAAGCAGCCAAGATTGATGGTGCCAACGGCTGGAAGACTTTCTGGAAGATAACGGTTCCGCTTTTGAAACCTACAATTGTCATGACCATGATCATGTCCATCAATGGTACATTGCAGCTGTTTGATGAGTCTGTCAACCTGACAAGCGGCGGCCCTGCCAATACAACGATTACAATGTCTCATTATATCTATAACAATTCCTTCGGTAAGGGCGTTGCAAACTTCGGTTATGCATCTGCACTGTCCTTCCTGGTATTTATGATGGTAGCAGTTCTTTCCGCAATCAATATGAAAGCAGGTGATAAGCGTGACTAATGTAAAGAGCAAGGCTCCTGAGAAAACAAATTCATCTTCCATTCAGCGCAGGCTTATTCCTACGTATATATTTCTGATTATTGTATCTTTCATCTCGGTATTTCCGCTTTACTGGATGATTACCGCAGCAACCAACAATACAGTGGATGTTGCACGAGGTAAGATTGTATTCGGAAACTATGCAGCAACGAACTTCAAGAACCTCATTGCACAGCAGAATCTGGCACAGGGCATGGGTAACTCCTTCCTTTATGCCGGGGTGGAAACACTTGCAGCACTTCTGATCTGTTCCCTTGCAGGTTATGGATTTGAACTGTATCACGACAAGGCAAAGGATAAGCTGTTCGCTGTTCTGCTCCTGGCCATGATGATTCCGCAGGTAGCAACCATGATCCCGCTGTTCAAGATCATGTCACATGCAAAACTTCTGAATACGGTGTGGGCGTTCGTTCTTCCTGCAATTTCCACACCTTTCCTGATTATGATGTTCCGTCAGAATTCCAGAAACTTTCCGGTGGATATCATTGAAGCGGCGCGTATTGACGGCTGCAGCGAGATCGGGATCTTCTTCAAGATGTATATGCCGGTGCAGAGAGCAACTTATGCAGCAGCAGCTGTTATTACTTTCATGAATGCATGGAATGCATATATGTGGCCGAAGGTAGTTATGAACAAGACAAGTGCGCAGACCATGCCGATGCTGATTGCCAATCTGGCAGCAGGCTATAAGGTGGATTATGGGGTACTGATGATGGGCGTTCTGTTCTGCTCCATTCCGACCATGATCGTCTTCTTCGTACTGCAGAAGCAGTTTGCAGAAGGTATTACGGGCGCAGTAAAGTAATTTTTCGAAAGTCAGAAAAGCCATCTCCGGCAGTGTTTTTTACGGCTGGAGACGGCTTTTTACAGGTAATCGGCACAGCCGCTTACTTTTTGGGGATTGCAGGGGCAGTCTCCGGGGAAAAAGGAAGTGCGAAGTCGCGCGGAAATGAGGCAGCAATGAATGATTTTTTATATGAAAATGTAAAAAATCCGGAATACTTTAAAGAAAACTGTATGCCGGCACATTCTGACCATGTGGCATATGCATCATGGGAAGAACAGCATCTTGGAGACAGCAGCTTTCGAAAAAGTCTTGATGGAATATGGAAGTTTTCCTATGCCAGAAATATGAGCCTGGCGGTACCGGGGTTTGAAAAAGAGGATTATGATGCACACAGTTGGGAGGATATCCGTGTACCGGCACATATTCAGATGGAAGGATATGATGCACCGCAGTATGTAAATGTACAATATCCCTGGGATGGCCGCGAGGAACTCAGACCGGGACAGATTCCGGAGGAGTTTAATCCGACAGCCAGTTATGTGAAATATTTCCATGTTCCGGACTGCATGAAGGGAAAAAGAATCTTCATTTCTTTTCAGGGCGTGGAAAGCGGTATGGCGGTCTGGCTGAACGGTAACTTTGTCGGTTACAGTGAAGACAGTTTTACACCTTCAGAATTTGAGCTGACGGATCTGGTAAAAACCGGTGAGAATAAACTGGCAGTCAGAGTCTTTAAATGGACGAGTGGCAGTTGGTGTGAGGATCAGGATTTTTACCGGTTTTCAGGAATATACAGAAGTGTATATCTCTATGCAATACCGGATACTCATATCTATGACATGAGTGTCAGAACCATACTGGATGATGAATATGAAAATGCGCAGCTTGATCTGTCCCTGATCGTTAAGGGCAGGGGAAAGGCAAATATCCGCCTTGAAAAGGCCGGGAAAAAGATTTTTGAAAAAAAGGTGACACTTGATGCACAGAGTGAATTCTCTTTTATCGTAAAGAAACCGGAGCTGTGGAGCGCAGAAGAACCAAGTCTTTATCAGCTGATGATGGAAGTGGAAGATGAGGAGGGGCAGCTGCAGGAGTGCATCTGTCAGAATGTCGGCTTCAGACGGTTTGAACTTAAGAATTCGCTGATGCTTCTGAACGGGAAGCGGATCGTTTTCAAGGGAGTAAACCGGCATGAATTCAGTTCCAGAACAGGACGGACAGTATCGAAGAAAGAAATTATTCAGGATATTGTGACCATGAAACGGAACAATATCAATGCGATCAGAACCTGTCATTATCCGGACAATTCCCTGATTTATGAGCTGTGCGATGAATATGGTCTGTATATGATCGCAGAGAACAATATGGAAACACACGGAAGCTGGACCGGACCGAATGATGAGTCTGTAATCCTGCCGGGAGATCATGAAGAATGGCTGGGTGCCATGCTTGATCGTGTCAATTCCTGTTATCAGAGGGATAAGAATCATCCGGCGATCCTGCTATGGTCCTGCGGAAATGAATCGTATGGCGGAAAAGTCATATATGAGATGAGCAATAAATTCCGGGAGCTGGATGACAGCAGACTGGTGCATTACGAAGGCGTTTTCCGCGATAGAAGATATAACGATACGAGTGATGTGGAAAGCCAGATGTATCCGTCTGTGGCACAGATCAGAGAGTTTCTGGCAAAGGACAGGAAGAAACCGTTTATCTGCTGTGAATATACACATGCAATGGGAAATTCCTGCGGAGCCATGTTCAAATATACAGATCTGACGGATACAGAGCCCTTATATCAGGGCGGATTTATCTGGGATTATATTGATCAGTCGATCCGGAAGAAAAACCGTTATGGAGAAGTGTTCCAGGCATATGGCGGAGATTTCGGAGAACGTCCGACCGATTATAATTTCAGCGGTAACGGAATTGTATACGGCGGTGATCGTGATCCGTCTCCGAAGATGCCGTCTGTAAAATATAATTATCAGAATATCAGCATTGGAATAAAGGATTTTACCGGAGCACATATAAAGAATAAAAATCTGTTTCTGAATACTGATTACTATGACTGTGTCGTAACACTTGAAAGGGAAGGAAAAAAGGTCAGTTGCCAGAGCATGCAGGTGAAGATCGCACCGCTTGCGGAAAAGGAAGTGACACTTCCGCTGACAAAGCCGGTTCTTCCGGGCGAATATACTGTTACCGTATCCTTCCTGCTTAAGGAGGATACACTCTGGGCAAAGGCCGGGTATGAGGTGGCATTTGGCCAGAAGGTTCTGCAGGTATCTGAAAAGGCAGAGAAGCTTTCAGCTCAGGAGGAAGGCACGCTGAAGGTGATTCACGGCTGGATGAATCTGGGTGTGAAGGGTGAACATTTTGATGCACTGTTCTCATTTGCCAGTGGTGGTCTTGTTTCCTACCGGTATGCAGGAAAAGAAATGATCGACGGCATTCCGATGCCGAATTTCTGGAGAGCACCGACAGATAATGACAATGGCAACTGTATGCCGCAGCGCTATGCGCAGTGGAAGACTGCCAGTATGTACATTACACATAAGCCCTATGCCGGACAGGAACAGAGCGAGCCGATGATTCAGGAGGAAAAAGATGCGGTCAGCATTACCTATACCTATTTCATGCCGACAACGCCGCAGTCATTCTGTACACTGACTTATCGCGTATCTGCAGATGGAACAATCAGGACGAAGCTGTCCTACGATCCGGTAAAGGAACTTGCGGATATGCCGGAATTTGGTGTTATGTTCTGTCTCGATGCAGATTATGATCATGTGAAGTGGTATGGCCTTGGACCGCAGGAAACCTATGCGGACAGGACACAGGGCGCAAAGCTGGGCATTTATGAGCAGAAGACAGCGGATGCAATGGCCAGGTACCTGGTTCCGCAGGAATGCGGAAATAAGACCGGTGTCAGATATGCCGAGGTTACGGATGAAAAGGGACGCGGACTTCGCTTTGAAGGCAAGGAAATGAATTTCTCCGCGCTTCCGTATTCGCCGCATGAAATGGAACTGGCAAAGCATGCCTATGAACTTCCGCCGGTACATCATACCTGGATCAGGGCGAGCCTGATGCAGATGGGTATCGCGGGAGATGACAGTTGGGGATCCAGGACACAGGAGGAATTCCTGCTGAAAACAGATCACAGAATGGAATTTGAGTTTTCATTTAAGGGGATCTGAAGCGCTGGTATTCATAAGACAAGGGCTAATACTAATTGAAAAACAGCTGCACTGAAACGGTTATACCGTTACGGTGCAGCTGTTTATTTTACTTTATTTTTCGGCATTTGCAGAATCGGCTTCCTTCTTCTTTCTGGCGGCTCTTGACTGCAGAAACGCCTGCAGAAGGAACAGCAGCGTGATGCTGATAATGGACAGCAGATCCTGCTGTGAAGTGGTATCGCCGATAATCATGTGTCTTGCTTCCAGGAAGATCAGAACTTCAATAATTGTATCCGATTTTGGTTTGCACAGCATTTTCAGAAATTCTACTGCTATAATAATATAGAAGATTTCTTCCAGAAAATGAGTCAGTGCCGAGCTGTCGGTACTGTGCAGCAAAGTCGAAAACTCCGGGAAAAACCGCAGTATCGCAATGATAATGCTGACGGCAACAATACCGGCCAGCAGCAGTTCCAGGATTTCACTGGTTCTGTACAGAATTTTATTGGCTTTTTTCAGTATGGCGTGCTCCCTCCTTTAACAACAGATTGTGATATAAATGCATCTCTGAATGTCAGTATACAGAAGAGACAGTACATATGCTAATTAATTCTTTGTAAACTAATGAGGGATGCCGGGAAAGGGGATACTAACCCGGCATATATAAGTAAAATGGCAGAACCATTTTGCTTTCTGTTATGATACAGAAGATACGGGAACGAGGAAACGACCCTGCTGCAGGAAAGTATTATAGTCATCTTCATCGCTGAAGCTGAGCAGAACAGAGTTGGATTTCTGCATGGCAGAGCCGACAAGGGAGAGGACGCCCAGAAAAGATTTGGCGTCAACTGTATCGTGACCATGGGTCATGTCAATGTCTCCTGACATGTTTCTGGTTATTTTTACAAATTCCTGTATGTCATCTACGGATGTAAATCTGATTTTTGTCTGATAGTTCATGGTAATTATTCCTTTCTGGCTGGGCCATAAGGCTCAGATCACAGGACACCGCATGCGTTCCTTAAGTGTTAAAACTCATTTTAGCATCTTAAATATACAAAAATGTTGCCACGGCAACAGACAAAAGCGCATAATAGGATTATGGAGAGAAAGGAAGCGCTTTTATGACTATAGAAGAGAAACTCGTGAATTACCCGCTGTTTAAGGGCATTTCCGCACCTGAAGTCAGGCAGCTTATGACATGCATTAATTTTGTGCAAAGAAATTATAAAAAAAGTGCATATATGCTGATGGAAGGAGAATCAGTCAAGCGGGTAGGGGTAATTCTGAAGGGAACTGTTATGATGGAAAAGGAGGATCTGTTCGGAAATATTTATTTTTTCAGAACACTGAAGGAAGATGAGATCTTCGGGGATCCTTTTCTGGCAAGGGAGCCGATTGACTGTACAGTAAACTATCGCGCTGCAACGGATTGCGAGATCATGTATTTTAATTATCAGGATCTGTTTACCCTGTGCAGCAAGCATTGCAGGTGTCATAAGGTTATGGCGGAAAATCTGGCCTATCTGCTGTCACAGAAAACGAGATCGCTTCTGGCCAAAATAGAAATTCTCTCAAAGAATTCCCTGCGGGAGCGTATCCTGACGTTTTTTGCACTTGTGAGCAAACATATCCTGCTGTATGGAATCGAAGCACAGGTAGTCGAAGATGAGGCGCTTGGCCTGACGCAGGTGGTGATTCCGTATAACCATACGGAGCTTGCAGAGTATCTGTGTGTCAATCGCAGTGCGCTGGTAAGGGAACTGCACAGAATGGAAGATGAGGGAATTCTGACCTGTGAGGGAAAGACATATACGATCAATTTCGAAGAAATGAGGAATAACTTATGAAAATATATTTTGCAGGATCAATCCGGGCCGGCAGAGACGATGTGGAATTATATCAGAAGATCATTGAGCAGATCAGAAAATATGGAGAGGTTCTGACAGAACATGTCGGAGATTACAGTCTGTCTGTAGCGGGGCAGAAGCAGCTTTCGGACACATATATTCACGACAGGGATCTTGCATGGCTGCTCAGTGCGGATCTGGTGGTTGCAGAGGTAACAAACCCCAGTCTGGGTGTGGGTTATGAAATCGGAACAGCAATGCAGCGGCAGATTCCGGTGATTGCCCTGTACCGCGACCATGAGGGCAGACAGTTGTCTGCGATGATTGCCGGCTGCACCGGCGTACAGGTCATTCATTATGAAGAAACGGATATGGAACACGCATATGCAGAGCTGGACCTGCTGATGCAGGATTTTGCCCGGAAAGGAGCACAGAGATGAATCAGAAGGAAAGAATGATGGCAGGACTGCCATATAAAGCCTGGATGGACGGACTTGAAGAGGAACGCTTTGCATGCAGGAAAAAAATTTATGAATTCAATCAGCTCCCGCCGGAACAGGACAGCCGGATTCCGGAGCTTTTGAAGAACCTGCTTGGGAAGACCGGAGAAAATGTGTTTATCAATGCGCCGTTTCATTGTGATTACGGAACCAATATTGAAGTTGGTGAAAACTTTTTTGCCAATTACAATCTGACAATTCTGGATGTCGGTAAGGTGAAAATCGGAAAAAATGCGCAGATTGCACCGAATGTGTCAATTTATACGGCGGGACATCCGATTCATCCGGACAGCCGGAATACAGGCTATGAGTACGGGATTCCGATTACCATCGGGGATAACGTCTGGATCGGCGGAAATGCGGTGATTCTGCCGGGAGTAACGATCGGCAATAATGTTATTATCGGTGCCGGCAGTGTTGTCGGGAAGGACATTCCGGACAATATGATTGCGGCCGGCAATCCGTGCAGGGTGATCCGCGAGATTACGGAAAATGACCGGAAATACTATTTCAAGGATCGCGAATTTGATGTCCCGATCGGGTAAGTACGGGAGAATGAGGGTCGATAACGATGAATATACAGATATTCGGAACAACCAAATGCTTTGATACAAAGAAAGCACAGCGCTATTTTAAGGAACGCGGTGTGAAATTCCAGTTTGTTGATCTGAAGGAAAAAGGGCTGAGCAAAGGAGAGTATAGCAGTGTAAAGCAGGCGGTCGGCGGACTGGATGCCATGCTGAATCCGGAGTGCAGAGATCAGAATGCGCTGGCACTGATCCGGTACATTTCTGATGAGGATAAGGACGAAAAGGTGCTGGAGAATCAGCAGGTATTGAAGACCCCGATCGTGCGGAACGGGCGCCTTGCAACGGTTGGATACCAGCCGGAGATCTGGAAGAACTGGAAATAAGTCATGTGCCAAAAGGACTGAGGGTAATCGAAACGCGGAAGCTGTAACATAAGGTACATACGAATTCTGAATTTCTGCAGTACACTTTTTTCAGATAATGAAATTGACATACAGGGACAGAAAAGGAAAGGAGTACGCAGAAATGGCTTATATCAAGAATATGGATCATGAGAAGGTACTGAATCTGACAGGAGAAGTGGAGGTCGCAAAGGGACAGGTTGTCAGCAAGACACTGGCACAGAATGATGCGGTCAGCATTACACTCTTTGCATTCTCCAAAGGAGAGGAAATCGGCGGGCATGACTCTGAGGGAGATGCCATGGTGCAGGTGATTGAAGGCACGGGACGTTTCACCGTCGGTGGTACGGAGCATATTGTTCATGCCGGAGAGGTGCTGATCATGCCGGCAAAAATCCGTCATGCGGTATATGCAGTAGAGGATTTCAAAATGCTCCTGACAGTTGTATTTCCTGCGTGAAGCTGTGGCGCTGCACAGGGAATATATGGCCGGGTCTGTTTATCGTTTATTCCCCGGTCTGGATCCGCCGGTTACGGTAATAGAATTCTGCGTCGTGCTCATTGATCGGGCGCAGGACGCGGCACGGGTTACCGACTGCCACGACATTTTCCGGGATATCTTTTGTTACAACCGATCCGGCACCGATGACGGAATTGTCACCGATCCGGACACCTGGCAGAAGAATGGCCCCGGCGCCGATCCAGACATTGCTGCCGATAAAAACATCCACGTTATATTGCAGCGCTTTCTGCCGCAGCGCCGGCAGAACCGGGTGACTGGCAGTTGCAATCGTCACATTCGGGCCGATCATGGTGCTGTCTCCGATGCGGATGTGACCGTCATCCACAAGTGTCAGGTTGAAATTGGCGTATATGTTGTTGCCCAGGTGCAGGTGTGCACCACCCCAGTTTGCATAAAAAGGCGGTTGCAGATAGCAGTTTTCACCGACTTCTCCGAGCATCAGATGCAGCAGTTCATTCATCCGTTTCTCATCACCGAGTCCAAGTGTGTTATATTCTTTCAGATAGGCGGCACAGCCTGTCTGTTCTTTCATGATTGATTCATCGCCGGGATTGTAAATCATTCCTGCTTTCATTTTTTCCGCTTCGTTCATGAGAATCCTCCAGAGAACCGTACAGGTTAATGTTCAGAACAGATCTGTCATTCCTCAGTATATTGTACAGGAATGATGTACGGAATGTAAACATTTACTGTCCTTGTTTATAGACAAAATGAAGCCCAGGATTTAGGCACTTTCATCAATTGACAAAAGCGAAGCGGACAGGAATAATAGAACATGAAACCGATTTCAAAAACGAAGTCGGGTCAGGATAAAAAATCAGATCGGGGAGTATCACATGAATAAAGCAGGGAAGGCGGGGATGGCAGTACTGGCAGTTGCGGCAGCCGCTGCAGTGGCAGTTACGGTCCAGGAAGCAGAGCAGATGAAACAGGAGACGCAGACGGAAATGGCAGGTCCGGAAAAAACAGCAGGAAATAATGCTGCAGTTGTATCCGGGAGTGCAGACAGCAGTACAGGCGGAAGCAGTGTAACAGCGGCAGATTATACGGCAGTGGTTTCACCGGAACATATTTCAAAAATTAACGGCGGCAGGTTTGAAGGCTGGGGCACAAGCCTATGCTGGTGGGCGAACCGGATCGGATACTCAGATACACTTTCAAAGCAGGCGGCAGCAGATTTTTTCGGCAAGGACGGGCTGCAGCTTAATATTGTCAGATACAACATCGGCGGCGGGGATGACCCTTCGCATGATCATATCACCAGAACAGATTCTGAGATGCCGGGCTATGCAGTGAATGCCTCTTATGACGAAAAAAGCGGGAACTGCACCTGGGATTATGACTGGACGCAGGATGCGAATCAGAGAAATGTACTGAATCAGGCGCTTGCCGCATACGGAGACGATCTGATTGTGGAGGCATTCTCCAATTCACCGCCGTATTTCATGACGAAGTCGGGATGCTCTTCAGGCGCTGTCATTTCCAGACAGAATAATTTAAAGGATGACTGTTATGATGATTTTGCTAGGTATCTGGCAGATGTCAGTGCCCATTTTAAGAAGGAATGGGGGATTACGTTTCAGAGTATCGATCCGATGAATGAACCGAATACCGATTACTGGAAAGCCATGAGTGAGAAACAGGAGGGCTGTCATTTCGATCCGGGAGATTCGCAGTCTGAAATGCTGGTGGATATGCGCAGTGCGCTGGACAAAGAGGGACTGACAGGTACCATCCTGTGCGGTACCGATGAAACGGATATTGATAAACAGATTGTTTCCTATAATGTACTGACAGATGAGGCAAAAGCTGCACTTGGCAGAATTGATACGCATTCCTATATCGGTTCGAAGCGGACGCAGCTGTCTGCACTTGCGCAGAAGGAAGGCAAAAATCTGTGGATGTCAGAGGTGGACGGCGGAGATACGGCGGGTGTCGGTGCGGTACAGATGGGTGCAGGCCTGTGGCTGGCACAGCGGATTACGACGGATATGAATCAGATGACTCCATCGGCATGGATCCTCTGGCAGGCAATTGATTCCCACATCAGCAAGGATGGTTATCAGGGGAAAAAAGATAGCGGAATGGTGGATGTAAACAGTGGTTACTGGGGACTCGCAGTTGCAGATCATGATAAGCAGGAAGTGATTCTGACCATGAAATACTACGCGTTCGGACAGTTCACGAGATTCATCAGACCGGGGTATGAAATTATTTCCGTAGATGATCAGACACTGGCAGCCTATGATCCCGAAGGGCATCAGCTTGTCATCGTCACGACGAATGCAGATGTAAATGATAAAACAGCGGATTTTGATCTGAGCGGATTTAAAACGGTCGGAGCAGATGCCGGTGTAACCCGCACAAGCGGATCAGCGGAAGACGGTGAGAAGTGGGCAGTGCTTGATCCTGTGGCGGTGCAGAACCAGAGCCTGCAGGTGACACTCAAAGGCAATTCTGTCACGACTTTTGTAATCCCGGAAACAATGCTACAATAGGAAAGAAAGTATGAAATGAGCGGCAAGGCAGGAAAGGACAGATGATTTGAGCGGTTTTTTACCAATAAATATGAATGAAGCAAGAGAACGCGGCTGGGAACAGGTTGATTTTGCGTTCGTAACGGGGGATGCCTATGTGGATCACTCTTCCTTCGGGCCGGCGATTATCAGCAGAGTGCTGGAATCCAGAGGCTATAAGGTCGGCATGATTCCGCAGCCGGACTGGAAGAATGAGGACAGCATTGACGTCTTCGGGAGACCGAGACTGGGATTTCTGATCTCCGGCGGCAATATGGATCCGATGGTCAATCATTACACGGTGTCCAGAAAACGCCGCAGTACGGATGCCTATACACCCGGCGGAGTTATCGGAAAGCGCCCGGATCATGCGACTGTTGTATACAGCAATCTGATCCGTAAGAAATATAAGGATGTTCCGGTTATCATCGGCGGAATCGAAGCCAGCCTTCGGAGACTTGCGCATTATGATTACTGGTCAGACAGTCTGAAACGTTCGATTCTGCTGGATTCACAGGCGGATCTTCTCTCCTATGGCATGGGCGAGCGTTCTATCGTGGAAATTGCAGATGCTCTGGATTCCGGGATTGAGGTAAAAGATATCACTTTTATTGACGGGACAGTATATCATACCCGCAGCCTGGACAGTGTATATGATTATCAGATGCTGCCTTCCTATGAGGACCTGAAGGCGGATAAGCTGAATTATGCCAGAAGCTTTTATGTTCAGTATCAGAATACGGATCCTTTTTTCGGAAAACGTCTGGTGGAAGGGTATGGCAGAGACGGCGGAGAGTATGTTGTGCAGAATCCGGCAGCAAAGCCGCTTTCACAGATGGAGATGGATGATGTGTATGCGCTTCCGTATATGAATACCTATCACCCTTCATATAAAAAGGACGGCGGCGTACCGGCAATTGATGAGATCAGGTTCAGCCTGACGAGCTGCAGAGGCTGCTTTGGCGGCTGCTCGTTCTGTGCGCTGACATTTCATGAGGGCAGAATTGTACAGGCCAGAAGTCAGGAATCCATTGTCAGAGAAGCAGAAGCAATGACAAAAGAGCCGGATTTCAAGGGAAATATCCATGATGTCGGCGGTCCGACGGCGAATTTCAGAAGGCCGGCCTGTGATAAACAGATGGAGAAGGGCGCCTGCGTGAACAAACAGTGTCTGTTCCCGAAGCCATGTAAGAATCTGGTCGTAGACCACAGCGATTATGTGAGCCTTTTGAGAAAACTCCGGGCGATTCCGGGGGTGAAAAAGGTATTCGTCCGTTCCGGTGTGCGGTTTGATTATGCACTGGAGGATCCGGATGATACCTTCATAAAGGAACTGTGTCAGTACCATATCAGCGGACAGCTCAGGGTGGCGCCCGAACACGTTTCCGATCATGTGCTCCGTCTGATGGGAAAGCCGCAGAATGCGGTCTATGAGCAGTTCGTGCACAAATGTCAGAGGATCAATGAGAAGCTGGGCAAAGAGCAGTATCTGGTGCCGTACCTGATGTCTTCACATCCGGGTTCTACGCTGAAGGATGCAATCCAGCTGGCAGAGTATGTCCGTGATATCGGCTACATGCCGGAGCAGGTGCAGGATTTCTATCCGACGCCGTCCACCATATCGACCTGTATGTACTATACCGGTGTGGACCCGCGGAACATGGAGCCTGTCTATGTGCCCAGAAGCCCGCATGAGAAAGCAATGCAGCGTGCGCTGATCCAGTACCGTGATCCGAAGAACTATGAACTGGTAAAGGAAGCACTTCTGACAGAGCACAGGGAGGATCTGATCGGTTTTGGCAAAGAATGCCTGATTCCGCCGAGGAAAATCGAGCACAGGACGGGGCATGCAAAGCGTCATTAAGAATTCAGAATCTGCTCCAGTGTACGATAAAGTTCGCCGGTATTGATCGGCTTGGAGAGATGACCGTTCATTCCGGCAGCGAGGGATGCACTGACGTCTTCTGCGAAAGCATTGGCTGTCATGGCATAAATCGGGATGGATGCGGCATCGGGATGTTCACAGGCACGAATCTGTCTGGCGGCTTCGAGACCGTTCATGACAGGCATCCGGATATCCATCAGGATGGCATCATAGGTACCGGGATCACTTTGCACAAACTGGTTGACTGTGATCTGACCGTTTTCCGCAGTATCAAAATCAAGATGCACAAGTCGCAGAAGTTCACAGATAATTTCTTTGTTGAGTGCATTGTCTTCTGCAATCAGTACCCTGTGACCGGAGAAGTTATAACGGCCGGTAAGTTCTCCCAGAGTCTCGTTCCTGCTTCCGGTATGAGAATCTGTGACAGGCGCGGAGGCAGGACTGAACGGAAGTTCCACATAAAAACAGGTACCTTTCCCTTTTTCGGATTCGACACGGATCTTGCCTTTCATCAGGCTGACAAGATTATGTGTTATTGACAGTCCAAGTCCGGTACCACCATGCTGCTGACTGGTTACAGCACTTTCCTGTTCGAATGGATGAAACAGGCGCTCTTTCATGTCTTCGCTCATTCCTTCACCGGTGTCTCTGACGGAAAATTCATACCAGATCCGTCCTTCTTTGGTGTAGTCCTCTGTCACCTGAACGGTAATGGAACCGCCGGAAGAAGTGAATTTGAAGGCGTTTGAAATCAGATTCAGCAGAATCTGATTTAATCTCAGGCGATCGCCATTTATGGTTTCTGTCCGGAAATTCCGGGTGATCCGGAAACCGATTTTCTTTTCTTCACATTGTACGGCATAAATCGCATTGATGGAGTCCAGAAGCTCATTCAGAGAAAAAGGAGCTTCGGATATTTTCAGTTTGTCATTTTCAATTGCAGACATGTCCAGAACATTATTGATGATATTCAGCAGAAGCGTGGATGCATCTTCTATTTCAGACAGATACTGATCCACTTCTCTGGCATCATGCTCATGGTATTTTGCGATGCCTGTCAGTCCCAGAATGGCGTTCATGGGAGTACGTATTTCATGGCTCATATTGGAAAGAAACTGGCTTTTGGCGTAGCTGGCACGTGTAGCAGCAGTTACAGCGGTTGCGAGTTCTTCATTCTTCTGCATCAGAATCCGATTGTGTTTCTGCTCACTGAACAGACGCAGTAAAAAGATCAGAAACAGAGTGGCAGTAACAAAGATGGCAGAAGAAACGGCAACAACACGTCCGTGCTGCTCCCAGAAAGTAGGCTCACGATTCAGGATAACAGCATCGGCAGGAAGCTGGCTGGCTTTGATACCGAATTTTTTCATGACATTCCAGTCAAACCATCTGGCAGTCGGACTCTGACTCATCATGGGAACATCTGCAATGCTTTCGCCGGACAGATATTTCATGGCAAGTGTTCCGACATACTGACCTGATTTTTCATGATCCACGAATTCTCCGCCCAGAAGGCCGTCTCCGATACCTGCTTCAACAATGCGGAAAGCCGGTACGGGAGAATACCGGACGATCAGGTCCACGGCCTGTCTGCTGGTATAGATATTACCGTCAGCATCTTTGCTCAGAATCATATAGATGAGAATGGTATTCTGATCCAGACCGGAAAGTCGATTGATGATCTCCTTTTGAGAAAGCTCAGAAGAATTTATAGTAGTAAATTTCAGGTCTGGATATGAGGATGCAACTTCAGCAAGCTGCGTCTGGTCAGCTTTTCCGGAAGCACTGTTATCAAGAAGGGATACGACAGTGTCTGACTGCGGGTGAATTTTCAGCGCAATATCTATATTCTGTTTCAGCGGCATCTGTTCAATGATGCCGGTAACCCAGGGATTGTCACTCTGATTCCGGGCGGCAGTGATATTATTGAGACCCTCATACAGGATCGGTGTATCCGGGAAAAGTTCTTTTTCATGGGAAATGGCAAAATTATAGGCAGCATCGTCACCGGTGATGATGACATCATACTTCTGCACATGAGCAACCAGATATTTCATCCGTTCATAGAATAATTCATCATATCCATTATCATCCAGTGTCTTGGTACCCATAAAAGCATATTCCAGAGCAACATCATCGCCCAGTGTTTCCTGAATTCCCCTGATCTGGTAGGGCACTGTCGGCCATGCAAGGGTATAGGAACTGATGAACAGAACCCGTTTCTGATCATCAGACTGTGTTGTTGCTGCTTTACAGTTAAAGGGTATAAGAAGGAGCATTAATGAAAAAAGGATCATGTACAGGTACAGAGATTTTCTTAGCTTCAATGGAGCACCTCCGGATTCACTGAAAATGATTCAAATTGATGAGATATTTGTAATTATCATATCATGAATTCGTGAATTCTCCAATTGACCGTTTCCGGACATCAGAGTAGCATGAAGACTGCCCGATGAAGCATTCTATCGGGTTTCTGCTGAAGGAGAATAAAGAATTACGATGAAATATATCAGACAGTTTGCAATTATTCTGACCATATCTTTTCTGGGAGAACTGTTAAATCAGCTGCTCCCGCTTCCTGTTCCTGCCAGTATTTACGGGCTGGTGATGATGTTTGTCTGCCTCAGAACAGGAATCTTTCCCTGTGAAGCAGTGAAGGAAACCGGGACGTTTCTGATTGAAATCATGCCGCTGATGTTTATTCCGGCGGCAGTAGGGCTTCTTACGTCATGGCCCAGAATCAGAACGATATTCGTGCCCTGCGTGGTGATTACGCTTGTATCCACGTTTGCAGTCATGGCGGTGGCAGGAATTACCACACAGCTGGTGATCCGGCATGGAAAAGAGGCAGAGGAAGATGAATGATTTTTTTCAGAATTCAGTTTTTTTCGGTGTAATGGTCAGTATCCTGACATACGGTGCCGGAATGATGCTGCAGAAAAAGTTCAGACTGGCAGTATTCAATCCGCTTTTGATCTCGATTATTCTGACCATTCTGGTATTGGTGACAGCACATATTGATTATAAAACCTATTATGCAAGTGCAAAATATTTAAGCTATCTGCTGACACCGGCGACCGTGTGCCTGGCAATTCCCCTGTATGAGCGGATTGAAGAACTGAAGAAGAACTGGAAGGCAGTCCTTGCAGGGATTTCTTCAGGTGTGCTGACGAGTCTTTGCAGTATCCTGGTTATGGCAGCTTTTTTCCATCTGAGTCATAAGGAATATGTGACATTGCTGCCAAAGTCAATTACTACGGCGATCGGCATGGGTGTATCACAGGAACTGGGCGGATACGTAACGCTGACCGTTGCTGTGATAATTATCACGGGAATTCTCGGGAATATTTTTGCAGAGACAATCTGCAGGATGTTTCATATTTCAGAACCGGTTGCAAAAGGTGTGGCAATCGGGACTGCTTCACACGCCATCGGTACAGCGAGAGCCATGACCATGGGAGAAACGGAAGGTGCGATGAGCAGCCTGTCTATTGCCGTTGCCGGCCTGCTGACGGTCATCGGTGCTTCCGTTTTCGCACAGTTCATGTAAAAGAATCAGGACAGCCGGAAGATTACGGCGCCGTGTTTTCTGACACAGGCAGAAACAGATCCATTTACAGAAGATTCTTTATGGGACCAGAGTTCTCTGGCCTGATGATAGTTTTCCAGTTCATAGTCTGCGAGATCTATTCTGATCTCATGATCCTCATCTGCAATATTGAACAGTGCCAGATAGCAGCCCTTGCTGCCTTTTTCCGGCGCCAGCCAGGCAATTTCGGAATCGGTGCGATAAAGCTGATGACCGCAGTGGGTTGTCTGCTCTATTTCCAGAACTTCCCGGTTTGTCAGAAGCTGCAGCGTAAATTCATCATTCTGAGGGAGATTTGCGCCGGCAATCAGCGGTGCCCTCATCATGCACCACAGGGACATCATGGTGATCTGCTCATCCTGCGTGAATTTGGTCCGGTCAACGCTGCTGTAGTCCTGACGAAGTGCGCCGACGGGCAGCATATCAGCATCCGGCCAGTGTCCGGGGCCGGAATGGGTGCACCATTTTTCAGCACGCTCGAACATCGCAAGGAGCAGTTTCCAGTCGTCCCAGAAATCATCTGTGATCCGCCACATGTTGGCATATTTTTTCAGATGCTCTGCCTGTTCCAGCGGAGCAGGTCCCGGAGAAAGACTCAGAACGATATCACGTCCGCAGCTGCGGCAGGCTTCGGAGATCAGCTCAATTTCACGTCTGCACTGCGGGTATTCTCTTGCAATGTCATCCACTTTCACAAAATCAACGCCCCAGTCGGCGTACAGACGGAAGATACTTTCATAGTAGGCACGTGCGCCGGCTTCGACCTGCTCACATTTGAGTCCGTACATATCCGGGTTCCAGGCACAGATAGAATTCGGATCGGCAACCTGCCGTGCGGTGTAATCAGAGTTTAAGACAGGAAGATCTTTATGTGCAGCCATACGCGGCATACCGCGCATGATGTGGATGCCGAATTTCAGACCAAGGTCATGGATATAGGCGGCGAGTGTCGTAAAGCCTTTGCCGTCTGCGGCAGAAGGAAAACGGTTCGGCGCGGGCAGAAGCCTTCCGTATTCATCCATACATAAATCCGAAAACGGATGATATTCATGTGTGTCAGCGGTTGGCTGATACCATTCGATATCGACGACAACATATTCCCATCCGAACGCTTTCATATTTGCAGCCATGTAGTCTGCATTCGCCTTTACCTGTGCTTCAGTGACAGCACTGCCATAGCAGTCCCAGCTGTTCCAGCCCATTGGCGGTTTCTTTGCAATCATGTCAGAAATTCTCCTTTCGATCATACAGTAAACTGTTTTTCTTTATTATCAGTCTAGTGGATTGACAGCATCAAAACAATAAACTATGCTATCAGGTAACTGAACAATTCTGCTTTTTCATGATGAGGATCAAAATGAATATTATCGGAATCGGATATAATACGGTACATGAACGCGACTTTGAAATAAAGCGGCCGGGAGGATATGGCGATTATCTGCTGCTGGTGATGAAGACACCGTCATTTCATGTGCTTGAAGACAGAAAACAGATCTATCCTGCTCATTGCGCGGTTCTTTATGATCAGACAACACCGCAGGACTATGGTGCAGCAGAGGATACCTATGTGGATGACTGGATTCATTTCTCCATGGAACCGGAAGAACTTCTGTGGTGGGAGGGAAATCATATCCGTTTCAATACGATAATCCGCATGACAGACAGCGATATCATATCTATGCTGATCCGGCAGATGAGTCTGGAATATTATTCGGCGGACCCGTCAAAAGAAAGTACGCTGCGGTTATACATGCAGCTGCTGTCCAATAAGATCATGGACCTGTCGGAACGGGATGAAAGCGGTATGCAGCGTTCCTTATATGATCAGCTTGTTCAGCTCCGTTCAGATATCTATAACCGGCCGGCGGTTTCAAGAACCGTGGAACAGACAGCCGCAGAGCTGTCCATCAGTGCATCCTATCTGCAGCATATGTATAAGAAGCTGTTTACAGTGACACTGATGAACGATGTGATTCACAGCAGAATCGAGAACAGTAAAAAGCTGCTGACAGGAACTGATTTTACGGTGCAGAAGATTGCAGAATGCTGCGGATATGAGTATGATGTGTATTTTATGCGGCAGTTTAAGAAAGAAACCGGTATGACGCCGGGAGAATACCGTAGAACAGAATTATCCGGGAAATAAAAGAAAACTATCGGAAAAGTGTTTACTGGTGTAAAATATATGTAAATGAACAGTTGAACCCTGATTTCAGGAAAGTCGTCGTTGTATGAAGAAAATTCTGATTCGGATATGTTCTGTCGTGTTGTGTGTTCTGCTCCTGATTATAAGCCTGCCTTTGACTTCGTCTGCTGATGCCGGCAGCAGACGTACGGTAAAGGTGGGCTTTTTTGCGTTTGACGGGTATCACATGCAGGACGCAGAGGGTAAGAAAAGCGGTTACGGCTATGATTATCTGCAGCATATGCTTGATTTTGCTAACTGGAATTATGAATATGAGGGCTATGAGGAAGGCAGAAGCTGGAGTGACATGCTGAGCATGCTGGAAAATGGAGAAATCGATCTTCTGACGTCTGCGGTCAGAACACCGGAAAGAGAAGAAAAGTTTGCGTTCTCAGCGCAGCCGATCGGAATCAGTGATACAATTCTGACCATCAAAGCAGGGAATCTGAAATATTCTGCGGAAGCATATGAGAAATGGAACGGCATGCGTGTCGGCATGCTGAAAGGGAACAGCAGAAATGACAGCTTTCGTGAATTTTCAGAAGAAAAGAACTTTACCTATGTACCGGTGTATTATTCTACCGATTCTGAACTGAAGGAAAGTCTGGAAAACGGAACAATCGATGCAGCAGTGACCAGCAATCTGCGACAGATTCACGGGGAATGGCTGCTGGCGCAGTTCGATCCAAAGCCTTTTTATGTCATTACCAGAAAGGATGATACGGAGCTGATGGCGGAAGTGGATTATGCCATTGAGCAGGTGCAGGATACTGCGCCGGAATTGCAGAATGAGCTGTATCACAAATATTACTCTGCGGATAACGGCGATCAGATTGCCTATACAGGAAAAGAACGTGCATTTATCAATGCATGTCAGGAAAACGGAATAAAGTTCAGTGCAATTATTGACCCGGACCAGAGACCATATGCATATGTTGAAAACGGGGAAATGAAAGGAATTCTTTCAGATCTGTGCAGGGAAATTTTCAGACGGACAGGGCTTGATATCACAATTGAGCCGATCAGTGATCGCAGCAGATATCAGGAACTGAAACAAAACGGAGAAGCGGCAATCTGCTGCGATTTCTGTACCGATTCAGCGCATGCGGAGAGGGAAGGATATGTGCTTACTTCGGATTATTATGCGGGATCTGTTTCGCGCCTGTTCCGGAAACGCTTTTCCGGATCGGTAAAGACCGGAGGAATTGTCAGGGACAGTCTGATTATGGATCAGATGATGAATGATATATCTCAGAATGTCAGTATTACGACCTATGACAGCGTTCAGGACTGTGTAGACGCCGTACGCAGCGGGAAAACAGATACGGCATATCTGTTTACCAATACTGCACAGCGGGCAGTATGGAAGGATGTGACCAATCAGCTGAACTGTGTGACACTGCCGGAAGATCAGCTGAAATTTGCGCTGGGAGTCCGAAAAGAGCAGAATTATCTGCTGGCGTCGGTTCTGGATAAGGCAATTCTGTCTATCAGTGATGAAGATATATCGGAACTGGCAGCGCCCTATATGGTGAACGGCGTCAAAGATACAACGCTGATCGGCCTGTTCTATGACAGCCCGCTGACGATGGTGGCAGGCGCAGTCTGCCTGATTTTCTTTTTTTCCATGCTGGTGATTCTGATGATCGTCCGCAGAAAACAGAAGAGTGAAGAAGCGGCCAATATTGCACTGAAGAAGGCAATTCAGGAAGCAGAGTGTGCAAACCGTTCAAAATCTGACTTCCTGTCACGGATGAGTCATGATATCCGGACACCTTTGAACGGGATTATCGGTATGACCTATCTGGCAAAAGAAGAAAGCAATCCGAAGAAAACTGCCGACTGCCTTGAAAAAATCAGTACTTCTTCCGGTTTCCTGCTGGGACTGGTTAACGATATCCTTGATATGTCCAAGGCGGAGAACAACAGGATTGAACTGCATCCGGAGCCATATCCTGTGGAGGAATTCAACAGCTATATTGATGCGGTGATTGCACCGCTCTGCAGGAGTAAAAATCAGAATTTTCAGCTTGATATCATACCCATGCAGGATTATGTTCCGCTTGCAGATCCGCTTCGCGTTAATCAGATATTTTTTAACCTGTTGTCCAATGCAGTAAAGTATACGCCGGAGGGCGGGACGATCGTATTGAAAATCAGGACGCAGATGACAGAAGAAAAAAAGTTTCGGGTATCTGCTTCTGTCAGTGATAACGGAATCGGGATCAGTGAGGAATTTCAGAAAGTGCTGTTTGATCCGTTTACGCAGGAAGGAAGAAGTGATACAGCTGAAAACCGCGGTTCAGGGCTGGGACTGGCAATTGTCAGGCGTATGCTGGAACTGATGAATGGAACCATATCGGTGAACAGTACAGTTGGAAAGGGATCGGAATTCAGGCTGCAAATGGAGTTTGACTGCATTCCGAAAACGGAGCTGGCGTTGGCGGTTTCTTCTGCAGAGCATGGAGACCTGAAAAAAGCGGTGCAGGGAGACGAAGTCCTGGCAGGAAAACACGTGCTGTTGTGCGAGGATCATCCGTTGAACCAGGAAATTGCCAGGGCACTGCTGGAAGAAAAAAAGATGGTGGTGGAAGTTGCGGAAGACGGGAAACAGGGTGTTATGATGTTTCAGAAATCTCCGATCGGATTTTTTGATGTTGTGCTGATGGATATCCGCATGCCGGTAATGGACGGGTATGAGGCGGCACGTCAGATCAGAAGCTGCGACAGGGCGGATGCACAGAACGTCCCGATTCTGGCAATGACGGCAGATGCATTTGCAGATGATGTACAGAAATGCCTGAAGGCAGGGATGAACGGACATGTTTCCAAGCCGGTCAATCCCGGACAGATGTATGAGAAACTGAAGCAGGTAATGGACTGCTGAAAAAAGAAACACGGTTTTCAATACTACGAAACAAAACTTTAGTTACTTCAAAATGTTGACATATAAACCGTACAGTGATAGCATGTAAACACATTAAATATATTTAACCAAAAATCACCTGAACAGGTGGAAAGGTGTGAATACATGAAATCACTTCAGATTGGAGATAAAACAGCAAGAATTCCGTTGATTCAGGGAGGAATGGGCGTCGGGGTCAGCAGGTCATCGCTGGCCGGCGCAGTTGCGGCAGAAGGCGGGATCGGTGTCATATCCACAGCACAGATCGGATATGATGAGGAAGATTTTGCACAGCATCCGGCGCAGGCAAATCTGCGTGCAATTGAGAAGCATATTCTGCTGGCAAAGGAAAAGGCACGTTCAGGAAACGGACTGACAGGTGTGAATATCATGGTGGCGCTTAAAGATTACGCGGACCATGTAAAGGCAGCTGTCAGTGCAGGTGCAGATGTGATCATCAGCGGTGCGGGGCTTCCGCTGGATCTCCCGGAATATGTGGAAGGGAGCAATACAAAGATTGCACCGATTGTGTCTTCTCCGAAAGCTGCCTCCGTGATCCTGCGGATGTGGGAGAGAAGGTATCACAGGACGGCTGATTTTGTGGTGATTGAAGGGCCGAAGGCAGGAGGGCATCTGGGATTTTCCGAAAAGGATCTTGAAGACATTCCGGCGCTTGATTATGACAATGTAATCAGGAATACGATTCAGACGGTGAATGAATTTGCCGTGAAATTTCAGCAGAAGATTCCTGTTATTGTGGCAGGCGGAATATTCACACATGAGGATGTGATGCATGCACTCTCACTGGGAGCGGATGGTGTGCAGGTTGCATCAAGATTTGTTGTGACAGAAGAATGTGATGCTGATCAGCGTTATAAGGACTGTTATATCAATGCGGAAGCGGATCAGATTGAAATTATCAAGAGCCCGGTCGGAATGCCGGGACGCGCACTTCATAATCATTTTCTTGAGGAAGTACAGAAGGGTAATATGAAAATCGGACGCTGCTACGGGTGCCTGAAAAACTGTGATCCGGCAAAGATTCCGTATTGCATTACAGATGCGCTGACACGTGCCGTGCAGGGTGATGTTGAAAACGGGCTGATCTTCTGCGGCGCAGAGGTCGGCAGAATCCATGAGATGACAACCGTGCATGATCTGATGCAGGAGCTGATGGGAGAATAAGAACTGTAGCTGAGAAAAACGGACCGGGGCAATGATATGTACCCTCTTTACTGGACAACCAGTAAGGAGGGTATTTTTATGCGTTATAGTTACGAATATAAAAGGAAATGTGTCGAGTTATATCGGCAGGGAAAGTGGCCTGATTGCCCGCCAGGAACT
>JAKVKH010000039.1 GCA_022486625.1 Butyrivibrio sp. | reverse complement strand
TTGCAGACAACCGGATTATCTTCCTGATGCACGACTCCCTTTATACCTCATTCCTGTCCTGCTCCTGCTGTTCCAGGGGAAAAACAGAGTCTGAGCGCCAGTTTATCGCTGAATTCTTTGCATCCTCTCTTTCCGGAATCGCAAGAGTCTATACCATGCAGCAAAACAGGCCCTCCAGAGAGGACCTGTCCGTAATCATCTATGCGCTTCTGTCCGGTGCGTATGCCGGAACATTTTTCTGAATACCCCTCCTGAAAAATCTGATTGACTGCCACCGGCTGATATATTACAATGATGCAATCGAGGGAGTAATCGGCGCAGTAAGAAGCTGCGCGGTATATCAACAGACTGTCGAAAGACTGGTATGCCTTAATTGATGAGACTCACATAATGGCATGATTTGCTGTATGTGCGTCTTTTATTTTATCTGAAAGTCAGCAGGTACAGCAATGTACCTGCTTTTTTTATGGAGGAAAAAAAATGGGACTTATTGAATTACTGCTGCTGGCGGTCGGACTGTCCATGGATGCTTTTGCCGTATCCATCTGCAAGGGACTTGCCATGAAAAAAATCAGTTTTAAGAGCTGCGCCATCTGCGGCGTATGGTTCGGCGGATTTCAGGCGCTGATGCCGATGCTGGGGTATCTGCTCGGCTCACGCTTTGAGAAGTATATTGAAGCAATCGCTCCATGGGTTGCCTTTATCCTGCTCGCACTCATCGGCGGCAACATGATCCGGGAAGCCTGTTCCAAAAAGGAAGAAGTTGAAAGTGCAGGTCTCGATGTAAAGACCATGTTCCTGATGGCAGTTGCCACCAGTATTGATGCACTTGCTGTCGGAATCACCTTTTCACTTGTGCCTGTCAGCCTGATCGCCGCGAGCGCCATGATCAACACCATTATCGCTGTTCTCATCATCGGCGTCACCACCTTTATCATCTCCTGCGCCGGCGTGAAAATCGGTAATGTATTCGGCACCAGATATAAATCAAGAGCAGAATTTGCAGGCGGCCTGATCCTCGTACTGCTGGGTCTGAAAATCCTGCTGGCACACTTCGGTGTTTTCTAAAAAGGCATCACGCATTACAGGGACTGATTACATATCTTCCATCAGTCCCTGAATGCCCTGTTCTCTGAAAACCTTCTTGTAATATCCCAGTTCGCTGCCGATCAGATCATCGATCTCACGCATCCCCAGAAGCTCTACCGGTGCCTTATCATCTGTCAGCACCAGATTTCCGCCTTTATATTCGGTCAGTCCTGCATCTATTTCCGTCATCAGTGCAGACAGCTTTTCATCGGAAATTGTCCTGCTGTTATCTTCAAAACTCTCTTTTCCCGTGCCGTCACCCATCGTTGCAAACAGTTCTCTGTTGGTATACCCGTTCACATCAACGGTATAAACTTCCGGGAATACACTGGCAATCGTATCTGCCAGATATTCATTGATATTTCCCTTCTGATCGGAATTCATGTTCATATTGACCACCATGACACCGCCCTGATTCAGGTGCTGCTTTACCAGCGTAAAAAACTCTCTGCTGGACATCTGAAAGGGAATCGTAATATCCTGATAGGCATCCACCATGATCACATCATATTTTCTGTCCACTGCCTGCAGGTAGGCTCTTCCGTCATAAGTTGAAACCTCTGCCTTTCCTGCCGCATCGAAATATTTTTCCGACAGATCCGTAATTTTCTGATCAATTTCAACACCTTCTACGCTCAGGTTGTCAAAATATTTCAGACACTGCCTCGCATAGGTTCCGGTACCCATGCCCAGCACCAGCATGCTCGCATTGTCATCCTTCTGAACCCCGGCCATGACAGGTGCCGCCATGGCATAGTCGTAATACATGCCCGTCAGCGAATCATCTTTTCTGGTAATGGACTGCACGCCGAACAATACATTGGTGGACAGGATCACGCTGTCATCCGTTTCCTTCACCTGCAGATAATTATAGATGGACTCTCCTTCATAGGTCAGGTCATGCTCCCAGAAGGCAAAGCTGTCGCTGTTGCCAAGTACCGAGCACAGAAGAAACAGAACCGCCGACACGACGCACAGGATACGGCGTCTTTTCTCACTGATAAAATAAACCAGTCCGAGCAGCAGCAGAACCCCGGAGAATATCAGAAAAGTCACAGACGTCCCGACTGCGGGAATCGTCACAAAGGTCGGAAGAAAAGTACCGATGATGCTTCCGATGGTATTGAATGCGCCCAGTGTTCCTACTATTTTGCCGTTATTATCAAGGCTGCTGACCGTATATTTCACAAGAGACGGTGTCACTGTTCCCAGCAGAAAGAGCGGAAAAACGAAGATCACCATACAGGCCAGAAATGCCGCAATGATCAGGAAATTCTGATTCACTGTCAGAAGAAGCAGTCCTGAAATGCCGATGATAATGTATTTGCCGACTGCCGGAATCGCCGCAATCCAGACTGCAGCAATAAGGATCCGGCCATACAGCCTGTCCGGATCCGGGTGCGCATCTGCACTTCTGCCTCCATATATATTGCCCAGCGCCATGGCAATCATGATCGTTCCGATAATGATCGTCCATACGATCTGTGAAGATGAAAAATATGGTGCAAGCAGCCTGCTTGCGCCCAGTTCCACCGCCATGACCGCCATGCCTGAAAAGAATTCCGTCAGATAAAGATAATACCGATTTGCCAAAATGCTCCTGTTTTCCATTTGCCCTGATTCACTCCCTTTTTTATTCCGGTGCCGATATTATTTTATTATATACATTGGAGTGGACTCCAGAGCAATATGAAAATGGATTTTTATCCGGCTTTTGTCATGATGCGTTTCCGATCTTGCCTTCTTCCCTCAGCCACTTCGCTTCATCATGCAAAGTCTCCGCACAGGGACGCGTCACATACCCCAGTTCGTTCTGCGCTTTGGAATAATCAAATGCATTATTACGCTCCAGGTTGTAAACGGAAAACGTCGTCATAATCGGCTTTTTCCCGCTCTTCTTCGCTTTTTTCTCCATCTGCCCTGCAATCAGCTTTGCGATTCCTAATGGCAGGAAAAATCTGGGGCCCTTACAGCCAAGATCCTTCTGCAGAATCCTGCACATTTCCTTAAATGTGATTTCTTCATTGCCAAGAATATAGCATTCACCGGTTCTCCCCTTGTCTGCGGCCGCAATACATCCGTCTGCCAGATCACGGACATCTACAAGGTTAAAGCTCCCTGCCATGCCAACCGGCAGTTCGCCGTTACAGATCTGAATAATTGCTCCGGTTGTCATGCCGACAGCAAAGTCACCAGGTCCCATAATTCCTGTGGGATGCACCACGCAGGCATTGAGCCCTTTTGTACGCACGCTGTCCAGTACCTTCTGTGTTGCAATTGCCTTGCTCTTGGAATACCAGCCGACAACCTTATCCTGGTCAAACTGACGGATTTCCCTGATTTTAGTTCCTTTCGGGGTCTCCGGAATTGCCCCTGTGGAACTGATATACAGAAGCTTATCGTTACTTTTGTGCGACAGGCAGGCATTAATAATATTTTCCGTTCCCCCGACGTTCACGTCGATCAGCTTCTGACTGAAATCGGGGTTCACCGTTACCATACTGGCGCAATGAATGCAGATGGTCCTTGTTCCTTCCGGTACATCAAAGAACCGGTTTACATCCTCCGCATTGCAGAGATTTCCCGCAAAAAGCTCTGCCTCTTCCAGCACAAACCGGATTGCCGGGTCTCCTTTCAGAATAAATGCTCTGACACGTGCACCGCGTTCGATCAGCTGCCTGCAGATATTGCTGCCAAGAAATCCTGCTGCTCCTGTTAATAAATATAAAGTGTTATCATCTTTATTCATGTCCATCGTCTCCTTTTTGGATTATCAGTTTCGCCGGGCCCGTATAAATACGGCTTCGGTGATTTTTGCTTTTTTCATAATCCATATGATAGGAGACCAAGATAAACAACAGATAAACTCATTTCCTGATTTTTTTTATTTCCAGAATCATTCTCAATCCAATATACAGACAGATCATAAAGATCCCGCCGCCAAAACCTACATTCAGCAACCTGGAGCCTGTATTCTGAAGATTTCCATATCTTACAATCAATACGATCTGAAGATGAAACATGGACATCAGTGCATCCGCAAACCCGATATTACGGACCGCCTTAACCATATAGGATTTCTGTCTGGCAGCCGTACGCAGGTTCAGAATACTCATGGTCATTTTATAAAAAGTATAAAGACCGACTCCATAAACCATGATTCCTGTCGTTCTGGAATCTGCTTTCCCGATTATCGTGTCTGCCATGACTGCTCCCATAACAAGAGTGATGACTATCAGCAGTGTCCCGGTCCGCTGATACACTTTTTCCTCGATCCGCCTGTTATTTTCAGCGTTTCCCTCTTTTCGAATTCTGCGTTCAACAGATATGATATAAATTCGGACAGTGCTGAGCAGCAGATAATATGCTGCGACTGCCTGATACCAGAAAAAGTGATCTCTGCATCCGTAAAAGAAGTTCATGAGAATAAATGCCATACCAAACAGAACCGCCAGTGCCGCAAAAGTCATGGTCCGCACGCGGTAATCCGCAACCACCCGGTACAGCAGTTTTCCCTCGGTCAGATGCTCCGGCAGCCATTTCATTACGGCCGCAGAATCACCAATGACCAGCACAATACTGAGTCCGAAGAGTACGCCTGAAAGTGCATCTGACATCATGACCAGCCATACCGGCATACTCCACGAATTCAGCGACAGCAAAGCAAACACGCAGATCAGAACTGTCACAATATAAAAGATCAGGTGCCATACCCTGACATACATGATTTCATTTTTCTTCATGGGATACACCTCTGCTTATTTTTGTTCTATACTGTAATTACCCTTTTTCAGGAGGTCTGCAATCATGAATGCAAATACTCATCTGCCCTTTTTTATCCATATGATTCAAACCTGTTATCCGCTTCAGTTCTGGGAATACGACCAGAACATGAAGCTGATCACTGTTCCTTCCGCCAAAGACGAACTGCTCGAATATTTCTTCCGTTTCTCTGATGCCGGAACATATATGAAAACATACATCAGTAATACTCCCTCTCTGCCTATGATTCTGAGCAGCAGGGCCGGTCTTCTGTGGAGTGCTGTCTTTACCTTTGAGAAAGACCTCCCGCACATTCACATCATGGGGCCGACGTTTGTAAACGGTGATGCCCGTCAAAGTCTAAGGCACCAGATTCAGTCCGGCAGGCAGCCGCAGTCCATCCGCAGGCATCTGATCACGGATATCGAGCGGATTCCCATCCTGCCATCCATTGACCTGTTCCAGTACACCATTATGTTCCATTATACGCTGACAGGTCAGCGTATTACCGTAAGTGATATACAATATCCTACATCGGAATCAGCTCTGCATGCAACTACCTATGCGGAATGGGATAAAAAGAATGAGCAGGAAGACTTTCCTGGAAAAAACGGCAGTGATCACCGTGGCGTCAGTGAAATTGACAGACAGCTTCTGGATACGATCCGGACAGGCAATCTCCATTATGAAGATGTTCTGGCGGAAGCAGCCAAATACAGCACCGGTATCAAAGGTGGCAATATGGACAGCATACGTCGTGCCAAAAATTCCATTATTCTATTCAACGGCCTGTGTTCCCGCGCTGCCATCGACGGAGGGCTTCCTGCTGAAATCTCCTACAATCTGTGTGATATGTATACCGGTCTCATTGAAAACAGTACTGCGATGACTGAACTGATGCAGATCAGCCATACCATGTATGACGATTATGTGCACCGCGTTCACGATTACCATCAGACAGAACCGCTCTCTTTACCGGTTCGTTTTTGCTGCGATTATATCCGGATGCACGTAGAAGACGATATTACGCTTCTGCTGCTTTCCTCCAAAACTGGTTATCAGGGATACTATCTGTCCAGACGTTTTAAAACCGAAACCGGAATGTCTCTGTCAGAATTTATTACAAAAGAAAAAACAGACTACGCCGAACGTCTGTTAAGGACGACGGCGCAGCCTGTTCAGGAAATCAGCGACCTGCTTCACTTCAGTTCTCCGGGATATTTCATCACCCAGTTTAAGAAATACAAAGGTGTTACCCCGGGACAGCTGCGAAAATAAAAAACTTTTTTCAGAATACGCCTCATAACCCGCTTGAAATCAGTGTAAGCCTGCAGACCTGCGGATCCTCTTCCCGGCAGTGACTGAATGTATTGAATTCGGTTACCTTAATGACCTTTGTTTCTCCTTTTTTGAACTTATCATAGTCCACCTTTGGTGTCAGATACATCAGATAATGAAAAGCGATTGTATCTCCTTCCGTCACAGGCTCCTCAATTGGTCCCATGTCCATATTAAAGAAGTCACGCTGTCCTTTCATTGCTTTCTCATATACAGAAAATATCTGCGGCTGATCACCAATTGCATTTATCTCTGCATCCGGTGCATACAGCCATTCTGCGATCCTGCACCAGCCTTCATAATCCGGTACCCAGTCCGCCCACCATTTAAACATTTTTTGCTTGATCTTCTTTTCAAACGGATCCTGGACATTTTCTTTCAGAATAGCTTTGTATCCGGCGATTCTCTGTTCTTTTAAACTGTTTTCACTCATATCTGTCTCACCCCTCACGCAGAAATAGGCGTATCCGATAATGCCCAGCCTTCCACTACGCGCACTCCGACCGGATCCGGGTTGTCCTTAAAGTTTACAAATTCCATGGTATGCTGCAGCATTTCCTTTCCGGTATCCAGATTTCTGATTTTGACAGTATAGCGGATTGCACACCAGTCATCCCTGATGATCATGTTATCGAAATCTCCAAGTTCCATTGTGAAATGTGCAAAGAGCTGTTTCATGGCATCCTTATACTGCTGAAGTGTCCAGCGCTGTCCCTGCACATTATAATGCGCATCAGGCTCATACAGCGTATTGCACCACTCAAGCCATCCGTCATAGCCACCATTCCAGTTCTTAAATCCGTTCTCCAGCCGATCTTTAATAGCCTGTTCCATGTTTTCTCTCATTGATAAACCCTCTTTTCCTGTTTGATGTTCCGGAACTTTCTGTTCCTTATGCAGTTCATCATAAGCACAGAAGGTAAACATGAGATAAACAGTGTTTTCACACTGAAACAACCGTATTTTCCATAACCAGCTTTAATACGTTCCCGGCTGCCCGGTTCAGATCCTTTTCCTTCACGATTTTCTTTTTCACACCTTCCGTAAGGGCCATAATCTGGTCTTCACGCCCCGGCATGATCAGATCAAGCCCTGCGCCGGGTGCCATCAGTACATCTCCGGTCAGTGGTTTCATCGGATCATCTTTCTGCGCCTTCATGGAATCCCAGTCACTCATAATCAGTCCTTTATAATGCCATTCGTCCCTGAGCACAGAAGTCAGAAGATCATAATGGTTCACCACATGCAGCCCGTTTACTTTATTATAGGATGCCATTA
The DNA here is from genome assembly GCA_022486625.1 of Butyrivibrio sp. GTDB lineage: Bacteria > Bacillota > Clostridia > Lachnospirales > Lachnospiraceae > Butyrivibrio. Next base: position 26,001 of record JAKVKH010000039.1, on the reverse strand, counting down.
CCGTTCTGGGATCTGATTCTTCCACTGCAATCCGGAAGCCTTTGAGATAAATTTCCCGAAGCGTACGTTCCGACATGTTGGAAGAAGAACTGTTTCTGTTCAGTTCACAGTTATTGGCAACAAAATGCTTGATGCTCATTCCCTTACCCGGGTGGCGCTGAACGCCCCTCACAATTGCCGCTGTCATTTTGCCGGACACAACCGGATCTTCCGAGTAATACTCAAACGTTCTGCCACACAACGGATTCCTGTGAATATTCATGCCGGGAGCCAGCCATACCGTAACGCCATACTTTTCCATCTCCCTGCCGGTTCCATCCCCGACTTCTTCCATCAGTTCCGTATTAAAAGTCTGTGCCAGAAGTTCTACGCACGGCCATGCCGTACAATACTGATAATGTTCGGTTCCTGATCCGGGCTGTGCCATCATCCTCTTCATACCCATACCCGCCATGCCAAACAGATATCTTCGATATGCCTGCAGATTCTCTTCACACAAAGTCGCCCTGATGTCTCCATCTTCCATGACCATAATTCTGGAAGACAGGTTAAGCCCTGCAGGGCCATCAGACAGAATCACATTCGGAATTCCAAGTGTCCCATACAACTGACTCGTTGTGGTTCCGGATGCACCAAGCGCATTGACAAGATTCTCTTTTCCCTGTGTTCCGCCTCCCACGATCAGCCGTACTTTCTGTTCTGCCGTCATGGACCGGAGCAGTTCCTGCAGCCTGTGATCTTCCGGTTCGGGCGTGTCTGTACTGTCCTCATTACGACACTGATAGTGGTGCACTACCGTACATATCCGCCCGGTATCAAACTTCAGAATATGCTCCGCCAGCTGCGCTGCGATTTTTACCCCGCGAAGATCTCCTTCCTCCCTATGCTCCGGCACTTCCGGATGAATTTCATTTACTGCATGCTGCGCCGGACATATGTTTCTGCATCTCTCCGTCACCGTCTCCTGCCCGATATCAAGGATACCGCCTGCTGTAACGTCTTCAGAAGACTCGCCTGTCAGAAGATAATATCTGCCTTTTTCCAGAATAAACTCAGCAGTCTCCTCCCTGTACCTTGTCAGGACGCTGATGGGAATTTCCATCTGAAGCTCACAGGTTTCACCGGGATCTGCCGGGTCCGTCTTCGTAAAGGCAACCAGTCGTCTGACTTCACCTCCAAGTGTACCGAAGGGAAGTGACGCATAGATCTGAACCACTTCCCTGCCCGGACAGGTACCGATATTCTCAGCGGTAACAGTTACCCTGATATTTTCCCCCGACTGCGTGACATCAGTGATGCACAGCCTGAAACGGGTATAGGAAAGTCCATAACCAAAAGGAAATCTCGGCTTTACATGAAAAGTATCTGCATATCTGTATCCCACGTAGATTCCTTCATTGTATTCCTGTTCATATTCATTTTCCCCAAGGTAGGAGTACGTACTTCCACTCGGACTATCCGTGAAATCATACATCCATCCGGTGGTAAGCCTGCCCGAAAAATTCTCCTTCCCGGTCAGAACATCCGCCAGTGCATTTCCGCCCTCTTCTCCGCCCTGCGCATAGTATACAAGTGCATCAATCTTCATCGTATCCAGAAAAGAAGTATCAATTACACCTCCGGCATTAATGATCACAATCGTATGCAGATAATTCCCGGATACCGTTCTCAGATTTTCAAGTTCCACATCTTCCAGACGGTAATCTCCCTTTTCGTCTCTCCGGTCATTGCCTTCTCCTGCCTGTCTTGCCAGCACATAGATCGCCGTATCCGTCTCCGAATGCACAATATCCTCCTGTGTGACCGGTATTCCCGACGGATGGTGGAACTGCCCCGCAAGGTCCAGAACTGTATAAAAGTCGGTAATTCCTCTGACTTTCTCTTCTACCCCCTGCCGATAGCATTCATAGGCATCTGCATAATATCGGTCAAAGCGATCCAGCCAGTCAGATGTCGTAATCGTTAATCCGGCATTCTGAAGACCTTCCTCAATTGAAACACTGTATCTCTCACGAACAGCGCCGGAACCTGTACCACCTTTCACCGTCATCCGCGCACCTGATCCGTAAAGGGCAATCTTCCGGCTCTGAAGCGGCAATACGCCTTCGTTTTTCAGAAGAACGAATCCCTCTACCGCTGCCCTGCGCGACAATGCCCTGTTATCAAGCTCTGTCCTGTCAGGCTCTTTGTCTGTGCCTGCCAGAATAATCTTCTTCATAATTTCCATTCATCCTTCCATTCAATCCGGATCTTTCCATCTGCCTCAAAACTGACGGGAAGCCATACATAATCTGCAATCGATGTAGCAGCCGTTTTCAGCATTGGCGCATTCATCACTTTCATCTGTTCCTCCCGGGTCGAGGAATAATGCTCAGGATCAGAAGTACTGGCAATGACTCTTTCCATCATATCTGCCACCTGCGCATCCACCGGGAATTCCGGTACCCATCTGTCAGAAAGTGCGATATACAGATTTCTTTCCGGCACTTTAAAGACTTGCGTAAACTGGCTGTTGAACGAGCTTCGTGTGAAATCATTTACATAAGGATCTCCGCAGCTTTTGAAAACATCTGTCCATGCTGCTGCCACAGCTGTATCGCTCCTGTTGGGAATATAGCCTGTCATACCGCTCGTCAGCATATACTTGCTGCCCTTATGCTCCAGCACACTGATTCCTTCTCTGGTAAAAGGAGCCATCAGTCCTTCATAGCTTCTGGAAACTTCCTTTTCTGCCGAATGCAGATCTTCTGACATTTCCAGACAGACGACCGCTTTATGATCTGCATCAACATACAGATAGGATTTTCCATTTTCCGCATCAGATGCAATATCAAAATCTCCGATATTGAATCCGCGCGGCCTGTATCTGTCCTTCACAATCTCATAGGGACCTTCAAAGTGATCTGCTTCCAGAACGGTAAAAAAGGCTTCCTCGCCTGAAAGCTTGACCCATGCCACATATTTTCCCGTTGCTCTGCATTTGCGGATATGAGGTCTGTCCAGGTGACTGTCCGGAAAAAAAGGAGAATCCGGGTCATCGAATACCGGCTCCATAAGATATCCCATATTTTCCCAGTTATACAGATCTGTCGATCTGTAATAACGGATTCCCCAGGTCCATACATCAGATACACCATCTGTATGTTCCTTGTTCTCGCCGTACCAGTAATATATCCCGTTTTCATAAAATATCGCCCCGCCATGTGCCTGAATACGCCTGCCGTCTGTATCTGTCCATACGGCTCCCGGCGTAAAAGAATCCCTCCGGGAAGATAATCCGCTGCCTGCAGAGCCGTCCTTTAAAGCAGCTTTTTTTCTTCTGTCATCCTCATCCATATTTTTATACAGTGCAATTTTTCTTTTCTCTGCAGGAATAAGGCTTTTGCCGCTTCCATACTCCCTAAGCGCCAGATCAAGCCGGCTTAATGCATCCTCCGGTATCATTCCCTTTGCATAAAGCGCAATCTTCCTGATGGACATATCTTTCGCCTGCGGGTTATCGCCCAGTTTATGATATAAACCCGGAAGTACCTGATTCATTATATTTACAGCGCCTTCATCTGATGAAAGCTGACGTATTGTCATATCGATACCATAGTTCACTGTTTTTCTCCATCTTCTTTGGGTATGTTCTGAAGCATCGCATTCAGCTGCCTGATCTGCTCCCCGCTCACGGCTTCTCCTGCATGCCGAAGAAGCATATCGAGCGACATTCCTGCCATCATCTTCTCCAATGCCGGATTACTTCCTGCCCCTTTGGCCACATCGCCTCTCGATGCAATTGCCTTTTCCATGACTTTCGCCACAATCGCGCCGGTCCGGGCATTTTTCTTCAGATCCCCAAGCGTATCTTTGATGGAATAAAAACCTTCTTTCATCTGCACTGTTTCAAACCAGTTCATAATCCCTGTTTTCCGGAAGTGGCAGGACGGATCTTCTTCATGACTCCTGTGAATCACTGCCTGATCCAGTTTCTGTTCTCCGCTGTATATCGCCGTTTTATAATCCCTTTCTTCCGGCATCTGCAGTGTAAATTCAAAAACTGTTTTTCCCTTCCTGTTTTCCTGCACGGTTCCATCCACCACAAGCGTCAGTTCATCCAGATTCGAATATACTTTCAGTACCGTTTCTTTCTGCGCCCTGTTCCGGTAGCGTTTTCCGCAGATATGTGCAAATTTATCCCTGGTTTGCCACGCCGCCTTGTACAGATAAAATGCATCCTTTCTTTCCTTCCGGTCAAAGGTGACAAGTCCTTTCTGATTAAGACCATGTGCACCGCCTTCATCCCTTCCGTCTGCTGCAAAGTCAAACATATTCCATACATATGTAGACCACAGATACGGTCTTTCCTCGATCATTTTCAGCATATGCTCGTGATAGAGGCACTGATATTCTTCTGTATAATCCCCTTTTTCCGGACTGCTGCTGTGAAACTGCAGGTTCGCATCCGCGCCGTACTCCGACAGTCCGATCACTCTGCCCGGGTACGTTTCATGATACTCATCCAGAAAGCGTTCATTCTGCTCCAGTTCTCCCAGGTACCAGCCGAAATAAAGATTGTAACTGCCGATGTCGGCGATTTCCAGCATGGGTGAATCTGTTTCCAGCATGAAGACATGGGCCATTGTTGTCGGTCTTGTCTGATCAAGTTCATGACACAGACGGTTCAGAAGTCTGTGATTTTCAAGCACAGACTCATCTGCCGGTCCGGATGCCGTAATTTCGTTGGACAATCCCCAGCAGACAATTGAGGGATGATTGTAACACTGCGTGATAAGTTCTCTCATCTGGGAAAGTGTATTGGCCCTGCCTTCCTCCATATGTCTTGTGATGTAGGGGATTTCAGCCCACACAATCAGTCCGTTTTCATCACACAGATCATAGAATTTCTGCGAATGCTGATAATGCGCAAGCCGGACACTGGTTGCACCGATCTCGCGAATCAGTTCCATATCTTCTGTCAGCATATCCTCACTGACTGCATTCCCGACTGCCTTCCGGTCCTGATGCTTCGATACCCCGCGCAGCGGATAACTTCTGCCGTTCAGCATAAATCCCTTCTGTCTGTCAAAAGAAAAAGTACGGCAGCCAAAGCGTGTATCCACTGTATCCAGTACTGCGCCGTCATCAGAAGATATCAGTTCCGCCTTCACTTCATACAGAAACGGATCGTCAAGACCATCCCAGAGATGTATCTGATCCAGATGAAGCGTAGCTTCATTTCTGCACTCTGCTGCAGGAACCGTTTCTGTCCACATTCTGTCAGTTCCCGGTTCCCGCAGGGTATATCTGACAGAAAGCGATTTCTGCTCTCTGCCATCTTCCCCGGAATTTACCCATGTCTCAATTTTTAAGTCTGCCTGATCCCCATGCACTGCAGGCGTGGCATGAATACCAGGCATACCGCTCTCTTCCAGTTCAAAATGCCTTTCAGATACCAGCAGCAGATTCACATCGCGGTATAGTCCTCCATAAAATGTAAAATCAGCCATCTGCGGATATACAGTTTCATTTTCACTGTTATCGGTCTGAATCACCAGCAGATTCTCATCCTGAAGTCCGTCTGTCAGATCTGCACGGAAGGTGGAATAGCCGCCCTCATGCCGGGTGATCTTTTTTCCGTTCCAAAAGACCTCTGCAGTCATCGCCGCACCGTTTACTTCCAGAAAAAGATGTTCTCCCTTTTCCATAAAAGGACGGCTCACAGCCTTCACATAGGTTGCTGTTCCACGGTAATAATCATTACCGCCATCCTGCCCGTCCTGTGCATTCCATGTATGCGGAAGGCAGACGTGATCCCATGCACCGGCTGCAGCAGGAAGATGCTCTGGAAACTCTTTTTCTCTGGCAAACATCCAGTCTTCATTTATACATATTTTTCTTCTCATACCTCTTTTTTCCTCTCTTCCAGTACTTTGGTAATTTCCGGCATCTGCTTTGACAATCCTTCAAAATGCTTTGCCGCAATGATTGAAAAGATCATAAACACTGCCGGTACGACACTGTACAGAAGGCGGATCATGAAAATTGCACTTTCCGGCTGTGTCACTGCCTGGCTTCCGTTTGAGGACACAAACCCTGCCGCCTGCAGTACAACGCCCAGAAGCCCTGCTCCGATTGCATTAAAGAACTTGCTCATGAAATTCATCACGGATGCAGATGTGGAATCCATGCGCGGAAGTCCGATATATTCATTGTATGCCGATGCCTCCATCAGCATCGGCGCCTGCAGATAGGAACCCGGCAGCTGTGAAAATCCGGTCGCAAAGAACGCCACCATCAACATGACCATGGAAGAACCGGCAAAGAAATTGACGATATATCCTGCCAGTCCGATAACGGACCCCAGTATGACAAGTCCCCCAACGCTCATCTTTTTCATCAGTACCGGGAAAATAAACATCAGTCCGAGCATGATAATCGTCATCGCCTGCAGCTGGGAGTATTTGCTGATATCCCCGACAATAAACGTAAAGTAATAGGTTGCTGCGCTCATACCGAGTACTACCTGAATCATTCCCACGATCACGCCGATATCCCAGACATATCTGTTTTTGCGAAGCATCCGCAGAATTGACTTAAGTTCAACTTTTTCGTTTTTCTTCTCCTCGCCTTCCGGCTGATAGATTTCCTTTACAAATATCAGTCTCAGAAGACCGATCAGGCACAGCGGAACAGCAAAAATCATAACCAGCACGTGCCATGTGGACGCTGCCAGCGGATTTCCGCTCGGATCATAAACCATCTTCGCCATCAGAATCGGAAAAAATACCGATACTGCAGCACTTCCAAGTGTAGAAACAATTCCGCCGAAGGAAGATACTTTGATAACCATTTCGCGGGATCCGAACGCCCTGATGATATAGGGCTGCTGCGCTGCATACAGAAGCGTTGCAAAAATGGAATAGGTCAGTGAATACATACAGAAAATCCAGATGCATTTCGCGGTAAGCGACAGGGATGCCGGACAGTAAAACAGAAGCAGCGTGCTGATCCATACACCGATAATCGCAAATTCATAAGGACGTGCTTTTCCAAGTTTTGTATGTGTATTATCCACCAGATAACCTGCCACCAGATCCGTCATGGCATCAAAGATCTTGCTGACCATCATGATGATTCCGACCATTCCCACCGGAACCCCCAGAAACGTACTTGCGAAAAGACTCAGATACCCCAGTATGATCACCATACACCCCAGCGAGATATCCCTGCTTTTCCATGCCATAAATCTTCCAAACGGAAACCTTTCCTTTGTTTCTTTTACTTTCTTTACTTCATTTTCCTGATCGCCCATAAAAACCTCCCAATATAAAATATCCGTAACCTGTATCAGTTTTTATTGTATAAATGAACCGGATGCTTGAATTATGTTATTTTGCTTTTTATTGTATTTTTTAGTCATGTGTTCGAAACAAAATAAAAAGAAAGCAGCGACCTGATGTGTCACTGCCTTCTTTTTCTGCTGTATCTGCCCTTCCCGCTTTTGATCTGTCAGTCTGCCATCTTCCGGATGTCAATCCCTGCCTGTGCAAGTTTTCTGCCTACCGCTTCCATATAGACCTCCGCACCGTTTTTGAACGGACCATGCACGCCGATCACAGTATCCAGAAAGTCATTATATTCCGGACTGACATGAGTTTCCCACCTGGTGATCTCACAACTGTCATTGGTCTCCACAAAGCCATATGCGTAGAAATCATGCATTGCGCCGTCCTTATCATGACCGCCAAAGTGACTCTGCATGACAAAGCCATGATCTGACGGCCAGCATTTAAATCCGAGCGGCTTCCAGTCCGGAAGCGTAATGGAATAGGAAAGTGCTTCCATCGTCGCTGATTTTCTGACGGACATTGGATACACTTCAAGGTCAATCGTCTGATCTCCAAAATAGGGCGACCAGTAAATTGCATGTGGTGCAAATACCCATTCGTCATAAGTAGACCCGTCCTTAACTGCCTCCTGATCATAGGCATGGTAATAGCTTTCTGCCATTTTACGATGTTTCTCAATTCTTTCTTCCAGTGTCATGTTTTTTCCTCTTTTCTTTTTTATCTGCGGTTTGACGCTCCGCCATCTGCCAGAATGTCCACTCCTGCCAGATAGCCGTTCCGCTCATCTGCGGCTGTTGCTATTGCATATCCCAGTTCTGAAGGTGTGCCCATACGGTGCTCTGCCGAGCGCTCGATCATAAACTTTCCTTCTTCCTTCTCCAGATCTCCCATGCCTGTCGCGATCAGTCCGGGACTCAGCGACAGGACACGTATCCCTCTGGCACCATATTCATATGCACATCTGTGTGCATACCAGATGACGAAGCACTTGGATAATGTGTAGGCAAACCCGCGCCTTTTATAGGAGTCCCTGGTAAGATGACTTAAAGCAATCATCCTGCGAAGAAATTTCTCCTCATCCTGATCCGCCAGCGCAAATGACTTCAGGCTGCGCATCATCACCGGCAGTGCATAGGCAGAATTGGAGGACACATCCAGAATCACACTGCCTTTTCCCATATATCCGGAAAATTCTTCATTCACATATACGGTACCGAGTGCATTAATCCGAAGCAGCTGCTCTTCCTGCGCCATCTGCGGCGAAACACCGGCCGCATTGATGACATTGGTAATGGTACCAAGCCCGGCCGCATAAGCTGCCAGTTCCTGCACGCTTTCTCTCTTCGACGTATCGCAGGGAGCGACGTATACTTCATGTCCGGATGCTGTAAGTTCCTCTGCCGCCTTCTGCAGCTTCGCCTGCGTCCTGCCGGATATGACAAGCACATGGTCTTTCGGCATGCATCCGGCAGCCTCCAGTCCCATTCCGCTTCCGCCTCCTGTAATCACACATATTTTTTTGGCCATATTATCTCCATTTCTGTACATCTGTTTCTGTCATTTCCATGTGCACAGAATAACCGTAAAAGATAAACAGCAGGTAAACAAAATTAATCTGTTGTTCACTTTCCCATGTATAATTATATTCAGAGAGGTTATTCAAATGATAAAAATTCTTGTTACCGAGGATGATCCGGCAACCAACAGGCTGCTGTGTGCCATCCTGAAACTTCAGCACTACGAAACAATTTCCGCAGCAAACGGCGAACAGGCACTGGATCTGCTTGCCAGTGAACATATAGACCTGATGCTGTGCGATGTCATGATGCCCGGAATGGATGGCTTCGAACTCACAAAATCCATCCGGGACAGCGGCAGTATGCTGCCCATTATGATGCTGACTGCCAAAGATCTGCCGGATGATATCAGATCAGGCTTCATCTCCGGTACCGATGACTACATGGTCAAGCCGCCGGATCGTCAGGAGCTGGTACTGAGAATCAAAGCCCTCCTGCGAAGAGCCCGTATCACGGAAGACCGCCGGATCGAAATCGGAGAAGCACTTCTGGATGCAGAAACACACTCCGTATGGCATAAGTCCGATCCTTCTGACCGGCAGCTGCTGCCGCCAAAAGAATTTGACCTGCTCTATATGCTCCTGTCCTACCCTGATCAGACCTTTACACGGCTGCAGCTTCTGGATGCTTTATGGGGCATGGACTCTGACAGCGATGAAAAAACGGTCAATGTCCATATCAACCGTCTTCGAAACCGCTTTGAAAACTGGCCTGAATTCGAAATTCAGACCATTCGCGGAATCGGATACCGCGGCGTACGCAGAAGCTGATTCTGCACTGCCCGCCCATTTTATTCACAGGAGTATACAATATGACATCAGATCATTCTCAGCTCAACAAACTGCTGGAAAAAGTCAGAAAACTGCTGAAGCGCATCTGGCGGGCCGCCACCACACTCAGCCTGACCTTTTTTCTCTCTATGAACCTGGTCTTCATAATGGCACTGGTCTGTTCTCTGGTTGCCATCCTTGGCATTTTCGGCATCAGATGGAGCTGGATTCCTGCTGATTTCTGGCTCAATCCATCCTCCTGGATGATTGTCGCCTATGTAATCTGCATTGTAATTGCCATCAGTTTTGTCGTTTCGACCCGTCTGCTCATTCTCAAGCCCATACGGGAAATGGTAGATAAAATGACACAACTGGCATCCGGCGATTTCTCCGTCCGGATTTCCGGCCAGCGCCGGATTGAGCCTGTCGAAGTACGCGAATTTGCCAAAGCATTCAATACCGCTGCCGAAGAGCTTTCCGGTACGGAAATTCTGCGCAAGGATTTTATCCATAACTTTTCACATGAATTCAAGACGCCGATCGTATCCATGAACGGCTTTGCAGATCTTTTGCTGGAGGAAGACCTGCCCGAAGAGGATCGCAGAGAATATCTGACGATCATCCGGGATGAATCCAGACGCCTTGCAGACCTTGCAACCAATATTCTGACCCTGAGCAAGATAGAATCCCAGACCATCCTGACAGAGCAGACATCGTTTTCTCTGGATGAGCAGATCCGTCAGGCGATTCTGGTCACTGACCGGAAATGGCACAATAAAAAGCTCGGCTTTTCCGCCGAGCTTCCTGAATTTCAATATTATGGAAATGCCTCACTGCTTAGTGAAGTCTGGATCAACCTGCTGGATAATGCTGCCAAATTTTCACCTGAAGAAGGCGACATCAGTGTATTACTCCGTACAGAAGAATCTTATGTCATCATATCCATTGTCGATCATGGTCCCGGTATGGATCTGAAAACCCAGGCGCATATCTTCGACCAGTTCTATCAGGGAGATCCCTCTCATGCCGCCGAAGGAAACGGTCTGGGGCTTGCCATGGTGCAGAAAATCATTACACTCCACCATGGTAAAATCATTCCGGACTCTGCCCCGGGACGCGGTTCCTGCTTTACGGTCAGACTGCCTCTGAACCTGCCTTAAGCAAATTCAGCAGCGCCTACCCGGCATCAGATTTCATTCATGCACTTCGTGTATACCTGATCTGCCTTTACACCATTGCCATCCTTTACAAAATGGAAGAATTGCATGGCATCGCCGGTTGCCTTTTCCTTTGTACTCAGATCTGTGCTGACATATCTGTAGTGTACCGCAGCCCAGTCTCCGCTGATCAGCATGTTATCAAAGTAAAGCTTCTGCACATCTGTCTTTTGGTCTGCTTCCTTTACCGCTGCCTGATAAGTTGCCGGATCCTGCTGTGCATCACCGTTATCAATAACTGCATCTGCCGTGTAGAAGATACCGTTATCTGCTGCCCATGCATCATAACCCTGATTCCAGCTGTCAAAGTTCTTCAGGATTGCCTGCTGCATGGCATCAGCATTGTCACTGTTTGCTTTGGTGGGATTCTTGACCGGATATTTTTCTGTAAGATCTGTCGTATCCGGAATCTGATAATTCAGAAGAGTCTGATCATTTTCCTGCTGTACCTTTTTCTCAGCGTCCTGCTGGAACATGCACATGGAATCATAGCTTGCATCTTTCGGACCGCCCCAGCCTTCTACTACTCTGGTTCCGAGCTGATCACCATAGTCTTTGAACTCAACAAACTCCATAACGCTTCCCGGTTTGGACTTTCCCTGAACCGTTGTAACAATGTCATAGTGAATTGCTGCCCAGTTATCACAGATTACCATGTTATTGAAATCACCCATCTGAATATTGATTTTACTCAGGGTTGCATTCATGGAAGCCTGATACTCAGGAAGCGTTAATCTGGCACCATGAACATTATAGATGGAATCATCAGTGTAAAGGATATCTCCCCATGCTGCCCATGCGTCATAACCTCTGTTCCAGTTTTCAAATCCGGTCAGCAGTCTGTTCTCGATTTTTTCTCCAAGTTCATCCGCAATCGGCGTTGTATTCACAATCTTAAACTTCTGTGCAAGCTCTTCTGTATTATCATAGGAATTCATAATATCTGCGGTGCCTGCAGAAGCGGATTCTGTTGACGCTGCTGCCTGTGCTGATGCAGCCGTCTGTGCCGAAGCTGCTGTTGCAGTTCCCGATACCCCTGATGCCTCTGACGTTCCTGACGTTCCTGCTGTGCCAGGTGTCCCTGCTGCTCCTGCACATCCTGTTGCCATAGCACCGATTGCTGCTGTTGTTGCCAGTACTGCCAGTGTTTTTCTTACGTTCTTTTTCATAATATTTTCCTTTCAAAATGAATCTCTGTTGGTTGTCTGTTCCCTTGGAACATTAACAGGATATCTTTGAAAGGTAACGCGAACGTAACGTAACTCTAAAATCAGAATAAAGAAAATACTATACCGGTAATCGTACCGTAAAGGTGCTGCCACAACCAGATTCAGATGAAACTTCAACTGCTCCGCCGCTCAGCTCTGCAATTCTGTGAACAATAAACAGACCGATTCCGTTTCCGGTTACACTGCTCCCGGATGTGCTCTGATAATATCTGTCAAAAACATGCTGAATGGTTTCTGCGTCCATTCCCGGACCGCTGTCCGAGATTCTGACTTCAATCTGATCTGCAGATGCATTTCCGCTGATTACAATCCTCCCCTTTTCCGGCGTGAATTTAATTGCATTGTTCAACAGATTGATCCAGATCTGTTCGATCAGTTCCTTATTCCCGCAGCACTTCATCACAGGCAGAACAACTTCCGGTTCAATCTGCCGCTCCTCGATCTGCGGCATCATGAGTATGATGCAGTGTCTGAGTTGTTCGCTCAGGTCATAAATTTCCCGCTCCGGTACAATCTGACAGGCATCAAGTTTGGAAAGCAGCAGTGTTTTCTGTGCCAGTTCCGAAAGTCTTCCCGCCTCCTGCTCAATTACCCCCAGATATCGCAACCGCTCCTGATCTTCTATTCCTTCTCCTGTTCTGATCAGATAGTGGGCAAAGCCCTTAATCGAAGTGATCGGCGTCTTAAATTCATGCGTGAATTCATTGCTGAAGTTCTGCATGTTTTCCTTGCTTAGCTTAAGTTCCTTTACCATTCGATTGAAATTCTCGTAAATGGCAGTATATTCATCCGCTCCCTCCGTATCAATGGATACATCCATATTTCCCGACGCCACCGCTTCTATTGCATCCAACAGCTTTCCCATCTTTCTGATCAGATACCGGCCTGTCAGAAATGAACTGGCAATCATAATCAGCGTCATGGGCGGAATCAGTGCCAGCATCAGAATATCATGCCGGTCGTTCAGTGTGTGTGAATAGGCAATAATGGATCCCAAGGATGCCACTGAAGCAAATACAATCACAATTCCCTGTACCAGCATCCATTTAAACTGCCGGATATGAAATCTGTGTACTACTGTCTCATTTTCCATTTTCATTGATCACCGCCTTATACCCCAGTCCGCGCACTGCAACCAGTTCAAATTCACTGCAGCCTTCAAAACGATTTCTGAGTCTGCTGATATGTGATTTTATTGTGTCATACTCAGCCTCTGAATCCATTCCCCAGATTTCATCCATCAGCTGCTGCTTGGTAAAAATTTCTCCCGGATAAGAAAGCAGTTTGTACAGAAGTTCAAATTCTTTGGCCGGCAGACTGATCCGCTGATCATCCCATACGGCTTCAAATGAATTCCGTTCCATGGAAAAACCGCCGATCACAATTTTCTGCTCATTTGATATCTTTGCCCGGCGAAGCAGCGCCTCAATTCTCCAGTTCAGTTCCTCATAATCAATCGGTTTTGTCATATAGTCGTCCACACCACTGGCAAAGCCTTCTTTTTTATGTGCTGCCGTATTCATCGCCGTCAGGATGATCATCGGACGCATATCCTTATTTTCCCGCAGCGTTCTGATCAGCTCATAGCCATTCATTTCCGGCATCTGAATATCCACAATCAACAGATCAATATGCTTATGTGCAAGGACCTCCAATGCTTCCAGCCCGTTTGCCGCTTCTTCCACATGATACTGCTGTCCCAGCTCTGCCCGTGTCAAAAGTCTTACCGCATCATCATCCTCTACTACCAGTATATTCACCATTTCTGTGCTTCCCTTCAGTTTACTCCAGTCTTTTCCTTTTTACTTTTCTGTCCATACAGCAGAGATATCAGTCTGTATATGCCATCAACGATCAGCACACTGCCGGTGCTGAATGCATACCAGTACAGATCCTGTTCCGGAGCAACCATGATATATCCGCCGACGAGGAAAAAGAAGAATGCTTCCAGCATGGCCGGAATTCTGTGCCTGCCTGTGAGCTTCAGTTCCTTAATCGAGCCGGCACTCCGCACCGCTTCCATCATAAACAGAATACCGAAAAGAGCACTGCCCAGAAGATAAAGCGCACCTTCTTTGAACAGCACCAGTGAATAAGCGCCTGCAATAATAATGCAGATGTTGATGCGCATCCGTTCTGCCTGAATATCCCAGTGAGATCTGTAAAGTCTGTAAACCGTCAGAATCAGCTCATAAAGTACCGGAACTGCAAGTATAATTCCGATCAGTATCTCGATCCCCGTGTGCGGTACGATCCGGAAGATGACACCGACTGCGATCTGTGTCAAAACAGCCGCCAGTGCCTTCTGATTCTGTCCGATCTTCCGCAGCAGTCCGCTCCAGAACCCGGATTCTCTTCCGAATAGCGCAGTCCTTGGAAACGCGGCAGCCACCTTTCTCGTGGTATCGCCGGCCTGCAGAAGCTGAATCATAATATTTTCAAATCCGGAGAATCCGCTGGCCGTAATATCCGTAAGTGTTCTTGCGCCATCCGTCTCCATGGAATCAAACAGTTTTGTAACGAACTGATCTCTTTCCTCCACACTGGCACTTTGCATCCATCCATCCATTACATCCGACAGCCAGACAGAAGCAGGGTCATAATTCTCTGACCATCTGGGTTCTTCATAATCAAACTGCCAGGACATCATGCTGTGCTGCAGAATTCCCTTCACGCTGCTGGCTATGATATGACTGTCCGCAAACTGCGGGGTAAAGAGCTTGCCGATCACGCAGTATTCCGGATGCGTCTGCGTGGTAATCTTCTGAATTCGGTCCAGAAGATGAACATCCATCACGTCTTTACAGATCCCCGGTCCGTCATTGATATACACATGCTCCACCTGTGACAGGCGTTTATCAGAAAGAGAGGCCGCAGAAATCATTGCAAGATTCCCGCCCTTGCTGTGACCTGCAATATAATAGCGCTGCCCGTCCTGCATGATTTCTTCAAGGTACTCTACTGCTCTTTTCTGCGCATCAGTTTTGCGATAGCTGGCCATGAAGTCTTCACGCCATCCGATCAGCGAATCATCTGTACCACGAAATGCAATGAAGGAAATGTCCGTTCCCAATATAAAACGTACTGCACAGAACTGTATTCTGGCAGCATCAAGCGTTTCTTCATAATCCGTCACGATAAGTGTCCCGAAACGTTCTGATTTTGCAGCTTCTCTGAAAAATTTTCTGTACTCTTCCAGCATCGCCGCATCACCCGCCATCCTGGCCGTCAGCAGTTCTTCCTCATCAAGCTGCTGCACGATTTCTCTCAGCGTACGGCTCTGTTCCTTTTCCATCACAGGGCTCATATCCAGATAGGACAGTTCACAGAGCGCAATGCTGTCTGCAAAACTGATCTTCCCGTTCTGAATCTGTATATCTCCGCGCCACTTCACATAATCATAAATGTTGGACACTGATTTTCCCTCCTGCATTGTTTATGTTCGTTATACCGTCTGTCACTCCCTCTATTGTATAACCGGATATCCGTATGTGCAATTTATAAAGAAAATACTTCATATGCATCTTCCCGTGTTTACGTTTGACTCATTTATAATAATGATATATGATAATGACAGTATAGTTTAACGGAGGCTCTGATATGAGGCAAAAGGTTACGATTCAGGATATTGCAGATGCATTAAACATTTCAAGAAACACTGTTTCCAAAGCCATCAACGGAACAGGTACCGTATCAAAAGATACAAAGATCAGAATTTTCAACAAAGCATCGGAACTGGGTTATAAGCAGTTTTCCATGCTGCATCAGGATATCACTGAAACCATGGCTACACAGTCAGGCTATGAAATCGCACTGTTTACCCACATGGCTCTGAGTACTTCGCATTTCAGTTCAGACCTGCTGCATTCATTCCAGGAACAGATCAGTACCCTTGGCTATCGTTTATCGATGTACACCATTCAGGATGATCTGATCAGTCAGCGGAAACTTCCTGCCAATTTCAATCATGAAGCTACTGTCGGCATAATTATCATTGAAATGTTCAGCGAGGAATATACCGATTATCTGTGCAGTCTTGATATCCCGACACTCTTTATCGATACCTTTGCAAACACTCATAGAAAGCCCATTGCCTCAGATGTTCTATACATGGAGAACCGGAACAGTTCTTACCTGATGACTTCGGCACTGATCGCCGGCGGATTCAGGAAAGCCGGTTTTGCAGGCGACTGTCTCCACTGCCATTCCTTCTATGAGAGATGGCTCGGCTATTGCGACGCCATGCAGGAGTATTCGATTGACAACTATAAAGATTACTGCTTTCTGGAAAATGACAATCTGCCCTATACGGACCCTGATCTGCTTGCTTCAAAACTCAAAGCGCTTCCCCATCTGCCGGACGTCTTTATCTGCGCAAATGACTATATTGCCGTGGATATGATCCGGGCACTCAAGTCCATGGGACTCTCCATCCCCGGTGATATCCGTATTACCGGCTTTGATAATTCGGCAGAATCCAGAATCATCGACCCTCCACTGACCACTGCTGATATTCCCGGTGACTCCATGGGGCATATGGCTGCGAACCTTTTGCTGTCAAGAATGCAGCACCCGGAAATGTCCTATCGCATCGTTTATGCACAGACAAAAGTCATCACCAGAGCCTCTACCGAAATATAATTTTCAACCGTTCAAAAAGGACACTGCCTTTAAACTGCGCAGTGTCCTCTTCTTTGTTCCGTCATCTGATACGTCCCTGATTCGTGTTACTCTGATCAGGAAATCTCCATATCATATTTCTCAACCGTAAAACAGCTCTCACCATCTGCAGAAAAGCAGATGCCTTCACAGCTCAGATCCGTATAAATCAGTGAACTCATTGCATATCTGCCACCATCTGCGAACAGTTCAACCGTGTATTTATCCATCAGTATCCGGATCTCCATATTCTGGTGAAACGGACTGACTTTCATTGTTCTCGTACAGATCACATCTCTGTGAAAGCCCGCATGAGTTCTGTCGAACGTAATCAGACTTTTTTCAGGTTCATATACAACCTTTGTATATTTATTCCGGCCGCATGCCAGACTTATTTCAAAACGGCTGCAATCCGTCCAGGTCAGTTTCAGAATCAGATCAATCTGTCTGCCGCTGATCAGATCTGAACATGTCTCCCCCTCTGTTATGGTCAGGCTCTTTACAAAACGATTTCTCCGGTATGCCTCAATTTCGCGAACAGGATACTGACAGAGCCTGCCATCTGCAAGCGTCAGCACTCTCGGAAAACACATAACTCCGGACCAGGCGAATTGTTCCGGTGTAATATGGTTATCCCAGGACTGCATCCAGGCAATCATAACCCTTCTGCCATCCGCCGTTTTCAGCGTCTGCGGCGCATAGAAATCAAGTCCGTAATCCACAGCCTGTAATGTTTCTCTGCACATTCTGTACTGCTCATCAATTCTGCCGATAATGCACAGCGTTCCGTTCCCGTTATGAAATTCCAGTCCATCCGCCTCCATAAACTGCGGCGATATGATCAGAACATCTTTGCCATCAAGTTCGAACAAGTCAGGGCATTCCCACATTCCACCGTACTTTTTCTCTGATCTGTCCAGACTGCTGACATAGCTCCACTGTCTGAGATCTTCAGACCTGAAAATGACAACCTGTCCGTCATTCTTTTGATTCTTGCTTCCGATCAGCGCATAATACACACCATCCTTCCGCCAGATCTTTGGATCTCTGAAATCGTGAATATTACAGCCTTCCGGCAGCATCTGCGGTGTTATGACAGGATTTTTATCTGCCTTCGTATATACCACTCCGTCACCGGTTGCAACGCACTGTGCCTGAATCATTTCCTTTCTGCCGTTTACTGTCTTCTCGCAGACTCCCGTATACAGCAGAATATGCCTGCCTTCATGTTCAACAGCACTGCCGGAGAAGCACCCCTGCGCGTCATATTCCATATCCGGTGCAAGTGCCACAGGAAGTCTTTCCCATTTCACAAAGTCCTTTGTTATCACATGTCCCCAGTGCATGGGTCCCCAATGGGTATCATACGGATGATATTGGAAAAAAAGATGATATTCTCCTTTATACACTGACCATCCGTTCGGATCATTGATCCACCCCACCGGAGCGCTTACATGGAATGCCGGTCTTTGAGAATCCGGCACCAGGCCCGCATGTTCTTCCTGATATACCTGTGCATCATCCAGCAGTCTGCTCATTCTATATATCCTTTCACTTTACTTTTCAGTTATTTGCCCAGATAATCATCCAGATTTCTCTGCTTGATTTCAAGATACTTCTGCAGACCAAGATCATTGAGTTTCTTCAGATAGCTGTCCCATTCCTTATCCACCCCGCCATTTAAGATCCAGTCCGCTTTTTTCTGTTCTGCATATTGTTTGATTCCGGTTTCGTACTGTGCCAGCTGTTCCGAGTCTTCCCGAGACATGAATACATTCGGATATACCGTATCGTATTTCATATCACTTTCATAGCTTTTCACAAACTTCATCCTGTCGATTGCATCCGGCGGGCAGGTTGTGTATTTACCATAATAGCTGTTCAGTACAGCGAGCGGTCCTCCCACCATCTGTGCACATCTTGCTTCCCATGGAGATACAGACAGCTGATCCTGCGGAATATGTGCCAGGGTTCCATCTGATTTCAATTCAAAAATATTGTCTTTTCCAGTCTCGCCATAGGTTCCCCAGTTGTTCTGAACAGACTGTAGCGGTTCATACATCAGATCAATCCACTTTGCTGCAAGTACCTGATCCTTGCAGGCGCTGGTAATCACAGCTCTTCCCGCATCAAATCCGCCATATTCCGTTCCGCTCTGTCTTGGTACATTCACGGTTCCGTCAGGTCCCTTCAGTGCCGGAAGCGGTACATAGGACGCAGACGTTCCCGGAACGCTCAGGTTATCCCATCCGAAATACAGTCCGTATCTGTCCTCTTTTCCTTTTGCCACGTAAGTTGCCCAGTCCTGTGTATATGCCTCCGGATCAATCAGGCCTTCCTGCTGAAGCGAATGAAGCCATGTGATACCGTTTTTATAACCCGGATCTGCAAGGGAATAAACCACCTTGTTATTCTGATCCACCATAATATGATCCGGATTATCTCCATATCCGAAAGAGCCTAAAATAAATGCAAGATCTTCATTACCGCCATTGATCCTGAAGGACATCGGAATGGAATTCGGAATTTTTTCCTTAAATGCCTTCAACACAGTCTCCAGTTCCTGTGTTGTAGTCGGCATCTGCAGACCCAGCTGATCCAGCCATGCCTTATTGATAAACGGCATGCTTCCGACTGCCTGAATTGCTTCCTTGCCTGTTCCGAGCTGTTCAATCCAGGGGAAGGAATAAATATGACCGTCAGGCGCTGTGATCATCTTTCTGTAATCCGGATTTTCATCCAGTATCTTCTTCAGATTCGGCATATCCTGATCAATCAGATCTTCTACCGGAACAATCACACCCTGGCTGCCATATTTAATCAGATCCAGCGTAGTCAGATCCGCATTCAGGATCATATCCGGCATGCCGTTTCCCTTTGCCAATACCAGATTTCTCTTATCATCGAACTGATCCTTTACGTAACAGGTCCAGTCAATATCCACATTGGTCTTATCGTGAATTCTCTGATAAATAAGTTTTTCTGCCGGGTTCTGAGTAGATGTCGCCTCTGCACTTGTCAGAATTGACAGCTTCCCTGCCTGTGCAAGCGGAAACTTTATATTTTCCGAGCTTCCTGTCTGTGCCGTGTTCTGCGCCGTCCCTCCTGCTGCCCCAGTACTGCCGCATGCCGATACGGATACAATCATTGTTGCTGCTGCCAGTAATGCCGTAAATCTTCGAAACCCTGTTCTCATTGTTTTCCTCCCTGTATGTATGTTTTTTACAAAGTTAATCTATATCCCATAATCAATAAAGCTGATTAACCTTTCACTGAGCCCACCATTACGCCGCTGTCAAAGTATTTCTGGAAAAAAGGATACATGATCAGAAGCGGAAGACTTGATATGACAATTGTTGAATATTTGAGCAGTTCTGCGAGCTTGGACATTTCTGCCACACTCTGTATATCTGCAATCATTCCGGGATCCGGCGTATTCTGAATCAGGATAGACCGTAATACCAGCTGCAGCGGCTGCTTCCATGAATCTTCCAGATAAATCATTGCGTCAAAATAGCTGTTCCACATCCCTACAAACTGCCACAGAACCAGTACTGCAATAATCGGTTTGCAGACCGGCATCAGTATTTTGAAAAAATGAAGAATATCGGATGCCCCGTCAACAGCGGACGCTTCCCGCAGTTCTCCCGGTACTGACTGATAATAGGTTCTCGCCAGAATGATATTCCACACATTGACTGCATTCGGAACTATAATCGCCCAGATGGTATTCACCATATGCAGATTATTGATCAGCAGATAGGTAGGCATCAGACCGCCTCCGAAAAACATCGTGATCACAAAAAATGTATTAAAAAACTTTCTTCCGACCAGTTCCTTTTTGGACAGCGGATACGCTGCAAGAAGCGTGACACCGACAGACAGAATTGCATATGTTCCTGAATACAGGAAAGAATTCAGGAATCCGATTCCGATCATCTTGTTCTGCATTACTCTGCGATACCCGTCCAGCGTCCAGTCTGCCAGATTCAGACTGATTCCTCTGGCATTCAGTACATTCGGATTCATAAAAGAAGCAATAACAACAAAGATCAATGGAACCAGAATCAGCAGAACAAAGATTCCAAGTAGCAGATAGCCTGCCCCCAATATTAATCTGTCTTTTCCGGAATACTTCGATAATTTTCTGTTCATGACTTTCCTTTCTATAACCCTTCACCCTCATTAAAATGTTCTACAATTTTATTCACCATCACAAGCAGAATCACATTGATCACAGAATTAAACAGTCCTACTGCAGTGGAAAAACTGTAATCTCCCATCTGCAGGCCCTGCTTATATACATAGGTCGGTATGATTTCTGAAGCAGGAATATTCATGGATGTCTGCAGTGCGTATGCTTTTTCGAACCCAAGGCTCATGATATTTCCGGCCTGCAGGATGAACTGAATCACAATGATCGATTTGATCGCCGGAATATCCACATGCCAGATCTGCTGCAAAACATTCGCACCATCAATCACCGCCGCCTCTGTCAGTTCCTGACTTGCATTGGACAGTGCCGCCGTATACATGATGGACGCCCAGCCTGCTCCCTGCCATATTCCACTGGCAATGTAAATCGGCCGGAATGCTGCCGGTATCGTCATGAAGTTGATATCTGTTCCCATGATTCTGTTTACCGGTCCGATCGGGGAGAGGAAGATGAAAATCATTCCGCACAGTACAATGACAGAAATAAAATTCGGAGCGTACAGCACCAGCTGAATATTTTTCTTGATACGCTTGCTGTTGATCCGGTTAAGAAGCAGTGCAAGAATAATCGGAATCGGGAATCCCCAGAGAAGACCGTACACACTCAGTTTCAATGTATTAAGCAGATAGATCAGGAAATCCGGTGAACTTGTAAATCTGACAAAATTTTCCATTCCGACAAACGGACTCCCCAGAAGCCCCAGCCTTGGATTGTAGTCATTAAACGCCATCAGTATTCCGCCGATCGGAAAATACTTGAAAATCAGCGTAAGGATAAAAGCCGGAAAAAGAAAGAACAGGTACAGCTGCCAGTTTTTCCTTATGTACTTCAGATTCGATTCCCTTTTACTTATTTTTGTTTTCTTCATAACTGCTCCTTATGTTCAAATGAAGGTTTGCATATCAATCATTTTTATAATGCATATATTAGTATTTTTGTATTCATTTGTCAACACACTAATGTTGCAATTTGCACATTATTTTTCATACTATGTTTACATTTGCACACTATTTTTTCGTCATATTGGTTATACAAAAAGCATAAATAAAAAAACGGAAGATAATCTTCCACAAGATTATCTTCCGTCTGTATTCCGGTATGATTTATTTTTTCTTCAGCTTCAATCAGCCTGCCAGTGTATTCTGTTCTGCATTGTCACTCTTTTTCTGCGTACTTCTCTTTTCCAGTTCGCTCTGATATTCCTGCTCGGTAATTTCGCCGTTACTCAGCATGGTTCTGAGTTCCGATGCCGTATACTGTGAAAGGTCATTGGTATTATCATCAGACGAATCGGAATCACTTCCGGATGCCGCAGAGATTGCCACATTTGCTCCGCCTGCTTTGGCGCCTGCCGTTCCTCCTGCTTTCATACCGGAAGCAGACATACTGCCGGATCCATCCGATGAAAGTTTTCTCACGGAAGAATGATCCGCGCCCGAAATGTTCAGTGTATCTCCATCCTGGGATACTACCGTTCCGTCTGCCTTTGTCATACTTTTCGTTGCAGGATAACCCGTTTTTTCCGGCGCTGACAGTTTCTGACTGCTCTCCGCACTTTTCTGCGTACTGCTCACCTGCTCCTGCGCTGTGACTCTGCTTTGCATGATTCCGTTTACACCTTCTGCCTGATTCATATTATGCCTCCTTTACACTGCTAACCTTTCAGATGTCCACATATTCTGATCAGCATCTGCTGAAATTCTTTCCGCTCAGATTCTGAAAGCACTTCTGTCAGTTCATGTTCCTTTCGTTCCCGGCTGCTTTTCACAAAAATATACTCCTCATATCCCTGTTCTGTCATCTGCACCGTCTTGGCTCTGCTGTCTTCTTCGCTCTGCTTTGTCTTCACCAGTTCCTTTTTTTCCAGGCGGTTTACAATTCCCGCCACCGTTGGCTGTGAGACATTAAACACCATCTCCAGTTCTTTCATTGGTACTTTTCTCAGATGATTGGTGCACAGATAATCCAGGTAACGTACCTGGGAAAATGTCAGTCCGCTTTCCTTAAGTTCCCTGTTGACTGACGCCTGCAGTTTATCACAGATCTGTTTGATCAGAAATCCGCAGTCATTATTTGTCCTCATATCCTGTCCCCTGCATACATAATCAATAGCATACTATTCTTTTATCATAATAATAGTATGCTATTGATTTATCGTCAAGATAAATCTCAACTGTATACTTCCTATAATAGCTGCCCTGCTGTTTACCTGACAGAGCAGCCTCTTTTATATCTGTTTTACTTCTTCACACACTCATCTGACTGATGACCGTCTCGCCTGCCGGTCTGCAGATTGCTACATTTACACCACTTTTATTCATTTCCGGAATCTCTACTTTAATCTGTTCCCCAGGTTTCAGATCCGGTATTTTCACAATAACCGGAATCTGATCTGACGCAGCAACTTCTGCATAATAGCCTTTTACAGCATAGCTTGGCAGATCATTTCTTGCTTTAAGGCTTATTGTAATTGTATTATTTCCTCTGCATATTTTTTTTATTTCAATCGGCGCACATTCCTTCTGTACCGCGCTGTATGACGGCTTCGGTATTCCATAGCAATCTGTTGATCCATGAATTCTCTGTCTGAGCCGCCCCGCTCCATCTTCTCCCATTTGTGTCCGATAATCGTTCAGGCAGAAATAAATAAATCCCGCAACATTACTCTTCCTGTAAATAGCGACCTTGTTCAGGAAAATGTCAGTTCTTGTCCTGTCTCCTCCCGCAAACGCCGGCTCACATAATCCGAATTCAGAAATCAGCATTGGTTTATCCTTATGTGCTTCAGCAAATTCGCGTACAGATTTCTCATTGTCATATCCAATCTGCCAGGTTCCGATATAATCATTGCACATCATGATATCACTTTCTGCACATGCATCATTCACCGATTGCCATGCCGTATTCGATACAAAGCTGATTGGTCTGTTTCTTTCAATCGTTTTAAAATATTCAACCGCATCCGCTACATATTTTCTGGTTACTTCACTTTGTCCGTTCAGTTCATTCCCTACGCCCCAACTGACAATCGATGGGTGGTTATAATGTGAATACATGGTTTCCCGACATTGTGTTTTTACCATATCCAGCGTATTTTCGACTGGTTCCTTAGGCTGCCCCCAGAGTGGAATCTCCTCCTGTACCATAATTCCGTGCTCATCACACCACCTGTAAAAATAGTCTGACTGCTGCCAGTGAACTCTCGTATATACACAGTTACAATCCTTGAGCAGCTTCAGAAATCTTGCAATGTCCTCTTCTTTCTCTGCATTTCCAATCCGCGGATCCGACCCTGGCATCCATTCGGTTCCGACCAGATGTACTTTTTCTCCATTTAAAATAAATTCATTTCCCTGTACTGTAAACTTTCTAAAACCGATTCTGGTCTCATAGCGATCCGTATCTCTTCCGTTTACGGATACCAGAATATGAAAATGATACAGCCACGGGGCATCAAAATGCCAGTAACGAACATCTGGAACACTGATAACCTGCCCGCTGCAGAATTTTCCCTCTGCAACCATTCCATGTTCATCAAGAATTTCATAGCGCAGTTCTGCTGCAGGATCTGCATCATCTGTCATACTGACTCTGCACATAATGTCAGCAGGACCTTCGTCTTTTCGACCGGTGTTTTCTTCAATTTGCGGAATCGAATCAATAAGTACATTTTCAACTGATGTTTTTTCTGAAGCTTCCACCCTGACAGGTCGGAATATTCCTCCATCATCCGCCCAGTCAAACTGATCAAACCAGGGCAACGCATACGGAGAATAGCTGTTATCTACCCTAAGTGTAATTCTGTTGTCTGCTCCTGCAATCACCAGTTCCGATATGTTCAGCTCAAATGCAGTAAACCCTGCTCCATAATGCTGTCCCGCACTTATTCCATTCAACCAGATATCTGCATCGCGGTATACACCTTCAAAGCAGATCCTGATATTCTTCTCTTTCCAGTTCCCCGGTATCGTAAATGTATATTCATACCATGCCGCTCCCCGATAGTCATCCGTCCCATTGCCTACGTTGAACGTATGCGGGATTCTGATCTCCTGTGCATCCTTAAGCTCCCTTTCATATATATGTCCGCTGATTCCGATATTGTCCGGATCCAGTTTGAATTTCCACTTTCCATCCAGTTCAGTTCTTTCTCTCATCCGTATATTCTCCTGCTTTTTTTCAGGCTCCTGCACCTTAACCCTTTAATGCACCCATATTAATACTCTCCATAAAATTTCTGGAAAATATTGTAAAGATAACAATCATGGGTAATATCGCCATTGAAAGTGCACACATGATTGCACCGTAATCACGGGTAAATGCAGAAGACAGTGTAGATATAAACAAAGGTATTGTATATCTCGTATCGCTATTAATAATGATCAGCGGCAGCATATAAGAATTCCATGACCATAGAAAAACAAGAATCATAACCGTAGTCATAGCCGGTCTGACCATTGGAAACGCAAGCCTGAAAAAAATTCCGGGCTCACTGCACCCATCTATTCGTCCGGACTCCATAATTTCTGTCGGAAAAGAATCTTTTATAAAAGATTCCATAAAATATGCGCAAAACGGATTTGCTCCCCAGATCAGGATAAGTGGCAGAAATGTCCCCAGCAAATGCATATTTCTCATTTCCCTTACATAACCTACCACACTGATCTCTGTTGGAATCACAAGGAGCAGAGTAATCAGAAATTCCATGATTTTTTTACCCCTGAACTCGTACCTGGCAAGTGCAAATCCCGCAAATGAAGCAACAAGAACCGTCAAAATCACCGAACCAACAGAAACCACTGCAGAATTCAAAAAGCTCCTGATAAAGCCATGTGAAAGTGTTGTCTTAATATTTATCAACAGATAATTTCCCAATGTCATTTAGATAAGCATTTCGTCTGTTAGGAAAGGTATCTCACAGGTTACAAGCCTCTGAAAAATCTGTTTAGTTAAGAAAAGGCATGTGAAAACGGTTGAGATTTGAATCAGGAAAACAAAT
>JAKVKH010000038.1 GCA_022486625.1 Butyrivibrio sp. | reverse complement strand
TGCAACTTATCTCCTTTCGATGTGGATAATATTTGACAAAATATATATCGGATCGGGGTAAGTTGTTTTTTATATGCTCTGAAACATCAGTAAAATCAAGGCCTATGAATTATGAAATTCTCTCAATCAGGAAAGTTTTTTACATGGTAAAATATATTTCAGGAAGAGCAGATAGTTTTTGCTCAGGCATTTTATCGAAAGTAAAAGGATGATATACTTTTTAAGAAAAATGTAATCGAATAAGGACAACAGGGAAATATTGAACAAGAGGGAATATGAATATAGAAAAGAATATTTTATATAAAACAAAATTGGTATCTGGATTATTGGTGTCAGCTTTATTGTATCTCCTGCTTTTTTCTGCCTATTCCAGCCCGCTTTTTCCCAAATTCTACCAGTATGATTCTGCTATTTTCATGATGGTAGGAAAGGCAGTTGCAGGTGGAAAGCAGCTTTATGTTGATGTGTTTGACCATAAAGGGCCGATCCTGTTCTGGATTAATGCACTTGGTATGTGGCTGGGAGGAAGAAACGGAGTCTTTTTTCTGCAATGTCTGTTCATGATGGCTGATCTTGCATTGATGAATAAGATAATAGTTTTGTTTGGAGAAGGAAAACAGAGAGTATGGATGATTGCCGCCACGCTGATTTATCTGGCATATCCGCTTGCAAACGGTAATCTTTCAGAAGAATATAGCCTGCCTTTCATTTTTCTTTGTTTATATCTGTTTCTCAGAGATCTGCAGGAAGGTAATGAACCTACAATCGGATATTCTTTTATATATGGAGTCGGCATTGGAATATTGATGTTTATCCGGGCCAATAATGCAGTGACAATCTGTGCGCTGGTGCTGTTCTGGTTGGTCGAGCTGCTCTATGAGAAAAAATGGCTGGTACTGCTCAAAAATGCAGGTATCGGTATTGCAGGTATTATGGTGGTAACCGTTCCGATCTGCCTGTATTTTGAAGTACAGGGTTCACTTCAGGAAATGCTTTATGCGACATTCCTGTTTAATATGAAGTACAGCTCCAGAACCAGTTTTTTATCTACATTTATGCAGAAATCAGTTATGGCACATATGATGATCCTGTTTATGCCATTGATTATGGCAGTTTTTGTATTCAGCTATAATGAGTTTTCAAGGCGGTTCAAGCTGGCAATGGAACTTATTCTGGTATTGAATATGCTGTCGTTGTTTATGGGATTTGGTTTTAACCATTATTTTATGATTGAGACACCGATTATATTGATTATGGTGATACTGGGTTGGAAGCTGTTCAAAGAAAAAGGTGTTTTGAGAAAATCAGAATGGATGCGCAGAACTTTCAGACTGACAGGATTGTTGGTGGTGCTTGCAGTATATCTGATATTATCTGTGCGGATTATTTTTTTGAATGTCAGAGATTATTATCTGACAGATACGGTGACGAAGGAATATGCAGAGGTACATGAGTTGTGTCAGAAAATTCCGGAAGAAGATCAGGACAATGTATTAGGCTTTGAAATACCGGCAAGATATTATCTGATTGGGGACATACTGCCCTGCTATAAATATGGGATTCTGCAGACCTTTTGGAGTGAAGTTGATCCGGAAATTATGCAGGAATACGTTTCATACCTGAAGAATCAGTCACCTGAATGGCTTGTAGTGCTGACTGGAGCAGACGATGAAAATGTAGATGGAATACTGAGCCAGAAATATGAGCAGGCGGATGCAAATGATTATTGCAGCCTGTATCATTTGAAGTGATAGGTATTATATACAGAGACAGCGAAAAGTTTGATATGTTTTAAGATGAGGTATGTTTAATTCGGGGGATATGGCTTAGATCATCCGGCATGCGAAGTGGGGGAAGCATGAAACAGAACAAAATTTTTATTCCGCTGATATTCTTATCAGTGCTTTTGGCAGTGACGATAATCTGGTTGAAGCTGGGGAACAAGGCAGATTTCAGTATTGCAAAGGTACAGACCTGCTATCAGGAGGATCCGATCGGGATTGATGAGAATCCGACATTTTCCTGGCAGATGAGTGCGGATAGGGTTGGAAGCCGCCAGAGTGCATATCGTATCCGGATTATAGATCAGAAGGGACATTGTGCATGGGATTCAGGCAGAGTTCAGTCAGCAAAATCAGTCGATATTCCATATGAGGGTGAAAAGCTTAAAGCACAGGCAAGGTACGCAGTCTCTCTGAATGTATGGAATGACAGGAAACAGCGGCAGAGAGATCAGCATGCATGGTTTGAAACAGGACTTCTGGATGCCGACGCGGCGATGAAGGATGCTGCATGGATTTATGCTCCTGAGAAGCAGAAGAATAATGACGAAACGGCAGAAACACAGACCAGCTTTGATTTCCAGTGCAATGATTCGGCTGCCGGGATACTGCTTGGAGATCCGGAAAGTATTTATGACAGCTATCGTGTATTTCAGATTGATACTTCCGCAGAGCATCCGGTACTTAGAACGTTTATGATGAATGGTTTTCAGAGCAGTGACAGATCAGAGACGGATCTGTCTGCATATGGTTTTGAAGATGATATGATGAATGGTACCTGGCATCATGCGGATATTTTTATTCAGGGATTCAGAATAAAAGTTCAGATTGATGGCGTGGAAGTTGCACAGCTGGAAACGGATGGCAGGCTTCCGGTGATGAAGACGGGGCTCTACCATGGCCGCAGCAGTGACGTTACATTTGTGGATAACCTTCAGATTGCAAGAACTGATGGTGGAAAAAAACAGATCATATTTGATGAAAAATTCGATAATGAGTATCACACATCATTTGCTCCTGCATACGTAAAGGTTCAGAACAAAGCTGCACGTCTGCAGGCCGGAGTGACACTTGCCGGGGCAGATGATGATCCGGCACCGCTTTTTCGAAAAAAATTCACATTGGAGGGAAAGAAGGTTATTTCGGCAAGGTTGTATGCAACTGCGCTTGGGATCTATGACATTCAGGTCAATGGACATGAAGTGAGTCAGAATGTGCTGGATCCGGGAGAATCTTCTTATGATTCCTATGTAAATTACTGTACTTATGATGTATCTGATCTGTTGCAGCAGGGAGGGAACGCGATTGGTGTGTGTCTGGCGCATGGCTGGTATGACAGAGCCTGCGGTACGATGGATAACTATGCCAGGTTCGGAACACAGGACATGTTTCGGGCCATGCTGGAGATTACCTTTGCAGATGGAAAGGTACAGAAACTGGTAACTGACGGAAGCTGGAAGGATTCGTTGGACGGTCCTGTGAGAGCAGATGATTTCTACCAGGGTGAAAGATACGACGCGGCAGGAGAAATTCCGGGATGGGCAGAGCCTGCGTTTGACGATTCCGACTGGACAGATGTGGCAGAGGCGGATGATACAGATACCACGAGCATGGGGACGAAGATTAATGCGCTGCATCTGGAGGCAAGAGTGAATTCACCGGTTGAGGTGGCTGCACGTATTCATCCTGTTTCCATGTCAAATCCGGTTCCTGGAGTTTATGTTTATGATTTTGGCAGCCAGTTTACGGGAAACTGTCAGGTGAAGGCAAAAGGAACTGCAGGCAGTACGATGACCTGCAGATATGCAGAGCTGCTTAATGCCAGGGGATTGACAGATGCAGACGGGCCGGAGGGAACGATCTGGACCGACAATCTTCTGACAGCAAGGGATACTGATCTGTATACATTTGATTCGTCTGGAACAGGAACAATGACGCCGGAATTTACGTGGAGAAGTTTCAGATATCTGCAGATTACCGGAGTCAGCAATGCACCGACACTTTCGGATGTAACGCTGCAGGAGTTTACGAGTACACCGCATCAGACAATGACCTTCACTTCACAGAATGGAAATCTGAATGCAATGGCATTTTTGTCTGCACAGACCATGCGGTGCAACAGCATTGAGCATCCATCGGACTGTCCGCAGAGGGATGAGCGTTTTGGCTGGACGGGAGATGCACAGTTCTATGCAGGAACGGCAGCATATCAGGCGGATACAGTTCTTTTCCTTCAGAACTACGAGAAGGCAATTGTGGCCGGACAGACGAAAGAGGGGGCATATCCGGATATGGCGCCGGCAAATGGCGGAGGCAGCGGAAATCCTGGATGGGGAGATGCAGGTGTAACGGTTCCGTGGCTTTTGTATACCCGTTACGGAGATCTGCAGACGCTGCAAAAATATCTGAGTTCCATGTGCAGGTATGCGGATTATCTGATCTCAGCGTCGGATGCATTCATTTATACAAAGGAAGATTATAATTACGGGGATTTCAATGCAATTAACGAAACACCCAAGCCGCTTGTGCACACAGCAGAATGCTATCATGTGACAGATCTTGTCAGCAAAATGGCTGCGGCAGCAGGGCAAAAGGATCTTGCGGCTGAGTATGGGAAATATGCGGAGCAGTTCAGAGATGCATTTGTGCAGAAATTCATTCAGCCGGATGGTTCTATGGAATGCTGGACGCAGGGAGCATATGCGATAGCACTTTCTTATGGTCTGTATCCGCCGCAGCTTCAGACATCCGGTGCGGCAGATCTGAACACGTGCGTAAATTCCGCAGGCTTTCATCCGGGAACCGGTTATGCGACTACGCCGGTACTTTTGCAGACACTTGCAGAGAATGGATATGGTGCGTCTGCGTATCAGATGATGAATCAGACAGATGCACCTTCCTGGTTGTATCCGGTCAGCCATTTTGGTGCAACCACAATGCCGGAAAATTTTGAGAAGTATCAGAGCAAAGCAGATGGCACTTATCAGGTACAGGGGTCTTTGAACCATCCGGCACTGGCGTCGGCGGCATCATTTTTATACGATACAGTATTGGGGATTCATCCTGATTTTACGCAGAAAGGCTTTTTCAGAATCAGTCCGGTAACGGATCCCGGAACGGGCGAGGCTTCAGGAAGTTATGAGAGTGTATACGGAACGATAAGCAGCGGATGGAAGTATATGGCAGAGAATGCCGGTATTGAATATACGTTTTCCATCCCGGCGAATACTTCGGCGGAGATTGTGCTGCAGGTGCCGGGAGAGGATAACGGGCAGCGTACAGACGAGGCACAGGCGGTCACACTGAACGGGAAGGCGATATCTGTATGTGGATCGAAAGACGGTCTTACCGGTTTTGATGAAGATGCTCAGAAACTTACTGCAGAGGTGGAATCCGGGGAGTATGTGATCCGGGTTGCGGGAAAGTGAGAAGGAATCCAGAGACAGTGTGACATTGATGATGCTGAAAAGACTGATTTTACTGATACTTAGAGATTGGGGTTGGCATGTATATATTATATGTTATAAATAGTGCCGTGTGACAAATATGACAAAGATTGAAAGTATATTAAAGGAATATGGACCAATGCTCTCAGGAAAACTGGCATCAATTTATGAAAAAAAATTTTCTGCTACAAATGAAGCAACAAGAAAAGCAATATCAAGAGAGCGAACGCCGGTTCAAAAGATTAAGACTTTTCCGTTTACAAATAATCAGGTGTTTTGCTATCTGGAAGAGCAATTTACAAAGTCTATATACAGGGAGAATTTGTATGATGCATTAAAGAAATA
Source organism: Butyrivibrio sp. (assembly GCA_022486625.1). Classification (GTDB taxonomy): domain Bacteria; phylum Bacillota; class Clostridia; order Lachnospirales; family Lachnospiraceae; genus Butyrivibrio. Next base: position 32,769 of record JAKVKH010000038.1, on the reverse strand, counting down.
TTCAGCATCAATTTCTCCGATTCTTACAGCGATGGAAAATTTTGAGGGCTATATGTCTCAAAGCATATTACCATTGTACTCAGCTTCACCGACGGAAAATACGAAAGGGCATAGACTTTTTAAAAGAAATATTGATGATTTACTGGAATGTGGAATTCTTGTAGTGGCGGATGAACAACATTATTCATTTGGAGCAGGATATGGTGAAAAAATGCTGAATGTCAGACATTCATTGGCAAAGGAAAGAATCAGCAGAATAGTCATGGAAGATGTTATGGCATGGGCAGCGAAGATTAATCTTGTTGCCTTTAATTGTGCCAAAATATATCCGACGGGTGTAGAATTTGCTCATTTTCAGTGGTTTGCTACCTGTCCGTCCTATATACAGCCGATATATGATCTGCATAGTGACAGACCAGGGATGCTGGTTGCTGATATTTTGTACAAGCGACATGCTGAAGTTGCGGACGTTACCTTTTTCGTAGAGAAAGTAAATATAATAAGGCATTTTAAAGGAATAGTGAATGTTGTTCCGTTCTTTGTTGTAGAATCATTATCAGAAGAAGCATTAAGGTATTTAAAGGAAAGTAAGGTTATTGTTGGAATTATTTCCAATTTATTTGATCAGAGTTATGCAGATACATTGGCTGGTATATATAATACATTTAATAATGCAACTGCAATAATTTACAATGAACCAGAGAAAATAGATGAATTATTAAGAATGATAGAAAAAAATGAAGGTAGGTTCAATAATGCAATAGGAGCTCTTTTTGAGTGTATTGTAGGACTGTTTTATCAAAGAAAAGGCGTTAATTATCTGGAACTGAATAAACAGATACAGAATGATAGGGGAAGTTATTTTGAATTAGATGTAATGGCTTCTCAGGGAAATATAGTTACTGTTGTGGAATGTAAGGCAACAAAATCTGCAATTACCGAGGAATATGTTGAAAAATGGTTATCAACAAGACTTCCGGTGTTTAAAAAGTGGATTAATGAAGTATATGGTGGAAAGAGTATAGTTTTTCAGATCTGGTCCATAGGAGGATTTGATAAGGGTGCACTTGAATTACTGGAGAAGCATAAAAATATGGTATCTCCATCAAAGTACAGGTTGGAATATTTTGACAGGACAGATATTATACAGTTGGCTAAAGAAGAAAAAGATGATGTTCTGATGAGGCAAATAGAGCAACATTTTTCTTTTCCTATAAATAAAAGTAAAGAAAGTGAAAAAAACACTACTGGATTTTGAAAAAGCAGAGAAAATGATGAAAATTCAAATAAATAAGTGAAAAAATCACATATAAATTTGACATTAATAAAATGGATGATATACTGAAAATGAGAAGATGAATTTTATATTGTAATATTTAAATTTAAAAGGATGGATTGTCTTTTAACAATCCGCTTTGATGACGGAACCTGCACAGCGGGATCCTTTAAATAGAGGTGCAATGGCACCTCTATTTAATTTTAAGGTGACAGTGTAACTTCATTGAATAAAATGTGTGGCAATTGGCGGAGGTTTATATGCTTATCAGGTTTAATGTCAAAAATTTTCGTTCATTTGGAACCCGTGAAGATGGTAAATCAGAAGAATTTTCAATGATAGCCGGGAAGGTACGTCGTGATACTGAGCATATTCATGAAGATAAAAATATCAGGCTTTTGAAGTTTGCAGCTGTTTTTGGTGCGAATGCGTCAGGTAAGTCCAATCTGGTTAAGGCAATGGAATTCATGCAGTCTACTGTAATAATGGGAATTCAGAACAAATATATGGATTCATATTGCAAGACGGAAGAGAGGAATAGAGAGAAAACCAGTTATTTTGAAATGGAGATGTTGCTTGATGGGAAATGCTATGCATATGGCTTTGAGATATTATTAAGTCAGAGCCGTTTCGTCTCAGAGTGGTTGTTCGAAACATCACAGAATAGTGATGATCTGGTTTTTAGCCGTGACATTGAAAAAGGAGAATGGCAAGTTGGAAATCAGTACCAGAGGGGAGATCTTGGCAATCGGATAAAGGTATATATCAGCGATATCGCAAAAGATTCGACAGCGCTATTTTTGACTGTAATGAACAGAAACAAGCAGACATTATATGATGAATTTTCAGAAGCGGCAGTATTTTTGAAAGTGTACCATTGGATAGAACGTAATCTTTCAGTGAGTTTTCCTAATCAGCAGTTAACGGATAATAAGATATACATGAATAATGAAAACATTAAGGATGTATGTGAACTGTTGCAGGAATTTGGAACAGGAATCACAAATTATGAACATGTTGAAATTGATTATGAAAAAATTCTTTCTTCGTTGGATATTGTTACAAGAACGCAGCTCGGCAACATGATTGAATCGACAAAGCGTGATATTTCACAACATGCAGCGGCAAAGTCGAATATTATTATTCGAAACAGAAATGGGCTGTTTACGATTGATATTGATAAAACAGGAGAAAAATATCGCGCATTAGAGTTTAAGCATGGGGAAAGCAGTGCACAGTACAGCCTGGGTGAAGAATCAGATGGTACAGTGCGTATTCTGGATCTTATGGAAGTATTGCTGTCAAAGGAAAGCAGGACTTTTGTAATAGATGAACTTGACCGTTGTCTTCATCCTAATTTGACGTACAAATTTGTTGAAAAGTTTTTAAAATATGCCGAAAGAAAGAAAATTCAATTGGTTGTGACAACACATGAGGCGAGACTTCTTGACTTCGATTTGTTAAGAAGGGACGAAATATGGTTTGTAAATAAAAACAATAATGGAAAAAGTGACATATATTCTTTGGAAGAATTTAATGAAAGGTTTGATAAAAAAATAGATAAAGCATACCTTGATGGAAGATATGGTGGAGTTCCAATTTTTAACGAAGTATTCCCTGTAGAGAAAATGGTATGAGGTGTTAATATGAGGGAAGCACGCAAGTTTGCAGAAAGAACAAGCTTCAGAAGCGATGATAAACCCAGAAAAAAGTTTTTTCTTGTTTATGAAGGTGAAAAGACCGAGCAGATATATTTCGATTCATTGAATCAGCTGAGAGATGATGTCGGAATTAGTCCATTGATTGAACTGATCCCGTTGGTTAGAGATTATAGTGAAAGGGGATGGAGCAATCCTCAGAAAATTGTTGGCAGAATCAGAGAAAATATTATGGCGCATCAGATGCGAAGTGTGACATATGAAACAGTCATGAATGGAATTATGGAATATATGATTGATCAGGGAATATTAGTAAAACATTCTCTGGCTAAACAAGTCATGTGGAAAGAATTGCTGGAAGCACTTCCAGAAGGAAAGACAATAAGCGATTTAGTTCCAGAGGCAAACGTTGAGTCGGTTTGTGGACAAATTATGAAAAATGTATCATACAAAAATGATATTGAGGGCATGATGACTGAATTATCAGGAGTGATAATGGATAAAGCCTATTTGTATATGAAAGATTATGATGCAATTTGTTTTATTGTCGATAGGGATAGAGGAAGTTTTAGCAAAGAACAATACATGAAAGTTGCTAAGCTGTGTGAAGAAAATGCTTATAGATTGTACATATCAAATCCTTGTTTTGAGTTTTGGCTGTTAATGCATTTTGAAGGAATTGAAGGGTTGGACAAGGATAAAGTGCTTGAAAATTGTGAAGTATCAAATAAGTTCAATTATGTTTCGAATGAGCTGAGAATTAAAGATAACGGCTATAGTAAGAACCACTATAATGCACATAAATTGATTGTGGATGGTTTGGATATTGCAATTCGAAATGAAAAGTATTTTTGTGAAGATCTTTATGGACTTGAACATGACATTGGCAGCAATATTGGTTTATTGATTGAGAAACTTAGAAAAAATGATTGAGCATTAGGGTAAAAGCACTCACTTAATCGCCGCAATCCTCGACAATGCCGGCTGGAAACTGCCGCACTTTCTGTAATACTGCAGGGCAAGATCGTGCTTGCCAAGGCATTCATAGATTACACCGATGTTGTACCATGCACTGTAGCTGTTGACACCTTCCACGGAGTAGCTGGTCATCTTTGTGGCTTTTTCAAACTGGGCAATGGCTTCCGGAAAACGGGCGTTATTCATGTAGATCAGGCCCATCAGAAAGACAAAGTCCGCTCTGCCGGAAAAAGTGCTGTAGACATTTTCCAGCTGGAGGGCTTTACTGTACTGCTTGAGGTCCAGAAGACAGTAACCGTAGGACTCAACCATTTCCTGCACGTAAGTCAGCGCCGGGTTAACATCCATGGCCAGTCCCAGATCAAAATAGTGTGCGGCAAGTGCGGGATCGTTCATAACGACATAGCATTTGCCAAGCTGATAATATGTATAGGAAGAAGGACCTTCCTGACGGAGCGTTTCCTGCAGCATTTTCAGGTCACGCTCCGCTTTCTGTCTGCGTACATTTTCCGTCTGGTAGCCATCATGATAAAAAGTCAGCGGAATTTCAAAGTATTTGAGACCGTCCCCGCTGGAGGGCACCTGCTTCTCGGAAAGGGGCTCTACTGTTTCATGGATCTTGCCCTTATAGGCATACAGATTGCGGTTGTAAAGACGTGCCACATATTCATGAAGTGTCTGCTGGGTACCCTGCCTTGGATAAGGACTGATCCTGCTGATCATGCCGATTTCCAGCGGGTGTTCCTCCATAGCACGGGTAAGCGAAAGAAGGTCGGCCTGTACGAGATACTCATCACAGTCCACAGCAAGAATCCAGTCACCGCAGGCGCGGCTTGCGGTGAAATTTCTGGCGGCACTGAAATCATCACACCACGGGAACTGATAGATCTGACGGGTATATTTTTCGGCAATCTGTAATGTGTGATCCGCAGAGCCGGTATCGGTCACGATAATCTCACATTGCATGGGCGTCAGCGCACGCAGGCATTTCTGAATGTTTTTTTCCTCATTTCTGGCAATGATACAGACAGAGAGATCCATGATGTGATTCCTTCCCGGAACAAAATGGTTTATACTATATCCATTATAACGCAGTCACGGGGCAAACGGGAAAAAGAATGCCCTGTGGAAAGAGGGCGAAATGAAGAAAGCAGTCGTAACCGGGGCAGCAGGATTTGCAGGGTGCAATCTGGTAGAACATCTGATCAGTCAGGGGTATGAGGTATATGCGGTCGTCAGAGAAGGGTCCGCGCATAACAGACGTCTGCAGGAGAGCAGATGCCTGCATCCGATTATGCTCGACATGGAACAGATGAACCTTCTGCCGGGAAAAATATGGGAACCCTGTGATTTGTTTTATCATCTGGCCTGGGCCGGCGGGCGAGACGAATTTGATCTGCAGTATCGTAATGTGGATGTTGCCGTTAAGGCAGTGGAAGCAGCGGCACAGATCGGCTGCAGCCGTTTTATCTGCACGGGCTCGCAGGCGGAATATGGCAGCAGGACAGAGATACAGACGGAAGACCTTGCACCGCAGCCGTTTTCTTCTTATGGCGCGGCGAAAGCGGCAGCATGTTACCTGACAGGCAATCGTGCCCGTCAGCTGGGCGTTGAGTGGATCTGGGGAAGAATTTTCAGTCTGATCGGCAGATATGAGCCGCATGGCAGAATGCTGCCAGATCTCGTGCAGAAGATCCGTGCCGGAGAGACAGCGCATCTTTCTGCAGGGACACAGAACTGGGATTATCTGGATGCCGGTGATGCGGCAGATGAACTGATTGCGCTTGGTGAACATGGACGAAGCGGGGAGATCTATAACATAGCAAACGGAGATTATCATCCGCTGAAATATTTCACGGAACAGATCCGGATGAATCTGAACCCGGAGGCACAGATTGTATATGGTGAACTGCCGACTCCGCTGGTTTCGCTGCAGCCGTCCATGGAGAAGGTAAAGAGGGATACCGGATGGAAACCCAAAATGAGTTTGCTGGAGAGTATCAGAGAATATCACTGAATATGGAAACGAAAAACTAAACGCATTTACGAACACGGATAAAGAGAATACAGAAGAAAATAAATCAAATATTACAGGCGTTATCGCCAGAGCGAAATTAAGTATAATGACAAAAAGTGAAAAGTTTGTGAACACATTCATAAAAAAACCGTAATTTAGCGATATTTGTTAAAAGTGACAGAAATACGCAAAAAAGTACAGAAAAATTTATTACAAATTTTAAGAAAAAAATGAATGACGAAAAACCGTATATGCGCTATACTTTATAACTGACCCGTAAAATAAATTTAAGGAGGTATACGCATATGACAAAGGCAGAAATACTGAAGAAGGAAATCTTACAGCAATATAAGAGTGTCAGACAGTTCGCAATTGACATGTCTATTCCATATAGTACTTTGGTAACCGCCCTGGACAGAGGAATTGAAGGTATGGCATATGGTACTGTGATCCGTATGTGTGACAAACTGAACCTGAACCCGGTAGATTTCACACCGCTGGAAAAAGGAACAGACCTGGGCAACAAGATTGTGGAAAACCGCGTTATGCAGCAGTATGTTAAACTGAACAAGACAGGACGCAAGAAGGTTCTGGACGTAATGGGTGATCTTGTATCACTTGAGAAATATCAGGCATAAAACAGCCGGAACACAGATCAGGCTGATCAGAGGAGATTCGTATGCAGTGCATGCGGGTCTCTTTTTGCGTATAAAAAGCGCAGGCAGGCTGAATTTTCAGACCATCGTGCTTGCAACAGCAGGAATCGGCTGTTAGAATAAAAGCAGCGCCCTCAGGGGCAATGACGAAAGAAGAAGGAAGAATTTCCAGGATACGGAGGAGAAAATGAAATACGATTATCTGATAGTGGGAGCAGGTCTGTTCGGCTGTGTATTTGCTCAGCAGATGAGACAGGCTGGAAAAAAATGTCTGGTTATCGATAAGAGAAATCATATCGGCGGAAATATTTATACACAGAAACGCATGGATATTAATGTGCATCAGTATGGTGCACATATTTTCCATACTTCGGATGAAGAGGTGTGGAGCTATGTGAATCAGTATGCAAGATTTAACAACTATGTGAATTCACCGATTGCGGTCTGGAAGGACGAACTGTATAATCTGCCTTTTAATATGAATACTTTCAGCAGAATGTGGGGAATCCGTACGCCGCAGCAGGCGCAGGAGATTATTGGAAAGCAGAGCAGACAGGCAGTGACGGAAATCCTGCAGAAAAGACACGAAGTTGCAGGAAATTATGCAGAAATAACGGAAGAAGAAATTACAGGATTTGAAGCGGAGAATCTGGAAGAGCAGGGATTATGCCTTGCAGGAAGGGATATCTTTGAAAAGCTGGTAAAAGGCTATACGGAGAAACAATGGGGGCGTTCTTGCGCAGAGCTTCCTGCATTTATTATCCGTCGTCTGCCCTTCCGCTTTATTTATGATAATAATTATTTCAATGATCCGTATCAGGGAATTCCGATCGGCGGCTATACATTACTGGCGGAGAAAATGCTGGAAGGTACAGAAGTGCGCCTTGACACTGATTATTACAGATTCCTGCAGATGCAGGACGGTGCACCGGTAAGACCGTTTGCTTCTGCAAATGGTGATACTTTCGGAAAAATTGTTTTTACCGGTATGATTGATGAATTCTACGGATATCGTCTGGGAATGCTGGAATACAGATCTCTGCGCTTTGAAACGCAGGAACTTCCGGATACGGACAATTATCAGGGAAATGCAGTGGTAAACTACACAGAGCGTGAGGTACCGTATACAAGGATCATCGAGCACAGGCATTTTGAATACGGCAGGGGACATGGCACGATTATCACCCGTGAATATCCGGCGACCTGGAAAAAGGGAGATGAACCTTACTATCCGATGAATGATGAAAAAAATAATTCCCTCTTTGCACAATATCAGGAACTGGCAAAGAGGGATAAGGATGTCATCTTCGGAGGACGCCTGGGGCAGTATAAGTATTACAATATGGATCAGGTCATCCGTGCGGCGCTGGATATATGCGCTCAGCAGTAATTGTTGAACATCATGCCGGAATATTCACTGGTAATATAGGGATTCGGCAGTGTTCGTCCGGGGTTCTTGTAGTTGACAATCGGGTGGTCTGCAAATTTCATCGGATCCAGCATGAACTCTTTTGATTTGGATGAAACATCGGCAGCAAATTCCTTTACCGGTTCGAATTCTTCAGAAAGCCCGGATGCAGGATCTTCTGCACTCTGGGTCAGAAGCTGCTCATCGAGGGAGATCTGCCCGTTGTCCTGAATGCTGAAACCAAGCGGTTCAAGATCATTACGGTAATGATCTGTGATGGAAGACATCTGGCTCAGAATATGCCCGCTGCGGAAAGCCGGACTGCTGATTGCGGAAACTCCGGAAATAAAACGGTTATAGCTGTCTACCAGTTTATGGATATTGTCGATCATGGCAGCATTATCATCCTTAATGCCGACAGTGACGGAATCATCAGCTGTTTCACTGGTCTGGTGCAGTGTGATGTCATAGGCACCGTTGAGCGTAAAATGATTGGAAGTGGAAGAACGCGTCACACCGCCGACTTCAAACTGCGCATTGGATGCCTCTTCAGTAGTCTGATTCATACCGAAGTAGGGAACAACACCGTGATGATCGCCGCTTAAACTGTCATACATGATGAACTGCTGATCCTTACCGGAGGGCAGCCCCGTGAGCTGTGAAGTGATCTGCAGTGCACTCTGACCGTCATCGTTTTGAATGACCTGCGCATCCAGATGGACGCCGGCTTTATTAATCAGACGGGAGATACGTTCCTGTACATCACGGTTGGTTTCTCCTGCGCTGATTGCAAATTGAAATTCATAGCTCTGATCGTTAATCCGGGCATCAAAATAGTAATTGCCGGCTTCAAGCTGGGTCCGTTCGTCAGGAAGATAAGTACCGGTATTGACCTGACCGGAGGCAAGGGAATCAACGTGCATGGAAACAGGTGCCGGAGTATCGTCATCGGAACCGATATAAGAGGCAGACAGTACATCTTCATCACTTGAATATGCCGTCTGCTGACCGGAGAGTGCATCAGTTCCCGAACCCTGAAGTTTGGAGAGCGTTCCGCTCAGCTGTCTTGCCTCTTCTTTCAGGCTGATTGCGCTTTCCTCTGCCGAGCCGTCTTTTGGAAGAAGGTAGAGAGGTGCATCCTGATTCATTTTGACAATGGATTTGTAGATATCGCGCAGTTCGTCTTTCTTATGTGTATCTGACTGCGTTACATCTTTTGAAGCATACGAAGTTAGAAAGTGGTTATAAACACCACCAAGCAGAAGATTTGCCATCTGGATGCCCTCCTTTCTTCCATGATAGAGTGGGCGCTGCAGCATCAGAGAACAGATGCCCGTCAATCCTTTGACGATATTTACCCACTGGGCACACTACGACCTTTTAATATAATAATATTATCACGGTTTAACGTTAATTACAAGATGATTTGTGTGAATATCTACTAATTTATATATTATTTTTGGGAGGAAAAATGAAAAAGAGAAAACTGGATCCCGGAAGCAGAATTTTTCTGTTCTGTGTGCTCATTGTTTTTGCAGGACTTTCAATCTGGCTGAACATGGGAAGATGAATGATAAAGCATGCGAAGATAAATGAAAAAATTCGTTGACGTCGGGGCTTTCATATGCTATATTTATGTACGGACATGAAATTTGGGTCTTTTTTTTATGCTAAAAATTAAGTTGATGAGCGTGTTGAATAAGTTTCACGCGGAGGTGGAATATGCGTACAAGAATCACACTGGCATGCACAGAATGCAAGAACCGTAACTATGATACAACAAAGGATAAGAAGACACATCCCGACAGAATGGAAATCAAGAAGTACTGTCCTTTCTGCAGAAAGCACACATTACACAAGGAAACAAAGTAATTTTCGTCCGATTTTCGAAGGGAGACCGTGAGCAGAATGGAAGAATCCAAAATCACAGAGAGCACGAAAAAAAGCTCTGCTGATAAACAAAAAAGTGCTCCCCGCAAAGAGAACAGGATCAGCAAATTCTTCGAGGGTGTCAAGGCTGAATATGCTAAGATTGTATGGCCGTCCAAGGACGACATTATCAAGCAGACCACTGCAGTAGTAATTATTTCTCTGATCAGTGGCGCTTTAATCGCTGCACTTGATTATGGCTTTGGCTATGGAATCAACTTACTGACCAATCTGAAACTGTGAGATGTGGTCTTAAGAAAGCTGAATCGGTACTCGGATGAACATTGTGATCATTGTTTCTGAAGTGCATCACATTTGAGGAGATCATATGGCAGACGAAGAAAAGGACGTACAGAAGGAAGAGCAGTCTGAAAACGCCGATGTGGCTTATGAGAATGACAAAGCCCCGGAAGACCTTTCAGGCAAGACTCACTGGTATGTAGTACATACCTATTCCGGATATGAAAACAAGGTAAAGGCAAACCTTGAGAAGACAATCGAGAACAGACATCTTGAGGATCAGATTCTGGAGGTTCGTGTACCGCTTCAGGACGTAGTGGAAGTCAAGAACGGCGCGCGCAAGACCGTACAGAGAAAGATGTTCCCCGGATATGTTCTGGTGAACATGGATATGAATGATGAAACATGGTATGTAGTCAGAAATACCCGTGGTGTTACCGGATTTGTCGGACCGGGAAGCAAACCTGTACCGCTTTCCGATGCGGAGATCAAACCGCTTGGAATCAGAACAGATACTGTATCTGTTGACTTTGGTGTCGGCGATGAAATCGCTGTTATTGCAGGTGTCTGGAAGGATACCGCAGGTGTGGTACAGCGTATGGATATGAGCAAGCAGACCGCTACAATCAATGTAGACCTGTTTGGACGTGAAACACCGGTCGAAATCAGCTTTGCCGAAGTAAGACGTATTGACAGCTGAGAGAATTAAGTTTATGATTCGATATGTTCTGCGCTGAGAACGTTGTTCACAGCGCCTGAATATATTCATCCGGAGGTTGATCTGACGGATGAAAGAACTGTCCCTCAGACAGTTCGCTGTTTTCATTATTTCATGATGAAAGCAGGCAGTACGGAGAAACGCGTGAGCGTGATCCGTGCAGTTACTGGAGTGGGAGCATGGCTCTGCCCCATGGCGGAGATTTATGCGCCAACCACATATTTTCAGGAGGTGCCATTATGGCAAAGAAAGTCGAAGGATACATTAAGTTACAGATCCAGGCTGGTAAAGCAACACCAGCACCGCCGGTTGGACCAGCACTTGGTCAGCACGGTGTTAACATCGTTGAATTCACAAAGCAGTTCAACGCAAAGACAGCAGATAAGGGTGATCTGATCATCCCTGTTGTTATTACTGTATATACAGACAGAAGCTTCACATTCATCACGAAGACTCCGCCTGCTGCAGTTCTTCTTAAGAAGGCTTGTAACCTGAAGAAGGCTTCCGGTGTTCCGAACAAGGACAAGGTTGCCACAATTTCCAAGGATAAGATCAGAGAAATCGCAGAACTTAAGATGCCTGATCTGAACGCTGTTGATGTTGAGGGTGCCATGAGCATGATCGCCGGAACAGCCAGATCCATGGGAATCACAGTAGAAGACTGACGGAGGAATAAGAGATGAAACACGGTAAGAAGTATGTAGAAGCTGCTAAGCTCATTGAGAAGACAAAGCAGTATGAAGCATCTGATGCAATAGCTCTTGTTAAAAAGTCAGCTACTGCTAAATTTGATGAAACTGTAGAAGTTCATATCAAGACAGGCTGCGATAGCCGTCATGCTGATCAGCAGATCAGAGGCGCTGTTGTACTGCCGAACGGAACCGGTAAGACTGTTAAGGTTCTGGTATTTGCAAAAGGAACAAAGCTGGATGAGGCTCAGGCTGCCGGCGCAGATTATGTTGGCGGAGATGAACTTATTCCGAAGATCCAGAATGAAGGATGGCTTGATTTTGATGTTGTTGTAGCTACACCTGACATGATGGGCGTTGTTGGTCGTCTTGGTAAGGTTCTTGGTCCTAAGGGACTTATGCCGAACCCGAAGGCTGGCACAGTAACCATGGATGTTACAAAGGCTATTAACGATATCAAAGCCGGTAAGATTGAGTACAGACTTGACAAGGCTAACATCATCCATGTTCCGGTTGGAAAGGCATCTTTCTCACAGGAACAGCTTGAGCAGAACTTTGGCGCTCTGATGGAAGCAATTGAAAAGGCTAAGCCGTCTACCGTTAAGGGTCAGTATCTTAAGAGCATCACACTGGCTACTACAATGGGCCCTGGTGTGAAGGTTATTTCTAACAGATATTAAACCATGATGTGCGTTGCACATTGTGATTAGGAGAAGATGCAGTGAAAGCTGCGTCTTCTTTTTTTTGCGCGGATAAGCAGAGTCATGTGGCAGGAGTCAGCTGCTTATTTATGATTCGGATACATATTCTTAGAAATTTATGATATTTTTTTCAGAAAGTTGTGGAATGGATGCCTTTTTGCTATAGTAGAAATTATGAAAAAACGGAGAAGACACAGAAATGTGGGGCAACATACAAATAAATACAGGAATGGGGCCTGGAAGTTTACAAAGGTGTTCATATTTACGCTGACAACAGTGTTGTGTGGCGGGATGCTGATCTTACTGACAGTTTCACTGCTGGGCATACGGGGGAAAGCATCAGCGGCAGATACAGCATCTGAAAGTGAAAATGCAGAAACTGCACAGTCGGCAGAGTCTGTATCAGGACTTGCAGAGCCGATTACTTCGGAGGACAGAGCCAATGCGGCAGCATCCGCGTCACGGGGAAATATGAATGCTGCTGTGCAGGAGGACTCAGGCAATTACGTGAAGAACCCGGCAGAGAATGGACAGGTGACCTGCGTTTTTGCCGGGGATATTCTGTTCGATTCCGGTTACAGCGTGATGACCAGAATCAGTCAGAACGGTGGAATTCAGGGAGTTATAAGTGCTGATCTGCTGACAGAAATGCAGAGCGCGGATATTACAATGGTGAATAATGAGTTTCCCTATACGAATGATGGAACACCGACTGCGGGTAAGAAGTATACCTTTCATGCGAATCCGACATCGGTATCTCTTTTACGGGATATGGGTGTGGATGCAGTATCGGTAGCAAACAATCATTCCTATGATTATGGGGAAACGGGACTTCTGAATACGCTGACAACACTGGAAAGTGTTGGAATTGCGCATGTTGGAGCCGGGAGAAACATAGATGAAGCGTCGCGTATAATTTATTATCATGTGGGAGATATGAAGATTGCGCTGATTGCGGCTACAGATATTGAACAGATGGATAATCCGGATACCAAAGGCGCAACAGAGACTTCACCGGGAGTATTCCGCAGTGTAGATGATACACTGCTTCTGCAGCGGATTGGGGAAGCCAGGGCAGCGGGAGCTTTCGTGATTGTCTTTATTCACTGGGGTAAAGAAAGTGTGACAGAGCCAACCTGGCTGCAGCTGCAGCAGGCACCGGAAATTGCGGCTGCCGGTGCAGACCTGATTGTAGGGGATCATTCACACTGCCTGCAGAAATTTGATTATGTGAATGGAGTACCGGTGATTTACAGCCTTGGAAATTTCCTTTTTAATTCAAAGGCAGTGGATACGGGTCTGCTGAAAGCAACATTTGATACAAAAGGACTGAAGACACTGCAGTTCATACCGGCGCTGCAACAGGGCTGCACGGTGAGTTCGGCGCAGGATACTGAGAAGACCCGGATTCTGAATGAGATGGCGTCAATGAGCCCGAATGTATCAATTGATGCGGATGGTGTGGTGACTGCAAAATAAAAAATGCAGAAAACAGTTGACAGATCGAACCCAGTGTGGTAAGTTAACTAAGGTCATTGACCAGCCGAAGACAGCAGGTGTCTTGAAGTGTAAGACATAAGCGTGACGCGCCTGCCGAGGAAAAGTTAGAACTTTTAGCCTCTCCTGTCTTGGGGGAGGCTTTTTTTCGGCGGTAAATAATTCTATAAGGAGGTAAAAAGATGGCAAAGGTTGAATTAAAAAAGCCTGTAGTTGATGAGATTTCTGAGAAGATCAAAGATGCGCAGGCCGTCGTACTTGTAGATTACCGCGGACTTACGGTAGAGCAGGATACAGAACTTCGTAAGCAGCTTCGTGCAGAAGGCGTATCTTACAAGGTTTACAAGAATACGATGATGAATTTCGCATTTGAAGGAACAGATTTCGCTCAGATGAATGATCTTCTGAACGGACCGAGTGGAATGGCAGTTTCTGCTACAGATCCTGCAGCTCCGGCTCGTGTTCTTTACAAATTTGCGAAGACAGCAGATAAGCTCGAGATCAAGGGTGGTGTTGTAGAAGGAAAGTTCTATGACAGCCAGGCACTTAGTGCAATCGCTACGATTCCTTCAAGAGAAGAGCTTCTCTCCAAGTTCCTTGGAAGCATTCAGTCTCCTATTACGAATTTTGCTCGTGTTATCAAGCAGATCGCAGAGAAGAATGCAGACGGCGCAGAAGCAGCAGCTCCGGCAGCCGAGGAAGCAGCTCCGACAACAGAGGCTTAAATCTGTTGCAGCATGAACCGGACAGATGTCTGATTCATAACAGTCCGCTGCCAGAGGCAGTGTGATTCTACCAGAGTAATTACAAATTATACTAATATGGAGGTATATTATCATGGCAAAGTTATCCACACAGGAAATTATTGATGCGATCAAAGAGTTATCCGTTCTTGAACTGAACGATCTCGTAAAGGCTTGCGAAGAAGAGTTTGGTGTTTCTGCAGCAGCAGGTGTTGTTGTAGCAGCAGCAGGCGCTGGTGCAGGTGCTGCTGAAGAGCAGACAGAGTTCAACGTTGAGCTGACAGAAGTTGGCCCTAACAAGGTTAAGGTTATCAAGGTTGTTCGTGAGATCACAGGTCTTGGCCTGAAGGAAGCAAAGGATCTTGTTGACGGCGCTCCGAAGATGATCAAGGAGAACGTTGAGAAGGCTGAAGCTGATGATATCAAGGCTAAGGTTGAGGCTGAAGGCGCAAAGGTTACTCTTAAGTAATTTTTGTCATCAGACAGATATGTTCAGGGGGAGGCGTGTGTTCAGAAATGGCGCACACACCTTCTCCTGTTTTTTCATAATAACGAAGTTACCAGGTTAAAAGATTTCTATCAGATCAGAATTTCTGTTTCGGATGTTCCGAATATCGCAATGAGTGTCTGAATGACGCTCCTATCACATTTTTCTCAAAAAGTCAAAAAGAAAATATTTTTTCTTGACACCAAAAATCACTTGTTGTACAATGGATGATGCACTATTGTGGAGTGGTAGGCTTTATTGCGCTCATTTTTAGGCAACAAGGTATCCATGGTTTCAAAAATATAGAGAACGGGGTGAATGTCAATGGAAAAGTACAGAATACATCCTACTGGTTCGGGTAAGAACATACGCATGAGCTATCAGCGTCAGAAGGAAGTCCTGGAGATGCCGAATCTGATTGAAGTTCAGAAGAACTCCTATCAGTGGTTCCTCGATGAAGGTCTGAAAGAGGCCTTTGACGATATCTCTCCTATTGAGGACTACAGCGGAAAGTTAAGCCTTGAATTTGTAGACTTCAAGTTATGTGAAGATGAAGTGAAGTATTCTATTGAAAAATGCAAAGAAAGAGATGCAACTTATGCTGCGCCTCTCAAGGTAAAAGTGCGTCTTCATAACAAGGAGAAGGATGAGATTACCGAGCATGAGATCTTCATGGGTGATCTTCCGCTTATGACGGCTACAGGCACTTTTGTTATCAATGGCGCAGAACGAGTCATTGTCAGTCAGTTGGTACGTTCCCCCGGTATCTACTACGATATTACATTCGATAAACTTGGTAAGAAGCTGATTGCCTGCACAGTTATTCCGAATCGTGGTGCATGGCTGGAGTATGAAACAGATTCCAATGATGTTTTTTATGTAAGGGTCGACAGAACCAGAAAGGTTCCTGTAACGGTCCTGATCAGAGCACTTGGAATCGGAACAAATGAAGAAATCATCGATCTCTTCGGAGATGAACCCAAGATTGAAGGCAGCTTTTCAAAGGACCCGGCAACGGATTACCAGAGCGGCCTGCTTGAGTTATATAAAAAGATTCGCCCCGGTGAACCTCTCAGCGTAGACAGCGCGGAGAGTCTGATCAATGCCATGTTCTTTGATCCGAGAAGATATGATCTGGCAAAGGTCGGCAGATACAAGTTTAATAAGAAACTTCATTTCAAGAATCGTATCAATGGTCAGATTCTTGCAGAAGATGTAGTAGATGAGGGAACCGGCGAGATGATCGCTGCAGCAGGCACAAAGGTTGACCGTGCTCTTGCAACAGAGATTCAGAATGCAGCAATTCCTTATGTCATGCTGCAGATGGAAGAACGCAACATTAAGATTCTGTCCAATATGATGGTGGATATTACACACTTTGTAGACTGCAATCCTGCAGAGCTGGGAATTACCGAAGATGTATATTATCCGGAGCTGAAGAAGATCCTGGATGAGTATGCAGACAAGAATGATCCGGAAGGCCTTGCTGAGGCAATCCGTGCCAATGTTCATCTGTTGATTCCGAAGCATATTACGAAGGAAGATATTCTTGCTTCCATTAACTATAACATGCACGTGGAATATGGCGCAGGTCACGATGATGATATCGATCATCTGGGCAACCGTCGTATCCGTTGCGTAGGTGAGCTGTTACAGAATCAGTATCGTATCGGTCTTTCCAGACTGGAAAGAGTTGTCCGTGAAAGAATGACGACACATGATGCAGAAGAAATTTCTCCTCAGACACTGATCAACATCAAACCGGTACAGGCTGCTGTTAAGGAGTTCTTCGGATCTTCACAGCTGTCACAGTTCATGGATCAGAATAACCCGCTTGGTGAGCTGACACACAAGAGACGTCTTTCTGCCCTGGGTCCTGGCGGTCTGTCACGAGACAGAGCCGGATTCGAGGTTCGAGATGTACACTATACGCATTATGGCCGTATGTGTCCTATCGAGACTCCTGAAGGACCGAACATCGGTCTGATCAACTCTCTGGCAAGTTATGCAAGAGTAAACGAGTATGGTTTCGTAGAAGCTCCGTACCGCAGAGTTGACAGAACAGATCCGCAGAATCCTGTCGTAACAGATGAGGTTGAGTATCTGACTGCCGACGAAGAAGATAATTATCATGTAGCACAGGCTAATACACCGCTGGATGCCGAAGGTCATTTCGTAAGAAATAACGTATCCGGCCGTTTCAGAGAAGAAACACAGGAATATCCGAAGACTGCATTCGAGTACATGGATGTATCTCCGCGAATGGTATTCTCTGTTGCTACAGCACTGATTCCTTTCCTGGAAAATGATGATGCAAACCGTGCCCTGATGGGTTCCAACATGCAGCGTCAGGCAGTACCGCTTCTGACAACTGAAGCTCCTGCAGTAGGTACAGGTATGGAAGCAAAGGCTGCAGTCGATTCAGGTGTCTGTGTTGTTGCCAGAAAAGACGGTGTGATTGACTTTGTTGATTCCAAGCTGATCCGCCTGACATATGATGATGGTGAAAAGGAAGAGTTCCATCTGATTAAATTCCAGAGATCCAACCAGAGTAACTGCTACAATCAGAGACCGATTGTAGTCAAGGGTGACCGTGTAAAGGCCGGGCAGGTAATTGCTGATGGTCCGTCTACTTCACAGGGAGAACTTGGACTTGGTAAGAATCCGCTGATCGGATTCATGACCTGGGAAGGTTATAACTACGAGGATGCTGTACTGCTCAGTGAGCGCCTTGTACGTGATGATGTATTTACTTCTGTCCATATTGAAGAATATGAAGCAGAAGCGAGAGAAACAAAGCTCGGACCGGAAGAGATCACATGTGATGTTCCTGGTGTTGGTGATGATGCACTTAAGGATCTGGATGACCGCGGTATTATCCGTATCGGCGCAGAGGTTCGTGCCGGGGATATTCTTGTCGGCAAGGTAACACCTAAGGGAGAGACAGAACTGACAGCTGAAGAAAGACTGCTTCGTGCCATCTTTGGTGAGAAGGCAAGAGAAGTCCGCGATACATCGCTGAAAGTTCCGCATGGCGAATATGGTATTGTCGTTGATGCAAAGGTATTTACAAGAGAAAATGGTGATGAACTGTCACCGGGTGTGAATCAGGCAGTCCGTATCTACATTGCACAGAAGAGAAAGATCTCTGTAGGTGATAAGATGGCCGGCCGTCATGGTAACAAGGGTGTAGTTTCACGTATTCTTCCTATTGAGGATATGCCTTATCTTCCGAACGGACGTCCGCTGGATATCGTGCTGAATCCCCTGGGTGTACCTTCCCGTATGAATATCGGACAGGTACTGGAAATTCACCTTTCACTTGCTGCCAAGGCACTTGGATTTAACATTGCAACACCTATCTTTGATGGTGCAAATGAAAAAGATATTCAGGACACACTCGAAATGGCCAATGACTATGTAAACAGTTCATGGGAAGATTTCGAGAAGAAGTATAAGGATGTGGTTCTTCCGGAAATCATGGATTATCTGTATGAAAACAGAGATCACAGAGAACTCTGGAAGGGCGTTCCGATTACTTCTGATGGAAAGGTACAGCTGCGTGATGGTCGTACGGGGCAGAAATTTGACGGACCGACAACAATCGGACACATGCATTACCTCAAACTGCATCATCTGGTTGATGATAAGATTCATGCACGTTCAACAGGTCCTTACTCTCTGGTTACACAGCAGCCTCTGGGTGGTAAAGCTCAGTTCGGCGGACAGCGTTTCGGAGAAATGGAAGTTTGGGCACTGGAAGCATACGGTGCCGCATATACGTTGCAGGAAATTCTGACAGTTAAGTCTGATGATGTGGTAGGACGTGTCAAGACCTATGAAGCAATCATTAAGGGAGATAATATTCCTGAGCCTGGCGTACCGGAATCCTTCAAGGTACTTCTTAAGGAATTACAGTCACTCGGACTTGATGTAAGAGTTCTGCGTGAAGATAATACAGAAGTTGAAATCATGGAAACCATCGATTACAGTGATTCGGATTATCGTTATGAGATCGAGGGAGAGAATCAGAACCGTGACTATGGTCAGGAATCCTTCGAAGAAAATGGATACAGCAAGCAGAAATTTGATGATGAGAGTGGCGAGCTTGTTGCAGATGCAGATGAAGGCGAAGATGACAGCTTTGACGCCGCAGGTGCAGCTGAAGAAAATTCTGATTCATCCGATGAACAGTAAACGTCGATTGGAAGGAGAGCAACAAACATGTCAGATTCAACTATGAATAAAGCAATCAATGAAGCTTCCAGTGGCAGATCCTCCATGCAGCAGACGTATCAGCCGATGACGTTTGATGCAATCAAGATCGGCCTTGCTTCGCCGGAGAAGATCAGAGAATGGTCTCATGGTGAGGTGTTAAAGCCGGAAACCATCAATTACAGAACGTTGAAGCCGGAAAGAGACGGTCTGTTCTGTGAAAGAATTTTTGGACCGACAAAGGATTGGGAGTGTCATTGCGGTAAATATAAGAAAATCAGATATAAGGGTGTAATCTGCGATCGTTGTGGTGTTGAAGTTACAAAGTCCAGCGTCCGCAGAGAGCGTATGGGTCATATTGAACTGGCTGCCCCTGTTTCTCATATCTGGTATTTTAAGGGAATCCCGAGCCGTATGGGACTGATTCTGGATCTTTCTCCGAGAATTCTGGAGAAGGTTCTGTACTTCGCATCCTATATTGTTCTGAACCCGGGAGAGACCACGCTGGAATATAAGCAGGTGCTTTCCGAGAAGGAATATCAGGACGCACGAGATCAGTGGGGAAACAAGTTCCGTGCAGGAATGGGCGCTGAATCCATCAAGGAACTTCTGATGGACATTGATCTTGAAAAAGATTACAAGGAATTGAAGGAAGGACTGGATTCTTCCAGCGGCCAGAAGAGAGCAAGAATCATCAAGCGTCTTGAGGCTGTTGAAGCATTCAGAGAGTCTGGAAATCAGCCTTCATGGATGATTCTGGACTGTGTTCCGGTTATCCCTCCGGATCTTCGTCCTATGGTACAGCTGGATGGTGGACGTTTTGCAACATCTGACCTGAATGATCTGTACAGAAGAATTATCAACAGAAATAACCGTCTGAAGAGACTGCTGGATCTGGGTGCTCCGGATATCATCGTACGTAACGAGAAGAGAATGCTGCAGGAAGCTGTAGATGCGCTGATCGATAATGGTCGTCGTGGACGTCCGGTCACAGGACCTGGCAACAGAGCACTGAAGTCACTTTCAGATATGCTGAAAGGTAAGTCCGGACGTTTCCGTCAGAACCTGCTGGGTAAGCGAGTTGACTATTCAGGCCGTTCCGTTATCGTTGTCGGACCTGAACTGAAGATTTATCAGTGTGGTCTTCCGAAGGAAATGGCAATCGAGCTGTTCAAGCCTTTTGTAATGAAAGAACTTGTTTCCAGAGGAATTTCACAGAATATTAAAAATGCCAAGAAGCTTGTTGAGCGTCTGGATGAGCAGGTATGGGATGTACTTGAAGATGTAATCAAAGAGCATCCGGTTATGCTGAACCGTGCACCCACACTGCACAGACTGGGCATCCAGGCATTTGAGCCTATCCTTGTTGAAGGTAAGGCAATCAAACTTCATCCGCTGGCTTGTACGCCGTTCAATGCCGATTTCGATGGCGACCAGATGGCTGTACATCTTCCGCTGTCCGTTGAGGCTCAGGCAGAATGCAGATTCCTGATGCTTTCACCGAACAATCTGTTGAAGCCGTCTGATGGTGGTCCTGTAAATGTTCCTACACAGGATATGGTACTGGGTATCTATTATCTGACGCAGGAGAGACCTGGCGCCAAGGGCGAAGGCAAGTACTTTAAGAGCGTTGATGAAGCAATTCTGGCCTATGAGAATGGATTTGTAACACTTCAGTCCAGAGTTCATGTCAGAATGGATAAAAAGAGACCGGATGGAACTGTTGAGACAGGAACAGTAGAGTCTACACTTGGACGTTTCCTGTTCAATGAGATTCTGCCGCAGGATATCGGATTTGTAGATCGTTCCAAGCCGGAGAACTTCATGAAGCTTGAAGTAGACTTCATGGTAGGCAAGAAACAGCTTAAGCAGATCGTTGAAAGACTGATTAATACACATGGAACATTTGGAACTGCTGAGGTTCTGGACTACATCAAGGCAACCGGTTATCATTATTCTACACGTGCTGCCATGACCGTTTCCATTTCTGATATGACAGTACCGCCGCAGAAACAGCAGATGCTGGATGAAGCACAGGCTACTGTTGATAAGATTGCAGCAAACTTCCGCCGTGGTCTTATTACAGATGAAGAACGTTACCGTGCGGTAATTGATACATGGATGGAAACAGATAGACAGCTGACTGATGTGCTGCTGTCCGGACTGGATAAGTATAATAACATCTTCATGATGGCCGATTCCGGAGCCCGTGGTAGTAATCAGCAGATCAAACAGCTGGCTGGTATGCGAGGCCTGATGGCTGATACAACAGGTCGTACCATTGAGCTGCCAATCAAGTCAAACTTCCGTGAAGGTCTGGATGTACTGGAATACTTCATGTCTGCACATGGAGCCCGTAAGGGTCTGTCAGATACAGCACTTCGTACAGCCGATTCAGGATATCTGACCCGTCGAATGGTCGATGTATCTCAGGATCTGATTATTCGTGAGATCGACTGCAGTGAGGGTAAGGAAGAAATTCCTGGCATGACAGTAAGAGCATTCATGGACGGTAAGGAAACAATCGAGCCCTTAAAGGATCGTATTACCGGAAGATATGCATGTGACAGTATTAAGGATAAGGACGGAAATGTACTGGTAAAGAAGAATCATATGATTACTCCGAGCCGTGCAGAGAAGATCCTGACTATTGGTGTAAATTCCAAGGGTCAGCCGATTGAAGCAGTAAAAATCCGTACAATTCTGACATGCCGTTCACATATCGGTATCTGTGCAAAATGTTATGGTGCGAACATGGCAACCGGTGAAGCAGTTCAGGTCGGTGAAGCAGTTGGTATTATTGCAGCACAGTCTATCGGTGAACCTGGTACACAGCTGACAATGAGAACATTCCATACAGGTGGTGTTGCCGGCGGTGATATCACACAGGGTCTTCCCCGTGTAGAAGAGTTGTTTGAAGCCAGAAAGCCCAAGGGACTTGCAATTATCTCTGAGCTGGACGGAACAGTTGCGATCAAGGATACGAAGAAAAAGCGTGAAGTCGTTGTAACAAACGATGAAACCGGAGAATCAAAGGCATATCTGATTCCTTACGGTTCCAGAATCAAGGCACAGGATGGTGCTACGATTGAAGCTGGTGATGAACTGACAGAAGGTAGTGTCAACCCGCATGATCTGCTGAAGATCAAGGGAATCCGTGCAGTTCAGGATTATCTGCTTCGCGAAGTACAGCGAGTTTACAGACTGCAGGGTGTTGATATCTGCGATAAGCATATCGAAGTCATTGTCCGTCAGATGTTGAAGAAGGTCAGAATTGAGAACAGCGGAGATACGGATTTCCTTCCGGGCACACTGGTAGATGTTCTGGATTTCGAAGACGGAAATGAAGCACTCGTAAATGATGGTAAGAAACCGGCAGAGGGAAAGCAGGTAATTCTTGGTATTACCAAGGCTGCTCTGGCAACAAATTCCTTCCTGTCAGCAGCTTCTTTCCAGGAGACCACAAAGGTTCTGACCGATGCTGCAATCAAGGGCAAGGTTGATCCGCTGATCGGTCTGAAGGAAAATGTCATTATCGGTAAACTGATTCCGGCAGGCACAGGCATGAAGAGATACCGCGGAACAGCTCTGAATACAGATGAACACTTCAAGGATCCGGCTAATCTGGTTCTGAAGAAGGAAATTGATGATGAGATTCCGGATGTCATTGAGGACTTTGATTCAGATGACCTTACTGTTAAGGACGATGAAGACTGAGAAGATTTTTATTGACAAGTAAAAGCTGAGAATTTATACTATCTAATTGTGTGCACATCGGAGGGTCATACTGACCCTCCGTTTGTGAGCATGAAACGCGGATAACATAGAAATCCCAATGGGATGATCTATTTATCATATATAATTTTTATCAAATCACACACAGGAGGTGAATAGAATGCCAACATTTAACCAGTTAGTCAGAAAGGGTCGTCAGACATCCGTTAAGAAGTCTACTGCGCCTGCACTTCAGAAAGGCTTTAATTCTTTACATAAGAAAGCCACTGCAACTGCATCCCCGCAGAAGAGAGGTGTCTGCACAGCTGTTAAGACAGCAACACCGAAAAAGCCTAACTCAGCTCTTAGAAAGATCGCCAGAGTACGTCTTTCTAACGGAATCGAAGTAACAAGCTACATTCCTGGTGAAGGTCATAACCTTCAGGAACACAGCGTTGTTCTGATCCGTGGAGGAAGAGTAAAGGATCTGCCTGGTACAAGATATCACATTATTCGTGGTACCCTGGATACAGCAGGTGTCGCTGACAGAAAACAGGCTCGCTCCAAGTATGGCGCAAAGAGACCTAAGGCTTCCAAGTAATTTTACTTGCTCAGCCTAAAAAAATCTAATTATTGGTGTTGGGATTCTATATGATATATATAGTTCACAGGTATAATGATCCAAAGCAGTAATGCAATGTAAGTTGTATCAGTAACAGATATAATCATGGATGTTCCATGTACGCACAGGGGGAGGCACCTGCCGCATGTTTCTGAAAGGAAACACGGACAAGCGTCTTTTCTGTGTGTCAGCATAGAAAACCGCACGTACACTAATTAGTGAGTACCGATGATTTATTGACCAATTCATAAGGAGGGAAGAACCGTGCCGCGTAAAGGACATATTCAGAAACGTGATGTATTAGAAGATCCTTTATACAATAACAAGGTTGTAACAAAGCTTATCAACGGTATCATGCTGGATGGTAAGAAGGGTGTTGCACAGAAGATTGTATATGGAGCATTTTCACAGATGGAAGAGAAGACAGGTAAGCCGGCTCTGGAAGTATTCGAAGGAGCTATGAACAATATTATGCCTGCTCTTGAAGTAAAGGCAAGACGTATCGGCGGTGCTACATATCAGGTACCGATTGAGGTTAGACCGGATAGACGTCAGGCCCTGGCTCTTCGCTGGATTGTAATGTTTTCACGTAAGAGAGGCGAGAAGACCATGATCGATAAGCTCGCCGGCGAACTTATGGATGCATATAACAACACAGGTGCATCTGTAAAGAGAAAAGAAGACATGCACAAGATGGCAGATGCAAACAAGGCATTCTCACATTACAGATTCTGATCTGTGCATGAGAATGATGTTTGCGTAAATATATAAGGAGGAAGAACCATTGGCTCAGAGACAATATCCATTGGATAGAACCAGAAATATCGGTATTATCGCTCATATCGATGCCGGTAAGACGACACTGACAGAACGTATCCTGTATTACACTGGTGTTAACTATAAGATTGGTGAGACCCACGATGGTGCTGCTACCATGGATTACATGGTACAGGAGCAGGAACGTGGTATCACAATCACATCCGCAGCAACAACATGCCATTGGACCTGCCAGGAACTTGGAAAGAAAAAGGATGGTGCTCTTGAGCACCGTATCAATATCATTGATACCCCTGGACACGTTGACTTCACAGTAGAAGTTGAGCGTTCCCTTCGAGTTCTTGATGGTGCAGTAGGTGTATTTGATGCGAAGAACGGCGTTGAGCCGCAGTCTGAGAACGTTTGGCGTCAGGCTGATACATATAAGGTACCGAGAATTGCATTCATCAACAAGATGGATATCGTAGGTGCCAATTTCTTCGCAGACGTTGATCAGATCCGTAACAGACTGGGTAAGAACCCGATCGTCATCAATATCCCGATTGGTGCTGAAGACTCATATGAAGGTCTGGTTGACCTGTTTGAAATGAAGGCATATTTCTTCCGTGGCAGTAATGGTGCAGAAGAAGATGTTGAAGAAATTCCGGAAGATCTTAAGGATACCGCTAAGGAATGGCACGATAAGATGGTTGAGCAGATCGTAGAGCTCGACGAGGATCTTATGGAAAAGTACCTTGACGGACAGGAAATATCCAACGAAGAGCTGAAGACCGCTCTGAGAAAAGGTACCTGCGAATCCCTGGCTGTTCCGGTATGCAATGGTACTGCATACAGAAATAAGGGTGTTCAGAAGCTTCTGGACGCTGTAATCGAATATCTTCCTTCACCTCTGGATGTTCCGGCTATTACAGGAACAGATCTTGAAGGTAATGAAGATAAGAGAGAATCTTCTGATGAAGAACCTTTTGCAGCTCTTGCATTCAAGATCATTGCAGATCCGTTCGTAGGAAAACTTGCATTCTTCCGTGTATATTCCGGAACATTAAAGGCAGGTTCCTATGTCCTGAATTCTACAAAGAACAAGAAGGAACGTGTTGGTCGTATCATGCAGATGCATGCTGACAAGCGTATGGAACTGGAAGAAGTATTCTCCGGTGATATCGCTGCTGCAGTAGGTTTCAAGGATACAACAACAGGCGATACAATCTGCGATGAGAACCACCCGATCATCCTCGAATCCATGGAATTCCCGGATCCGGTTATCGAGCTGGCAATCGAGCCTAAGACAAAAGCTGGTCAGACAAAGCTGGGCGAAGCTCTGCAGAAGCTGGCTGAAGAAGATCCTACATTCCGTGCTCATACAGATCAGGAAACTGGTCAGACAATCATTGCCGGAATGGGAGAGCTTCATCTGGAAATCATCGTTGACCGTCTGCTTCGTGAGTTCAAGGTAGAGGCAAATGTAGGTGCTCCTCAGGTAGCATACAAGGAAGCATTTACAAAGGCAGTTGATGTTGAAAGCAAATATGCAAAGCAGTCTGGTGGACGTGGTCAGTACGGACATTGTAAAGTTAAGTTCGAACCCATGGATGCCAACGGCGAAGAGCTGTACAAGTTTGATAACGCTGTTGTCGGCGGTGCGATTCCGAAGGAATTCATCCAGCCTATCAGCGATGGTATCGAAGAGGCCATGAAGGCCGGTTCCCTTGGCGGATTCCCGGTTGTTGGTGTTCACGCTACTGTATATGATGGATCTTATCATGAAGTCGATTCCTCCGAAATGGCATTCCATATCGCAGGATCCATGGCATTCAAGGATGCTATGAGCAAGGCAAGTCCTGTACTTCTTGAGCCTATCATGAAGGTAGAAGTTACAATGCCTGAAGAATACATGGGTGATGTAATCGGTGATATCAACTCACGTCGTGGCCGTGTAGAAGGCATGGACGATCTGGGCGGCGGTAAGCTTGTTAAAGCATTCGTTCCGCTTGCAGAGATGTTCGGTTATGCTACAGACCTTCGTTCCAAGACTCAGGGACGTGGTAACTATTCCATGTTCTTTGATAAGTACGAACCAGTACCGAAGAACGTTCAGGAGAAGGTTCTTGCGGCTGCAAAGGCTAACTAATCCGTTTTCATTTCCAAAAAAACGGGTTTTGGGTAACAAATTCAGGCAAAACCTGCTGAAAAATGCAAGTAAAGCTTGAATTTGTGCCTGAGTTTTAATATAATCGATATTAGTCGGTTAAGATTAATCATGTTGGTTAACATTTATTTTAAGGAGGACTTTAGAAATGGCTAAAGCTAAGTTTGACAGAACAAAACCGCATTGTAACATCGGTACAATCGGTCACGTTGATCACGGTAAGACAACATTAACAGCTGCTATTACAACAGTACTTGCAGATAGACTTGGTCTTGAAGATGCTGTTCCGTTCGATCAGATCGATAAGGCACCTGAAGAAAAGGCTCGTGGTATAACAATTTCCACAGCACATATCGAGTATGAGACAGCAAAGAGACATTACGCACACGTTGACTGCCCTGGCCATGCTGATTATGTAAAGAACATGATCACTGGTGCTGCACAGATGGATGGCGCTATCCTTGTTGTTGCTGCTACTGATGGTGTTATGGCTCAGACCAAGGAGCACGTTCTTCTTGCTCGTCAGGTTGGTGTTCCGTACATCGTTGTATTCATGAACAAGTGTGATATGGTTGATGATCCTGAACTTCTTGACCTCGTTGAGATGGAGATCAGAGACCTTCTTACAGAGTATGATTTCCCGGGCGATGATACACCGATCATCCGCGGTTCAGCTCTGAAGGCTCTTGAAGATCCTAAGAGCGAATGGGGAGACAAGATCATCGAACTGATGGATACTGTTGATTCCTATATTCCGGATCCTAAGAGAGATATTGATAAGCCTTTCCTTATGCCTGTTGAGGATGTATTCACAATCACAGGTCGTGGAACTGTTGCAACAGGCCGTGTAGAACGTGGTCAGCTGCACATGAACGATGAAATCGAAATCGTTGGTATCAAGGAAGAAGCTACAAAGTCCGTTGTAACTGGTATCGAAATGTTCAGAAAGACTCTGGACTATGCTGAAGCTGGTGATAACGTTGGTATCCTTCTTCGTGGTATCGATCGTGAAGGCATTGAAAGAGGTCAGGTAGTTGCAAAGCCTGGCACAGTAACATGCCACAAGAAATTCACAGCTCAGGTTTACGTTCTGACAAAAGATGAAGGTGGACGTCATACTCCTTTCTTCAATAACTACAGACCTCAGTTCTATTTCAGAACAACTGATGTAACAGGTGTCTGCAACCTTCCTGAAGGAACAGAAATGTGCATGCCTGGAGATCACGTTGAGATGACAATCGAACTGATTCACCCGATCGCTATGGAGCAGGGTCTTACATTCGCTATCCGTGAAGGTGGCCGTACAGTAGGATCAGGCCGTGTAGCTACAATCATTGCTTAATCTGCGCGATGGCCATGAGCCGTGCGTGAAAAGATAATAAAAAGCCCAGTGCAAGCTTGCTTGCATCTGGGCTTTTTGTTGTCTTTTCAGATAGGGCGAAGCCCGTGAACGAGCAGCTATGCTGCGAGTTACGCACGTCACTGATTTTTATTTGACAAGCGGCGACTGCCGTAATCTGTGCTATATTTATATTGTTACCAATTCTGATCGTCAGGGAGATCCTGTAATGGAAAAGGAAAGAAAGAATCAGGCGAATATTCTTGCCAGAGAATGCATTGTGTCTGCGCTGCTGCAACTGATTAAAAAGGAACCGCTGTCTGCTGTCACCATTTCAGAACTGACGGAGCGAGCAGGTGTTTCCAGAATGACATTCTATCGGAACTATGAGTCCAAGGAAGACATCTTCCGTTCCTATATGTCGGAAATTCTGGAAAAATATGAACTGGAAACTGAGAAAAAATATGGTAAGAAGAAATATTATGATCAGGAGAATCTGCTCCATTGTTTCAAGTATTTCAGAGAATACAGTGATTTCCTGGATGGGCTGATTTTATGCGGCTACGGTCATTTCTTCCTCAGATCGATCAGCGATTATATGGTAAGAAAGTGGACGCGTTCCGGAGAAAACGGTATGGAAGTGTATAAAATGCGAGCTTTTGCCGGAGCACTGTATGGACTGTATATTGCGTGGTCAGAAAATCACTATCGGGAAACACCAGAAGAAATGGTACTGGTATTAAAAGGAATTTATGATGATATTTGAAAGATGGGTTTTTGAGACAATTTTCGGCGTTCTGTAACAGATACGCCTCTCACAATTGAAGCACAATTCAAGCAGTGATACAATTTGTAACAGATATATATATGTTACAGACTGTATCACTTTGCTTTTGAGAGGCATATCATGAAAATTGTATTTATTACGCCGGCACCATATCTGCGGAGAATGAAATTATACCGGTTGAGCGGTAAAATGTATGGACAGAGTAATTCGATTACCGGACCGCTGATCCTGGGAGGAATTCTGAAAAAAGCAGGTCATGAGGTTGAAGTTTATGAGGAATTGAATGGTACAGTAAATTTGCAGAAGCTGCTGAAAGCAACAGATATATTCTGTTTTTCCATCATGACATCAAATGCACCGCGGGCATATGGGCTTGCAGATCAGATCAGAAGCTATTGCCGTGCAAAAGTACTGATTGGAGGAATGCATGCAACATCCATGCCACAGGAAGCTTCTCTTCATGCAGACCATGTGATCAGGGGTGAAGGAGAGAAGGTAATTCTGGATGTTGTAGAAGGCAGAATTACTGATAAGGTGGTGGAAGGCATCCCGATTGAGAATCTTGATGAGGTGCCGTTTCCGGATTACAGTATCCTGAAGACGCCATGTGAGAGCGCAAACGTTCTGACAACGAGAGGGTGCCCCTTCAGGTGCACTTTCTGCACAACGTCGCGAATGTTCGCACCATATCGGCAGCGCAGTGTGGATAATGTGATGGAGGAAATAAGGCTTTATCATAAGATGGGTTTTCGATATATGAATTTTGAAGATGATAATTTTACTGCAGATAAGGAACGTGCAAAGGAAATATGCCGCAGGATAATCGCAGAGCATCTTCAGTTCAAAGAAACTTTTTTCTTCGGGAGGACGGATCTGTCAAAGGATGAAGAACTGCTTGATCTGCTCGAAAAGGCACATCTGACCAGAGTACTGATCGGAATTGAGTCACTGAACCAGAAAGCACTGGATTCGATTCATAAAGGGCAGAATATTGAGGATATCAGACGTGCAGGTGCGGCATGTAAAAAGCATAAGATTCGTGTGATTGCCAGCATCGTTCTGGGTCTGGATGATGACACGAAGGAGGATATCAGAAAGTCAATTGACTTTGCCAAATCAATTGATGCATATCAGCTGCAGCCGGCAATTCTGACTCCATATCCAGGAACACCGGTATATCAGTCAATGGTTGAAGATCACCGTCTGATTACTGGTGACTGGACGCAGTTCGATATGATGAATGTGACATTTCAGCCGAGGAATATGAGTCCATGGGATTTGCAGGAAGAATTTTATCGTGCAGCACATGTCTTTTATGATTTCAAGTCGGTGAAAAGAATCCGGGCGATCTTCGGCGCAGAGTATGGCAGGCGAAGATTCGGACTGGCGATCATGTCGAGGCTGGGACCTTTTGGCGCACATATTGCTTCACACATAAAGGGAACACCGTACTACAGGGTACGGAATACGGAATGGATGTATGCAGATCCTGAGGAAATTTGCGTTCAGCACCATTGAATTAAGTAAACTTTATATAAACCTTTAGATTTATTTAATGGCTAATATTGTGAAAACTGCTATAATACAAGAGAAGATACAATCAAATTTATTGGGCATTATGAATGTAAAGGGGTTTACAGGTTTAAATGGAAGAAACAGATTTGATGAATATTCTGTCTGCAGATGAAAAAGATCTTCAGGCAAAACTCAGTAAAATATCACAGGAAGATGTGGAACGCCTTCTGCGCTTGACGAATCAGGCAGATGAATTTCAGACACTGATGATGAAATATGACTGTGCATTGTCTGAAGTACGAACGAAGCTGGATGTTTTGAATAAAGAGCTTTCGCTCAGAAATAACAGAAATCCGTTTGAGTCTATCAAAAGCAGAATTAAGACGCCTGTCAGCATTTATGAAAAGATGCAGAAGAAAGGTGTTGAGTTTTCAATTAAGAATATAGAAGAGAATCTTTCGGATATTGCCGGGATCCGTGTAATCTGTTCCTTTGTAGATGATATCTATATGTTGGCAGATTGTCTGAAACATCAGGATGATATTATTCTGATTCAGGAAAAAGATTATATTGCGAATCCGAAACCAAGCGGATACAGGAGCCTGCATCTGATCCTTGAGGTACCGATTTTCCTGACGCAGGAAAAGCAGTTCATGAAGGTGGAGGTTCAGTTTCGGACGATTGCCATGGATTTCTGGGCAAGCCTTGAACATAAAATGAAGTATAAGAAAGATATTCAGGATGCGGATACGATATCCGATGATCTGCGTTTTAGCGCGGATCTGATTAATCAGCTGGATCGCAGAATGCAGCAGATTCGGGAGCGTATTGATGAAAGCAAGGAACAGTATGAGCTTGAAAATGCGGTCTCAGAGCATACAGAGAAGAATGCGGAAAGAATCGGTACGCTGATTAGCAGTACGGATACTCTGTTGGGTGTTGCAGATGTAGTCAGCAAAGTACTGGAGAAGAAACCTGAGAAAGAGCTGGAAAAAGATCTGACAGAATCAGGCGAAATGAGAAAAGCAAACAAAGAAGAACAAAAGGCAGAAAATAAGAAAGCGTATGAAGAAAATCCGGAAGAAGAGCCGGAGAAGAAAAAAACAGTTGCGGTGGAGAAAAGCACAGCAAAAAAGGCAACAGTCAGAAAAACTTCAGTGATGAAAACAAAGACAGGGAAGTCAGAATAAAAACAGAACCAGAATGAAAAATGAAAAAGAAGAAATAAAAAGGCTTCAGCGGGATCATCAGAAAGGATCCGGCTGAAGCTTTGTTTTTTTGGGTTGAAATTAGTTATTAATTGCTGTCCAGCGTCCGCTTGCGCCGCAGGGTAGCACCAGATGATTGGAAGAAACGGGGAGCCCAACTTCATCCGCTTCAACTTTTCCTTTGTGAATCGGATCAAGGACGGTATGCAGCATGTAGGAGAGAACAGCAGGTTGCAGTCCTGTCGTATAGGAATTGATAAGGAAGAACAACGGCTGATCGGACAGGAGCTGCGAAGTCAGCTGAATAAACGGAAATACACTTTCCTCAATCTTCCAGATCTCTCCTTTGGGACCACGCCCGTAAGATGGAGGATCCATGATGATCGCATCATATTTGTTGCCGCGGCGGAGTTCACGCTCTACGAATTTTGTGCAGTCATCTACAAGGTAACGGATCGGCGCATCAGACAGACCTGAACTTGCTGCGTTCTCTTTTGCCCAGGCAACCATGCCTTTTGAGGCATCCACGTGAGCAACGCTTGCGCCGGCCTTTGCTGCAGATACAGTTGCTCCGCCGGTATAGGCGAAAAGATTCAGAACTCTGATCGGTCTGCCAGCCTCACGGATCAGCTTTGAAAACCAGTCCCAGTTGGCGGCCTGTTCCGGGAAAAGCCCTGTGTGTTTGAAGCTGAAAGGCTTGAGATGAAATGTAGTATCCCGGTAGCTGATGTCCCATTCTTCCGGTAGCTGATGGAATTCCCATTCACCTCCGCCTTTGCTGCTGCGATGGTAATGACCGTTGGGTTTACTCCATTCCTTCAGTCTGCGTTCTGTATTCCAGATGACCTGAGGATCCGGACGGACAAGAATATATTTTCCCCAGCGTTCGAGCTTTTCACCATTTGATGTATCAATTACTTCATAATCTTTCCATTGGTCTGCTATCCACATATGAACTCCATTTTCTTCTATATAATGATCTGAAAAATTTGCAAAAAACGTATCTTCTATATATAATACACGAAGATGACAGGAAATGCTTATTGATTTTACTGCAAAACCACTCCCGAAGCTATCTGAATACGAGATAGGTTAAAAAAGATCAATATGAATTGCAATTATTTGCTGATTTTTCGGCAAAAGTCATTAATTTTGAAAAGACTATTGCATGTCTCAGAAAAAAGGGATACAATAGCAAATGCTGTGACATGATAGCTGTGAAGCGTGAGGTTGCTGCCTTATCCAGTGAGACAGGTTTTCCGTGGAGCGAATGTCTAGAGACCGCACAGTCGGTCAAACAAACTGACGACAAGTCACTGTACAAACAGAATGGTCTGTTGGAATCTGCTGAGTGTTCAGTTGATTCAGGTAAACAGAAACGACGTGTAGTAAAGATCTGATTTTTATTTTATGTTAAGAATCAGGACACACACGGGAGAGTGTACAGTC